>CAYJFA010000001.1:0-16948 GCA_964369545.1 uncultured Holosporaceae bacterium
TATTTATATACAAACCTTTCGAAACCGTCAACTCTATTTTTAAACTTTTTTGAAAGTATTTTCAAAAAAGCGAATATAACTCCCATTTCCACAATTTTATTCTTTACAAAGCCGATCGATTTCTAAATTTTTCTTGCATAATTCCTTAGTTTGATCATAATAGTTTTTGAACATAACATCCAATTCGGTCAATCTTTTTATTTCACCGTATTCATCAAGCACCAAAGGATTAATACCTCTGAATTTTGTGATAATCGGAAATTTTTTGTAACAATATCCTCTTTTTACAATCTTTTTCTCCGGATTTTTGCTTTGTGTAAGCATTATTTGCACTTCTTCATCCATACATTTCTCTAACTTTTTCAACAATTCTATATCAGTTAAATATATATCACATATATTCAAACAACCTTTTCGTATGGCAATTCTAATAGCTTCAGCAAAGTGAAACATGACAGTAAAATTGAATTTTGAACTCCAAAAATTAGGAGTGAAATATAGTGATAATTCAGCAAAATTCCTGGCAACAACAAAATCTGTGAAAAACCACTTACCATCCACAAATCTCAAAGATTGAATTATCTTTTTTGCTTGATCTAATGTTATCTTTTTCATTACTAAACCAGTATGAATATTATATTCTATACGGTCAGCACACATATCTGGCAATTTTTGTTCTAAGCATTTGTAGGATGCATTTTCAAAGTTTAGATCATCCAAAGAAAGTCCGAATTTTTCATTTAATAAACTATAAACTTCAGATTTTTTTAGATAGTTAATATGAGTTCTATCTTGAAAAGATTCGTTTTGATCAATTATTTTATCTTCTTTCAAAAAATCCATTAAATAATCAGTCATATGAGAAAATGCTGGAAATGATGCATCATGTAACAATGCTGCATAGCATTCTTTGTCTGAACCGGAAAATTTCTTTACCAAATACCATACACCTATACTATGATCAAATCTAGAAAACCCCGGAACCGCATTTGGGAAAAAATATCTACTTGGGCCCGACTGATCTATATGCCTTATTCGTTGCATTGTTGAAGATTCAATAATAAGTCGCTCTACTTCTGATACTTCTACATCGCTCCCAAAAACTTTTATTTTATAATTAGATGATGACTGATCACATCCAGAAAGAATAATAAAAATCGAAAGAATAATACAAGACTTAAACAACGACATTACGTAAGCTCCAATTTTTTAGTATAAATCTACAATTTTGCATAATTTTTTACAATCAGTTATTTTCCAATGGCCATCTCGGACGTGGAATAAAATTTAAATCATTAATCTGATGATTTTTATATTTTTCAATTCCCAACCAAGCAATCATCGCAGCATTATCCGTGCAATACTTAATTGGAGGAACTGAAAAATCGATTTCTCTTTCAGTACATACAGACTTTAATGCACTTCTTATCGTTTTATTCGCAGCAACCCCACCGGAAATAACTGCGGCAGTTATCGGTATATCTCGTTTTCTGCAGATGTTTATCGCAAGGTTCATTTTATATACCAATACATCAGAAACTGCTCTTTGAAAACTAGCGCATAAATCAACCTTCTCTTGTTCAGAGAGATTTTTTTCTGCAATAATTCTCACCGCGGTTTTCAAACCGGAAAACGAAAAATCACACGAATTTTTCTGACACAGCGGACGAGGAAGCTGAAATTTCATGGAGTTTCCTTTGGTCGCAATCTTTTCTATAATAGGACCGCCTGGATATCCAAAGCCAAGCAGTTTCGACACCTTATCAAATGACTCTCCAACAGAATCATCAATCGTTTTTCCGATAACTTCAAAGCTATTTATCGAATGAACCACACAAATCTGGCAATGACCGCCGGAAGCCAGCATCAGTAGATATGGAAACTCGACATTTTCAGTAAGACGAACAGAAATCGCGTGCGCTTCGATGTGATTAATTGCAATAAATGAAATGTTTTTTGATAAAGCTATTGCCTTCGCAAAAGTCGCACCGACAATTATCCCACCGATAAGCCCCGGTCCGCAAGTGCCCGCAACGCCATCTAACTCTGAGATATCCAAAGCTGCATCTGACAGCGCTTTTTCTACAACCAAATCTATTTTTTCCAGATGCGCTCTCGCCGCAATCTCTGGAACAACGCCACCAAAAGATTGATGTTCTTTTATTTGTGAATATATGACGTTAGATAGAACATTTTTCTCATCAGTTACAACAGAGGCCGCCGTTTCATCGCAACTGGCTTCTATTCCTAATATTTTTATTGACATAATTTATCATTTCAACAAAAAATCACTGCACAAATCATTTCGATTTTCTTTTTTTGGACTTTTTATAAACAAACGCCCCCAAACCAAAACTTAAAAATATCAGCGCAAGAATTTGAATTATCTGCATGCTTCCTTTTGTTGAATCTAACGCATCGGCAAATAAATATCCTGCACCGGCAATTATAATAGACCATACCAATGCAGCAGGAATGTTTAATGTAGAAAATTTTAGCGGAGTAATTTTTGCCATCCCAATCATTATTGGACTGATATTTCTGATACAGTAAACAAATCTGCATCCAAAAATAAATATAGAGTCATATTTTCTCAAAAATTCTATTACTCTTTTAGATTTTTTAAAGATTTTCGGGTATTTTTCCAGCAATCTTGTGCCATATATTCTGCCTACAAAAAATAGACATTGTTCTGTTATTAAAGTTCCCAAAAAAGCGAATAATATCACTAAATCAAGGGATAATAGTCCTTTTTTACAAAGAAATCCAGCCGTTAGAACGGCAACTTCTCCCTCTATGCACGCAAAGAGAAATACTGCGTAATATCCATAAGATTTTATAAATTCCTCGAACAAAAACTCTCTCTTGGATTGAAAATGGCGCGCCCGAAAGGAGTCGAACCCTTAACCTTCAGATCCGTAGTCTGACGCTCTATCCAATTGAGCTACGGGCGCAAAACTTAAGTAATGGTGGGTGATGACGGGTTTGAACCGCCGACCCCCTCGGTGTAAACGAGATGCTCTACCGCTGAGCTAATCACCCACAAAGATATCATTAAATTGAAATCTTAATTAGTCATGAAGATACATGAAAACATCCTGCTATGCAATAGAAAATGAATAACTAACTTTTTCATAAAATTATTATTTTAATTGGCCACAACTTTAAAAAATTGACCTTGAACTTCAATAACCCCCATATTACTCACTAATACACTTAATCCCTAAAGCATAACCATCGTCTCTTGCATCTGAACACTTCATTGAACATGTAAAAATAAATGCACTCTGCGATTTAATAGGTCTTCCAATTCTATTCGCGCTGCTTCTCCGATCGCTTTAATTTTGCTACCCTTATGACCTAAAAATATCGCCTTATGAGCTGCGTTTTTCACAAAAATATTTTGAACGATTTTGACGCTGCCATCTTTTTGATTCTGATAATTTTCTGTTTTTACTACGCATTTATACGGAATTTCCTGATGCAATCTATGATAAATATGCTCACGAGTTATTTCGGAAACGTACTTTTCAAAAGATGAATCCGTAATTTCATCGTCCTTAAACATCCAATCTCCTTCCGGCATTACGGAATCAAGATATTTCAAAATATCTTCAATCCCGCATCCATTAAGACTGGAAATCATAAATACATTTTCGAAATTTCTTATATCACTAAATATCGCAGCAATTTCCAAAAGCTTTGGCTTATGAATGAGATCTACTTTGTTCATCACTAACGAAACTTTTTTTGCTGAATCGATTTTTCTTAACAAAGTAATACTGGCATTAAAATTTTTCTTACTAACGTCGATTAGAAACAAAATATCTTCCGCCTCACGAAAAGCGTCCCAAGTTATCTTAGCTAAAGATTCAGCAGATCCCTTTCGCAAAAATCCTGGAGTATCTATCAAAATAATCTGACTGTCCTCATAAATAGCAACACCGAGAATTCTCGTAAGAGTAGTTTGAATCTTTCTTGAGACAATCGAAACCTTTTGGCCGACCATTTTGTTTATCATAGTTGATTTTCCAGCATTGGTTTCGCCAAGAACCGCCACATAGCCGCATTTTTTAGTCATTAAATTACCTTTGTGAATTTTCTAAAATTAAAAGCATTTTCTCCGCTGCAGAGTGTTCAGCGTTCCGCTTAGAATTTCCCTGACCAACAGTTGTTTTACCGCATGCCGTCACTTCAATCTCAAAAACTGGATCATGAGCCTCACCAACCATCTTAATAAGTCGATACACCGGCAATTGCAATGCTGCCGCCTGCGATATTTCCTGCAACTGCGTCTTTGCGTCTTTTTTTTTGTATACTACTTTATCGATATCACTCATCCAAAGATTAAAGATAATTTCTTTCGTTGTTCCAAAATTAGAATCTAAAAAAACAGCTCCTAAAACCGCTTCAAACATATCAGCTATAGATGACGAATTTTTATTATTCGATATAAAAAAATCCTTTGGAATAGAAAAACAGTCTATAAGTTTTGTTTTTTTAGCAAGAGTTATAAGGAATTCCGTACCCGCAAGCGTTGCCATTCTCACGGCAAGATCTCCCTCGGTTTCATCACTAAATCTATGATATAAAATATCCGCAAGGGCCAATCCCAAAACCCGATCACCAAGAAATTCCAATTTTTCGAATTTTCTAGCAAAATTTTTCTGATATCCTTTTAAACCAGGGTGTGAAATTGCAATAGACAACATCTCCCTACTACAGAATTGATATTCGATAATTTTTTGGAGTTTAATTATGTTGTTTATCATTCGATTCTAGAAAAAAATTAATGCAGAATCCAAAGAAATTTATTAAATGATCTTCTTTAAAATTCTGTCATATCTTATATTTTGAAGCCATAACCAGAATTCCCATAACTTTACGCCATTAGCTATAGAATAAATCGTATAAACTGCCCGCCCCATTAGGTTTTCTTCAGGAATCATTCCTAAGCCACAACGAGAATCCTTTGAAAAATCCCGATTATCACCCATCACAAAATAAAATCCTTTCGGAACAGTAATTTCCATAAAATTATTTGCAGCGGAATTTTTGGCAGGTTCGTAATATGCAACTATGTGTATCGGAGCTTCAGAAAGAGGAAGTTTTTCTTCATATAGATTCAATTCTTCTATAGTTCTCTGGTTGGTATCTTTATAGATCATTTTTTCTTTAAAGTTGAGCTGAGCATCAACTCCATTTACTCTTATAACTCCGTTATTAACACTTATCTTATCACCAGGCAGCGCAATTACACGTTTAATGACATTTGTATCTCCATCTTCAGGAGCCTTGAAAACGATTACTTCACCGCGTTTTACATTATTTTTAAAAAACTTTCTTCCAGAAAATACATCAGGGCTAAACCAAATACTGTGCTTGCTGTATCCATAGGTCCACTTTTCTACCAGAGGCATATCTCCGATTAGTAATCCAGGAACCATGGAACTGGATGGTATAATAAAGTAATCATATATGAAAAATCTGAATAAGGCGAAAATAGTAACAAATATCGCTATAAAACGCAGATCATCTTTAAAAGAAGCTTTTTTACTCTTTGAGTTACCTTCTTCGGCATCTCTAATAATTTTATTAGACATGATTTTTATCAATCATCTTTATGAACACGTTCTTGTTTCTCGTGACGCTCCTGCGCTTCAATACTTAACATAGCTACAGGACGTGCTTCCAATCTTTTTAAAGAAATCGGTTCCCCCGTTTCTTCACAATATCCATATGTTTTGTTTTTGATTCGCAAAAGAGCTTCTTCAATTTTATTAATCAATTTACGAGCTCTGTCTTTGCTTCTCAATTCATAAGTTAAATCTGCCTCTGAAGTTGCGCGGTCCGCGACATCTGTACAAGTTTTTCCTTCTTCCTGCAAATATTTTATGACTTCTTCATTATCGCGCGATAAATCCTCTTTCCACTGTATTAATTTACGTCTAAAATATTCTCGCTGAAAATCATTCATAAACTCTTCATTATCAGATGGTAAATACCCATTCGGTAATTCGCAAATTTTACTTTCCATACAACTCTCCATGAATCTTAGATAATTATACCAAAGCCGCCTTCACCTTATCAACAATAGCAGCAAATGCATTTTTATCGTTTATCGCTAATTCAGATAAGATTTTCCTATCAACCGATATATTTGCTTTATTTAATCCATATATAAATTGAGAATATTTCAATCCATGCCCTCTGACAGCCGCGTTAATTCTAACTATCCATAATTCGCGAAGATCTCTCTTCCTATTGCGTCTGTCTCTATACGCATACTGCATAGATTTTTCAAGACGTTCAATAGCTGAACGAAAACACTTACTAGATCTTCCCACAAACCCCTTAGAAAGTTTTAAAACTTTTTTATGACGTGCATGCGCTGTTGTGCCTCTTTTAACTCGTGACATCTCTTTTTCTCCTTATTTATACGGCATATATTTAACGATATTTTTAATATCGCAAGCGTTTAGCACCATAGTTCCACGCGCTTGTCTCTTCATTTTTTGAGAGCGTTTTCTCAAATTATGCCTTTTAAATGCGGGCTGAGCTATCACCTCTCCCGAAGCTGTAAAATTAAACCGCTTCTTAGCTGAACTTTTCGTTTTTAACTTGGGCACTTTTTCCTCCAATAATTATCTATAAAAGTAGATCTGGTATACCCATTCGCACCAAAATCTACTAGAAAACGACTGATTACTAAATATTTTGCAATCGGTCTTAAATATATATCAAAAAACATATAATTTTGAAAGGGCAGACTCATAAAACATAATATTTTTAACTCTCACAATAAAAAAAAGCGCCCTGATTTTACAAGGCGCCTCTTCAAATGTATAAATAACAAAAAGGTTATTTTTTATTCTGTTCAGCAGTAATCTTCAAAAACTGATCGTTTAATCCGGAAACGGCATAGAACCATACTAATATGATTACAACAAATATACTCGAAATTATTGGCGCAAGCTCGACCAAGCTCGACCCAATAAATATCACATTTAACAGCAAAAATTGAATAGCGGCACCTCCGGATTTACCAGCGCGTTGGGCAATAACGTCCACCGCGGCCTTACCTTTTGATTTTAATTCCTCATCCAAAGGAATATAGCTCATTTCTTTGGTGGCATCGAACAAAGAATATTTCATAGACTTGGTTAATACGTTTTGGATCAACCCAACACATACTACAACCCCTAAAGCGGTCAAACCGATCTCTCTTAAGTATGGATCGAGAGCATCTTTAAATATTATGAAACCGAAGAAAATTAATCCTGTAATAAAAATTACTGCAGGTGTAATCATAGCAGCAGTTTTCCAGGTGGTTTTGCGAAGAACATTAGCTCCTACGACCATACCTATAATGGTCACAATACCGGTCCAAATCTGTAACCCTCCCATGAAATTCATATATTGAACTTTAGTCGGACACAACTCTCTTACTTGAGCTTTCCACATTATCTCCACGAGATTTATGCTTATACCGTAGCAAACCAATAGCAGCGAAATAAATCCAAGATATTTAGAATTCATGATACACTTGAAACTCTCACTAATTGACAATTTTACCTTGCTTTTTGGCTTCTTGATATCATCAGGATTAAAATTAACCGGATCCTTCAATATGTGGTTAGTCAACCAGTAATAAAACAGCATAATTACCAAACATAATATTGAGATAAATGAAATAAGTTTAGGTAAATCTGCCCATTGATCACCGACAGAGCCGCTGACTTCTAAATTTTTTAGAACCCCGCCAGAAAAAATAAGAGCTGAGTTTGCTATTAATCCAAACATCGAATAAAAACGCTTCGATTGCATCAGTGATGTTGTTTCATTAGCAAATTTCCAGAATAGAAGATTAATTATAACACTACTCCAGAGTTCGGCTATTACGTAGAACGATGAAAATGTCCAATGCTCAATAGGAAGCAGCAATTTCTTCACAAATACTCCATAATCATTAGAGAAAGTAGGATGTAAGCTATTATGGAATGGATAAAAAACCGTTGCAAAAAGCACAAAATATACAAAAAAAGAAGACACTACTATATAAAATACTGTGTCTTTTGAAAAAACGTTCAATAATTTTGCATAAATCAACACAAACAAAACGGTTGCTGGCATCACAAACCATAACTTTAATGTAGGAAGTGCCTCAGCACCCATAGTTGTGATCACAAGAGAATCTTTTATTGCGCGCAGAAAAGCAAAATTAAACACAATGCAAAAAAACATTATAGTCATCGTCATGAATTTTTTCATTTCGCTCGGATAAATTGGCCATAAAATCGTCCTCCACTTGGATAATTCCTGGACCTCAGACTTTTTTTCGCTTCCCATAATTATTTTCTCCGAAAATTATAAACAAAGTGTGATTTTATACTAAAGGCAACAACTTTTCAATACAAAATAGTTTTATAATTTAAAAAACAAATATTTTGCAAAATTCTTAGGTGTTTACACTAATCATTGATATATTGATGCATATATATTGTTGAATATTTTTAAAGAAAGACTATATTTTTGCGAAAACAAAGGAACTGCCTTTGCTGCATATGCACCTTCTGCAAGATTCCCAGTCCAGTCATTTAAAGCTCCTCCATGGGCAATATATTCTCCAAACAAAACATTTCTTGATTGAGAACTTGTACACGTAAGAATTGTATCCCCTATGCCTCCAAGCTCAAGAAATGTTTCCGCCTTTCCTCCCATAACCGACGCAATATTAACCATTTCTCCGATTCCACCCACAATGAATTGAGCAATTGCGCTGTTTCCCAAATTTAAACCACGCATTATTCCACATCCGACAGCCAATATATTTTTAAAAGCCCCGGCTATCTGCAATCCTATATAGTCATCAATCGGCTTTATAAAACAAACGTCATTTGATAAACATTTTGAAATATCATTTGCCAACGCCCTATTTTTACTTGCCACATTCACACCAAATGGAAGTCCAGAAGCGATTTCATGCGCGAAAGAAGGTCCTGAAAAAATAGCGATTTCATTTCTAATAATCTCTTCGACGCAGCTGCTCATTAATCTCGCATTCTCTATATCAACACCTTTAGAACAAAGAACAATCGGAGCTGCAATATCATATTTTTTGATGTTTGAGGATACATTCATTACAGCACCAATCGGAACCGCTATAAAAACAATATCGCAATCCTTCATAAAAGAAAAATCCAATGTACAGCTAATCTTTGGATTCAACTTAATATTACCCAGCGCTTTATTTGTATGTTTTTCGTTAATTTCTGTGGCAATTTCCTGTAAGTCACTTAACAGCAAAACTTCCTCTGAATTAACGCTAAAACACTGAGCAATCGCTGTGCCATAAGCGCCTGCACCTATAACGCCAACTTTTTTATAACAGCAGTTCATACTACCCCGCATAATAAAATACTAGTGCAAATTAAAGACACCTTATATTTTGATAAAATATATCCTATACTCTTATGTATACTAATACAGATATTCACAAAATGATTAAACTATTGTTAAAAAAGATACTAGATACGATTTATTTCAATAAAACTCCAGAGTTTATTTTCAAAGCCATTCGCGATTATTTTAATAACCTCTTCAAAAGAGTGGATTTTTCTAAAGACCAAATTGAACATTTACAAAACATTAGCGTATTAATAGTCACATATACATTAACGTCGATTTTTATATATCCCGAATTCAAATTCGGCACTTTTCTGAAAGAGATCTTCTCTTTGATATGCGTATACGGCGCCATATTTCTTTGGTTTATCGATAAAATTAAAAGGGATATAAGATGTAAGATTGTTATCGGAGTTACTGCCTGCGCCGCTCCAGTAATCTTTGTCAGTAACACATTTAGTGTTGCTTTAATAGAAATACTCTTAATGATATTTATAGAATATATAGTATTTGAATATCTGCGAGGATGTAATTTATTCTCTAATTTAATCCCTATTTATCTTGTAACGGATGAAAATAAAAAGCCTAACTTCATAAACAAACTCTACAAAAAATATAAAATCCTTGAACTTATAAATCTGAACAGCGCCAATACCAAAAATAGTAAATTTGTATTTAATACTATGAATTCAATAGATAGTATAAAAAACCGATTACTAAAAACAAACAAAATTCCATTTTTTCCGTTTCCTCGCAGAATACTATATTTTTCTCATCAGCAAGACATTGAAATTCTTTCTCAGCTTTCTGAACTATCAGCAGAGTTTTCTATACCTCTTTTTAAAATAAGTGATACGTCTGAAAATCAGCACTCAAACCATTCAATTTCTGATTTTGAAATATCTCCTCTGAGAATTCAAGATTTTGAGCAAATAATAATAGATACCCAAGAGAAAGCTGCCTTAACAAACGCATTTAAAAACAAACGTGTTTGGATATATTACGATGGACGGCAAAGCGTTTTAGATTTAATATTCGCGATTTGTAGTGTGAATTCTGCAGATCTCACAATATTCTGTGAATCTGAAACATTACTTTGCGAAATCAATAATGAATTAAATGGAAAAAATATATATAAGAATTATAAAACAAAAGTTATCGATACTAACCTGTTGAATTTACAAGAATCCAAACCAGATATTCTGTTTTATAATATTCCAATAAAATCAATTGAATCAAGCGAAGATAATTTAAAAGAAGCGTTGGTAAAAAATGTATTGAATACTAAACACATTATAGATTTCGCACAAAAATTAAAAATTAGATTTGTGTTTTTACTATCAAGTATCGAAGCGTTAAATGCTAGCAACTGGATCGGAGCCACGCAAAGACTAGGTGAACTTATCGTTCAATCGGCAGACTCAAAGAGCAGAAAATTATACACAAAATTCAGAATTATAAGGCTTCCTGAATGCATTACCGATAAAACCAGCATTCTAGGAAGTATCATATCCTCCATAAAGTCAGAAGGTCAAATAAATCTCGCCTCACCAAATTCAATAAAATATTTTCATCGAAAAGATATTCTACATCCATTATTAAAAATGGTAATATTTGCATTAAAAGAGCATGATTTTTCTTCAAGCGCATATACAATAATGCCCCAAAAACAAATTCTTCTTGAAGATGCAATAAAAATTATATGCAATAACTTAGGATTAAGAAAAGATGAAGATATAAAAATAGTATGCAATAGTAAACTGGAAACTATGGATCTTGAAAGTTTTCCAAATATTTCAGAAGCTCTTGAGAAAACTGAGATCGACTCAATAATGAGCACTAAATTCCTGAGTACAAATCTCGATATCGCTGAAACGGTTCTTTGGGATATCGAGCAAATAAAAGAAATGAAAACAAGAGATTTGATTGCTTCAGTATTCCAAAATCTTAATGAAAAAACCAAAAAACCAAATTAGTGAATTAAATATATAATTTCAGACCTGGATTTTCCTATAATTTTTGCTAAATTAATGCAGCGACTCAAATGGGAATAAATTATGTCTGCAAAAAAATTAGGATTTGGATCTGTTTTAGCAATTGTTTTTGGAAGTCAAATTGGATCCGGTATATTTATACTTCCATCTTCTTTAGCACCATACGGAAAATTCGGTATATATGGATGGTGCTTGGCGGGATTTGGAGCGATTTTGCTTGCTTTTATTTTCGCAGAATTATGCTCTAGATTTCCGCATACCGGTGGGCCCCATACATACATAAAAGAAATTTTTGGGCAGATGCCAAGCTTTTTCATTGGCTGGGCATATTGGCTTGTATCATGGATAAGCAGCGCTGTTCTCGTAATATTAGCTATTGCATATTTAAAACCAATTATAGGAGAGATGTCTCTTCATACTAATCTTTTTTTAGAAATTTGTTTGCTGGCTGTTATTACCGCAATTAATTGCAAAAGCGTAGAATTATCAGGGAAGATAGAATTTGTACTAACATTATTAAAAATTATACCTTTCGTTGTTGTTCCAGTCATCTTAATTAATAAATTTGATGTATCTAACATTGCAATTTCGGAAGCTCTTATAAATTTATCTAATACAGAACTGATAACATCCGTTACAGTATTATCATTTTGGGGATTCCTTGGAATCGAATGCGCAACCACTCCAGCAGGTGTTGTGGAAAATCCTTCAAAAACAATACCTAAAGCTATTATCGTAGGAACATGTAGCGTTGCGATTATTTACTTCATAAATAATGTTGCAATTATGGGAGTAATTCCAAGCAAAACGCTTGCACTAAGCCAAGCTCCGTTTGCGGACGCCATTAATACTGTTGCAGGAGAAAACATATCAATTTTACTTTCTATAATTGCTTCAATAGTTTGTATTGGGACATTAAATGCTTGGGTGTTAACGTCAGCACAAATCTCTTTAGGATTAGCTCAAGATAAATTACTGCCGAAATTCTTTGCGAAAAAAAACACGCGAAATTCCCCATATATCAGCGTCTTAGTATGCTGTCTTGGCATGATACCGATTTTACTAATGACAAAAAGCGAGACTTTATCCTCGCAAATAACCTGTATTATTGGATTTTCGGTAGAGGTATTTTTGATTGTTTATATATTCTGCACAATTGCATTCCTTAAAATTGTAATACAAGAAAGAAAAATCATAAAAATTATTATGGGTATGTGTACAATAATATTCTGTATCGTTATGATAATAAATTCATCATTACAATCTCTTTTGGTTTCATCTTTGTTCTTTGTAAGCGGTATTTTTGTGCTTCCTTTTATAAAGCTCAAATAAAAAACAAAAAAAATTAAATCTTAATTTTTTAGTAACTCAATTAGTGTTTACTATAAACATTAGTTTAAATTTTATGGAGTTTAAGATGATATCCAAGGTATCAAGGTTTTTGAAAAATTCTAAAGGCGCAACTGCTATTGAATACGCGCTTATCGCAAGTTTAATTGCAGTTGTCGCTATTGCTGGTATGAGAGTAATTGGTACAAAAATCTTAGGACAATTGAATAATATTGCCAATAACCTCGGATAATTCATTTGAAATTATTTTTCATTGCACTCTTATGATCTTGAAAGATTATGTGAAATGCATGATATTTTATAGTTATTAAAAAATTCTAAAGGCGCAACCGCAATTAAATATGCTCTTATTGCAAGTTTAATTGCAGTTGTTGCTGTTATTGGTATGAAAGTAATCACTACAAAAATCTTAAGATAATTAAATAATATCGCTGATAATATAGGGACATAGAAAATAGCAAGGCTTGGAGAATTTAAAACAATAGCCTTTTGATAACTATAAGTAAAATTAGAAAAATAGATCTTTTTGTTAAAAATTTCTAGTACAAAAACAAGTCTAGACTTCTGAATTAAATTACATTATCTTAAAAGATATTTTTATAAGTATTAGGTAATATGGTATTTGATCCAGCGTTATTACAAAAAATTACAGAAGTTATTGACTTAAACATTAGACCATCCTTAAATATGGATGGCGGTGATATTTCTATTGTATCTTTAGATGGGAATACATTGCTTGTTACGCTACAGGGAGCATGTTCACACTGTCCAAGAGCCGCAGAAACTTTAAAATATGGAGTAGAAAAAACACTTCAGCAATTGGTATCAAACGATATAATAGTCAAAGCGGTTTAATGAATTTAAAAAGTGCGTTTTCAGCGTTATCTTTTGCAATAGTACTAACTAATTCTTATGCAGTAGATTCCCCAAAAATCATACGAGATACTTTATTTAAATTCAATCTCTTAAACAAATCTCACAATTCAATTCATCATACTATTCTAAAAGATATAGATCTTTGTAATGTAAATTATGCGAATTTACCAGCTTTAGCTCTTTGTTCCATAAAGCAAATTAATGCTTCCAATAAGTCTGATAGAGAACTTTTTATAAAATCCATAGCCTCTACCGTTAAATATGTAAATAAAATTATATTAGAACATCGAAAATTCATTTTTTTAGTAAAAGATAAAAAGAAAAATAACGTTTCCTTATCTGAAAATGAAAAGAAAAAGTTTTCAATGATTTGCTCTTTTTACCAATCCAGCAAGTTAGAAGAATTACTTGAAAGGGTCGCTCCTGTACCAAATTCGCTTGCTGTTGCGCAAGCTATTTTAGAAAGTGGATTCGGAAGCCATGATTTTATGCGTAATAAAAATGCGTTTTTCGGAATGATGAAAGACTGTCATCAATTATATTCATTCGACACACTACTAGAATCCGTTGTTGCTTATACAAAAACATTAAATGCAAATTTATGTTATAAACAATTCAGAAAAGAAAGAGCCGACTTAATCCGCAGATCTCAAAAAATAGATGGCATAAAATTATCAAAATTTCTGGGAAAATATTACGTCAGCAAGATATATAATCAGCAAGTTTTGATGTTAATAAAAGAATATAATCTCGCAGAATTTGATCAATCATACAGAAGCTAAATATTCTTCGGATTCTAAATTTTCTACATCACCAGATTGTTCTTCAGCTTCTTTACTTTCCAATGATTTTTTTATTTCTAAAGCTTCTCGCAAAACATCGTCAGTGTTATTGTCCTTTTGAATAGCGGAAATTGTATGTATTTTTTTAGATAACTTATTTTCAAATTTCTGCTGAATGACCTTCGCTTCATCCTCACTAATTGCATCTATTTTATTGAGTACAACTATTTCTGGCTTTAGCTTCATTTTGCAATTATACATTAATAGTTCATTTCTGATATTCTCATAAGACTGTAATGGATTTTCCTGCGTTATATCAATTAAATGAATTAATGAACTACAACGTTCCACGTGTGCCAAAAATTTATCTCCTAATCCACGTCCATCATGCGCGCCCTCTATTAAGCCAGGAATATCTGCCATGACAAACTCGCTGGAATCAATATATACTACACCTAACTGAGGGATTAATGTAGTAAAAGGATAATCCGCAATTTTAGGTTTTGCCCGAGTTGTTATAGATAAAAACGTCGATTTTCCAGCATTTGGCATACCAATCAATCCAACATCTGCTATCAACTTTAGTTGCAGCCATACCCACAATTCATCCCCTACCCCCCCGCTATCCGCTCTTCTAGGAGCCTGATTTATAGAGGATTTAAACTTGTTATTTCCTCTGCCGCCTTCTCCGCCTTTTGCAATCGAAATCCTCTGTCCTTCATTAGTAATGTCTGCAAAAACAAACTTCCCAGATTCATCTAGAACTTCCGTTCCTACGGGAACTTTAAGAATGAGATCATTTCCACCGCGGCCATATTTATTGCTTCCACTTCCATTTTCTCCTCTTTTGGCAGAAAAATGCTGCTGATACCTGTAATCTATGAGTGTATTCAGATGTTTCACACCTTCAATAATTATATCCCCGCCTTTTCCTCCGTCGCCGCCATCTGGGCCTCCAAATTCTACAAACTTTTCCCGACGAAAACTCATGCATCCATCGCCGCCGTTACCTGCTTTTAGAAAAATCTTTGCTCGATCTAAAAATTTCACTTTAAACTCCAAAATAATTTAAAAGGTGCTGCATATTTATCACACCACACAATGTTAATACAAAGACTATATTTGACAAACTAATTATTGCTAGTATTATACATATGTAATTTTAGGGATAGTATAATGAAAAAATTTATTATAGGGAGCACTGTTGCATCTTTTTTTACTACGAATGCCATAGATAACAATATTGGTGTTTATGGTGGTTTCGGTCTGAGTGCTACCTTTACAACATCAGAATATGATATGAATTTTAGTGTGAACCATGGAAATACAGGTCCTGGAGCTGGAGGGGTTGTTAATCAGAAGTTTAGTGGACGCAAAAAACTTGGATATAATATTTTTCTAGGAATGAGCGGAGGAGAAATCTATTATTATGCTTTTGAGTTAGGAGCTAACCTTCATCGACTTAAAATGGATAAAAACTTTCCAGATTATGAAGCAAAGGAAATGGGGATAGATGCAGGCCACGGAATGGGAAATCCACATGGTGCTTTGCATACAAATCTGAAATGTGATTATGGTAACGAGTTTAATCTTGCGTTAAAATTTGGAAAAAGATTGTCAACAAAATCATTTGGACAGATGATTGTATATGGAATCTTAGGCCTTAGCACACGAGATCTAAAAGTTAAATATGATTACTACGTTAATAACTTTCCTGCATGGGAGGGTATATTTTCCCAGTACGGCCATCATTTTAGCAAAAGATTGTGGGCATTCACACCAGGAATCGGCGCCGAATTCAAAATATGCAATAATTGTTCTTTAGGTATAGAATATAGATATAAGTTTTATCCAAGCAGCTCAAGTTCTAGAGATTTGCAGAATGCGCCAACTGTGATAGGAATGGTCAGAGGAGATATGGATACCAGAATAAGAAGTTATAAAGTAAAAAGCTCACAAAATGATTTATCGTTGAGATTAGTTTTTAATATATAAAGTCATTTTTTGCGAATTTAAATATTACCTGTGATTTTTGCTTTTTTTTAGCTATCACAGGTATTTTTATTATATTCATATTTAAAATATATATACATAGAAAAATAATTTAACATACCTCATGTTGTAAACTATACTCCTAGTAATATATAATTAACTTTATTGTAATATTATAATACGCAATAGATTAAATTTTTTATACTAAGTACAAGAAATTTATGTTATTTTAATATTTAACACATACTGTAAAAAATTATGAAAAAATGTATAAAATTAATTTCCTTAACATTGATCTCTTTAGGCTGTGAATTCGTCTATTCAATGGATTTAGTTCCTAGTAATATTAATATGGGACAAGTATCAAACGCTTTGCCGCAATTACGAAACTTGATTGAAGCTATTCCTGTTGATCACAGAGGAGATTTGCTAGCTAGATATACAAACCTACCTCCAGGAGGTCCATCAAGACTCACGCAATTCAGACAACTTTTAACAGAGGCTCAAGCTGCATATAGAAATGTACCACAGCCAGTACATCCGCCTGTG
>CAYJFA010000001.1:17048-226128 GCA_964369545.1 uncultured Holosporaceae bacterium
GTTGTACCGCAGCCAGAACGTCCGCCTGTGGTTGTACCGCAGCCAGAACGTCCGCCTGTGGTTGTACCGCAGCCAGAACGTCCGCGCGCGATTGGATTTGATTATCTACAACCGCCAAGACAACTCATAGAAAACTATTTTACAAAACATAGTTTATTTGGCGTAGGAAAAGAGATTGTAGACCTTAAAAGTTTTCATCTTAGATATGTCAACAACGTATATACACATTTAAAAAATGTACATTTAAATCCAGAAATTGCAGAAAAATTTTTGCAACTCTGTTTTGGTAAATATATCGACCTTGCAGAATTACAAGCTTATATCACGGCACTACCGATTAGAAAATTTTGCAAAAAAGTCGAAAATCAAAATGCTTTGGCTTTTGCAGCAATGTCAGATTTAGTAAAACTCATCTCAAATGATTCTATACTACCTAAAATCAAAATATCTGATAGCATAGGTGAATTTGGGATTCCACAATTTGATACCTATATAGAGCATAATGGAGGGCGTCTTAATCACGTAGAAAACGCAATTTTAGCATACAACAATTTTGTTGATAGTTTAGATGCACACGTTATGGAAAGTATTACTAGCAATGAAATTGACGGTCAACCTGAATTTGATGCTGATAATGCGTCACTCCAATACTATAAAGACATAATTCTAATTGATGCAGAAGATGAACTTGATAAAATATTGCTAAATGGTTTGAATGAAGGTACTTTGAGATTGAATGTTATTTGTTATAATTTTAACGATCAGATATGCGATTGGTATATACACAGAGATACATACAATGCTCTAAAAAATAACGATGATAAAAAGAAAGCTATACAAATCGCTCGTGCTTGTTATTTATACAGGTATGCCTTATTAGCAAAGCCTTTAAACCAAGATAAACAAAAATCTTTTAGAGAAATTTATCTTAGAAAAGCAAGATTAGCTATTGAAGGAGATGCCTTGTATGCCAAACAAGTAGATTTAGCAATGCTAGCCAGATTACGCATAAATAGCAATACAGCTTTATATTCTGTAGAGCCATTAAGAATGGTTACTCAAAATATTAATCGCACTATAAGTAGTATGCCCGAGTCTAGCTTTAAGAACTATTTTAAAAAATTGATTTTTAGACTAATACATTTAAGTATGTCTCCAAAAATAAACGGTATTTTAACAGCAAAAAAACAAGGAGTCTTTGGAACTTCTATAAATACTCAAGAGTTGGAAGAATATGAGATAGATAATTGGCTTCGAGAATACCACCGAAATAAAGATGCACATAATGGTTCTTTTGGTAGCGCAGCATTTGCAGATACAGATTATTTTGATGAAGGACAGCAAAATGAATGGACTTTAGTGGGACATCTACAAACAGCAATAACTAACATCAGGAACGATAATTTCAATAGCGCCGGTATATACTATTCCAGTGAAATAATAAGATTTGTTGCTGCAAAGTTAGAGCAATCTATACTGTATTTGGAAAACACACCAATACTTACAGAGCAAGGTTCTGGTATGTTAGAGGATCTTTCAATAACACTAGGTATGTTTTTACAAGGATTACATCATTGTCCAAACGGAAGAATAGAAGTTATTTCAAAAGTATTTCCTAGATTAATGGACGCTGCTGATATCAGAGCATTAAATACTTCACAAATGTTGAATATAATATTAAAGCTTGCTGCATCTGATATAATAGCCGACACACTGCAATTCCATAATAATATAGAAAATAATAATCAGAGAACACAGTTAGCGGGCGAAAATGCAACTTTTTTTGCTGCGACATTACGCTTATTAGAGGGAAATTTTGGAGTAACTGTCGGAGCTGGCGAGATATTTAATTGGCTATTTGGTACTAACTTATTGAAAAACTATTTAGAAAAGAATCGTCCAGAAATTTGGAGAGCTCTCCCAAGACAAACACAATTAACACTTTCTAGGGATCCATCTCCAGATCTAACTACAGAAATAGTTATGAATATAATGAATACTGCAATGTCGCCAACTAGATTGATTGAACATTTAATACATGAAAGAAATGTTGGCACTACTGACTTATTAATTCAGAAATATTTAGATGAACGAGGAATTAGAGGGTATAATTTTAGTACTTCCGCTAGAAGAAAACAAATAATAGCAGATATATTGCAGAGTAAAAACGTGTTAAATACAATAGAGCTGTTATAACATAAGTTTTTATAATAGCATTAATTATCTATAACCAAAAAACATTTTATAGATAATAATTTTTAAATTATTTACACAACAAAATTAACTATTTTTCCTTTAACCAATATCTTTTTCTTCAGTGGATTATTATTAATTGCACCTTGTACCGCGTTGATACTCAGCGCTTTTTCGAGAATAACATCTTCCGAATCATCGATATTTACGTCGATTGTTCCTCGCAATTTTCCATTAACCTGTATTGGTAAATTTATAGTCGATACTTGAAGATATTTTTCTTCATATGCCGGCCAACTGTGATTCGAAACAATTTTATCAAACCCAAACATACTCCATGCCTCTTCGCAAATATGAGGAGATATCGGTGCCATCATTTTTATCAAATCTCTTATTACAATAGAAAAGATAGGTTTATTATCTTTTACATAATCCAAATAAGTATAAATGGAATTTACGAGTTCCCGGATGTATGCAACGGCTTTATTCATACTTCGATCATTGAAAGAATTAGTGATATTTTTTACTGCGGAATGAAAATCTTTGTACATCTTTTGTATTTTTTCGTTTAATTTTTCAATATCTATATTTTCAGTACATTCACTGGCGCAAATTCCATTAGATTTTAAAAATACAAACAAACGCCACACGCGATTTATGAACCGCCAGCATCCTTCAAGCCCCTCATCAGACCATGGAAAATCCTTTTCCGGAGGCGTGTCAGATACCACAAACAAACGCAACGCATCTGCCCCATAAGTTTTTACAATAATATCAGGATCAATCACATTTTTTTTCGACTTACTCATTTTTTCAGACCGGCCAACGATGACTTTCTCGCCGGTTTCGATCATTTCATATCTGCCGTCTGCATTTTTCTGCACTTGTTCCGGGAACACCCAATCGCCATTCTCTAATTTATATGTGGCGTTGCAAACCATGCCCTGTGTAAATAAATTTTTAAACGGCTCTCGGATTTTTGTATATCCGCATTCAGAAAGTGCCTTTGTAAAAAATCTTGCGTAAAGAAGATGTAAAATCGCATGCTCTACACCTCCGATATACTGATCCACAGGCATCCATTGAGCTAAATCCTTTTGTGGCAACAAATCTGTATTTTCTGGATTATCAATGCAAAAACGCAAAAAATACCAAGCTGAATCTACAAACGTATCAAGAGTATCCGTCTCTCTGACAGCAGCTGCACCGCATTCAGGACAAATCGTATTTTTCCATGTCTTATGATGATCTAAAGGATTACCTGCTTTTTCAAAGGATACATCATGCGGCAGCAAAACAGGCAGATCTTGCTCACGCATAGGAACAACCCCACATTTTTCACAGTGAATCATCGGAATCGGACAACCCCAATATCTCTGACGCGAAACTCCCCAATCTCGCAATTTGTAAAATCTCTCGCGTTTTCCATATCCTAATTCGCATATTTTATCGATCACGGCTTTGCGAGCATCTACCACCCTCATCCCATCAAGGAAATCAGAATTTATCATTATTTCTTCTGCTGATATAACATTAATTATCGGCAGTTTATATTTCTCCGCGAATTCATAATCTCTCTCATCATGAGCCGGAGTTGCGAAAATCGCGCCTGTTCCATAATCCATCATAACAAAATTAGCGATAAACACCGGTAATTTTTTCTTCAAAAAAGGATGTTCAGCAGTTAATCCTATATCCATTCCGAGTTTCTCTTGCTTTTCTAGAAATTCCTTAGAAGTTGAACCTGCTTTTATTTCCTCCAAAAACGATTTTATTTTTTCATTTGTCTTCGAAAGTTTTTTCGATAATTCATGATCAGGAGAAATAGCAAGATAAGTTGCACCAAAAATTGTTTCGGGGCGTGTTGTGAATATTTCAATATCTTCACCAATGCCGCTTTTAAATTTGATTATGCAGCCATCCGATTTTCCTATCCAATTTGATTGCATCAGCCTGACTTTATCAGGCCATCCATCAAGTTTATCTATTTCTGATAGAAGCTCTTCAACATAATCTGTAATTTTTATAAACCATTGAGATAACATCTTTTTTTCGACGATAGCATTCGATCTCCATCCTCGCCCGTCTATTACCTGCTCATTAGCCAAGACACACTGATCTACCGGATCCCAATTGACCTCTGATTTCTTTCTATAGATAAAACCCATTTTATAGAAATCTAAAAATATTTTCTGTTGAAATGCATAGTATTTTTCATCGCAGGTAGCAAATTCGCGATCCCAATCATATGAAAAACCAAGAGATAAAATCTGCTTTTTCATCGCAAAAATATTTCGATATGTCCAATCTTTCGGATGACTTTTATTTTTTAAAGCAGCATTTTCCGCCGGCAATCCAAACGCATCCCAACCGACTGGGTGAAGCACTGAGAATCCGCATGCCCGCTTGAATCTAGCTATGATATCCCCTATAGTATAATTTCTCACATGTCCAATATGTACTTTTCCGGATGGATACATGAACATCTCAAGCACGTAGCATTTTGGCTTTTCTGTATCAAAAACCGATTTAAACGACTTATTTTTTAACCAAAAATCCTGCCATTTAGGTTCGACGATAGAAAAGTTGTACGGAGTTATCTCCGAAATATCCAGCGACATACTAAACTCCCTAGAAATATATTGAACACGCAAACTGTAGACAAATATACTACAGGCCTAGTTTTTATGATAGTATATTACGTTATTTGAGGATTGATATGGCAGGACATTCGCAATTTAAAAATATTATGTACAGAAAGGGTGCTCAGGATAATAAAAGAGGAAAAATATTTTCAAAAATATCCAGAGAAATCACGGTAGCCGTAAAAGAAGGTGGAGCAAATCCCGAAAGCAATTCTCGTCTTAGATCCGCTTTATTAAGTGCAAAATCTGAAAATATGCCAAAAGATAATGTCGATCGTGCAATTAAAAAAGCTTTAGGTGGAGATGGAGATGCTGATTATCAATTTGTTCGCTATGAAGGATACGGACCAGGTGGAATTGCGATAATAGTCGAAGGACTTACGGATAATAAAAACAGAACAGCTCCAGAAATAAGATCCGCTTTTGCCAAATTCGGAGGTAATTTAGGAGAAACCAATAGCGTGAGTTTTCAATTCGAACATGTAGGATACATATCCTATCAAAAATCAGAAATATCAGAGGAAGAAATCTTCGAAATAGCAACAGAAAACGGCGCCGATGACATTTCCTTGGAAGAAGAAGTATTTGAAATCACATGTCCAATTGAAGCATTCTCAGAATTAAGAGATATATTAGTAAAAAAATTCGGAGATCCTATAGAAGCGAGAATTATATGGAATCCAAAAAATACAATTATCCTAGATGATGAAACAGAAAAAAGTCTATTTAAACTTTTGGTACAACTTGAAGATAACGACGATGTACAATATGTGGTTACAAATTTAGATCATAAAGAAAAAACCTCTTCATAAGCAGTATTTTTTTTGATACATTAGTCGAGCATCGAAATGCCGGACTAGCTCAGTTGGTAGAGCGGCTGATTTGTAATCAGTAGGTCAATGGTTCGAGTCCGTTGTCCGGCACCATTTTAAAATTGAGAAATTTTTCCAAATTAAGATAATGTCATATCAAATAGTTAACAATTTTCTTTTTTAACTCATTGATATTCAAAACATTGTGCAAGCCAAATCTTTTATGTTAATATTTCAGGTAATATTTAATTTTCAAAAACAATGATTAAACATCTAATACAAAAAATAGAAAATTTTTATATAGTAAAAAATTATAAAAATATATATCCATATGTAAAACCATATTGGGTTAGATCCCTGCTGGCAGTACTCGTCACGTTTCCTGTAGGTATGATGGACGCGGTAATCGCGTGGACATTAAAACCATATATGGACGTAGTAATGATAGAAAAAAATCTTACGGCAAGCTCATATATTCCAGTGCTTATAATATTTTTCAGCTTACTGCAAAGTGCCTTTAACTATTCCGCTACATATTTAAATGCTTGGGTCGGAGCTAAAATTAGCAATGGATTAAAATACGATTTATTTGAAAAACTCATGCGCTACGATGCCACTTTTTTCGATACAAATACATCGGGAACCATACAATACAGATTTAACGCGGATGTCGATAGTGCTTGTAATGGGCTACTGAATCACATGAAGTTATTCACTACTCGAGTATTTTCATCGATATCACTTATATTTGTATTAATTTCAAATTCCTGGAAGCTCGCAATTGTTGCTCTTATAGTAATGCTTGGAGCATTGTATCCATTAACACAAATTCGGAAACGCATAAGCGGAATAATGTCAAAAACCGTCTTTTCCGGATCCGCGATTATGACTTATTACATAGAAACATTCAGCGGAAACCGTATTATTTCATCATACAATTTATACAATCATCAGATGGAGAAATTCAAAAAAACTCTTGCCGATGTTTTTGTGCTTGGTATGAAAATGGTGCAAAAAACTGGAATTTTATCTCCAATGATGCACTTTATTATTTCAGTCGGAATAGCAATAATAATCTGGCTTGGAAGTTATTTAATATTTGATGGACAACTCACTGCCGGAGGATTTGTTTCTTTTATCACAGCATTGTTGTTATTATATCAACCATTGAAATCCATGGGTAATGATTTTAATGCACTGCAAATGTCACTACTCGCGATGGAGCGTGTTTTTGACTTACTGAAAGTATCACCAGACATTGTCAATAACCCAAATGCAAAAAAACTAAAATCCATAAAACACAGCATCAAATATAAAGACGTTAATTTTGAATATAAAAAAGAAAAACCTGTTTTAATTGATATTAATTTAGAAATAAAAATCGGAGAAACCGTTGCGTTAGTAGGAAATTCCGGAGGCGGCAAAACAACTATCGTAAACCTTCTTCCAAGATTTTATGATCTAACTTCAGGGAAAATTTTGATAGATGGAATCGACATTAAGAATCTGGAAATTGATTCATTAAGAGATAAAATTTCCATAGTTTTTCAAGATAACTTTCTCTTTTCTGGAACCATTAAAGAAAATGTTATACTTGGAAACAACAAAGCAACTCAAAAAGATATCTATCGCGCCATAAAATCTGCGTGTCTCGATGAATTTGTCGCATCACTTGAGTTGGGATTAGATACGCAAATCGGGGAACGTGGAGTCTTACTTTCTGGAGGTCAAAAACAGCGAGTAGCAATCGCACGGGCATTTTTGAAAAATGCGCCTATAGTGATTTTAGACGAAGCAACTTCTGCGTTAGATAATAAATCAGAAGCAGTCGTGCAAAAAGCGATCGATAATCTGATGAAAAACCGGACTGTGATTGTTATTGCCCATCGATTATCCACGATTAAAAACGCGGATAAGATAGTTGTCATAAATCATGGAAGAATTGTGGAAATCGGGACACATAATGAACTAATATCTGATAAAAATAGTGCATATTATGACCTGCATAGCAGTAGTTTATCTAATAATTTAAAAACCCAATAAAAAAACGTCCAAAAACAAAATTGAACGCTGAAAAAATTCGTAACTATTTATTTTATAAACCTTTCTAAAATCGCAGTAGAAATTTTGTCATCTTTATCCTTACTACCTCTGGAAGAACCAAACTCAAAACTATATGCGTCTTTCAGACATGCACCAAAAATCCCAGATACAGTTGATATTATTCCCACAACCTCTCCTGGAAGATCACCTTTGTAAGATGTAAGCATTAGCAAACAAAAAACCAATCCTAGAGCTGCGCTCGCCACCATAATATTTAATCGTTTATTTCTACTATAAGCATTTATTACTCCTATATTATTAGCATTGTTGAATTCCTGTTTGTTTTTACCATTATGCGAAGATTCATTTTTTTCAAGATTTTGTTTATAACTATTTGATATACCTGAAAAATTATCGTTTTTATTTTTTTTATAAGAAGATTTTATTTCGTTCGTTATTTCATCTTTTAAAGTACCTACAGAATCTAATACTATTTTTTCAAAAATTTCCTTCATTAATATTTCCTTAATATTTGTTTTATGTTCTTAAAGAATAAAAATAATGTGATCCAAAAATTCTTTTTGGAGAAATATATACAGTCCAATAAGGTTTTATGCTGCGCTCATGATAGTGATCACAACCATCTGTTAAATCAGGCCATTTTTCTGTTAAAACATTTTCCGCAACCTCCAAGCATTTACCATATATGACGCAATCTTTGGTTTTGTTTACGATTTTTAAATAATTCGGATCATTTTTATTCCAGCATGAAAATTGATACGGAGCTATACAAATATCATGAATTGAATTTGCAAAATTTTTTCTTTTTCTATTTATTACAACATTCGCAACCGCAATCAATGAAGCAATTCCGAACTTATATAATTCTCCACGAGCTTCTCCATAAATTGTTCTTGCTAAAGTCTCCAGGTCTTTCCGACTGAAATCCATTTTTATTCCCTTATAAAGTTAATTGTAATTAAATCTGTGTTTGCTATATGAGTTAAACCAGTGCTTTTATATTCACAAAATTCCTTTGTATTTTTATTAATTACCGAGATTTTACAAGCACCGCTTAAAAGTTCATCATATAAATTCATTTTTTGAGACGGAGAAAAATTAGTAACTCCTAAGAACATTATCCCGCCTTCTAAAACGCCATTTTTGGTAGGATCTATCCCAATCTTTGTAAAAAGCATTCAACTTGGAAATTTTTATTGCTGACGTATTATCACCAGAATTAATTTGAAAAACAGAAGATTCTATTTCCTGTGGATGTACACCATACTCATAAAATCCAGCATATGGATAAACCTTAAATGGAGCTTTTTCGTAAGTACCTTCTAGAGTTGTATCTTGTCCGATTTTTTTTGTAAATCGTTCAATCACTGTTTCATTGGATATAAGAAAATTTTTTTCAAATATTGTTCCATCTTCTGTTTCAAATTTTAGATCATAATCATCAAATGTTTTATTTAAAAAGCTATTTTTTTTATGATTAATAAAATATTCACCAGCATTTTCAAATTTAATAATAAGCTTAGAGCAAAATGAATTCGGATTTTTTAACGAAGAATTATGATAAATAATCGGAGACACATATATTTGATTTCTCCCTAAACTTCTGCTGTTTTCGAATCTTTCTGCAGTCGCATCACTTAAAATTTTTAATGGAATCATACGGGCATTTAATGCAATAATTTCCGGCCAAACGTTGGCTACTTTTATTTCGCATTCCACCTCTTCGCTGTCCGATTCCAAAGTTACACATGACAATATATTTTCTTCTGTTTCTGGAACCGGAATAAAATCGTTAGCGTATCTATAAGATAAGGATCGCATTCCCCTTATTAAAGACATTTTTTCCTCATTTTTTATACATTGAAATCCGGAAGACTAATATCGCGATTGATAACACGCATAGTATTTAATGGATGCAGCATAATATTTATTTTTGTTGGATGATTTTTTAATAATGATTCTAATTCTGAAACCGTTTTAGCATTCGATTCCGATAAGAGCTGTTCCTGTTCTTCTGGGCTATTTTTTATTTCAACGTTAGTTATAATATCTTCTGAATTTATAATCTTTTCATCTTTTTTTATTGATAACTCATTGAAATATCTATGTAATTCTTCTTGTGAAAGTTTAATGTCATTACTAGGATTACAAGCGATCGAAACTTGAATTATTTTTTGATCAGCATTCGCAATGAATTTTGTTTTTGTCACTTTCCCCGAAATTTTTCCATTCTGAAATCGTGAATCAACTATGGTAATTTGATCGTCGATGCTTACTGATAAAAATTCTTTTGCTGGAATAGTAAAACTTATCTCTACGTATCTCGATGAATAATTAATCAGCGCAATTGCTTTTTGCATCGCATATTTTACTGCATTCTTCCCTCTTTCCGTTTCAAAAAAAGATCCCGTTGAACCATCTAATAAAGCATCTGGAATTTTTTCAATTTTTTTCCAAAACGATTCCTCAAATGCCTCTCCTGAAAAATGAGATTCTTTGCTTTCGAAAACAAATCCGTTATGCAAAACTCTTTGGCTACACCCATAGTAAGTAAACAAATTCCAATATGGATATGATTTAGGCAATTGAATTGAATTCAGTTTTAAATGGATGGATTTGTCTCGACCATGAACAACGCTCGAATTAACAATTTTTACACTCGCAATTTCAGTTCGTTTCTGCTTGTAACTCCAATTTATCAACATTTTGCCACAAAAATAGAATCTCTTGAATTTTACAGTAGCGTGTTTGGAGTATTCGCTTTCTGGAATAACAAAATCCCTTGATACCAAAGGATACGTTTGAAAATATTGTATATCTTTTTTCGGCACCGATTCATTTATTTTGCAGTACATTAATTGGTATCCGCTTTTGTAGGAAAATTTGCATAAATTTTCGATGCCTTTTTTAATATTTGTGAATGAATTGACTACTCCACCATTGAAATATTTTGCAACCGTCGGATATAAATCTATGAATCCACTCAAATACTGGATCCAATTTGCCGAAACGCTAATATTTATGCTTCTATATGGCTCACGTGCCAATCGAACATGCAGTGAATTTTCTAAAATATCATCACCGTTTATTTCTATATCCTTGCTTCCTATATTTATATCAGATAAAAATAACTTTCCTGTTTTCATATTCCAATAGAAAATTTTGCTATTACTTTCCAGAAAAATTGTCGGATTATTTAAATCTTTGGAACAATAAAATAAATCGTCGAAATCAACTAAGTTTTCTAACACATTATGTTTATCTATTGTTTTATGTAACTCTATATTTTTTCTGGAAAATTCATCTAATTGATTTTGATAATCATCGGGTTCCGAAATAAACTCTAACTGAAGGCAGGAATTTCCGAATTTTAAGGGAAACGAAATCAATCGACCGGAGAATATCAAATCTACGTTTGGTTTTTTTTCATCTAATTGAATTCCAATTTTTGCATATTTCTTATGCAATAGGATTTCTGATGTCTTTGCGGCTATAGATACTTTTGCAACAGCAAATCCGCATTCATTTTGAGAAATTTCCAAAGATATTATTTCTACATCTCCGCGCCATTGCGTTTTTTTTTCATAAAAACTTTGGCTCCAATCGAATATTAATTTCATCTTTTTTTCCTTGTAAAAATATTGTACTATTCCATGTCTATTTACGGTGATTTATGCTCAACTTTTTGAATCAAAAAGGATATTATCAGGGACTTTTTTTCCAAATACTGACAATGACTGTTAGTTGTTCTAATGACGTTATTGCTAGATTTATGGGCGAAAGGTTGGATCCAGCTCAGATAACATTTTTTAGATTCTTTTTTGGATTAGTTACATTACTACCGTTTCTCCTATCCAAAGGAAAACAAGTTTTTAAAACAAAATATCTTGGATTCAATATAACGAGAGGGATGTTTGGAGTAATTTGTATTTTTATGTATATATATTCGGTAATACATTTGCCCCTTGTGGAAGTTGTTGCTATTTTTTGGAGCATGCCGTTGTTCGACGTTGTCTTGTCAATCTTCTTTCTAAAAGAAAAAGTATCTTCTTTGCGATGGATTGCGACAATATTGGGATTCTTAGGATTATCATTTATTACTTTACATAACAGTGAAGCTACCTCTTCCTCATTTCGATTATTGTATTTAGTTCCGATCGCCGCTTCATTTTTGTTTGCCCTACAAGACGCTATGGTAAAAAGAAGAGTTGAATCCGAAAGCAAAATTACCATGCTTCTATATTTCGCAATTGTTACCAGCATTGTTTCTTTCATACCAGCGATTTTCGTTTGGAAAACACCTACTACATTTGAATATTTTATGTTATTTTTGCTGGGAATCGGTGGAAACTTGATACAATATTTCTTTTTTAGAGCATATAGTGCTGTGGATTTATCAGCGTTATCACCTTCTAGGTATTTAGAATTCTTAATCAGCGCAGTATTTGCATTTATTTTCTTCGCTGAAATACCTGGCATTAATGTTTTAATCGGAGCTATGGTTTTAATTCCTAGTAATTTGTACTTAGCTTACAGTGAAACAAAAAAACGAAAAAAGCTTAAAGTGTAATCTAGTCCTAGGGACTGTTCACAAACCAGGGTTTCTATGGGTTTTTTTAGTAAAAGGAGCACAGAACCGCAGCTTACCCTGATGTACGTAAGAATTCGAGCGCCGGATTGGCAGCAAAAAGGCTAGAAAAGCAGTTTGTAAACAGTCTCTAAATTTCTTCTAGAATTATCTTCCAACCGCCAGACATCCCCCATTCGTTTGTTTCCAATGAAAAATCGATTACTTTCATACTAAGCCAAGGTCTGAAGCAAACAAATATTTTCTCTTGATGTGTTGTTTCTAAAATTACTTCGTCATCAAGCAAATTAAACTTAATTGGCGTACCAGCATTATTTACAACAGCAACCGATCCACTAACAGGTGGCCTGATTAATTTGATTTTCGTCTCTCCGACATTAATCGACTGCCATAAATTTTGTATACACCCGACACTGATTTGTGATCCTATCCAAATTCCATCAATAATAGGGGAATTTATATCTTTACATGAAATAACGCTTTTATATCTCTTTCGTTCCGTTGATTCTAAAAATAACAAATCGCCATTTATTGACTTTTTGAATTTTCCATTTGGTATAGGATACAATTCTTGAACACAATTTCTGGCGCTTTCTGGAGGAAAACCGCTTACCCCTAATATTAAACTGGATTCATTCATTTAATTCATCCATTCCGGCATTGTGGTCGGTGTTGTACGAGAAATAATCTCCAGTTGCTCTACAAAATCATCCATTAATTTATCCTCAGTTTCATCCATCTTATTCTCCATCTTCATATACTGCTTTTAGTTGAAGAATCGCGACTAGATTTATAATTAAATTGTTTTTTTTATTTTCAATTGATTCGATTTTTATGCGAGCCGTACCTATCATAAATTCGTCCTGGCGTAAAGCTAATTCCTTACTGATAATTTTGTTTATGTTTTTTAATATATTTAAACTTTCTCCAGATATCTCCTTGACGTCCACAATTGTTAAAATAAATTCGACACGAGACATCTGATTTTTACCTTGCAAAACGTTTTTTAACTCGAAAATTAAATACGGAGTCTTGCGCAATTCTTCCGGAGGTATCGATGGAAATATTGAAAAAGCGAACTGATTTTTTATGGCATTTATGATACCAAAATCCCATGGTAGCATTTTTATTTCTCCTATTGGCCTATGTATTTTATATTGTTAATAATTAATTCATTGTTGCATGGAATAAGATTTCATCTTTCGATGTATCTGCAATCGGAAGTTGTGTCGGCATAAAAATTTTATCATTAATTTTTACACGAAATATGTTGGGAAACTCCCGATTCCACTTTATGGCGAAAAAATACAATGTTCTTCTTGGTGAAATATCTTTGAGAAAAACAGATGCCCAAAGCTCCTTCCAAAAAGAATATTCAGAAACCCAAACATTTTCCTTTGATAAGGTTTTTTCCATTTTTTCAATTGTTACTTTTGTATTGAATAATGTTTTTCTCATTGTATTATCCTAGAAAATTCTTAGATTCAGAAAAGGTTCAAGCAAACGCTTAACTCCTTGAGAAATAACACTATTTTGATTGTATGAATATCTTTCTTGATATGCATTCGCGACAAGCATCAAATTTGCAAGCTTCAATTGATACGGAATATTTTCTTTCTTATTAGAAATACCTGCCTCATATTCTATTATTATCGAAGCCTTACGCTTTGCATTAAGTACTTTTTTAGATGTTAAACATATACAAAATTTTGAATCAAATTTTTCCAACTTATAATGTTGACTATCTAGCTTTTGATCATCTATTTTTACACTAAGTATTTTTGCAACCGGAGGTTTAGGAAGTGGAATTCTAATAATATCATTGCAAATAATAGGAAAATCATCTTCCTTGATATTAAAAGAGCAAATGGAATCATTATTTATTGTATATTTCCAAGTTTGTACCATAACTGACTTTTGAATAATCGACTCCATAGCTTCTCTGGTTGATTTTATAAACAAATCCAATAGTGAATCATCGAGCTCGTGATTAATTCTCAAATAATTTTTTGCTTCTTCTAAAGATACAATTTCTTCTCGGGGTTTTTCTACTAAAGATAACTGCATTTTCTTCTCCTGAGACTTAATTGACTGAAATTATTTTGTCTTAAAATTCAATAACTTAATGGCATCAAAGTCTACTACATCGCCACCCACTCGTTTGGCAGCATAAAATTCAATAAATGGTTTAGAAGTATATGGATCTCGCAAAACTTTAAACCCTTGTCTATCGACAATCTGATATCCTGAATAAAAATCTCCAAATGCAACAGATATCGATTCCGTACCGAACTTTAAAGCTGGCATATTGTCATCAATAATCACTTGATATCCCAATAGCGTTGATGGAGTAGACTCAGAAAAAGACGGCTGCCATAAACTCATACCATCCTTATTTTTTAATTTTCTTATTTCAGCAAGAGCAGATCTTGACATAATCCATTTTGCGTTTTTTACATAAATCGGCTTTAAGGAGCAAGCTATATCTATCAATGTATTTACAGCTGTTTTATCATCAATAAATGCACCGTTTGCACCAGAGCAAAAATGTTGTAATTTTCCAAACTCTCTCTCTTCTGCCTCTTCCGATTCATATTTCAAAAAACCCTTTGGCTTATCTGCGCCGTCTCCATTTATAAAAGCATCATCCTCAAGCATCGCAAATTTCTCAGAAATTTTATTTATCAGCCACTCTTCAACGTTGATTTGAGAGTCATCTAAAAGCCGTTGACTGGCCTTTGGCTTCGCATAAATTTCATGTACAGGAATTTTTATCTTATTTATTTGCGGAGAATCTGTTTCTCCTATATCCTGACCATCTCTAGTAGACCAACCCGCATCAGGATTTTTAGAATCGACCAACATATCAACATAATTCGTAGATACTGTCATAATTCTTGAGATTGTTCTCATCGGAGAAAGAAAATTCATTCTATTGTAAACCTGAGATGTTATTACACTCGGAAGAAAATATTCTCCATCTTTTCCTGTGTTTTCACTCAGCGATTTTTTCAAAAAAGTTTCAGAACCTTTTCTTATATATTCTGAAAATTCTGATTTTTTATATGTATCCTCATTCACGCTGTTAGATAACGGTAAAGATGCAGTTGTATTTTCTCTTTTCATCATTTTTTCCTTTATTTCTTTCAATTCCTGTTCATTGGTTTTAATAAAGTTATCGATATTGTCGTTTAATTCCGAAATAGCGTTTTGAATTTCTTTGTTCATATTTATTTACCTGTTTGTTATATATTTAATTTTGCTCGAAGTTGATTTTATGAGATCGATATATAAATTATCGTTATTTACGTAAGACTTTACTTCTTCCACAATAGCTTCTTTACATGCTGGAAATGTCACGATGGAAACTTCCAGTAAATCAATATCCGTTAAATATTGAGTATTCTTATTGAAATAGCTGTCTTTTATTTTATAACCGATTGAAAAACCGTCTATAGCCTTACTTTTCAACAGCAAATATATTTCTTTTGCTTTTGGAATTTCTAAAATAAGCTGACTTTTTATAAACAAACCATAGTCATCTTCATATATTTCTTCTATAACTCCAATTGGAAAATTTGTATCGTGCTGCCAAAGTAATTTTGGTTTTTTTCCAGATTTAAATTCCTTTATGGAATTTGCAAATGCTCCTCTTACGACAGCATCATTATAGTCATCAATAATATTAAAAACGCTTGCATATCCAGAGATTTCACCTTTATCATTAATCGATCTCAGATGCATATTCGACGATAGAAATTTCATATTCATGATCTTCGATTCCATTTTTTATTCCTTATTTATTGGTGGAAAACCTAAAATTTCCCTTTTCTCATTCAATGTTAAAAAATCTGCCGTTGAAATTTTATGCCACAAAGTTTCCCGCCTTGCTGTCAAGGCATGGATCGCGTCAAGATCAAAAAATATCTCTAAATCAAGATTAAATTTACTTGACAACCAATTACCAAACTCTAATCGAATCAACTCTGCAAGAGGCAATATAGTATCCTCCCATAGGTGCAGTCGTGCTTCTTTATAATTTGCGAAAGTCGAGTCGTTTTGAAGTCCGACAAGGGCCGGCGGAACACCAAACGCTTGGGCGATTTCTCGTGATGTAATGTTTTTTCCGGAGCTGAAGTCTAAATCTTTCGGAGACAATCCCATTTCTTTCCATTCAAAACTTCCTTCCAAAACCATCATTTTCCCGGCGTTTAACGAACCCGCATAGGCATTTTTTACATCTGATTTCAATTGCTCACGCTGTTCATCAGTCAAATTTTCCGTTCCATTTTTTACCATCAAACAGCCGGATGGACGACCACCATTTTGAAGTATCGCCAAATTATGGTCAGACATCGCGTTATGCTGATCAATAGCGCGAAAAGCAACCTGAAGCGGACTGAATCCGTACCAATCATTCAATGGATTAAAAAATTTTATGTGTAATAAATCTTTTTTATTAATTGCAAATTTCGATGAATCCACATTATAAATATATGATTCAACGGAAGTTTTTTGCTTGTTTGGAACGATCTGAATACGATCAGTACGCAAGCAATTTAACTGATTATCTACCCCGCAATGCACAAAAACATTTCCGGAAATCAAAAGATAATTCACGACACTTTCAAAAAATGTATTACGAGACTGGGAGCAATTAGGCCTATTTAATAAAGATGTCAGCTCTGTATTTTCCGACATATCATTGCAATTTTTTACAATCATCGGAATTGATGAAATTCCTCTGGAAATTAAACCAATAGATCTAAATGCAATTACATTTTTTTGAAACCCTTCTTCAGATACAGTATCATATTTGCATGGCGTCCATTGTGGATAACTTATTCCCTGATAAGAAAAAAATGATTCTGATATAGTTTTTCTACTATTAAAATGCTTCAGCAAATTAATCACATTTATCTCCGTTTTGCTTTAATGATTGTTATTGTATTGAATATCTTAATGATGCTATATTTTCTGATTTTGCACAATCTTTTTCTAAAAATCATTATTTTTCAATGCATTAACTGCATTTTAAAAAAGATTAAAATAAAACTTAAAAATACTGACATAAAAAATTATACAGATACGTTTATGATTTTATAAAACTTTACTCTTTGTGTAACTTTTGGAATATTTAAGATGTTTCTATATTTAGCAATAGTTCTTCTGGAAACAATAATGCCTTTATCATTTAAAAAACGCATAATATTCTCATCAGAATAAGGTTTGTTTTTTGGTTCTTGATTAACCAAATTTTTAATATGCTTTTTTAAAAAATGATTACTTACTAATCTATTGTTGATTTTCGACTTAATTTCTTTTGGCATTAATGCCTTGATATCAAATATACCACATGGAGTTGATATAGTCTTGTTAGCAATTGCACGATGCACCGTTCCTTCATTAAGCATCAAAATATTTGCAATAGATTTCACACTTATTGGGTTAATATCAAAACTATATCCAGCAAAAAAATCACATTGACGGTGTACAATTTCTTTTACAACCTTTAGCAAAGTAGAATTTCTATAATTAATTGATTTTATTAACAATTTTGCAGAATCAATTTTCTCTTTCACATACTTAATATCAGTTTTTGAATATCTGTGTTTTGTAAAATTTTCATATAAACATCCGTCTATAAATAATTGAGGCAATAAATAGTCATTTATCGAAGACTCATACTCATTTTTTGCCTTGTTTTCAACAATTAAATCCGGAATTCTATAAAAACAATCATCAAAATCTGAATGAAAATTAAAATTAATTTTTAAATTTTTTATATTTGATTTTATTTCATTTATTTCAGCATCATTAAAGCTACATCTATTCTTTAACGCAGAAAAACCTTTGTCTAAAACAATATCGAGATTCTGTATAAAAATTTTATAAATTCCGTAATATTTATTCTCTGCTGCAAATGCCGACCTTATCTTATCCTTAATATTAAAGGAAAAAAGCCCATATGGAGATAGTGTTTGTAATTGTTTAACTATCTTTAGTAACTCGAAATAGCTTATATTTTTTTCTTGAGTTATATTTTTTAGTATATCGCTACTTAGATACTTATTACCAATTGCATTATCGATCAGTAATTCTGCAATTTCCTTTTTCTCATTATCAAAATGAAAAAAACACATTTGTCCAAGTAACTCATCCTTAAAAGATTTTTTAGCTGATAAATTTTCTAAAAATTTTGCATCAACGCTACAAGAAATTTCATTATTATTTTCATTTTCTTTTAAAAATGGATTTTCTACTAAAGTGTTTTGAACATATTCCCGCAGCTGTATATTATTCATCTCTAGAATTCGTAATGAATATTGTAGCGAATGTGAAATCGATATTTTTTGAGAATTTAATAATATAAGATTACTTTTCTTTTCCATAAAAAGAGTTATAAACGGAAAAGCTTTCTCCAAGGTAAATTTCTTGAGCTTTTTTGTTTTTTATTATTTCTTCCGGCTGTCCTTCCACTAAAATTTTTCCTTCATGAAGAATATAAGCATAATCAGCTATTGGAAGAGTATCTCGAACATTATGATCTGTGATAATAACTCCAATTCCGCGATTTTTCAGAGTAAATATTGTTTCGCGCATATCCATCACTGCAATGGGATCTATACCAGCAAGCGGTTCATCCAACAATATGAAACTCGGGGATGTCGCAAGAGCTCTTGCTATTTCTAACTTTCTTCGTTCTCCACCAGAGACATTGACCGCAGAAGATTTTCTTATATGTTCGATTGACAAATCATTCAGCAGCTTATCTAAAAAAGACCTGCGTTCATAAACGTCAAGCTTACTTCTTTCTAAAACCGCCTCAATATTTTCTTCGACGCTCAGCCCTCTAAAAATCGATTCTTCCTGAGGTAAATATCCGACACCCAATCTTGCCCGTTTATACATCGGCAACTCAGTAATGTCCTTACCATCAAAGAATATTTTTCCACTATCCGGCTTGATTAAACCGCAAAGCATTGAAAAACTTGTGGTTTTTCCTGCTCCATTGGGACCAAGTAATGCAATTATTTTACCGCGCGATGCACTGATAGTAACGTCATTCAGAATAACTCTCTGGCCTACTTTTTTTTTAAGACCTATACAAACTATTCCGCTTTCCATCTTTTATGATTCCTTGTTGTCATTTACAATCCCACTTGATTTTTTTACAGAAATATCACCTGTAGATATATTAAGTTCCGCGATTTCTCCAAAAACATTCCCCTGCGCATTTGAAATTATTACATTCCCAATTGCGATTATTTTATCACCCTTAAAAATTCCATTATTAGAACGAACAATAGCATTGTTTGATTTGATTATCAAATTACCATATGCAAAAACCTCATTAATAGAAGACTTTTCATCTAATAAAGCCTTCATACTATCGGATTTTATATCAAAATTTTTTCCATCTTTCTTATATAATAATCTTACATTCGATTCTGCATATATTTTTCCAATCTCATATATTATACTTTTACCTGCAAACAGTTCATAATCAGAAGAAACAAAAGATGAATTCCCCGTTGCCCTCAAATTTTTTATATCATCATCGGAAAATTGTATGACCAGCTTTTCTGACGATATTTTTCGGTTTTGTTTTTCAGAAACACCCTTAGCCGTTCCAGTTAATGTAAGAATATATTCATTAATATCAAAATGATAATTATCACCTGACAAATCAACTCCATTTTTGCTGATTGAAACAGGAGTATGACCGAAAATAATTTTAGCATTAAAATCAGCAAAAGCTTTTTCGGATTTCATTAACAATCCAGAATCGGTAGTAAACCTAACATTCCCAATAAACTCACAAACCGTTTTATCAGCATTAGTTGCCTTTGTTATATCGGAAGAAATTTCCCCCTGTTCTCCATTAGATAAAATAAACGAGGATTTCATATTCTCAAAAACATAATTATCCTTTTTTTCTTCAGAAACTTTATCTGACGTAAGTAAAATTTCCCTTCCTTTTGTATCGTAAGTTTTATATGAAAAATTTGAAAAAGTATTTTTTTCTATGTCAGACTTTTCAATATCAAATTTTATAGATTGTTTTGGCAGGAATATAGATATTCCTATTTTGATAATAATTCCAAGGGCAAAAATCATAAAAAAAGCAGATATTAATTTAATTTTCGATCGTCTTTTAGAAAATCTACGCAAGTCCCATCCTCAAACAATCATGTATATGAATTATACCGCACGGAATTGCATCTTTTGCAATAAATAAGCTGGTTATTTTATAATCATTCATTATTTTAGTTGCTTCATGCGCAAACATTTCCTCAGAAACAATTTTCGGATTCTTGCTCATAACATCTCGAGCTTTCATTTCAAGAAAATTATTCGTTATTTTTCTTCTGAGATCTCCATCTGTAATTATTCCCACAACTTTATTGTCAGCATCTACTACACATGTACATCCGAAAGATTTAGATGTCATTTCAATCAATACATTTGCCATAAGATCGCTTTCCCTGACAATAGGAACATTTTTATGCATAAGATCCTTAACCATAAGCAACCGTTTTCCAAGTGTACCACCAGGATGAAGGTTTTTGAAATTTTCTCTCCTAAACTCTCGTCTTTTCAACAGGCACAACGCAATAGCATCTCCTAATGCAAGCATAATGGTAGTACTTGTAGTAGGAGCGAGATTATGCGGACACGCCTCTGGAATTTTCGGAATAATAATCTTAATTTTTGCAGCTCTTGCAAGCTCGCTATCTTCATTCGACGTTATCGCAACAATATCAATCCCAAATCTATTCGCATAATTCAACATAGATATTAGTTCTTGCGTATTCCCAGAAAGAGACAGTACAAGCAGCACATCATCACCAGATATAACGCCAAGATCTCCATGACTTGCTTCCGCGGGATGTAAAAAAAACGAAGGTGTGCCTGTGGAAGACATTGTAGCAGAGATTTTCTTACAAATATGCCCTGGTTTTCCTATTCCAGAAACTATTACATGTCCCTTTTTACTGAAAAGAAGATCAACCGCAGCAATAAAACTCTCATCAATTATACCTTTTAATAATTGTATACCTTCTATTTCTTGCTGCAAAACAGATTTTGCATAATTTAACTCCGACTCATTTTTTTTTTGTATCATTTATAAGCTGATCCTTTTTATATATTAAAAATCGCAGAAAATGCCAACCATTTTTATATTTTCTACTCCACAGTTACCGATTTTGCAAGATTTCGCGGCCTATCCACGTCGGTTCCCCTTAAAACAGCAGCATGATATGCTAATAACTGCAAAGGTATAGAGTATAAAATTGGAGCGATCGCAGATTGAATACCAGGAAGCAAAATTTTTTCCACTCCGTCAGGTATTATATGACTTACTTCTTCATCCGTTATAACTATGATATTTTTTCCGCGTGCGATAGCTTCCTGCAGATTTGATACTGTTTTTTCAAATAACTCGTTTTTTGGACAAAGGAAAATTACAGGAACGGCCTCATCAATCAAAGCAATCGGACCATGCTTCATCTCTCCAGCAGCAAAACCCTCCGCATGAATATAAGAAATCTCCTTCAATTTTAATGCTCCTTCAAGAGCTATCGGATACATAGTTCCACGACCTAAGTATATCGCATTGTGGCTTTTGCAAATTGACTCCGCAAAAGATTTTATTTTGCTTGATAAACCTAAAACCATCTCACAAAGCGTAGGAACATTATGTAATTGCTGCAAAAGAAACTCATTTCTGCAAAAAGCAATACTCGCCAAAATCGCAAGCTGAGCCGTAAATGCTTTTGTCGATGCAACACACATCTCCACGCCTGCCTCGGTATATAATACAATGTCTGAAGCTCGCGCAGTTGCGCTATTTTTCACATTCACAATTGCAATAGTTTTACAGTTGCTGTTACTACGTACATATTCGATAGCACTAAGTGTATCAAGTGTTTCGCCAGACTGCGATATAGAAATTACCAACGTATCATCTAAAATGATAGGATCTCTGTATCTAAACTCAGAAGCAATCTCAACATCAGTCGGAATCTTTAAAATACTTTCAAACCAATATTTTGCTACCATTCCAGCATAGCAAGATGTTCCGCATGCCAAAATCAAAATCCTAGTGATATTATTTAAAATAGAACTATCAATTTTATTATGCAAAAGAGTATTTCGAATAGCTGTAGGCTGATCCATAATTTCTTTCAGCATAAAATGAGGATATTCACCTTTTCCCTCGATAACAGTTTTTTCGATTTTTATACGATCACGCTCGACAATATTATAATTTTTATCGAAGAATATCGCGCCATTTTGATTTATTTCAACTGTATCTCCATCTTTCAAATACGCGGCTTCATCACACATACTTGACAATGACCCTGCATCAGAACCAATACACAAATTTTTTCCGAATCCAACTGCAAGCGAACTCTTTTCCCTTGCTGCTATAATGGTTCCAGGAAGAGAAGAAAAAATTACTGCCAATGAAAATGCCCCCTCCAGCATTTTCATTGCGTTTCTAATTGCGTCACGCGGAGAAAATCCTCTAGATAACTCTCTTTGCAATAAATGAGCTACAACCTCAGTATCAGTCTCTGATTCGAAAACATACCCATCTGCTTCCAATACAAACTTCAATTCCTTATAATTTTCGATTATCCCATTATGAATCAAAGCAACATCTTTGGACATCATAGGGTGCGCATTGTTTACCGTTGGTTTACCGTGAGTTGCCCAGCGAGTATGGCCGATTCCAACACTACCACTGACATCAATTTCCGTGAGTTTTTCTTTTAAATTTGCTAATTTTCCAACGGCTCTAATTCTAAAAATAGAGTTATTATCTGAAATAATCGCAATACCTGCGGAATCATATCCACGATATTCAAGTCTCTCTAAACCATCCAAAATCTTATCAATAACATTTTCATTATGTTTTCCGACTATCCCTATTATCCCACACATGATTACTTCTCTTTATTGTGTTTTTTTCTAAAATCATCCGCGCCGCCGGAGATATTTATTTGTTGGCTGCGTGCAACCGATAAATCACTGATATTAACATCCTTTGTAATTACACTTCCGGCTCCTATTATCGAATTATCAGAAATTTGCACTGGCGCAACTATAGCAGAATTTGAGCCGATAAAAACATTTTCTCCGATTTGTGTTTTATGTTTTTTAAATCCATCATAATTGCATGTAATCGTTCCTGCTCCGATATTTGTTTTCTTCCCAATGTAACTATCCCCGATATAACTTAGATGATTAACTTTCGCAGTTTCTGCAATAACACTGTTTTTTATCTCAACAAAATTTCCAATTTTCGCACCATCATTTATCTCTGATCCTGTACGCAATCTAGCAAATGGTCCAACACTTGCATTATTAATATTCGATCCTTCCATTACACAAAATGGACCAACTGATGATCCACTTTTAATTTTCACATCCTTTAAAAATACAACGTATGGATATATAGTTACATCATTTTCGATTTCAGTATCATAAGAAAAAAACACAGTCTCAGGAGCAGCAATGGTCACGCCATTATCCAAATGTTTTTTTCTCATTCTTTCCTGAAAATATTTTTCTAGATCAGCTAATTCTGAACTGGTATTCACACCGGATAATTCTTTGTTATCTCCCTCATAATACCTGCAGACAAATCCATTTTCATAAGCTAACCTTACAATTTCTGTTATATAAAACTCTCCGGTTGCAGAACTCGGCCTGATATCATTAATTAATTTTTTCAAAAGGCTTTTTTTAATATATAAACCTGCATTACACAATGGTATTGTCTTATCAAATTTAGATGCGTCTTTTGCTTCTATTATTCCTTTTATTGTTCCCTTTGCAGCAGCTGGTTCCAACTTCCCAAGGCCTTTAGATCCTTCTGATTTCATAGCAAGCACAACAACCGCTGTTTTATCGCAACCCTTTGAAATTTCTGACAATTTTGATAAAGTTTCAGCTGCAATTAAAGGAATATCTGCATACAAAATATATACCCAACCACTCTCATAATTACTCAGCGCATCAATAGCGCATCTAACCGCATGTCCACTTCCTTTTGGCGTTTCCTGAAAAACTTGTTTCGCAAATTTTCCATATTCTAAATCTGATAAAGAGTAATGTGGTTTTGTTACAACAAGGATTTCCTTTGAATTCAAATCCTTAGCAGTTTTTATTACATGATCCACAAGAGACAGCCCACCTATTTTATGAAAAACTTTAGGCGTCGATGATTTCATCCTGGAACCATCTCCAGCAGCCAAAATAATCACAGAATCAGATGTAGAAGTCATTTAAATTACCTGAAATTTACTATCCATAAACTTTTTCTTGATAAATTCATTAAGATGGCATCAGTATAAAATTTTTTGCCGAGATATTACATAGGTTAAGAACGTATTTTTGGATTAATTTTATGAATAAAGTCGTTGTAGTTTTAGGTATCATCGTTTTAATGACATTGGCAATGCTTTTTTTCTGTGTTGGATTCTTCACAGGATCAACAATCTCCCCAACTCAAATCACTGAATCTCTTCAACCCGACTTAAAAAAAGATACAAACAAAAAAATAACAGCACAAAACATTGAAGAATTAACAGACGTAAAATCCGCAACCATATCAGATAAAATCATGGACATATTATCCGCGGCAGGCACTGCAACGGAATCGTTTTCTTCAGTGTTTCAAGGCAATGGAAAAAGAAAAAATGCAAAACATATTACAGGAGAATCAAAACTAACCATAGATTCACTATTGAGAGAAATAGCGTCAACACACCCTCCGCATGATGACTGTTCCTACCATAAAACCATGACGCAGATGCATGCTCCTAAACCAATCGTTGACAAAGAATTACATGGCAAAAAAATAGTTTTCGTCGGATATTTTAAAAGCAATGTCGCCGTGCAGATACAAAAGTTACTTACTGGAAAAGGATATAAAACACACGTAGAACTTTCAAAAAGCAGTGAAGGCAGCGAATCATTTGTCTTCTGTGGTCCATTTAAAAAAGATGAAAACGCAAAAAAATTAGTAACTTGGTTGCTTGGGCACGACTTTTCTGAAGCAAGAGTAGTAAATATCACAAAAGAAGCGATTGAAGAAACGTTATTTGATATAATCAACGAAAATTCCAGCTTACCAGAAAATTCTGAAAAAGATGTATTAGAACAAAATACAACAACTGCCGTGAACATAAAGACAACCAATCCTCAGGCTGCTAAGCATCCGACAGCGACTTTCAATCCTCATCAAATAAATGTACCGCAAATGCAAAGATCAAAAATTAATCTAACTTAGTATGCGTAAGGCATCCGCCAAGCTTTATTGATTTCACAGACACAGCCAATCCTGTTTTATCATCAGTATCTACTATTAATCCGCAAAGAGTAGCTTCTCCCAGCGATGAAGTAAATCGCACTTTCGAATGAATTTTATAAAATTTTTCGGTTGCTGTATCCTTTTTCATGCCAATGACAGAATCAAAATCTCCGCACATTCCTACATCGGTTTGAAACGCAGTTCCATGCTCCAAAATACGCTCGTCCGCTGTTGGAATGTGCGTATGAGTTCCAACAACAGCAGAAACACGTCCATCTAAAAAATGTCCAAGCGCATTTTTTTCCGAAGTAACTTCAGCGTGAAAATCTAGAACAATCGCATCTGCTGTTTTTCCAAGAATATATTTCGATAGAATTTGATTACAGCAATCAAACGGGTCATTTCCGATCATAGGCATTCCTCTTTGCCCCAAAACGTGAATTACGACAACTTTTTTTCCATTTCGTGTCACTGTTTCTGAAATTCCCCGTCCTGGAACAGAACTTGGCATATTTATCGGCCTTAGCATCTTTTTTTCTGATTCCAGAAACGAAGCGACGCCGGCTTGATCAAAAACATGATTCCCGCCAGTTAGGATATCTGCTCCCAAATCAAAAAAATCATTTGCGATTTCAGATGTTATCCCAAAGCCACCGGCAGCGTTATCGACATTTAATACTATAAAATCTATCGACAAATTCTTTTTTAAATCAGGAATATATTTTTTAATAGAATCCCTGCCTGAACGCCCAACAATATCTCCACAAAAAAGTATTCTCATCAAATTACTCTATTTCATATTTACATAAACATAGATTATTTCTTTTGATTTGTAAAAAATTTTGGAGCTTTTTTTGATGTAATCGATTGTCTCCCGAGCTTATGCAGTTTTTCTGATATCTTATTATCAATCAAGGAATAATATGATGGTAAAAATGATATTTTCGACTTGACGTCGGATGAGGCTTGTTGAACCCTCACAGACATATTCACAGGACGGTTTTTTACCTTTTTCCATTCATTTAAAACAAGAGAACAATAGGGTTTATAATACTTAGAGGCCTTAGAATGATAGTACCCAACTGCATGAGTCCAAGAGTTGGTAGCCTTTCTCAATTCCATAAAATACTTTGCCGCATACCTTACATTATTTTGAGGAGTAAATGCCTCTTCAAGCGTTTTAAACGCCTTACTGTGATGCAAAAGATTTACTTGCATACACCCAACATCGATGTTTCGCACTCCTCTCCCCACCAATTTTTTTACCGTCGCGATCGCCGCGCTTTTTGTGGAAAAATAATATCCTTTTCCATTAGCACAAACTGTCCATGGCCATGGTCTTTTTCCCTTCTTTTTATTTAACTCTCTGCCGGATTCCACTGTTCCGATCGCCATCAGCAATCGATGAGGAATGCTGTGTATTCTTTCTGCTTTTACAATTTCACTTTCGCAAAGATCATGTTGCGCAAAATATCTTTCCGGAGGAGTATTGCTACCTCCTTTAAAATCATCTGCATGTATTTGAGATATAAAACTAATCCAAAAACATAGTATGAAAAAAATCCGTATCAAAAACTTTCCCCACATAAACCTATAAATTTATGTAGCGAAAATCATGCCATACTAATTAAAATTAATAATTTCGATTATAATATTATTTTTATTCTCAATATATTGACGAAAACTCACTAAATATCAATTCATTAAATAGAAAATATAAAGAACCTATTATGGAAAAAATTAAAATCATGATTGAAAACAAAATCAAAATTATATAATTTTTACACTTCTCGCTTGGAAAACGGCAAAAATTGCCGTAAAAAATTATTCATTAAACTAATTTTAGTGATATCAAAAAAAATCATAGTAACCTGTTGATTTTTTATAAAATATTTTGAACTTTCTTTGTCAATATTGTAACATTAAAATAGCAATGTAGAATTTTGGCACAGTTAACGCAGATGAAGAAAATGCATTTTTTGAATAAAACTCAATCACAAAAAGATTCCAATTCTAATCGAACCGGTCCCGATGTGATTATCCTTGATGATTCTAAAATATTTGCAAATTCAATTAGCGATTTTTTAAGATCCCACAAAATAAAAGTAGACACTTATTATCATCCAAACGATCTTTTAGAAAATTTATCAAAGTATAAAACTGATATAAAAATTATAATGGACGACGATTTCAAAGGTAATATATCTGGACAAGATTTAGCTAAACAATTAGAGCAATATGGATATAAAAAATTATATATATGTACTGGAAATTTTGATAAGAACACAATTTTAAAATATCCAAAAGGAACGAAAATTATTTCAAAAGCGACATCCAAATGTATAGAAGAAATTCTCTATGAATGCAAAAACCCCTAACAAATCAACAGTCATTATAACATCTGCAATGGTATAATATTTATTTTGGGTATGATAAAGTAACACTGCAGTGATTATTAAAAGATTATGAAAAAAACTATTCTAAACAAAAGTCTCGTAATAAAAAAAGCATTTTTTCATTCTAAAGAAGGAATAGCTTACCTTATAAAAGAAAGAGCATTTAGACAAGAAATTATCCTCGGGTTTTTTTTACTCGCCTGTGAAATGCTACGGCATGTTAATACAACAATAAGAATGTATTTACTGATATCATATGTTCTTGTTTTAATTACAGAAAGCCTTAATACCGCTATAGAATTCGCGATAGATAGAATCAGCCTTCAAAAACATGAATTATCTAAAAGAGCGAAAGATATCGGAAGCGCTGCGGTCTTTATCTCATTATTACATCTTGGAATTGTTTGGATTTTATCTTGGTTCCTATAGAAGAGCATATTCAAAATCAATCGTATAATACATTTGAATATTCCACTTTTTTATTTGCTTTGTCTTTTTTAAATTTTATGTAACCACACTTTCCATTATAATCTATACCAGTTATATGATAGACATTATCTTCTTGATTGGGATTGGTCACTTTAAAACCAAAAATCTTTATTATTTGATCACAAATGTCATAATGAGTTATGGAAAATACTTGACGTATAGCTTCCATAAAAATTAAATCATTACTTTGAATAACAATTGGAATTTGAGCAGTTTGCGGCACTAATTTACCATATCCATGTCCCCACAATCCATTTTCTCCCATGGATTCGTTGTGATCTGGCACCCAAAATATATAAAACTTATTTTTGGATTTATTAAACATTTTAAAGATAGAAGATACGAGAAAATCGTTATACAACATCGCGTTATCATATTCGTCTATTCTAATGTCTTTACCAGAAAAACAAGAATTTGGTTTATATCCCTCAGGGTATGTCTCTGAATATGGAGAATGCACGCAACACTGATGAATTGCTATGAAATTTTTCTCCACGAATGTCTGCTTCCCTAAAAGCTCAATCAGAAACTCATCCTTTCTGCTATTAAATTGCAATGGATATTTGTCTTTTGTTATTAAAACATCAATATATTTCACACCTCCTACTGAAGATAAAAGATGGTCCGTCTGAGCTGATATATAAAATGTCCGGAAACCGCTTTCTTTAGCTAATTTGAACAAATTAGTACTATCCAAACCCGTTTGTTTAACATTATTGCCTTCCCGAATTGCGTTAAATAAAAACTTCGACGAAGATAAGGTTGAAACAGAGCCCGCTATTCCTCTAGTATAGTAAAAATCTGCAGATTTAGACATTTCATTAAGATTCGGAGTTGTGTCACGATCATAACCAAATAACGACATATGATTTGCGTTACAACTCTCTCCGATGATGTACACAATTGTTACTGGTTCATTCACTTCTCTACATTTTTCCACTATGTATGGCTTATAGTGCTTCAACTTATAATCTCTCGCTAATATCAGCCAGTATCCCCAAAAAGCTTTCAGCGAGTTATCCATAGAAAATCGAATCTCATTAGGAGTAAACCTTGGTGTTTCCGATTTATAAAGTCTGAATCCTACATGAAAGACTAAAACAAGTATTATAACGGATCCAAAAATGGATTTACTATATTTTAATTTTGGAAACCATTTGCTGGATTTTGTGCATAATCCATAAATCACAAAAAACGGAATAATAACAATTATAAAAATATAAAAATATGACCAAAAAACAGATTTTGCTTCAGTTATCACATCTACTACCTCTTTTGTCATCAAATGTAGAGAAAAAGGAGAGAGATGAGTACCAAAATATGCGATATGACAGAATTGTACTATTTGTAAAATTCCAAAAAAAACCAGAACGACAGCAGTAAATATCTTACTTCTTCCCAAAGCTAAGCCTAAACTTAATGGAAGAATGAACAAAATTGCTTTAGGGTCTCTTGTGACATAAAAAGACTCATTAATATTTGCAAACAATATGTCTGGAACTATTAGCAATAATGCAATAGAAATAGTGAAAAACAATGGAGATATAAGCTTTTTGATATAAACGTTTAACATAAACTTTTTCCCGAGACCTCCAGTGAAAACGAAAGGAACAATCTAACCTCTGACCTACTGATTACGAAATCTATAATTATTACTAATAATAAACAACCGCAAAAATCATCTACTATTTGAATCATCAGTTACAATATGCACTTGTACATGTCAATAGGTAGCCAGTTATGATGCTTTATTAGATGGTCAATTAGAATTCGCAAAACGCTGTTTTCTTTTCAAAAATCAATGGTGCCGAAAAGAGGAATCGAACCTCCGACCTACTGATTACGAATCAGCCGCTCTACCAACTGAGCTATTCCGGCGTACAAATGGTCCGGAATCTTATCGGACCTAAAAAATGAAGTACTATCTGGAATAAAACTCGATAACTATATTTGGTTCCATTGTGACCGGGTAAGGAACATCTTCAAGCTTTGGTACATGGACATACGTACCTTTTAATGATTTGTGATCAACCTCCATATAAGTAGGCAGATCTCTTTCCGCAGATTGCACAGCTTCAAGAATGATCGTATTATTTTTAGATTTTTCTTTTATCTCAACAATATCGCCTTCATTTACTTTAAACGAAGCGATATCCACTATATTACCATTTACCATCACGTGACCATGACTGATAAGCTGCCTTGCACCAAATACTGTCATCGCAAATTTCATACGATAAACAACCGCATCCAACCTGCTTTCCAATAAACCGATAATATTTTGACTGGTATCTCCACGCATTTTTGAAGCTTTTTCATAAATGCTCCTGAACTGGCGTTCCGTGAGATTCCCGTAATAACCCCTCAATTTCTGCTTTGCTAAAAGCTGAATTCCGTAATCCGTTGGTTTTTTCTTATTCGCGCCATGCTGTCCTGGAGCGTAGTTTCTTTCATTAATAGGACTTTTAGCACGTCCCCACAGATTCACCCCAAGCCGCCTGTCTATCTTATGCTTTGCAGCAATACGTTTGCTCATTATGTTACCTTTTCCAATACAATAATATAGATATCAGAATGTTAATGCATATTATTAGAATGTCAAGAGAAAGTAATAATTTTGAATCGCTAAATCTTGTTGCATTCTTAAAACCTCATATTATTCGCCGATAGCTGAGAGATTCTGAGATGTGATCCTTGGTTATGCTGTCGGATCTTCCCATGTCAGCCAGTGTACGAGACAACTTCACCACACGATAATATCCTCGAGCAGAGATTTTTGCTTTATCTATGCACTTATACAATAATTGCTTTGCCTCATCGGTAAGACATTCTTCCAACTCATAACCATCAGCCTCAGCATTCGTTTTTATCGCTATATCTCGGTATCTATGTGTCTGTATTTCCCTTGCCTCAATTACTCTTTTTCGAATTACCGAAGATGGCTCAATGGCATCCTTTGACTGTGCAAAATCTTCTATTTTAACATCCGGAACATCTATAAACATATCAATTCTGTCAAGCAGTGGCCCCGAAATTTTTCGCAGATAATCCTTCCCGCATTTCGGAGCAAGCGAACATTCTTTTCCATCCACGCCAAGATATCCGCATCTACAAGGATTCATCGCGGCAATCAACTGAATTCGAGCTGGATAAGTTATATGATTATTGGCACGTGCGATTGTAATATTTCCAGTCTCTAAAGGCTGTCTAAGAGATTCTAACGCTGTCCTGGAAAACTCCGGAAGCTCATCCAGAAAAAGCACACCTCTATGCGCAAGAGATATTTCTCCAGGTTTCGCATGCGATCCACCACCGACCAACGCTACCAACGATGCAGAATGATGGGGTGATCGATATGGTCGCTCTGTTATTAATCCAGTATCCATCATCTGACCAGCTAAGCTATGTATCATGGTGACTTCTAGAGCTTCCTCCGAAGTAAATTGAGGCAAAATACTGGGTATTCTTGATGCCAGTAACGACTTTCCTACTCCAGGCGGTCCTAGCATCAGAACATTATGACCACCGGACGCAGCAATTTCCATGGCTCTTTTGGCCATTATTTGCCCTTTTATATCACTGAAACACCCTTTACCATCCGCAGTATTTTTGGAAAAATCTAAATATTCCTTTGAAACCCTTGGTAAAATCTGCTCTCCTTTGAAGTGATTCAAAAGAGAAAGCAATGTTTTGGGCGCCAATATAGAATCCTCGCCTGTCCAAGCGGCTTCCTGTGAGCATTCCTCCGGACAAACCAGAATTTTATTTCTGGACTTCGCAAAAATCGCCGCCGGAAGAACTCCTGGTATTTTCGCGATATATCCATTTAATGAAAGTTCGCCTACAGCGACAACGTTTGATACATCCTCCTGTGAAACAATCTCCATCGCCGCAAGTAACGCAAGAGCTATCGGAAGATCGTAGTGGCTGCCCTCTTTTTGGACATCGGCAGGAGCAAGATTTACTGTGATCCTCTTCGGTGGCAAAGAAATTCCCATCGAGAATAGACATGCGCGGATACGCTCTCGTGACTCGGCGACTGCTTTATCGGGTAATCCAACTATCGTAAATGCCGGCAATCCATTAATAATTTGGATTTGAACATCGATTTCTATTGCCGAAATCCCCAGAAATGAAACAGTTTTTATACTTGCGTGCACTATTGTACCTTGACTTTATTTAAACGGATATAAGCAACGACTTTTTCTACTCCTGAAGTTGTTCTAGCAGAATTTAAAACTATATCCCGCTCATATTTCGTCTGTGCAGTCCCACAAATATAAACAACTCCCTTAACGGTGGTAATATCATAATTTAATGACTGAACATTGCCATCAAAGGTGAGAGATGATTTTATCCTTGATGTTATACCAGAATCGATGGCTAAATCTTTAGCGTTAGGCGGCTCTTGAATTTTTGTTTCATCGAATATTAGTACAGATTCACCCACAGTTTTCGCCAATCGAATGGCTTTTTCACACTGCACCTTATCTCTCATGTATCCTATAACAATTACGGCGCCATGTTTTACTGACAATTCGGTTCTATCAAAGATATCTCTGTCGTTATCGAAGAAAATTTTATTTATCTTTGCCTGAATTTCATTATCAGCAATAGATCCACCAAGTCCATTTTGATTGCGAACAGCCGTCGTCCCTGCAACAACTGCAGTTCCTCCAACTGCTATGGTAACAGGATCGCAGCCCGTAAGAATAAACATAAACGATACAGCCATAACATGAACTATATTCACATCGACACCTCAAAATGAAAAACGCAGTTATTATAGCACTGTCTAAAAATTCAAACTACCCCTGCTTAATCAGAATTGAATCGTGGACTATTACAGCAATTATGACCTAGAAAACATATTTATTTAAAACTGAATCTATACTTCTAATAATTCAAATTGTATAATGTTCTGACTTACATATTGGCTTCTATAGCTTTTATATGTTGTATTTTTTTTGATATTTCTTGTTAATTATAAAATTGAAACAGGGATAGGGCTTGTGTTTTCCAGTAAATGTTTGTATTTTACGATCCTAGGCATTTGTGTGAATCAATGCAGGTAGTCTTTTTTATTCTATTTCGAAATAAATTTTTGCAGAGGTCTTAATATGGTCAGAACGTTCACTGAGCGCAAAAGGTTTAGAAAAAACTTCGGTCGAATCAGAGAAGTGGCAACACTTCCAAATCTTATAGAGTTACAAAGAGAATCATATGAAGGATTCTTACATTCTGAAAAAATAAAAAACATAAGAGAAGACATAGGACTTCACGAATCATTTAATGACACGTTTCCCATCAAAGATAACGCTGGACGCGCCCAACTTGATTTTTGCAGTTATCATTTTGATGAGCCAAAATACACAGAAGATGAGTGCCGGAATCGTGGATTAACGTTTGCAGCTCCGCTTCGAGCGATTTTTCGCCTAATCGTATGGTGTAACGATGAAGAAACTGGTGAAAAAGTAATTAAAGATATCAAGGAACAAGACGTTTACATTTGCGACCTTCCTCTCATGACTCGTGACGGCACCTTTATTGTAAATGGCACCGAGCGCGTAGTCGTTTCTCAAATGCAGAGATCTCCTGGCGTGTTTTTCGATCATGATAATGGAAAAACTCATACATCTGGAAAATATTTATTTGCCGCACATGTGATCCCTTATAAAGGAGCATGGCTTGACTTTGAATTCGATGCTAAAGACTTAATTTACGTTAGAATCGATAGAAAAAGAAAAATATTGGCTTCCACACTGTTACTTGCATTAGATTCTGAAGAAACCGAAAAGAAAAAAGCTAAAAATCCCAATAAAGAATTTAAATCATCAGAGCTTCAAGGAATGAGCCGCGAAGAAATTCTATCACACTTTTATGATCACTATAAAATCAAATCTAATAAAAAAGGAGTGCTTTCTATGGCATTCGAACCTTCACATTGGAAGGGTATTAGATTAGAAAAAGATTTAATAAATGCTGAAACAGGAGCCATCGCGTTAGCTGCCGGAGAAAAAATCACATCCAGAATCGCAAAAAAACTAAAGGAAGACGGATTGAACGATATCGTTGTTTTTTCCGAAGATCTAGTTGGTAAATACAACGCTCTTGATATTATCGACCAAACAACAGGAATTGTTATTGCGGAAGCAGGAGATGAACTCACAGAAGAATTAATAGCTAAAATTGTTGATAAAGAAACAGAATTTGCTGTTTTACGCATAGATTATGCAGAAGTTGGAGGATATATTCGAAATACGCTCGCAATCGATAAATGCACAAATCGCGAAGAAGCAATGATCGAATTGTTTCGAATAATGCGCCCTGGTGAGCCTCCAACTGTTGATAGTGCGCAAGATTTGTTCAACAATAATTTATTTTTCAATAAAGATAGGTATGATTTATCAGCTGTTGGCCGCGTAAAAGTCAATGAGCGACTAGGAACCAATAAACCTGAAAGTTTAGGAATCCTTACAAAAGACGACATTCTCAAAATTCTCAAAATTCTGCATGAATTAAAAGATGGTATCGGAGAGATCGACGATATTGACAATCTTGCCAATAGGCGCGTGCGTTCTGTAGGTGAATTGTTGGAAAACCAATTCAGAATAGGTTTATCAAGAATGGAACGCTCTGTAAAAGAGCGCATGGGATCAGTTGATATAGAAAACGTCGTTCCAAACGATGTTATTAACGCGAAACCGGTTTCATCTGCTATTCGTGAGTTCTTCGGACTTTCTCAATTATCGCAATTTATGGATCAGACGAATCCTTTGGCGGAAATCACGCATAAACGCCGTATTTCAGCGTTAGGTCCCGGCGGCTTAACGCGTGACAGAGCTGGATTTGATGTCCGCGACGTTCACACAACGCACTATGGACGCATATGCCCTATTGAAACGCCTGAAGGCCAAAACATCGGACTCATTAACTCGTTAGCTGTGTTCGCAAGAATTAATAGGTATGGGTTTATCGAAGCTCCATACAGAAAAGTAGTAAATGGAAAAGTCACTGATGAAGTTGTATATCTTTCTGCTGCTGAAGAAGTAAAACATACAATTGCTCAGGCAAACGCATTACTAGACTCAGAAGGGAAATTTAAAGATGAATTCGTAACCTGCAGAAAGGGCGGAGATTTCTTGAACTCGCCAGTTGATTCCATCGATTTCATGGACGTTTCCCCAAAGCAGATCATTTCGATTGCAGCAGCATTAATTCCGTTTTTGGAAAATGATGACGCGAGCCGAGCCTTGATGGGAGCAAACATGCAACGTCAAGCTGTTCCTCTTCTAAGAGCACAAGCTCCGTTAGTTGGTACCGGCATAGAATCAGTAGTAGCTGCAGATTCCGGAGTTTCTGTAACCGCGAAACATGATGGAGTTGTAGATCAAGTTGAAGCAAATAGAATTGTTATTCGCGCAACCGGAGACGAGTCAAACGTTGGCGTAGATATATATAATCTAAGAAAATTTAAGAGATCCAACCATTCTACATGCTTAAATCAAAAACCACTTGTGAAAAAAGGCGATATTGTAAAAGTAGGCGATATTATTGCAGATGGCTCCGGAACAGAAATCGGAGAATTGGCTCTTGGGCAGAATGTCTTAGTCGGATTTATGCCGTGGCACGGTTACACATTTGAAGATGCGATTATCATTTCCGAACGATTAGTTCGTGACGATTACTTTACATCGATTCACATCGAAGAGTTCGAAACAATGGCTCGCGATACAAAACTTGGAAACGAAGAAATTACAAGAGATATTCCAAATGTTTCCGACGACGCATTAAGAAATCTGGACGAAGCTGGTATTGTGCATATTGGTGCTGAAGTGCAAGCTGGAGATATTTTGGTCGGGAAAGTAACGCCAAAAGGTGAATCTGCAATGACACCTGAAGAAAAATTATTGCGCGCGATTTTCGGAGAGCGAGCCGCAGATGTCAGAGATTCTTCACTAAGAGTTCCTCCTGGCGCACGCGGCACCGTAGTTGATGTCAAAATCTTTTCTAGAAGCGGTATAGAAAAAGACGAAAGAGCGATAGCAATAGAAAAAAAAGAAATTGAATCCTTCAAAAATGACCTTGATGCTGAAATAAAAATCGTTGAAGACACCTATTACAGCAGATTAAAAGATAAATTGCTTGGGCAGAAAGTCGTATCTGCTCCTGTAAAACACGAAGATACTACTATTACAGAAGATTATCTTTCTTCAATGACAAGGGGGCAGTGGAGGCAAATCTCTGTTGAAAATAAGGATATTGCCGCTGATATTTCAAATTTACACAGCGACTTCAACGCAATTTTATCAAAGTTGCAGAAGCAGTTTGATGAAAAAGTCGAAAAATTAAGAAAGGGAGACGAACTTTCCCCCGGCGTGTTGAAGATGGTGAAAGTTTATATCGCCGACAAACGCAAATTGCAGCCTGGAGATAAATTAGCTGGTCGACACGGAAACAAAGGTATCGTATCGAAAATCGTTCCTGTTGAAGATATGCCTCATTTAGAAGATGGAACTCCTTTGGATATAATTTTGAATCCATTAGGAGTCACATCAAGAATGAATATTGGACAGGTTCTTGAAACTCACCTCGGATGGGCGTCAAAAGCGCTTGGACAAAAGATCCGCAGAGTTATTGAAAATGTCCAATCGGATAAGGAATTGATAAAAGCTCTTAGAGAGCAACTTAACGATATTTATAACGATAACGCTGATAAAAAAGATATAGCGAAGTTATCTGATTATGAAGTCGCAGAGCTCGCAACAAATATTATCGACGGCGTTCCGGTTGCAACTCCTGTGTTTGATGGAGCACGTGAAGAAGATATAGTAAAACTGATGGAAAAAGCAGGATTAGAAAAATCCGGACAGGTTGTTCTTTATGATGGAAGAACCGGAGAGATTTTTGATAGAAAAGTAACCATCGGATGTATCTACATGCTGAAACTACATCACATGGTTGATGATAAGATTCATGCTCGCTCAATCGGACCTTACAGCCTTGTCACACAGCAACCTCTTGGCGGAAAAGCTCAGTTTGGTGGGCAAAGATTCGGAGAAATGGAGGTCTGGGCATTACAAGCATACGGAGCGGCCTATACACTTCAGGAAATCTTAACAGTAAAATCCGACGATGTAACCGGCAGAACAAAAGCTTATGAATCAATCATAAAAGGCGACGAAAATATCGTTCCGGGCATCCCTGAATCGTTTAACGTTCTCATGAAGGAATTGTGTGGACTTGGATTGAATTTTGAATTTCAACAGGATGTAGCAGTAGAAAATCCTGAAACCGGTATATAGAGAGATTGGAACATAAAAATGACAAATCAATTACAAAAAATATTCGGTCAAGTAAGTAATTTAAATAGTTTTGATGCTATCAGAGTATCTATTTCGAGTCCTGATAGAATAAGATCCTGGTCATTTGGTGAAGTAAAAAAACCTGAAACAATAAACTACAGAACATTTAAGCCTGAAAGAGACGGACTATTTTGCTCACGAATATTCGGTCCCGTGAAAGATTATGAATGTTTATGCGGAAAATATAAACGTATGAAATATCGTGGAGTAATCTGTGAAAAATGTGGTGTCGAAGTTACTCTCTCGAAAGTTAGAAGAGAGCGTATGGGACACATAGAGCTAGCGTCCCCTGTCGCCCATATTTGGTTCACAAAATCACCTCCAAGTAGAATTGCACTTTTGCTTGACATCACATCCAGCGAAATGGATAAAATTTTATATTTCGAAGATTATGTTGTCATTGATCCCGGCTTGACTTCATTAAAGCAATATCAATTACTTTCTGAAGAAGAATTTTACAGAGCGCAAGATGAATTCGGTGAAGATGCCTTCACAGCAGGAATAGGCGCTGAAGCTCTGCATGCACTGCTCGCTGGCATAGATCTAAAAGGAGAAAAAGAAAGATTACGCTTAGAGTTTAAAACCGTAAATTCTGATATGAAAAGGCGCCGTTTAGTAAAGCGCTTAAAATTAATTGAATCTTTTTTAAATTCTGATACGCGTCCAGAATGGATGGTAATGCGTTGCATTCCAGTTATTCCGCCGGAACTGCGGCCGTTGGTTCCATTAGATGGAGGTAGATTCGCGACTTCTGATTTAAATGACTTATATCGTCGCGTTATCAATAGAAACAACAGATTAAAAAGACTTTTAGAACTGAAAGCGCCTGAAATCATCGTAAAAAATGAAAAAAGAATGCTTCAGGAAGCTGTCGACGCATTGTTTGACAATGGACGTCGCGGCAAGATTGTGACTGGAACCGGCAAAAGGCCGCTAAAATCACTCTCGGATATGCTGCGCGGTAAACAAGGTAGATTCCGACAGAACCTTCTTGGTAAGCGTGTTGACTACTCAGGTCGTTCTGTTATCGTTGTCGGCCCTGAATTAAAATTGCATCAGTGTGGAATTCCAAAAAAAATGGCGTTGGAACTATTTCAACCATTTATATACTCACGTTTGGAAAGATACGGTCTTGCAACCACTTTGAAAGCCGCAAAACGTATGGTCGAAAAAGGCAGAACAGAAGTTTGGGATATTCTTGACGAGGTAATCAAAGAACATCCTGTATTGCTAAACCGAGCCCCTACCCTCCACAGACTTGGTATACAAGCATTTGAGCCGATTTTAGTTGAAGGAAAGGCTATAAAGCTGCATCCGCTTGTCTGTACAGCGTTCAACGCAGACTTCGACGGTGATCAGATGGCAGTACACGTTCCGTTATCACTTGAGGCTCAGCTGGAATCGCGAGTTCTCATGATGTCTACAAACAATATTCTCAGTCCATCAAGCGGCCGTCCGATTATCCTTCCTACAAAAGATATTATTCTTGGAATTTACTATCTAACAATGGAAGTCCCAGGTGAAAACGGAGAAGGAATGTCTTTCTCATCGATTGGAGAAATAGAACACGCTTTACAGGGGAAAATCGTTGGTCTGCATGCAAAAATCAAAGCAAGGTACCGCCAAATTCAGGAAGATGGCACCTATAAAGTTTCGACAGTCGAAACAACTCCAGGCCGTATGATTTTATCCCAGCTGCTTCCAAAACATCCAAAAATAGAATTTAAATTGGTCAATAGATTATTAACTACTAAAGAATCCGGCGCTGTAGTTGAGACAGTGTATCGCGTCTGCGGTCAGAAAAGCGCTGTAATCTTCTCAGATAAGCTCAAGGATCTTGGATTTTTATATTCAACTAAATCCGGTATTTCTTATGGTAAAGATGATCTTCTTGTTCCTCAATCTAAAAAAGAAATTGTGGATTCCACTAAAAAAGTCGTAAATGAATACGAAAGACAATATATGGATGGCCTCATCACTGCCGGTGAACGCTATAACAAAGTGGTTGATGCTTGGGCAGTCTGCAGTGATAAAGTCGCTGATGCTATGATGAAAAACATTTCGAAAATCGAAAGTGGAACTCCAGTTAATTCCATGTATATGATGGCGCACTCTGGAGCCAGAGGATCCATCGCACAGATGCGTCAAGTCGCCGGTATGCGTGGTCTCATGGCGAAGCCAAGCGGCGAAATCATTGAAACGCCTATTATTTCTAACTTCAAGGAAGGTCTTACAGTTCTAGAATACTTCACCTCAACCCACGGAGCGAGAAAAGGTATGGCCGACACAGCGCTTAAAACAGCGAACTCAGGATATTTGACTCGTCGTTTAGTAGATGTTGCCCAAGATTGTGTTATCGTAAAAGATGATTGCGGAACGAAAAACGGGATCACTATAAAAGATATTATTTCCGGTGGTGATGTCATCGCTTCGTTATCAGAACGCGTCTTAGGAAGAACTCTTGGAAAAGATATCGTTGATCAAGCAACTGGAGCTGTAGTCGCAGCAAGCGGAACCATAGTTGATGAAGCTATAGTGGAAAAAATTGAAGAAGCAGGTATCAATGAAATTTTCATCAGATCGGTTTTAGCTTGTGAATGCGTAGATGGAATTTGTGCTTGCTGCTATGGACGAGATTTAGCAAAAGGAACAAAAGTCAGCATCGGGGAAGCAGTCGGTATTATTGCGGCACAATCAATTGGTGAGCCTGGAACACAGCTTACCATGCGTACATTCCACATCGGTGGAACTGCGCAGAAAGGAGCAGAAATGTCTTCGATTGATGCAGCCTATGATTGTGCAATTTCGATTCGTAATGGAAAAACTGTTACCAACAGTGATGGACAAAACATTATAATGAACAGAAATGCTGAAATTGCGATGTTGGATGCCAAAGGCAAGGAACGCGCATTACATAAACTTCCGTTCGGCGCAAGATTATATGTGAAAAATGGCGACAAAGTAGAAAAAGGTTCAAAATTAGCGGATTGGGATCAATTTACATCTCCAATTATCACAGAAAGAAGCGGTATTGCTCATTATGCTGATCTCATAGATGGCATCTCATTAAGAGAAGTAATTGATGAATCAACCGGAATTTCAACATATGTGGTAGCAGATTGGCGTCAACATGCGCGATACGCTGATCTAAAACCTAGAATCATTCTTAAGGATGAAAATGGAAATCCGATTCTTCTTCCAAATGGACAAGAAATTCGGTATTCATTAAGCGCAGACGCGATTATAGCGGTAAAAAATAATGAGCAAGTAAAAATTGGTGATGTCCTAGCTCGTATTCCTAGAGAAACCTCAAAAACAAAAGATATTACCGGAGGATTACCGCGAGTTTCTGAATTATTCGAAGCACGCATGCCTAAAGACGCAGCAATTATCAGTAAATATAATGGAAGGGTTGAGTTTGGAAAAGATTATAAAGGGAAACGACGTATTATAATCCATCCTGAGAATGAAGAGCTTAATCCTGTGGAATATCTCGTCCCTCGATGGAGACAAGTCGTTGTTAAAGAGGGAGATTCCGTCGCAAAAGGTGATGTTTTAATTGATGGCAATAAAGCTCCTCATGATATTCTGCATGTCCTTGGTGTTGAGGCTCTCGCGGATTACTTAATTAACGAAATTCAGGATGTCTACAGACTACAGGGTGTTAAAATCAACGATAAGCACATCGAAATCATTGTAAGACAGATGTTGCAGAAAGTAAAAATTTCCAATCCTGGAGATACGACATTTTTAACAGATGAGCAGGTAGATAAACTAGATTTCGAAGCAGAAAATCAGAGAGTAATGAAGGAAGGTGGAACACCTGCAACCGCTCATCCGATATTACAGGGCATCACGAAAGCTTCGCTACAAACAAGATCTTTTATATCCGCAGCATCGTTCCAAGAAACGACACGAGTACTGACAGAAGCCGCCATTACCGGAAAAGTCGACAGACTCAGTGGCTTAAAAGAAAACGTACTGGTTGGTAGATTAATCCCCGCAGGAACCGGATTAGTAATGAATAAAGTTCGTAAAACCGCAATTTTAAAAGATACAGATGCAATCGCACAACAGGAAAAAGCGGATTTATCAATATCGCAATAACAATCTATCATCGAATTAAAAATTAAAGATCTTAACTTAAAGTTTGAGTTAAGATCTTTAAATAAAGTGATTGGAATTTTATAACGTTTGGAGTTTTTTAAAGAAATTTAACCGTATAAACAAATTAAAATTATACGAGATCAATCTTCTTTGAATTTACAGTCGCAAAAGTTTTCACAATTTCTAAAACTTTTTTCCTTATTATAAGGATCCGTTATTTTATAGTATGCCTTTAGAAGGTCAACGGTTTCTTTAGTTTCTTTCTTTTTTGAAAAATCAACATCATATGTTGGAACACTGCCATCATGTAATACCTTATTTATATAAAAGTCATCGACAAAGTATTTCATATCTACGTTAAGCATATTGGCAATGTTATATAACATACTAGCACTGATTCTATTAGTCCCCTTTTCATATTTTTGAACTTGTTGAAATGTAACGCCAAGATATGATCCTAGTTTGTCTTGACTTATACCAAGCATGGACCTACGAAATTTAACTTTTTGTCCGATATGAACATCTAAATCTTTATGAGAAACTTTAACTTTCGTTAAGTTGTAATCTAGCGACATTATAAAATACTCCAATATTGAACATAAAACTAACAAACTATGCTGCGATAATAATATTTAAAACTTATATTTTCAATGCAAAAGCAATGTATCATATAAAATAGTTTAAAATTTATCGTAATAACCATCGTTTTTACGATATTGTTTATATTAAATTTTCTTGCAAAGAATGATAAAACATGTAGCAAGAAAACCCGCTGATATACAATATGAAAATGCGAAATTATATAACGACATTTCGCAAAAAAAACCACATATTTTAGAAGAAATCACATATGACATTCCAATAACACAATAAAAAATTCCGATTGCCGTAGCTCTTAAACGAAAATTAACATGTTCATTTATAATCGATAGGAATAACAATTGCATAGAAGACTGCTGCCCACATAAAACAGCTACTCCTAGAAAAAACAAATAAATAGAATTACCAAAAATTAATATTATATAAGATATGATCGTTAAGAAAAGGCACATTGCCACAATGTACTTTTTTTTGAATTTGTCAGCTAATACACCAATAGGATATGCAGACAACATTTGTCCAATCGCCATAAAAGCAGCTGTCAATCCAGCATAACTTTTAGATATATCCATATCCGCTTTAAGAGTCAGCAATGATTCTGGAAAATGAGATAATTCACAAATAAATGCTATAAATATTATAAAAAAGAATTTAGCGTCAAGAGATCGCAAATACGCTTTTCGAAATGGATTATGAAATTTTCTACCTTGCTGAAATATTTCCTTTTGAAAATTGATTTTTCTTAATAAAAAAAAAGCAAAAACAGCAGGAATCGCAGAGCATACAAATAATATCTGATAATTCCTGATTGTTAATCCCATAATAAATACAGCTAATAATGTTCCAATGATCGCGCCAAATGTTTTCATAGACTTAGCAAAACCAAAGGATTCCCCTAATCTGCTGCTTTCAGTTAAATCAGCGATGAATGCGTCTCTAGGACACGCCTGAACTCCTGCACCTAATCTCTCAATAATTTCTGCGGATAACACACTAACAACTGACTTAGAGGCAATAAAAATCGGCTTAATAAAAATACTAATAGAACATCCAATCACCAGAAGAAATTTTCTGTTGCTCAAATAATCACTGACTGCACCGGAAAATATTCTGATAAAATAAGAAATAAACTCTACAAATCCGTCGATAAGAGCAATCTTTTCCTCTCCTGCTCCAAGTTCATATTTAAGATACAATGATAAATGGGAATACAGCATCTGTGTTGATGCGCTCAGAAAAAGACTATAAAATGAAATTAATATAATATTTTTAGGTAATCTATTAGATAAACAAAACCTGTTCAAAAAGCAACAAAACTTCTCATACATCGAATTTCCGAAACTTAAAATCTTGATTATGATATAAGGTGCAAAATCAATTTAATAGTACAAATCAGGCTGCTTTTAACGCCTGTTTCAAATCTTCCATAGCCTGTTTTTCATCAATTTGGGCAATTGCAGCATATTCTCGTACTAACCTATCAATCGCCGCTTGGAAAATCTGACGTTCGCTGTAAGAATGCTCAGGTTGAGTATCGGATCTATATAAATCTCTAACAACTTGAGTTATCGACATGAGATCTCCAGAATTTATTTTAGATTCATACTCCTGAGCTCTACGACTCCACATCATTTTTTTTGCTTTTGTCGGAACGCGCAGGTAATCTATTGCCTTTTCCATCTCTTCTTTTGAGCATAAATTACGAACTTTTTTGGAAGTAGAGTTATTTAAAGGGAGCCGAACAATCATCTTGTCCTTTTCGAAGGAAATTACAAGAACAGTCAACGCACTTCCAGATATTTCCTGTTTTTCAATACCTTCTATTACCCCAACTCCATGAGCCGGATAAACCACAAACCGCCCCTTTTTAAAAACCGGATCTTTCATAAACATCCTCTATTTCAGCCAATACTTCAGTACTATAGTAGCATTTTTTTTACCTTTTTTCCAGAGAAAACAGATCGACAATTGTTCAATATACACATTTCCATCATAAGTACAGAGTAATATAAAGAAATTATAATATTTGAAAATTCAGAAGATTTTACATGTTTCCATAAAAAGTCTATTAGAAAATTTTCCAAACTGTTCGAAAAAGGTCTTCTTTAACAATATTTTATTGATTAAGGATACTTAAATATTTAAACTGTGAATGTGTTAGTAATGGATAATTTTTCTGTTTTCACAGCATTAATATATGCAATATCATCTATATATAGATGTTCAATAAGGAAGTTATATACATAAAATTATATTATCGAAAAACGGGATGTTGTTAGATAATAATGATGTTTCCTTAATTACAATCGCCTCCTTCATTGCAGCGTTTGATTTTTCTGAAGAAAAAGGTGCACAAAATGGTATGATAAGGTTTTTAGTTACACAAAACAAAAATTTTGACTGCCATTTCGTTGAAACTCGTGAATGTTTAAACCCGTTAATTTACCAAACAAACAATTAACTATAAATATCACTAATATTTTACTAAAATACAGCAATAAAAATCTCATTATGAACTAATGACGCCATATGATATTCTGATTTCATTTAAAAACAACATATCATGGCTAAAAACGAAAAATCATTTTACTGTAACGAATGCGGTGCTAGGTATCCTAAATGGCTTGGAAGATGTGAAGATTGTGGGCAATGGAATTCCATTATGGAAGACGTAATTATAAACGGAAAAACTTTATCTAACGTCACCAATATAGAATTTACCGGGTTAGCCCTCCCGCAGTACAAAGTCGATAGAAAATTAAGTGACATCGGCGAATTCGACAGAGTTCTTGGTGGAGGAGCTGTTCCCGGATCAGTTATTTTAATAGGAGGAGATCCAGGGATTGGAAAATCTACACTACTCCTGCAAGCATTGTCAGCCCTATCTCAAGAATACAACTGCGTTTATATTTCTGGAGAAGAATCAGCAGAACAAATCTGCTTGCGAGCATCTAGATTAGGTGCCGATGGATCCAACGTAAAATTAGCATGCGAAACAAATGTAGATGCCATAATAAAATCACTGAAAGATGGAATAGATTTTCTCGTAATTGATTCCATTCAAACCCTACAGAGCTCGACTGTCGATTCGATACCAGGAACAGTAACACAAGTCAGATCCTGCGCATATGAGTTGATAAATTTTGCGAAAACCACCGGAACAACTGTTTTTTTGGTCGGTCACGTAACGAAAGATGGAGCAATCGCAGGCCCGAAAGTTTTGGAACATATGGTGGATACAGTACTATATTTTGAAGGAGAAAGAGGAAACGCATATCGCATTTTAAGATCCGTAAAAAATCGCTATGGACCATGTGATGAACTCGGAATTTTTGAAATGCGACAGCATGGTTTGATGAGCGTGGCAAATCCTTCTGTTTTATTTTTAACACAAAGAGACAGTGAAGTCCCAGGTACAACTGTGTTCTCAGGAATTGAGGGAACAAGGCCTATCCTCGTCGAAGTACAGGCCCTAGTATCAAAAAGTTATTTTTCATCCCCGCGAAGAACCGTTGTTGGATGGGATATCAATCGACTCTTCACTATTCTCGCGGTCATAGAATCGAAGTGTAAAATCACATTTTCTGATAGAGACGTATATCTCAGCATTGCCGGCGGATTGAAAATCTCAGAACCAGCAGGAGATCTTGCGGTCGCAATGAGTCTTCTTTCTGCAAAAAGTGGAAATATTATTAAAAACAACACGTGTGTATTCGGAGAAATAGGACTTACTGGAGAAATTAGATCGGTCTCCCGATGCGCGGAACGAATCAAAGAAGCAAAAAAACTGGGTTTCAAAAATATTATCCTTCCATTTGCAAATAAATTCGTAAAAGAAGCATCTAACGACATAAATTTGACTACCGCAAAAAACATATTGGATATAGTAGAGATACTGGGATTGAGTAGAAAATATGACTAACTCGTCCTTTTTTAATTGCTTAGATTATATTTATATAGCAATAATGCTAATATCCTCAGTATTTGGCTTTATAAAGGGATTTACACGTTCCTTTTTAAGTTTATGCGCTTGGATTTGTAGTGGTTTTCTTTCTATTATCATATCTCCATATTTGTATCCTTTTACAAAAAAATACTTCACAGAACCGTCCATAGTCCAAGGAGTATCTACAGGAATATCATATATTTTAATACTCATAATATTATTACTCATAACACATCTAATATCCGATAGTATAAAGCGCTCTGTTTTGTCAGGACTAGACAGAGCAATTGGGGTATTATTCGGACTCTTTCGGGGAATTTTTCTACCATTTTGTATATGTACTATATTTTTAATCTTTGATATCGCGAAAAAGAAATTTGCAATAATAGATCAATCAAAGATATCAGGTATATTATTTGAAACTTCCAGACTAACGATAATTCCATATTTAGAAGAAAATGGAGCTATTCAAAAGATTAAATCCAAGCAAAAAGGTCTAAAAAACGATCACCAGAAATCAATAGAAGAAGCTTTTAGAACGTCAAAATTCAAAATAATACCAAAACGAGAATTAGAAAAAAAATAGAAACCTTACTACTGGAATTTAGTATTTACACAAATTTTTCAGGACGCTATCCTTTAATCGATCCAGCAGTTAATCCTGAGATAATTCTACGCTGAAATATTACAACTAATATTATAAGTGGAAGAGTTACCAATACGCTCGCCGCCATAATTAAACCCCATGGGAGCTCATGTTGCGAGGCTCCACTAAACAACGCTAGGGATACTGGCACTGTTCTAGCTTGATTAGTAAGCGTAAATGTCAACGCGAATAAAAATTCATTCCAAGCAGCTATGAAAGCTAACAAGCCGGTTGTTACAATCGCAGGTCCTAATATTGGCAGAAAAACCTTTTTTAAAATTATAAATTGAGTTGCGCCGTCCATAATAGCCGCTTCCTCTATTTCCTTCGGGATGCTATTCATAAAATTCGTCATAATCCATAGAGTAAACGGAACAGTTATTATCATATAAGAAAGAATCAGCGCAGATTTTTCATTGTATATATCTAAAACTCTAATTAACTCGAACATTCCGGATAAGACAGCTACATGCGGCAAAGTTGTAACACTCAAAGCGATCATCAGAACCCTTCTTCTCCCTGGAAATCTGTGACGCGCAAGAGGATACGCTGCAAAAAGGCATACAACTAATGTCAATAATGAGGTAAAAACCGCAACAACTGCTGAATTTAAAAACGAGCATCCGAAAGTTATATCGCTAAAAACATATCTATAGTTTTCAAACGTTATTTTCGCCGGCCAAAGCTCTGTTGAAAACAAGTCAGAACTACCTCGCAAAGAAGAAACAACCGCCCAATAAAACGGAAATAAACAACATATCGCAACCACTAAACACATCGCGTAAAACACGATATTTTTTATCAGTCTTTTATATTTCCACTTATTTTCTGATATTAACATTCTTGAATTCAATCCATTTGCTGTAATTTTTTTTTATTAAACGATATATAAAAGATACTTAAAAACGCGATAAAGAATAATAATGCCGTTGCTGCCGCCGAACCAAAACCCACATCAGCATAATCCACAAGATGTCGCCTTGCATAAACTGACATTGTGGCATTAGCGTTGTTCCCACTGCTTAATATATAGACAAGATCGAATATTCTTACCGCATCCAAAGCTCTGAAAATCATTGCGACAATTATCGTAGGCTTCATCATTGGCAAAATTATACTGACCAGCGCTTTTCTGAATGGAATGCTATCGACTTCAGCTGCTTCAAAACAATCCTGTGGAAGGGATTGCAGACCTGCAAGCAATAGGAGAGCCATATATGGTGTAGTTTTCCAAACATCAACCAGAATTATCGATACTATGCTCAATGCATTAGAAGCCGTCCATGGAATCGGATCGCTTATTATAGAGACCCTCAGAAGAAGATCATTTATAATTCCATAAACATCGTTTAACATCCACGCCCACATTTTCGAAGAAACTATTGTTGGAATCGTCCAGGGGATGAGAACAATAGCTCGCATCCAGCCACGCCCCTTGAAATTTCTGCGCAGTATGAGAGCAATAATCATACCTAAAACCGTCTCCATAGGAACTGATATCGCTGCAATAACGAACGTATTTAAAACAGCTTTCCACCAATCCTGATCCCTGGCAAGAGAAATGAAATTTTCTACACCTATAAAATCAGCATTTCGCAAATTATCGAGGGTGGCATCCGTAAAACTGAAAAAAATAGTCCTTGCTAAGGGCCAGGCGGCGCAAATCATCAACACCAACAAGCATGGTGTCAAAAACATCCAATGCGATAGATTACTTCGTCTGGACCGTTTTTTCAGCTTTTGCGGATTAAATATTTTCATTTAGATCCTAAAAAATTCTTGATCCAAAAAACAATTTTTGAGAAGATTCCTTCTTTTTGGATTTCTGACTTTTCAATACCGATATCTTTTAAGTCTTTATGCAGAATCTTATCTAGTTTTTGGTTCATACGATTTAGTAATCTTTTAACATCAGAGACAGAAATCTCAGAATCAGCACTGTCTGTTAATATCGTACTTACGCCGTTAAATATCTCTGAACTTGCTCTAAGATAATTTTTTCCAAACGCAATCGAAGGCCTCGAGACAGCATTTTCCAATGAATGATATAAATCAGCAAAAAACGGATTGTTTTTTAGAACAACGCTGTCCGTATATAAACTTTTAAACGCAGGAAGATACGAATATTCTGATCGCATTCTTTGCTGAGTCTTACTTGTTAAAAATTTTATCAGATCAGCAGCTAATTTTGCGTGTTTAGAATATTTTGAAACCGCTAAAAACCATCCGCCTAAAATTCCGGAAGCTTTCCCGCCCTTTTCACTTGGAGGCACTTGCATAACACCAACTTTTCCAGCAACTGCCGTCGCAGAATCGTTTAACAACGCCCAGGCATAAGGCCAACTTTTCATAAATACGGCATTTCCGGATTGGAACATACCGCGAGCTTCCTCCTCACCGTAATTTAATGCGCTTTGACTCATGATATTTTTGAGACATCTTATTAAAAACATAATTGAATCAATAGATTGCTGAGAATTTACAACTACTTTATCACCTTTTACTATGGCTCCTCCAAAACAATCCACTAGTTCCGCATAATTGCATGTCAGCATTTCAAACGCTTTCAATTGATAAGCAAAACCATAAAACTTACTGGTCTTATCTTCTTTTTTTCGCTCTTCATTTTGAATATATAACGCAGTCTCATAAAGATCCTCCCATGTTTTTGGAACAGGGCGATTATACTTTTCCAACAAATCTTTGCGATAATACATTATTCCGCAATCTGAATACCAAGGCAAAGCAACCAATTTTCCTTGACTGTACATATTTTCTTTAATACAGTCGAAATAGTCGTCTGACTCGATTTCTCCAGCAGCATAAAAATTATCAAGAGGGGCTAGATAATCTGACAGAACGCCAACCCAAACCACATCCATTTGTAATATATCAATATCAAATGTTCCAGCACTCAACCACTGCTGATACAGCGCAAAACATTCGTTACTTGCATGCGGAAGCGTTACAATTTCAACTTTATGCTTTCCTCCATGCTTCGCGACCCATTCCTCAATAGCTTTTTTGCATAGCTCTATCTCACGCCCTTTAGATCTGCATGTTATTCTTAAAGTATAGGCGTGAACATCATTGATATAGCTAGATAATAAAGTAAATAAAATGAAAAACATTGACATAAATTTCTTCATACTATTACCCTCCACAAAAAAATTTTGAATTTCTGTAAATTTGATTCATTGTATGATAGATTTTTTTGGCAAAGCAAGTTTTATATGTAATTCCTTAAGCTGTTTGTCAGAAACACTTGATGGAGCGTTCATCATAAGATCTTGTGCCTGCTGATTAAGAGGGAACGCAATAACTTCCCGAATATTCGGTTCATCAGCAATAAGCATCACGATTCTATCTATACCGGGAGCACAGCCACCATGAGGAGGAGCTCCATATTGAAACGCGCTAAACATTCCCTTAAATTTCTCTTTTATCTCCTCAGGATCATATCCAGCGATTTCGAACGCTTTTAACATGATGTCCGGTTTGTGGTTTCTAATCGCACCACTGGAGAGTTCTATGCCGTTGCATACTATATCATACTGATATGCCTTGATTTCCAGCGGATTCATGTTTTGCAATGCCTCCATTCCTCCCTGCGGCATGGAAAACGGATTGTGCGAGAAATCTATTTTATTTGTTTCTTCATTAATCTCATACATAGGAAAATCAACTATCCAGCAAAGTTCAAACCCGTTCGAACATAAGCCAAGATCCTTTCCTAATTTTCGACGAACCTGATCTGATAATTTACATGCCGTTTTTTCTGCGGCACAAACGAAAAAAATAACGCCGTCGGATTTTAATTCTGTTTTTGCTTTTAATCTTTCCAACTGATCTTGTGTCAAAAACTTCGCGATCGGTCCTTTAGCTTCACTTGCAGAAAATGTCACATATCCCAATCCTGGCATTTCGTTTTCTTTTGCCCAATCGTTCATTTTATCGAAGAAACTGCGGGGTTGCTTATCTGCTCCTTCCACCGCAATCGCGCGTACAACAGCTCCAAATTTTACCGCATTCACAAACACTGAAAATGAAGACTCGGCAAATATATCGCTAACATCTTCTATTATTAACGGATTTCTGAGATCCGGCTTATCACAGCCATAGTGCAGCATCGAGTCACTATAAGTAATACGACGAAACGGATATTCCGAAACTGTCTTATTTGAATATTCCTTAAAAATCTCATAAATGACCGGCTCTATCGCTTTAAATACATCATCTTGCGTAACAAACGACATTTCGAAATCCAACTGATAAAATTCACCAGGAGATCTGTCCGCGCGGCTATCTTCATCTCTAAAACATGGAGCTATCTGAAAATACTTATCGAATCCCGCAACCATTAATAATTGTTTGAATTGCTGTGGCGCCTGTGGAAGAGCATAAAACTGCCCTGGATGTATCCTACTTGGAACAAGAAAATCTCGCGCGCCCTCCGGTGAGCTTGCTGTTAAAATAGGCGTATTTATCTCCAAAAATCCTTCTCGTTGCATTTTTTCTCTGATACTGGCGATAATATTACAGCGCAGCACTATATTCGCATGTATTTTTTCTCTTCTTAAATCCAAAAATCTATATTTCAAACGATTTTCTTCGGATAAATCAGATACACTGCTGACTGCAATCGGTACGTTTTCAACAAACGACAACACTTCAAAACTTTCGATTCTCACCTCAATGTAACCAGTAGAGTTTTCTTCATTAATCGTAGATCTTTCTCTTTTGGTAACACTTCCAGTAATTGTGACAATACATTCATGTCTGATTTTTTCTACTTCTGAAAAAACATCGCTACTTGAGTCGATTACACACTGAGTAATACCAAAATGATCGCGCAAATCGATAAATAGCAAATTACCATGATCTCGTTTCTTATGTACCCATCCGGATAATTTTACTGATTCACCATCATGAACCTCTCGCAATTCACCGCAATTATGAGTTCTATAGATGCTCATTCCGCATTACTCCATTTGTTCAACCACTCCGAAAGAAACATTCAGCGGTCTGCATATTATCTTAAAAAATGGTTATTTTTTCAATAGATATTAGTATAAACGATGGAAAGGCTAAATGCGTTACAATTAATATTTAAAATCTAAAGTCACAAAAACCTCAGTTTAAGTTTTAATAAAAATATAGCCAATAATACTAATAATTTAATTTTCTCACATGTCTCCTTAACTTTTTTCTAAATTCATGATGTCATAACATTAATAAAAGTTTAAAAGTTTGCGCATTATGAAAAAAATATTCATTTTCTCAGTATTAAGTGTTTTTTACACTTCTTCATTATTAGGGATGGCTACAGATTTTAGTTAAGTGGATCGGCATCAACGCAATCTACACAAACATCAACAACAGAATCAAGAATTATTTCTCAAGGAGAAAAATTAGATCTATTCAGGCCTAAAACTGTTACGATTGCTAAACTTGATTCCATAATAACTGAATCAACAAACCCCAATGAAATAAAAGGCTTTGAAGCAGCAATTCATATTATCACGATATTACAACTTATTAAGGCGTTACAGCTTTCTCAGGCGGCTGAAATTGGCAAAAATAAGAATTTACACCAAATCCTTCAGGAACTAAACGTTGTACATACAACTGATTTCCGTCTTTCTCAACAATATTGGCCATATTGATACAATTATTGAGGCAGCTCAAAATTTTGAGAAATTATTTCCTCATATTTCCCCATATTTTCAAGATAGTTTTTCCACTTATATTGAAACTGCATATAAATGTTCGTGTGCATTCCGAGAGGGATTAACACCCCCTGTACCATCAAACATAAACCAATTAGTAGAAACATTAAAACGGTTATCGCCGCTTCGGCAACAAAGATTTTTATGATAAAAACTTATATTTTACTTAAAAATAGCATTTCTTTTTTGTCATTAAAAATTGCATAAATCTAGATACAAAACATTTAAAATTAATTTCATAATGTTTTATCTATATTTTTCGTATCGACACTAAAAATTCAGCGAATTCGCCATCATTTGATTCCACAGATATAGTCCCTTCATGATCATCTATCACCTCTTTTGCACTTGATAAACCTAATCCTGGTCCTGTTCCTTCAGGCTTTGTTGTAAAAAATGGATTAAAAATTTTATCTTTTATATCATCCTTTATTCCTACCCCATTGTCATAAATCACTATTTTTATAGCTTCCGCCATGTTTTCGGTATGAACTTTTATTTTTGCTTGCGTGATATCCTCAAACTTGAACATTACAGAATATAGAGCATTATCCAAAATATTATATATTGCTTTGCTGATTGACGGCGTCGACATCATGCTATGTCCAATAGCATTATCAAGATTTGTATCTATTTGCGGAAGATTGGTTTTTCCGCTGGTTTTATAAGAAGATAGAAGCATTGTAATTGTTTGTGTAACAATTTTATTTATATTTGCCGGATGCTTTTTGCTGCCAGAATCATTGGACTGCGTAAGCATAAATCTAAGAATTTTATCTGCATTTTGGCCATATTCTGAGATTTTTTTTACATTTAATTGAAACTTTTTCAAATTAGCGGACAAATATTCGTACATATCAGCATTAATTTTATCTTTATCAGAATCTATTTTTGTTAAAACTTCTTCACATATTTCCGCGCTAACCCCAGAAAAATTAATCGCAAAGTTCAGTGGATTTTTCAGTTCCTGCGAGATAGAACTTACGAGAACTCCAATCGATGCCATTTTTTCCTGTGCCACAATCTGCTTTTGCCCTTGCTCTATCTTTGCTAAATATGCGATTTCTTTATCATATGCTTCTTTTCTTGCCACGCAATTTGAAAGTCGTGCTCTTAAAAGAGTCTGATTCAGCGGCTTCACCAAGTAATCTTCCGCACCAGCTTCTATACATCTCACTACTAACTCAATATCGCTGTCGCTTGACATCATAATTACAGGAATATTTTTGTAAAATTCATCATCTTTAATTTGTTTTAAAAAATCATAACTGCTTACTCCTGCTATAAACATATTCAAAAAGATTACATCTATTCCTCCCTTTGCCAATGTCTTAAGCGCATTATCAGAATTATCGGCAGGAATTACGTCATATCCATATATAGATAACCGCCTTTTTAACAATGTACGTGCGCTCTCATTATCATCTATTACAAGAACTTTTGCTGGTATTTGAACAATGGTTTGTTCAGCTGCCGATTCTGACATATTCATAATCCCTATAGCTTCCTTTATTTTACAATAGACAAAGTTAAAATTTGTTTTAAATTTCAATTTTTACTAAAGGTTAATCTTTTTTGATTATCATTGTCATTATGCTGAAATCTCATTTTTAATTATTAAAAAGGTAATATTGATATGTCTAAAGAAGCAGAGGATAAAAAAGATAATAAAAAAATTGAAGAAAATAGTAAGGATTCTGAAAAAAAAGAATTACTTTCTACTACAAATCAAAACACCAGTATAAAATCTGCTCTGCCTGAAGTGACTCCTGAAAGTCCCGACAGAAATGACGACATTTTGACTTTAGAAGAAGATGATGATGAAGACGAAGAAAATAATGAAAAAATTGACCTCTGCGCAAATAAAATAGAAGAACAAATTACTAATCTTATTGCCACAGGTCATATGTTTAAAGCTCATGCTTTAGCTAAAAAAGCTTATAATAAAAATCCACAAAATATTGAATTAGCTCAAGCTTATGCGCTTGTATTATTGAAAACCGGTGCAGTTGAAGAATCAAGAAACCTGATTTATCCGATCCTCGGAATACAGCCTCAATTAGACGAAGCTACGGGAAAAATGATGCTTTTGATTGAAGATTTACGTGAAAGTAAACTTTTGATAGATGGAAAATCTCAAATTATGGCCGGTATAGGATTGATTTTCAAAGAATCGTGGAAATATTCGCACCACTGCAGAGATCTTGAGGTATCTCGTGAACTTTACCTCGCTTCTTTCCGTAAAGACAAAAAAACCAGCACTGGTATGAACGCTGCTTGGCTTTCGTGGCTCACAGGGGATGATGCTCAAGCGAAACAACTTGCTGCAGAAGTGTTGAAACTACTGCCTCCTTTCGGATTAGAAGCATCTTTCAGCGAATTGATAGACTTAGCAGAAGCTCAGTTGTTACTTGGGAGAGAAGACGACGCGTGTAAATTGTATGAAGAAGCAATGAAACAAAAAGATAATGTAGATTACATCGCCATCGTTACTGCCAGACATCAATTATATTTTCTTCGTGAAGCGGGATTTAAAGTTCCCAACGAGGCTTTAGACATTTTAATACCACCTACCATTGTTGTTTTTACCGGGCATGCCATAGATCATCCGAGTTTTCAAATCTCATTGTTTCCTCAGGAAATTGAATCCGATGTAAAGCGAATTATTACAGAAAAATTAAAAAGCATTGACGCAAAAATCGGATACAGTTCAGCTTCTTGCGGAGCAGATATCATATTTATTGAAGCATTACAAAGCTTGGGTGGAGAAATAAATATTATTCTACCTTTCGCCATATCTGATTTCATAGAAACAAATGTGAGACATGCTGGACCTCGGTGGGAAAAACGTTTTGAAAAGATTTTAGAAAATGCGCATTCGGTGAGCTTTGCCTGCGAAGATAAGTATCTTGGACATGATATGTTATACAGATTTTCAAATTACGTCATGCATGGCAGCGCTGTTATGAGAGGAAAATTCTTGACAACAGAACCTCATTTAATGGCTGTGTGGCACTCAAGAACAGACTCGATGCCCGGCGGCCCTACAGATTTCATAGATAGATGGACGAATATCAGTACTTTGCACTTAATTGACCTTGATGAAATAAGCAACGCTGATGGAGCGATTGATAAAATAGAGCCATCTTTGATCCAACAGCAAAAATCTTCTCTATCATTTGATCCAGCAATATCAAAATCGCCTGATAGAATGATAAAATCAATGATGTTTTCTGACTTATCAGGATACAGCAAACTTCAAGACGAACATATTCCATCATTTTTAGATTTTTTGGAAAAATTAAACAGCGCGATGGAAAAAATTGGTGTTACCTTAGAGTCGCTTAATACATGGGGTGACGCGGTTTTTGCTGTTGCTGACAGCGCCATCAAGATCGCTGACTTTGGACTCCGCTATTGCGATATTATTGAAAATCTTGGAAAAAAATATCCTGAATTTCCGTTTCCGATAAGAGCAAGAATATCTCTTCATTCAGGTCCCGTATTTGTTGCTCAGGATCCATTTATTAAGAAAATAAATTTTTACGGAGGACATATAAATCGAGCAGCAAGACTTGAGCCAGTAACAGCAGTCGGACAAGTTTATGCAACTCAACAATTTGTAGCTCTTTTGCATGGAGAAACAAACGACGAACGAAACGAATATACACAAAAAGGCCTAAAATATTATGACCGCTATTCAACAGAATATGTCGGCGTAATTTCACTTGCAAAAACTTTCGGACAGCAGGAAGTGTATCATCTAAGATGGAGCTAGGTGAATTTAGTAAAAGCAATTGAATTTGTGCAATGCATCTGAATTTTAACAGCACAACAATAAGCAAAAACATTGTTACATGTTAAAGTCGATTTTATTGATATATTTTTTATTTGCAGTTGATTTTTTTAGAAAAAGTATTCGCTTTTATTTTTGCAATATTATGCTTGTGCTCTTTATACGTTTTCGCGAAATGTCCATATCCTGTCTCATCTAAAACAAAAAAGAGATGGTCTGTCTCCATTGGATGCAACGCAGCAATAATACTCGCCCTACTAGGATTGGAAATAGGAGTAGGAGGTAATCCATTATTTTTATATGTATTGTGCGGAAGTTTTGCCCTTAATTCTGGTCGCGTAATCTCTCTTCCTAATGGTACACCTTTCGCTATCGCATATACCGCTGTTGGCTCGGCCTGCATTCTCATATTTATTCGTAATCTTTTCGTATACACACCAGCTACAATTTCTCTTTCAAGGTATGTCTCTTTTTCTACTATAGATGCAAGTATTAACGCTTCATATGGAGTTTTTGCAATACAATTTTTAGATCTTTTCGGCCACTCTTTTTCAAGAAACTTTCTCATAACGTCCTGCGCTTGCATTATGATTTGCTGCTTGGTAGTTGGATATTTAAACAAATAAGTTTCTGGCATCAGCGATCCTTCTTCAGGAATTTTTTCAATTTTCCCTAATAAAAACTCGTTGCTATTTAATTTATTTATTGCCTGAAAAACTGAAAAACCTTCCGGTATAGTAAACTTGTGAACTATAGACTTTCCCAATGAAATTATTTTAAGAGCATCTATCAATGAAATGCTGTTTGAGAAAGCATATTCTCCTATTTTTAATCTACATTTAAAAAATTTCAATATTTTTATTGCCAATTTGATGGTGATCTTATTGTTTGAGATATTCTTATCTTTTAGCAACGCGTAAATATATTCATCATTAGTCCGCTCAACAATCACTCCTTTTTCATGGATATAAGAAGATTTTTTGAAAAGTAAATAGGAAAATACAAAACCAAAAACCGAGAAAAGAAAAATAATAATACCAAGAAAATATGTTACTGATTTTTTATGTAACATCTATATCTCTGTAAATTAAGGTACCTGCGTAAATACCAAACTTGCATTTGTTCCACCGAATCCAAACGAATTCGAAAAAGCGTATTGGATATTTCTTTCGCGCGGCTGAAGAGGTACTAAATCTATAAGCGTCTCCTCAGCATCCTGTAAATTCAAAGTAGGAGGAGCCACTTGATCTCTTATGGAAAGTACTGTAAATATTGCTTCCACTGCTCCTGCAGCTCCCAGCAAATGCCCAATGGCAGATTTTGTAGAAGACATTGATGCTTTGGAATTACCTTCCAACAATCTCTCTACTGCTCTCAGCTCTCCAATATCTCCAGCTGGAGTAGATGTTCCGTGTGCATTTATATAATCAATTTGATCCGCCGAAATCTGTGCTGATCTTAAGGCCTCGCGCATAGCCCTATATGCTCCATCTCCATCAGCAAGAGGTGCTGTGATATGATAGGCGTCACCAGACATACCATATCCTATAATTTCACCATAAATTTTTGCTCCACGTTTTTTCGCGTGTTCGAATTCTTCAAGAATCAAAATTCCTGATCCCTCTGCCATAACAAAGCCATCTCTGGATTTATCCCAAGGTCTCGAAGCTTCTTCCGGAGAATCGTTTCGCGATGTTGACAACGCTCGCACCGCAGAAAATCCTGCTACTCCTAACCTGCAGACAGCAGCTTCTGCTCCTCCGGCAACCATGACATCAGCAGATCCCACTTGAATTATGCGTACAGCATCTCCTATTGCATGAGTTCCACTGGCACAAGCGGTTACTACAGAATGATTCGGACCTTTTAAACCATATTTTATGGAAACATGCCCGGATGCTAAATTAATAAGCGATGATGGAATGAAAAATGGAGAGACCCTGCGTGCCCCACTCTCTTTCAAAGTGATAGATGTATCATATATCACTGGAAGTCCACCAATTCCCGCACCTATTATCACGCCTATGCGTTCTTTTTTCTCGTCATTAAGAGTATTTATTCCGGAATCAGATATAGCCTCTGCTGCCGCAGCAAGAGCATATACAATGAACATATCAACTTTGTTCATATCTCTTTGGCTGACATGATCTAGCGGATTGAAGAGAGTATCGCCTTTTTGTTCTGTATTTTTAGATGGAATCTGCCCTGCAATTTGAGATGCTAAATCAGCAACATCAAACGACTTTATTCTTTTGATTCCAGATTCGCAATTTATCAGACGTCTCCAAGATTCCTTCACGCCAACGCCAAGCGGAGAAACCATGCCGAGTCCTGTTATCACAACTCTTTTCATTTAGAATCTACTCTTAAATCGAATTATTTACTGCATTTATTTTGGATAAAGGTCACTGCATCTTTAACAGCCTGTATTTCCTGACCTTCTTTATTTGAAATTTCTATATTGAACGCCTCTTCAAGAGCCATAACCAGATCAACAGTATCTAAGCTATCAGCGCCGAAATCGTCCACAAACCTTGCTTCATCAGTAACTTTCGCAATATCAACACTTAATTTATCTGCAATAATTGCCTTTACTTTATCTGCTATATTTTCACTCATATCATTTCCTTTAATATAATAAATACAAAGAGGAAATTATCATAAAATGTTTAAAAATACCAGTGGGCTCTAAACCTTAATTTTAATGAGATAATTTTTATAAATTATAGCCTAGCTTACTAGGATACTGCATATTTTTATGCCGAAATTGATTTACAAAAACGGAATAATGCGATCGGGGGGATTCGAACCCACGACCCCGAGATTAGGAATCTCGTGCTCTATCCATCTGAGCTACGACCGCGTATTATCATCTGTGATAATCTACACAATAATGAAGTTAAATACAAAAAGAAATTGCTGACAACATATAAATGAGGACTGTACGTATATGATTATCAGGAACGCTAAAATTAAAGATATTGATCAAATGCTTCTGCTGTTAAAACAGTTAGGATATGAACAAAGTAAAAGCATATTCGTAGAAAATTTAATTTTTTTACAGCACAAGATGGATATCACATATTTGTTGCAGAAGTTGATATGGAAGCTGTGGGTATGATAGCTATTACAACAAGTCATTATATTGTTGCAAAAAAAACCAGAATAGAAATCGAAGCGCTTGTCGTTGATGAGAAATATAGAAAGCAGGGGATAGCTTCCGATTTAGTAAAACATGTCGAAGATTATGCAAAAAGAAACGCTCCTGCGGTAATTCAGCTAGTATCGAATGTAAATCGCAGCACCGCCTATGAATTTTATAGAAGTTTGGGATACAAAAATGAAGGGAAAAACGAAAAATTGTATTTTCGTAAGAATATAGATAAATCCAACCAAAATTATTAATGTTAGAGCATTTTTAACGGTTTGTTCATTTGTCTGAATAATACTATAATGATTACTAACATAATAAATTAATAAAGCGTGTGTGTTATGAAAATTCTCAACTAAATTGCCTTGCTTAATAGCGAAAATTTAATCCAATTCTGCAATCAATTGTAGAGAGAAATACCATGCACAATCCAATAAAAATAAACTGTTTCAGCTTATCATTTCCCAACAAAATTTGTTTCGAAGATTTTTCAACTGATATTGCGTTTGGTGCTCGCATAGCGATTATCGGCAGAAACGGAAGCGGAAAATCATCATTGCTTAAAATGATAGCAGACAACAATCGCGGACTTTCCTTAGAATATATACATCAAATCATCAATAACTTTGATTCTTTGAGCGGTGGAGAACGTTTCAACAAGAGTTTATCGCAAGCAATTGGCGAAAATCCATCGATTTTATTACTCGATGAACCGACGAATCATCTTGATTCAGAAAATCGAAAAAACTTGATGCGGATGTTACTAACATACTACGGAACTTTGATTATTGCCACACATGATGAAGAACTGCTGCAAAATTGTATCGATATCTTATGGCATATCGATAACGGAAAAATCACTGTTTTTCATGGTAAATACGCGGATTATATGAGTGAATTACATTTGAAACATCAGGCTGTTTATAATCAAATCGAATTGCTGGAGCGCGAAAAAAAATCTATGCACGAATGTTTAATGAAAGAACAGAAACGTGCATCAAAAAGCAAAGCTTCTGGAGAAAAAAAATTATCGAATAAAAAATGGATGCGTTCAGTATGTGATTTGAAGGCAATGAAATCAGAAAAATCCCAAGGGAAAAAATTAAGAAATCTCGACGAAAAAAAGCAAAAACTTTCGGAACAATTACGGCAAACCCGTCTTCCGGAAAAAATCATTCCAAAATTCAATTTACCTTATCAAAAAATCGTGGATAAAACGATCGTTTTGATAGTTGATGGAAATGTAGAATACAAAAAAAACATCATTCTGCGAAATATAAATCTGTCTGTATTATCACAGGAACATGTCGCGATTGTTGGGAAAAATGGAAGCGGAAAAACAACTTTAGTTAAGGCGATTATGAATAATGCTGATATCGTAAAATATGGAGATTGGAATATTCCTGATTTGAAAGATATCGGCTATTTGGATCAACACTATGATAATTTAAATTCCGACCAAACTGCAATTGAGATTATTTCAAATACTAATCCTAAATGGAGTTATATAGAGATCAGAAAGCACCTGAACGATTTTCTCTTTAGAAAAAATGAAGAAGTATCTATCCCAACACGCAATCTCTCAGGAGGAGAAAAAGCACGGTTATCGCTTTCTCAAATTGCCGCCAACGTACCGAAGTTACTTATATTAGATGAAGTAACCAATAATATGGATTTGGAAACAAAAAATCACATTTCCGAAATTTTAAGCGATTATCCGACCGCAATGATTGTAATATCACACGATGAAGTTTTCTTGAAAAAGATAAAAATAGATAAATACTATCAGTTATAATTCCTCAAATTTTCCTTTCACATTAAACACATAGAAATTCTTCAATTTTTGGAATCCGATTTTCTTATAAACTCTTTCTCCAAGTTCGCTTGCGGTTAAAACCCCAATTTTATGTCCAAAATTATCATAGGCATAAAAAAGCGCATGTAGCGTCATATCAGTTCCAATCCCTTTTCGACGAAACTCCTCGAGAGTTGTTATATCCCAAACTCCGGCAGTGTTTTCATCAATAAATAAAGCGCTGGTAGCTATAGGTTTATCATTGAGATATCCAATAAAAAGTTTCAGAGATGATTCAGGACTTAAAATATGCTTTTCTGCTCTTTTATAAAACTCTTTAATTTGATTTGAGTCATGTGGGATCAATTCTTGATAAATCTTTATGAAATCATTTAGCTTTTGAGCATCATCTATCAACGAGATCTGTAATTTACAACATTTTTTTTCGCGAGATATTTTTTCGATTTCTGCAAACATAGCCATTTCATGTTCGTCACACACGAATCCCATGCTCTCAAGATCCTGTTTGCAGCTACAATAATCGAAATTAAATCCAACCCAGCAAGCAAACGAGAGTTTTAAGCTTTGGAATTTTTCGATAGCCCATTTTAATCCAGATGAATTTTTCGTATTACAGATAATGTTAAACATATCAGAATCAATTGCAGAATTGATCACAGTAACATCGTTATTTGAAGAAACATCCATATTCATTAATGACGAAAGATATTTAAACTTTCCAATGATATTCAAATCAAGTAATTTTGAAATATCCATTCCTTTTCATCCCAAATAATATTATCGGTGAACATAGCCATTTTGATTATTTTCATCATAATTGAAACACGTGTGTTTTTCCGACGCCGTTCAGTCGGCACTTTTCTTTAAATTCGTCTTTTAATATTGAAGCAGCCATATTTCCGGTGCAATGGCATGGAATTACGGTATCAACACACATTGTCAACTTTGCTGCAATCTCTTTTATCTTGTCTGCAGTCTCTCTAAAAAGATGAAATCCACCCATGATAACCCAATTGTCTCTGCCCGTTTCTTTCATAACTTGCGCAGCTACGTTTTCAGCCCCGCTGTGACAACATCCAACTACGATAATATTACCCTTGGCAGAATGTATGACCAGAGACATTTCATCAATATCTGAATTTTTCGAAATAATCAGTTTGAAATCATCTGATATTTTAAAACTTTCGGAAATCCACGTTACTTTATCTGATTCAAAAGATGACATGCTGAAATCACCGTTAAACGGAGGAAAATAAATTTCGATATTGGGATTTCTCTTTGTTATCCAATTGATTCCTCCAGTATGGTCGTCATGACCGTGTGAAATTATAAGCATATCTATCGATAACGGATTTATCTGAGCTTTTTCGAAATTTTCAGCCAATATATGTTCTTTCGCTCCCGCATCAAACAATATTCTCTTTCTATAACAATCGATTAAGCAGCTAAATCCCCAATCGGCAATATAATTTGCATCGCAAAGAATATTGTCATATATAGTAAATATTTTTGATTCGTTTTTAGTGTTCATTGATATGTCCAATCTTGAGATAGTTCTTCTAAAATCCTAAAAGATTAACATGGGAAAATACAATTAAGAACAGTATTCTAATGCAAACCTTATAAGGCGAAAACGATGCTAATAATTTTCAGTGGATTACCAGGAGTAGGAAAAACATCGATTGCAAAATGGTTGTCAAAAAAAATATCGACTGTTTATTTGCGCGTTGATATGATCGAGCAATGCCTTATCGAATCAAAGCTTGTTGAAAAAAAAGATCTGAGAGATTATGGTTATTCCATAGGATATTCTATTGCAAAAGAAAATTTAGAGAATGGACTTACTGCGATTGCGGATTCTGTCAATTCAATCACGTTAACACGCGATGCTTGGAGAAAAGTTGCAATAGAAGTAAATTCTCCGTATATCGAAATTGAACTAATTTGTTCTGATGTTAATGAGCACAAAAAAAGAATAGAATGCAGAAAATCCGATATACATAATTTGGTGCTACCTACATGGAAAGATGCTCAAAATCTAATCTATGAAAAATGGAATCGCGTTCATCTTGTAATTGATACATTTAAAATTTCAATCGAAGATGCAGTAGAAATAATTCTAAGAAAAATTGCTGAGGTTAAAAATGATAGAAATTGAGAAAAAGCTCAATCCACCTTCTGAAATCATCGACCAAATAAAAAGCGACGCTGTTTTTGTAGAATCGAGAACGATGAACGATATTTTTTACGATTACAAAGATTTTTCTATGATAAGAAACGATATTTGGCTCAGAAAACGCAATGGTAGATTCGATTTGAAAGTGTCTAGAGATAAAGATATGAAAAATCGGGATTTTGATATCTACGATGAAATCGAAGATGAGTCGAAAATTTGCAAAACTCTAAATATAGAATCGATAGAAAAAGAAAGTTTTATTGAAGTTGCAAATTTAATAACAAGAAGAGAAAAATATAAAATTGAAGATTTTAATATCGATTTTGATTTAGTTACTTCTATGCATGACAATTTCGTTTATCGCCTCATGGAAGTGGAGTTAATGGTGAAAGATGATTATGATACTGCAATTGCCTTAGAAAAAATAAAGAGATTTATGAATAAATATAATATTGAAGATAGGCATGCCACTGCTAAACTCATACAATATTTTTACGAGAAAAAACAGCATATTTACGATATATTGCAGCAATGATTAGAAGAAACTCCATATTCTGCAATCGCTTATATTGTAGAATAATCCATTCTCTTAGTAATCAAAAACTTGTGGTAAATATACGATAAAACCACGTTTTCTGATTTTCTTATCAACAAATTATATAGATTTTCAACAAAAACTGATCTGGTTGCGGGGAAAGATTTGAACCAACGACCTTCAGGTTTTGAGCCCCAGAGGCTACGTTTTAACCATCATTAATAATCTTTAAATTCTATTGATACTTTAGGGGGGGGGGGTTGTCTATATATTGCATTTTATATAGTTTAACGTTTTTTTGGCGGTTTTTTATGCAAAAGGTTGACCCAGGGTTGACCCAACATTAGCAGGAAGCTATTAGTAAATGAATAATTCTCAAAATTTTACTAAAGAATTTCTAGATAATATTTCTATTCCAGAAAAAGGCAAGAGGTTGGTTATATATGATACCAACAGACCAGAATTAGCGGTAAGAGTGACCGACAAGGGAACAAAAACGTTTATCGTTATAAAAAAGCATAAGGGAGAAAGCCTCAAGGTTACTATAGGACATTCCCCTATAATGACGATCTCTCAACCGAGGAAGCAAACTTTTATTGAGCTTGCTAAATTAGCTGATGGGATCAATCCCAACGATGAAAAGAAAAAAATCAGAGAAGAGACGACACTAAAAGAATTGTTTAAAGAGTACATGGGAAGGTACTCAAAAAAATCAAAAAAGTCTTGGGAGTATGACGAAAGAGAAATTACAAGATTTTTAAGTAGTTGGTTTAGAAGAAAAATATCAGATATATCAAGCAAACCGACTACTTGAACGCATAAAATCTATGTACAACAAAGCCATTGAGTAGGGATGGGATGGAATCAATCCAGCTAAAAGTATCAAGAAAAATAAAGAAATAAAAAGAGACAGATTCTTGCAATCTAAGAAATTTCCTGAGTTCTTTAAAGCGTTAGATGAAGAACAGAATATCGTAGCAAAAAATTATATGTGGATGTCTCTTCTTACAGAAGCGCGCAAGAGCAACGTATTAGCTATGCGCTGGAACGAAATAGATTTTGACCTAAAAATGTAGAGAATTTCAGACACGAAAAACGGAGAACCTTTAAATGTCCCGTTAACTGAAACCGCAATCGAATTGTTGGATGGTAACGACAGAATATCGGAGTGGGTTTTTCCAAGTACAAATTCTTCCACTGGGCACTTGCAAGATCCGAAGAAGGCTTAGAAGAGAATTTTAACAAAAGCAGGCATTACAAATCTCAGAATACACGAAATAAGAAGGATGTAGGGCAGTTATCAGGCACTTACTGGAGCTAGCTTACCAATTATCGGGAAAACGCTTGGTCATAAATCGCAAGCGGCGACACAAAGATATGCAAAGCTTGATGATGAACCTGTGAGAGCGAGCATGAAAGACGCTCAGGCGAAAATGTTGGGATATAGGAAATAAATATAATGGAAACTTATGATAATAATGAAATAGTCGCTGTGGCAGACGGTGATATTTTCGAAGAAGACGATTTATTAAAAAATTTTGCAAACTCACTTGCTGGACACCATCATTTTTATCATATTTTCAAAAAGCCTAATGAAGATGCAATTCAAGAAGGTAATTTGTTTGATTCTATAGGGATATTGTGGAAGTTATATCACATAATAAGTCAGTGTATAATCCATAAAGTCGGCTTTAAAATAGCAAAAATCAATAATGATGAAGACATAACAGCATTTCCAAATATAACAGCAGAACATGTTCTAGCTTTTTTCAATAATAAATATACAACAACCGAATGGGATTTTATCGAATTAGAATACATTCAAACAATACACGTTTTGTTGTTTAAGAAAGAGAAGACAGCCTCTGAAGTTCGCTTGTTAAAAGAAAATTTAGAAAAAATCAAAAGTTTTATTGATATGGTTATAAATACAGAAATAGATACAAAGGAAAAATAAAAGGCGGACAATCCAGTGGCGGTTACCTAGAGCGTTTAAAACAACAAGTTTTGAAAAATCTGATGAAGATATTAAAAATCTCATATCCTCCAATTATGGCAGTGAAAAATCTCTAAGAAAAAAGATTGCTAACATACTGGAAGTAAAAATTATGGGATGTGAAGAATATAGCGATAAGAAATGTCCAAAACGTAGAACAATAACTAACTGGATAAAAGAGCTTATTCAGAAATATAATATTTCAGCCTAAAAAGCCTCAAAAATCATAATATCCGCTATCGTTATTACTTATTTCTAAAATGTCGTTAAGTTACTTGACAACACTTTTTTGCTGTTAACTTACTTAGTAATTTTTTCTTGTCCTCAAGTTACTTAACAGCAAATTCTTCTCAAATTTCAGTGTTTTTGCCTTTACCTTGTTTATTATTGTCTTATATTTTTTATAGGAGTTTTAGAATGAACAACAATTTACTATCACCAAAGGAGCTTTCCGAATATATCGGAGTAAAAGAAAGCTCTTTAGCTGTTTGGAGAACGAACAAAACGTATCCATTACCATATATAAAAGTCGGTGGATTAATTCGCTACAAGAGAGAAGCGGTAGATCAATGGCTTGTAAGTAGAAGCAAGAACACGGAGGGTAGCCATGAATAACGCAACTACCCTAACCAACCACAATCACTATACCAACAATATCTCCGCATTGGAATTATTTTATGAAGCTCTTGCGAAACACGGGATTCCAAGTCCAAAGCACATTAAATGCGATGGCTTTTCACGTTGGGGTAAAAATAACCGATATTGGGCTGTTTCTTGCTATGACGGATATTGTTTCGGAGATTACTCTACTAAACTTACTGCAAAGGTATTTCCTAACAAAAAATACTCTAAACAAGAATTCTTAGTTCGTAGAAAGGGGATATCATCAGCTTTAGCAGAGGCAAAACAAATTCAGGAAGAACAACGCATGGAAGCCTCTCGTCTTGCGTTTGAGATATGTGAGGCCGCAAACCCTATAACAGAGGACAGATTTCCTTATCTAAAAAAGAAAGGGGTATTTTCTCGTGGCTTGAGGTCTATCAGTAATGAAAAACTTATTGAGATTGGTTTCAACGTTAGACCTGCTTTTGGTAGTGGCTTTGCTGATAATGTTTCAGAAGATGGATTAATCATACTACCGTTGATCAATTCCAATGGAATTATCAGTAGCATCCAGTTTATTAATAACTCAGATAAGCGTTTTCTACCGAACGGCTGTAAAAAAGGACGTTATTATCCAATCGGAAGGCTCAATAAGAGAATCTTTTTAGTCGAGGGATATGCAAGCGGTGCAAGCATTAACATGGCGACTTAAGAAATGATAGTTTGCTGTTTCGATGCAGGAAATCTGTCGCCAGTAGCTGTGAACATCAGAAATAATTATCCCAACGTTGAAATAATCATCTGTGCAGATAATGACGATTTTAAAGATAGAAATACCGGCATTGAAGAAGCCAAGAAAGCAGGAAACGCCATCGGTGCTTACGTTGTATATCCGAAATTTAAAGATCTTACGGCAAAGCCGACAGATTTTAACGATTTGCATTGTCGTGAAGGTTTAGACGTTGTTAGAGAACATATAGGTCACGCTTACAAAAGAGGTGACCAATGAGTGATATTGCAGAACAAAAAGTTGATAATGTTATCGCTCCCGATATCAAATTCGAAAAGATATTAAAAGTTTATAACGCCGTTGATTTTATCGGATTAGAATTACCTCCACGCAATATGATCGTTGATCCGATAATTCCAACTCAAGGAATAGCGATGTTATATGCGGGAAGAGGAATAGGAAAAACCTTTGTTGGTCTATCGATTGCTTGCGGTGTTGCGACTGGTACAAAAGCGTTAGCGCGGGATGTGCCAGTTCCTAGAAAGGTGGTTTATATAGACGGAGAAATGAGTCCGCAGACTATGCAAGACAGGATGTCCGATATTTTCAAAGGGATAAATCGAAGTCTTCCAAGTGAAGATGCTTTGAAAATTGTAAATATATCCCTGCAAGATAATTGTTCGTTGGATTTATCTCTAGAAGAGTGTCAATCGATGCTTGATCCGCACCTTGAGGGCGTTGATTTGGTTATCGTAGATAATCTATCAACGCTAACGAGCATAAAGGAGAATGACGCTGATGATTGGTTGGATATTCAAAAGTGGCTTATAAAGCTCCGTCAGAGAAATGTATCTGTACTACTGATTCATCATGCCAGTAAATCAGGAAATCAGAGGGGAACTTCCAGAAAAGAAGACATATTGGATACCGTTATTACGTTGAAACATTCCAGTAATTATGATCAGCAACAGGGAGCGTGTTTCGAGGTGAAATACGAGAAATGTCGTGGATTTTCTGGAGATAAAGATAAGCCGTTTGAGGCGTTACTACAAGGCGATTCTGAAAATGGACTCACTTGGGAGATAACTTCAGACGAGCGTAGCAAGTCGGACAAAATCAAAGAATTGCTTGGATTAAAGATGAGTCCCAAAGAAATATCCGCGAAAACAGGAATTCCTTTATCTACAGTGTACAGAATAAAGAGAAACTTAGAAGCTATTTAAGTGATTTTCTCATTTTCTTACTTTTCTCGTGTATATAGCGAAAACAAGTGAGAAAGTGAGAAAAACGCCATGTATCCTCTCATTATCAGGGATCAAAAAATTCTCGCTGGTATAGAAAAGCAAAAGAGAATGAGAAAATATTTTGGAGAAACGAAATGATTAGAAATACAATTTTAGAGGCTATAAAAGCGAGAGATTTAAGATTAAGACGATATTATGAAGAAGAATCCGATTGTGAAATATATCGCCCGTCTACTATGGATGAGGCTTGGAAGCTGGCAGAGAGCTTTGTGGAAAACCAATTTGACAGTTACAAGAAGACGAATCTTATTCTTGTAGCGAAGAAATATAAAAACAATCCCAACGTGGATATCATAAAGTTCTTAACAAAAAACGATGAGCTTTTTATTGAAAAAATCCCGTCTGATGGATTAGATTTCAACGATGACGTGTTCACATCGTATTACGTAAAAGACTGCAAAACAGGCAACGCATACTATCCGCAAACGACAAAAGAAACTTGGCAGTTGGTAGACGATCTCATGCCATAAAAATTCGTTGAAGAGAATAAAATGTTGCGTGATTACAAATATTAATAACGGATACATAGTGTGAAGCATTATAAAGACATGATCGTAGGTTGTCTATAAGAAAAATTAACTCAATATTAATCCACTTATGCGAAAATTACAAAGATTAGAAAAACGCAAAGGAATCATGAATAATATTTTGTTTATTTTTGCGCTATTTTTTGGTGTAAGTTACATAGATATTTGCTTTTGTATGAATACAACACAGACAGTTGGAAATAATATTGATATATCCGCTTTATATCTGTACGAGAATTCTAATGGTATTCAACAAAATATCGAAGATAAGTTTCTAAAAGAATACACTGTAACCGAAGAAACTTCTCCTAAGGAACTTAATGAACACCAATGCTTGAAATTTACTTTAAAAAAAGAACATAAAGTAGAATCAAGAAAGGAAAAAGAGACACAAGAAGAAGTAAAAACTTTCATAGAAAGCATCATATTTAGAATACATGCACCAACTATTGGTACCTATAATACTGATACGCAGGGGCTGGCAAAAACATACATTGAACAAATAGTAACAATAAGAAAGTTAATACACAAAATAGCTCAAAACAAGGTTGGGCTACACCTCATAAAGTGTATAAATGGAAAAATCAAGGAAGGCACAAAATATAAAGAGATGTTTTTTGACATAGGTTGTTATGAGACAAATAAAGAAAATATAATACTTAGCGACACTGCATTAGTAATGGTGAAAAATATACAGAAATACGAAACTGACTACGATAAGTTTGAATTGTGGAAAAAAAGCGACACCCAATCTCTAAATGAAAATGTGTTATATAAGTTAGTATTTGATAAGGAAGATGACGAGCAATACGTAATTCGTTTCAAAGAAGAAAATAATTTTATTGAAGATCCGTTTAACGCTAAACACAAATATATAGTTAACTCAATTAACGATGTAAATAATCAAAAGATAAAATACATTGATGAGAAAGGAGTACAACAGATATTAAAAAAAGTTCCTAAATACGAACCTATAGAAATCCATTCAATAACCTATGACGACTTTGGAGTTATTAAAAATTATATTTGTCTTCCATTTATAGAAATAGAGCATAATAAATGCAAAAAGCGTGAGAAAAAATTCATCTCACTTGCGAAAAAAAGCGGGCAATTTGTTCTTGAAGAGTTGTATAGCCCTTATATGATGGGGTTAGTTCATGAATTGATACATTTTTTGCATGCTTTATATGATGATAAAGCTGATGGATCCTTTGAAAACGCTGGAACAAATATAGCCAGTTATGGATTGATAAATGAGCTTTTTTGGAATCCAGAAGACCTATATACCATAACAGGTATAAAATTAGCTAAAAATGGAAAATTTCTAATATATAATCCGATATCTGAGCTTTCTTTTAGAGCTGCTGAAAAGCTACCTATCAGATTATTTTATCCAATTGGCGGAGGAAATACTCTTGAAATATATAATAAAAGTGTACACAGCATATGCGAATTAATGGATAATCATAAGATAAAAACCTTACTTGATTTTATTTTTGGAAAAATACGTGATCATAATATGATATTCGCAGAGAAAATAACAGAAGAAGTATCTTATGTTGAGGAAAACAACGTTTTGCTATATAGTAACAAATAAAGTATTAGTGAGGAAGAAATGTATAAGATTATTTTAATGATTGCTTTTTCGTTTTTATATTCTGTAAACGTATTTTGCATGAATTTGCAATTTCATGAAGTAGATTTTGCTCGTATTATAGAGATGTCTTCCTTATTGCAAGAAGTAAGCCAAGTTGAACAATATCAAGCTGTAAAAGAAATTTTAGATAATAAAAAAGAAAAAACTGAGAATACAGATGGATATTTAGAAGAGGCTAAAGCTAATGCTTATGATCATGCTCTAAAATATAGCGCTGAAACTAAAGAAAGAACGGAGCTTGAAAAGCTGATTGATGAAAATGCAAAAACAGCTTCTATATGTGGAAGAACAAGTGCGTTGTTCTTGATTAGAAATATGGATAACAACCAAAAACTGGTCTCCTATATTTTGGCTTTTATGTTTGATCCAAATATTAAAACTTTTGTTAGGGTCACTGGTTTTGCAAAAGAGAGCGGACTTGGTACCGCTGTAAAAGAAATTTTTGGCATAGATGATGAAAAACTTAATTATAGAAACGAAAGAGAAGATGAATCTTATGTGTACAGACCGCCGTTAGCATATTTTGTGTTTACAAAAGGAAATATAGAAAAATTAATTCAATTGCTTAATAAGCATGGCACAAACGATGGGACTGTTGTAGAAATTTTAAATGCGATAAAAGAAGCTGATTATATTGAAAAACTTCCTGCAAGGTTAAGGGAAGTACCACCAAAATAATGACATCCTAATCGATATATCTTTCACAAATAGTAGTGTCTTGTTGTGTTTTTGATTCTCTATATCATAAATGTTATAATTTAAGCAGATTAGCTGAGTATGTGCTGTGTCGGTAAGTAATGAAGAAGTAGCGTTAGCGTTGTTGACTACAAAGAATATCAAAGAGAAAAATCTGGAATCTCAGAGCGAACAATTTATCGCATGAGGCAATCAGCGGAATTTGAGAGAGGATATACAATGATTTGAGCGATAAGCTCTATTCCGACAGTATCAAAAAAGTACAGGTTATGAGCGTTTAGGCGTTAAGTGTAGCGCAAAATATCTTGCAAAATGAGGATTGCAATCCCAACGTTTGTCTGCAATCAGCGAAGATGCTTCTTGAGATGGGACATCGAATCCACGAAGAAAAGAACTACAAAGAAAGATTGGATGCGTTAGAAAAAGTCCTCAAACATTTGATAATCAGAGAATGCTTAAATCTTAACATCAAAACATACTGTCATCTTAAATATAAAATGCTATAATTTCAGTATGTTAGCAGGATGCATGCCGATGTCTATTAACCATGAAGAATTAGCGTTGACGCTATTAACAACAAAAACCATAAAGGAAACCTCTCAGAAGATGAAAATATCCGAGCAGAGCGTTTATCGCATAAAATCCAGCGAGGGATTTGAAAGAATCTACAACAAAACCAGAGATAATCTTTACAAAGAATCAGCAAATAAAGCTCAGGGAATGAGTGTTGAAGCGTTAGGCGTGCTGTACGATATCATGAAAGATGAACAACAAAATCCCAACGCCCGCATCCAATGTGCAAGATCTATCCTCGAAATGGGTAATAAATCGTATGAGTCTCAAAAATCAGCAGGTGGCTCAATGTTTGATGATGTGCCTTTATTGGTTGTTCACGTTGGAGAGGATGAAAAAAAACATCAATAATGTTAGAAAATGTATAGTAAATGTTAGTATTTTCGGGGATTTTGCATAAAACCTCTCACTAATAAACATCGACAAATTCAGAGATCTCATTTTTAAAAGGTTGACCCAACAATTTAAGACTCCCTTCCAAAACTTACGCTACGATCATAACTTGTTGATTTTTAAGGAGAAAGTTGGTTGCGGGGGAAGGATTTGAACCAACGACCTTCAGGTTATGAGCCTGACGAGCTACCAGACTGCTCTACCCCGCGACAATGATTCAGAGTCTATCATATAAGATATTTTTCTTCAACATAGAATAATCAATATTATTACGAAACATAAAAATCCGGAATAAGACAATTATATTTTACAATTTGTTAATTCGTTTTTGCTAAAATACAAATGCGTAAATGGCGAGTTTTTGATATTGTACTATTTTTTTATAATTTTATTATTTTTAACAAATATCGCTGACAGTTCTGCAAGAAATACATCAGACTCTACATTTATATTTGGTAATTCTCTATCAAATATAAGCTTTACTAAAGCAAAACATCCAGATATACAAGATCTAGATTCTGAATCACCAACAAAAATGCAGAAAAAAGAAGAGCCTGAACTACCTGCAAAGCAAAAGAAAGACTCATCATGTGATAGGTGTATATTGTCACATAAAAAGAAAAAAATACCAAAAAGCAATATCCGTAAAAACTTATCATCTGAATACGATGATGAAAAATTATGTAATTTTTGCGAAGGTGACCACCAATTTTTTGATTTAGAAAGAGATGTAGAAACTATCACATGTCAATTCTGCAATTGTCAGCAAAATTATTATGAAAAAGACAATGATAATGAATCAGTTGATGATGATATAGACGATGAGATACCTAGTTTAGATGAAGATTCAACAAGTGACGATGAGGATGATGACAATTTAAATGAATACACTGAGAACCAAGACGAAGATGATTTAGAGATCGATAATGAAGATGGTGTCGGTGATTCAATAGACTATGGTGACGATGACGGATCCATGGGATATGGAAACGATGATGGATCCATGGGATATGGAAACGATGACGGATCCATGGGATACGGTGACGATGATGGATCCATGGGATATGGAAACGATGACGGGACCATGGATCCCAATTATGATAGCTCTTCGATGATCAACAATAATGATATCGGCATGAATAATGATATTTCTAACAATATGCCATTAGGAGCAGATCAAAACACCGGAATGCCTGTAGCGATGACTCAAAATAATAATAGCGGTATATTGCAATCTAATGATGCGTCAATTAGTACAACTAATCAGCCAACCAGCAAAGATAAAACGCCATTAAATGATACAGCTCAAAATAATATTGAAAATTCTAGAAATTATACTCCTCATGAAGAACCTTTTGAGCAAACTGAACCAGAAAATCCGGAACATGAAAAAATCAGCGATACAATCGAAAGAATTTCTTATAATACAACGATTACCCCGGAAGAAAACGATCATAATATCGCTGGAATTGAATCTCCTCAAGAAAAATTAGAATCTTCGATGACGGCAAAAACTATGGAAGAAGAAAGTATAGAACAAGAAACTATAATACCAAGAAACACAGTATCAAATATTGATAAAAAGAATCCCGTCGCCGCAGAAATACCTAAATCTCAATTAAAACAACCTATTCAAATCGAAACTGTTAATGTTAATAATCAAATAGCCACTATTAATCAAGCGTCCGATAGCTTGAGAAATAGCGCACTTATATCCTCTGATACAACACTTGAAACAGATATAGCAAGCGATAATATATCATTTGATGAATTTTCACAAACATCGCTGGTAGAACAGCATGAATATGATGGTATATTAACAAGCGAGGATTTTTAACACTCTGATTTTTCCACTTGCTTTATAGCATCTAACACTTCATCTATAGTTGGAACCTCTGATAACAATATGCCCTCTTTTGCGCCGGGACCATATATTATAGTAAATGGAATTCCGACACGATTATGATCATTTATAAATCTCATCAACTGATCATTTTTTTTTGTTATATCTCCTTCTATACAAGTAATATTTTTGTCTCCTATAACTTTGATTATTCGTTTATTGTTTAATACAGTGATTTTGTTGTATTTACATGTTAAACACCAATCTGCTGATATATTAAAAATAACAATTTTCTCTTTTTTAATATGATCATCTATGTTATTTAAGATATCGTTTATATTTACATACCTTTTCCAACATAAATTATTGCCATTATCTACATAAGAAACTTTTTTATCGATTGGTATCATGAAAATCATTAAAACTGCAAGAACCGCAGAAATTTTGTATTTCCTTTTGAACAACAGTGTACAAACGATAAAAATTATGCAATATAAAATAATCGCCGCTGTACTTATATGGTTACACAACAAAAAAAGCATCCATAAAAAAGCTATTAACACGCCGCAATTAATTATTTTTTTCATAGGCATACTGAGTTTTTCTAGTTTTTTGGGGATTACGATAGGAAATATCAACGCAAATATAGATGGCATAGAAAATCCCGTCGCAATAGCAGAAAAAACTATGAACATCTCCCCTACTGATCCTTGAATTGCAAATGCCGCGGCAGTGCCTAAAAATGGGGCGGTACATGGTATAGCTATAATTGAAGCGATGACGCTTGATATAAAATTTTGAACAAATAATCTCTGCGATTCAACTTTCAACTGTATCGAAGGAGATATCGATATTATATCAAAGGAATAAAGTACGAAAAAAAACAAAAGAGCAACCGAAAATTTGAGAAAACTGATGTTCTGCAAATGCATTCCCCATCCGATCACTTCCCCTCCGGATTTTAAGGTCGTTAAAAATACAGCAAACACAAGAAAGCTAACATAATTTCCCATAATAGATCCAAAAATCGCACTTTTATTGTTTGATGTCGCAAAAGATTGTAATTTCATCAGAATAACAGGCAACACACACGGCATAACATTTAAAATTAACCCGCCGATAACTGCAAAAAAGATAACCAACAGCAGACTACTTTTGTCTATACCCTGCCTAGAGTTTTTGTCAAAATGAACAACAAAATCTTTTGTTACGATAGTGCATATATCATTACAGATCGGACAAGATATTGATAGAGTCAGCTCAGTTTCAAGATCTTTTGTGTTCTTAATCGTTATTTGGAAATATGTTTTATAAGTTGTATCATTCAGCTTTTCCACAGATTGATTGTTTGAATATACAAAGTTCTTTAAATTTCTCGATTGTAGCACAGATATAGAAGGCACCTGAGCAAATTTCCACCCTTTTGGCAAAGAAATCACCAAATCGCCTCGAAAAGTATTGTTACTTATTTTGGTTGCATCATATGAAATATATAAATCTGGTTTTTCAAATGCTTTTATATCTAAAAACAACATTAACAACAAAAAAAGCAAAAATTTTTTCATGATATTTTTCTTATTAGTAAAATATTAATGCTAAGCATTTATGATGCTATTATAGACTTGGTGAAATTTATGAGCAATAACAGCAATGATATAAGCAATTTAATGGGAAAAATACTCTTATCTACATCTTCGATTTCGAATGAATACCTAAACAAATCCATGGTTTTTGTTTGTAGCCATGATAAAAACGGAGCAATGGGAATAGTAATTAATAAATTGATACCAAATATGAGTACGCGAAATATTCTAGAAAAATTCAAAATAAAATCAAAAGACATAAACAATATTGACATTTATTTCGGTGGTTCTGAAGAAATAGACAGATGTTTTGCTTTACATTCTGACGATTATTTGGCTAACGAAAGCTCTGTAATTAGCAATAATATTGCGTTAACAATTAATGTAGATATAGTTAAAGCGCTGACTTCAAACGGCGGTCCAAGTAGAAAAATTCTATGTATGGGATGCTGCATATGGGAGTCATATCAATTGGAAAACGAAGTTGCTTCTAGCTATTGGATACCAATCGAAGCGGATGAAGCACTGGTTTTTGGAGATCCTCATGTGGACAAATGGAGCAAAGCTTTATTGAAAATAGGCTCAAACACAAATGTTTTTTCAGATTTTCATGGTAATGCTTAATATAAAAAAAGTTTAATATTGAACTTCAATCAGCCTGGATAACTTTAAATTCCTTCTTTTGGAAATGTACTTTCATTTTTTTACATGCTTCCGGCATCGAGGCTCTATGATCCCCTGGAGAAGTATAATTAGCAAAAATAAATCCTCCAAGTGGAGTTAAAAATGATGTATCATGTGGCACGTTTATCCATTTTGTCACCCGCTTTTTGGCGACAAAAGTCCATTCAAAAACTTTCATTTTATCAGGATGGTCTTTAGTCAGCTGCTTTACACCAGAAAAGTATGCTAACGCAGACATTTTTTTTAGCTCGGCCAGTAACTCCTTCTCATAAACAATAACTAAGTGTACTTTTACCGCACCTTTTTCGTTCATATCCTCATCTATAACAAACATTACTTGTTCCAAAGCAACATTCCCTTTTGATGAAAATATTCCGCCGAAACTACTGCCATCAGAACTCTTAATTGTTGCCGCAGCAGACATTGCCATTATACCGGTTTCTACTGCGGCAGCAAAGACATCATTATTGCAGAAAGCCGCCAAAAAAATCATTACCAATATACGCAACAACATATTACCACCACCATTAGCGGTAATTTTATGAAAAAAATATTAATAAATTACTTAAACAAAATTAGAACGTTTACAAAACTATAAAGCGACAAAATATGGTTTTCTTTTATAAGATAAAGCCGCTTTTGCACTTTCTCTGGGAAGACAGGTAACTCTTACTCTTGCACAGCCCTTTTTTTCGAAGCCAAGTATTCTCGCCGCCCTTTGTGAGACGTCTATTATACGATGGTCAGTCTTTGCAAATGGCCCCCTATCGTTCACCAGCAGCTTTACCCTCTTTCCATTCGATAAATTTTCTACTACAACAATACATGGAAGTGGCAAACTTCGATGAGCCGCAGTTAAAGCGTTTTTATCGAATTTTCTTCCCGTTGCGGTCGGAAGTCCATGACAGTCATATCCATACCAGCTTGCGTGACCAATGGCATCATATTTATAATGCACTTGCGGACAATACTTTATTCCTTTTATGATATACGGCTTCTCGCTTCCTGCATGCCAATATTTTATAGGAGGTTTTTCATCCACCGCGCATCCGCTTAGCAACAAAATTATCGTTTTAATTATTGTTTTTTTAATTTTGCTTATACTATTCATAACATCATCCCATTATTGGAGATTTATTTTGCTTAAAAAAACCATGAAAGACTATATAACTGGCATAAAACCAATTTATACGAAGAATACTATCACAATTTTTTCTAAAGAAAAACAAAGCGATACCAAAAAAATAAAATTCAAAATGGCATCTAATCAAAATATAAAGAAATTTTTATTATCAGAATATTTACCCTTTGAATATCAAGTATCAAAAAATTTCAAACATAGTAAAAAAATATCGACTAATCAAATTAATAGAAAAACTAAAAGAAAATTTGTTGTAGAAAGAACAATAGATTTGCACGGTCTAACAAAAGCAGAAGCATTTGAAACCATCTTAAGATTCTTTATAAATTGCCAATCAAAAAATATCAGAAGAGTATTGGTAATAACCGGTGGCAGCTGCCAGCGAAATTCAATTATTCGTTTATCATTCAGTAAATGGATTGACAAGTATTTTCAAAAATATATTTCAATGTATACATCTGCAAAACCTCTACATGGAGGTGAAGGCGCGTTCTATGTAACTCTTAAAATCAATAAATAAAAACATATATCTACTAATTCTAGAATTTTTTCTAATATTTTAGTACAATGCACACATCTATTATTGAGGAATCAATGTCTAATATCGAAGAAGATTATAATGCGAGTTCCATAAAAGTTTTAAGGGGACTAGAAGCTGTAAAAAAGCGCCCTGGAATGTACATTGGAGATACGGATGATGGCACCGGCTTGCATCATATGGTCTTTGAAGTCGTTGATAACGCAATTGACGAATCCCTCGCCGGTCATTGTAAATTAATAAATGTAACAATTCATAAAGATGGTTCCGTGTCTGTAACCGATGATGGACGCGGTATTCCAACAGATATTCATGAGGAAGAGGGTGTTTCTGCCGCAGAAGTCATTATGACTCGCTTGCACGCTGGAGGAAAATTTGATCAGAATTCCTATAAAATTTCCGGTGGTTTACACGGTGTTGGCGTATCTGTTGTAAATGCATTATCCGATAGGCTAGATTTGCAAATCTGGCGAAATTCTAAAGAATATTTTATGAGATTTCGAGATGGTGAAGCAGAAGCTCCATTGGAGCAGATAGGAGACAATATAACAAAAACAGGCACAATGGTAAGATTTTGGCCATCCGCAACTATATTTAAAATAACCGATTTTTCGTTCAGTACCCTTGAACATCGTTTAAGAGAATTAGCGTTTTTAAATTCAGGTGTACATATAATATTAACTGATGAACGAAAAGACGAGCCAAATATTTCAGATTTGCAATACTCTGGCGGGCTTAAAGAATTCATCAAACATCTGGATCGCAGCAAAAATCCCTTAATTGATTCTCCGGTTTATGTTTCATCAACAAAAGATGGTATCAACGTTGAAGTGGTACTTGAATGGACGGACAGTTATCACGAAACAATGCTTTGCTATACAAACAATATTCCACAATCCGATGGAGGAACACATTTAGCAGGTTTTAGAAACGCATTGACCAGAACAGTGAACTCATATCTTGCAGCAAATCTAAAAAAAGAAAAAACGATTCCAACTGGAGACGACGCGCGTGAAGGATTAACGTGTATATTATCTGTAAAAGTTCCAAATCCTAAATTCTCATCACAAACTAAAGATAAACTAGTATCTTCAGAAGTACGCGTAGTTGTTGAAAGTGTAGTAAACGAAGCACTTGCGATTTGGTTTGAAGAAAAACCAGCCGAGGCGAAAAAAGTTCTATCAAAAATAATAGAAGCAGCTGCTGCAAGAGAGGCAGCAAGAAAAGCCAGAGAGCTAACACGCAGAAAGAATGCTCTGGAAATATCTTCATTACCTGGAAAATTAGCAGACTGCCAAGAAAAAGATCCATCATTAAGTGAAGTTTTCATCGTAGAAGGAGACAGTGCCGGAGGAACCGCAAAACAAGGCCGAGATCGACGAACACAAGCTATATTACCACTACGAGGGAAAATTCTTAACGTTGAAAGATCTAGGTTTGATAAAATTCTTACATCAGATCAGATAGGTACGCTCATATCTGCTCTCGGAACTGGAATCGGCGAAGATTTTGATATAGAAAAAACAAGATATCACAAAATTATCATTATGACCGACGCTGATGTCGATGGAAGTCATATTAGAACTCTTCTTTTAACATTCTTTTTTAGACATATGCGTCCCATCATCGAAAAAGGGTATCTTTATATCGCACGTCCGCCGCTTTATCGGGTAAAACGCGGAAATTCACAAGTATTTATTAGAGATGAGCAAGCTTTGGAAGAATATCTTTTAGAATCAACGGTTCCGGTTGCAATGCTCAAATTTGCACATGGAGAAGTCGTTTCCTCCAATGATATTCGGGAATTCATAATAAAAGCGGAAAAAATAAAAAATGCCGTTAATCGTATAAATAATAAAATAAATAATTCCTTTCTTTTGGAAACATTGTTGCTTCTAGGATTACATAAAAATGCTGAGCTAGAAAAAGACACTATTATCAACCAATTGCAAAAATTCGATAATTCTAAATGGAATATGGAATCAACAGAAACGCATTACATATTCAATAAAACTCTGCGAAATGTTACGGAAACATTTGAAGTATCTAAAGCGGTTTTTTCCTCTCGTGATATTCAATCGTTTACAAATGAAATTGACTTATTTAAGAGCTTCTTAAATGGATTTGCTGAACTGAAAATCAAAGAAACAATAATGATTGTAAAATCTCCTATGGATTTTTTCGATAAATTCATGCAATCCGCCAAAAAAGGAATTACCATTAATCGGTATAAAGGCCTTGGAGAAATGGACGCCTCACAATTGTGGGAAACAACTATTGATCCAAACGCAAGAGTCTTGATGCAGGTAAAAATCACTCACTTTGAAGAAATAGATGAAATTTTCTCAACATTAATGGGAGAAATTGTTGAACCGCGACGAGAATTTATCCAAGAAAATGCTTTGAATGTAACTAACTTGGACGCATAATTTAATGGCTCACCGAAGGTCAAAAAAGTTTTTTAGCAATAGGAAAAATTTGACCAAACAACTGGCAGCTATCGCTATTTTTAGTTTTGTTTTTATATTTTTTATATTTCTTTTTTTTATACATGATCTTCCGGATTTAAATAATATTGAAACAAAAGGGCGACGAGCCAGTATTGTTTTCGAATCATATGACGGAAAAACGATAGCGACATACGGAGATTTATTTCGTAATGTGGTAAAATTAGATAATCTGCCAAAACATGTCGGAAATGCTATTATTGCAGTTGAAGATCGTAGATTTTATAAACATTGTGGAGTTGATATACTCGGTATTCTTCGAGCGATATACACTAATATTGTTCACCGCAGAATAGTTCAAGGCGGATCTACGTTAACCCAGCAGCTTGCTAAAAATTTATTTTTATCTCCAAGCAAATCACTAAAAAGGAAAGTACAAGAATTTATTCTAGCGCTTTGGTTGGAAAAAAAATTTAACAAAAAGCAAATCCTATCCATTTATTTAAATCGTGTTTATTTTGGATCGTGTGCCTACGGAATAGACGCTGCCGCATATCGATATTTCGGAAAAAAAGCAAAGCAGCTCACTTTATATGAATCAGCAAAACTTGCCGGCGTTTTAAAGGCACCGTCAATATACTCTCCATTTTACAATCCAGTAAAATCGGATCAGCGCGCAGCTACTGTTTTATCATGCATGGTAGAGGCAAAGTATATAACAGAATTTGAGATGAAAGAAGCGATTTTGCAAAAAGATAATCTCAGTAAACTTTCCGTTCCAATGGATGAAAATAGATATTTTACAGACTGGGTCTTGGAGCAAGTACAAGAACTTGTCGGCACAGATGACGAAGATTTAATTGTCAGAACAACTCTCGATTCAAAATTGCAAAAAAACGCCACTTATATCATCAGAAAAACTTTAAATGAGCAAGGCTTTAAAAATAGAGCAACGCAGATGGCTTTGGTTGCACTAGATAAAACCGGTGCGGTCAGAGCGATGGTCGGTGGACACACCTATGGCACAAGCCAATTCAATAGGACTCTTGCTGTACGATCTTTTGGATCCATATTTAAATATTTTGTATATTTATCTGCTCTCGAAAAAGGTATGGACACTTACGATCTTGTGAGTGATATGCCGATTACCATCGGATCATGGAGTCCAAAAAACTACGGATATAACAGTATTGGAGATATTTCTCTTCTCCAAGCCTTTGTTAAATCTGTAAATACATCCACTATAAGAATTGCGCAAAAAATAGGAATGGACTATATCGTAGATAAAGCGGAGAAATTGGGAATAAAAAATGAAATTACCAATAATCTTGCTACAGTACTTGGTGCCGGTGGAACAAATTTGTTAGATATTACAGCATGTTATGGCGCAACCATGATAGATGGAATCAAAATGACCCCATTTGGAATAATAAGTATCAGAAATCAAAAAGGAAAAGTTTTATACAAAGCATATCATCAACAAAATAAAAGAGTGCTATCACCCGAAACGTGCGAAAAAATGAAAATATTAATGCATGAATCTATGGCAAGGGGCACAAGTAAAAAAGCAAATATTATGGAAATTGAATGCTTTGGAAAAACAGGTACCAGTAATGACAGTCGTGATGCAAGTTTCATTGGGTTCTCATTCCCGCTTGTAACCGGAGTTTGGGTTGGAAATGATGATAATACTCCTATGAATCAAAATATTACCGGAGGAACCTTACCGGCGGTAACCTGGAGAGAATTCATGATGACAGCATTCGGTCTTCAAAAATCTGTGCAGGAGATTGAAATTGATCAAAAACAAAACTCTGATAACGTAAAAGTAAAAAAACCACGTAAGAAAATAATTGATCTTTTAAAAAAGATTTAGTTAAACTTCTCTTTTTTCTATTAAAAAATAATTATTATCCATTAATCGTTCCATAAAAAAGTATTCTCCAATTCTATTACAATGGTTACAAACTGCAATCCACTGTTTTTCTTCATTGCCACATTCTTTACATCTCCAAATGAAATCTATATGCTTTGTTGATAAAGGATTCGACAGAATATCAATAGCAGCCTGAGGCTTGGGATCGTCCAGTAAGTTAGCTGAAGTCACTAACTTTTCCGCAATAAAATCATATTTTTCTTTATTATATGCTTTCAGAAAATGATGAAACGCTATTTGCATCATTCCTTTTTGCATGGCGATTTTTGCAAATTCAAAATATACTATCCATGAATCCGGAGCTTCTTCCATTATTTTTTCTGCTAATTTTAATCTATCTGAAATATCAAGAAGTTCTCCACATGAAATGTACTTATCATATAGCTCCAATGTCGGTTGATGCTGGAATGATTTCAGCAAAATCTTTCGTGCATCCTTATACTCTCCGTTTACACATAAAATATCCGCATATTGGATTGCGGTTTCTGCCAATTCCGGCGCTAACTTAAGCGCCTTTTTTAACAAATCGATATTTTTATTTGCAATTCCCTCTTCCGAATAAATAATGGCTTCGACAAATCTCCCTTTTTTTGTATTTTTGATGGAACGTATGTGTTTTTTTGCTTCATTAAAATTCTTATTTTTTAACGAAATTGCTATTGCTTGGAAAATAAGCTCCAAAGCATGAGGAGAAACCTTCAAAATCGTATTTATAGCGTTCAATGCGTCATTTTCTGATTTGTCGACGACAGCCATTTTGCACAAACTGTAAGCACCTAAGGCCGTGCCTTTTTCTCGAGTACATAGTTCATAAAAGATAGATTTAGCGTTATGATGCTCGTTTTTTAACAGCATCAATTGTCCTTCAATCCAAGAGATTAATGGAATATTTCCAAGATGCTTCTGTGCTTTTTTGATGTTTTTTTCTGCTAATGATTTGTCTTTTAATAAGATCCCAGAAAATGCCAGTTGAAGATTGTCTATGCCTTTTTCATAAGATGGCTTTCCACGGAAAAACGCAAAAATTCTATTTATTAATTTTGAGGCTCCATTATACATATAAACCAAAATTATTAAAGCCAAAACAATGACTGCTATGTGCATATCAATTGTTTTGTTCGCAATATTTATAGTTATACTTCCGCCAAAATATATCGCGGCACATAATATTGAAAAAAATACAGTAAATTTCAAAAATGAAAACAGATTAGACATTATTCTTCTTTAATAGATGAAAGTACATATCCAGACACTTCCAGCAATTTTCGATAATCAATTTTCTTAATTCGAACAACTTTCCGCAAATATCTTTTGCAAGTATCAATAATATTATCCTTTTCGGTTTCAATATTTGAAATAACATCTACACCTTTTGTAAGATCATTCACGATTGCAATGAGTTCGTTATCATAATGAAATAATACATTAAAAGCTTCCAACTCTTTTCCGAACTCCTCACTTGCTTCCATTTTTTCTTTCAGAGCAAGCCATGTTTTCCACTTTTTTCTAAATTCCATTTTTTTACAGTATGTACATATAACATTTTCATCTTTAATAACAATCTTAGACACCTCAGTTTTCAAGGATGATACATCATTCTTCAAACTCAAAACACTTAAATCATAACCTTTTTTGCTTTCTTCTATAGCATGTAAAGTTTCAGCTTTGTTGTCTTCAGAAATTTTGGATAAATTATGCTTATTGAAAAAATGTTCCCCAACAGCACATAAAATCACAAGCACAATCGTAAAAAACGCGTAACAAAATTTGCATTTATGATTCGAGCAGCATTTCTTAGATTCACTCTCAACATTTTGCTCTGAACTAATACTTTTCTTTTTCAAAGATCACCTCTCTTCTATTTATTCGGCAAGAAGCTTTGTCAATATATTGTTCAATATCTGAGGATTCGCCTTGCCTTCCGTTTTTTTCATCGCCTGACCTATAAAAAATCCAAATAATTTTTCTTTACCATTTTTATATTCAACAACTTTATTCTGATTTTCAGATAACACCTCTCGTAATGATTCTTCAATAGCGTCAGTTGATGTAATTTGCTTCATGCCAGATTCATCTACTATTATAGATGGAGATTTTTGCGTATTCCACATTATTTCAAGCACTTCTTTTGCAATTTTTCCGGAAATCACGTCTGTTTTTATCAGCATAACAAGCTCGCCTAGATGCTCCGGAGAAATATTGCTTTCTGTTATATTTTTTCCATTTTTATTTAGTAACGCAAATAACTCTCCAATCATCCAATTAGAAAGCATTTTCGCAAAATCTTTATCAACCTCATTATCAACACTGCTCAACGCATGTTCGTAAAAATCTGCGATTTCCATTTCCGAAGAAATAAGCGAAGCATCATAATGCGGAAGATCTAATTCTCGCTGAAATCGCTCCGTTTTTATATCTGGCAATTCAGGGATAGTTTTTCGTATAGTCTCGATCCTTGATTCATCTAAAATTAAGGGGGGTAAATCCGGCTCTGGAAAATATCTATAATCTTGAGCATCTTCTTTCGTTCGCATTGTATGAGTTTTCCCCGTCGAACAATCAAATAATCGTGTTTCCTGCTCGATTACTCCCCCGGATTCAATAACATCAATCTGCCGTTCAATTTCAAATTTAATTGCTGTCGCTATAAACTTTATAGAATTGACATTCTTTACTTCCACCCTGGTACCAAATTCCGTACCTGGTTTATGAACGGAAACATTTACGTCAGCACGCATGCTGCTTTCTTCCATATTCCCATCGCAGGTTTTCAAATATCTCAATATGGATCGCAACTTTCGTAAAAAAATTGCAGCCTCTTCCGCGTTTCGCATATCCGGTTTGGTTACGATTTCCATAAGCGCGATCCCAGCGCGGTTTAAGTCAATAAACGATTTATTTGGACTTTGATCGTGAATGCTTTTTCCAGCGTCTTGCTCTATATGAATGCGTTCGAGATTTATCCTTTTAATGCTGCCATTTTCTTTTTCAACATCGACATAACCGCCAGTAACAATTGGATGATTAAATTGAGAAATTTGATATCCAAACGGCAAATCTGCATAAAAATAATTTTTTCTGTCGAAAAAAGATACTAGATTGATTTTTCCATTTAATCCTAATCCTGTTTTTATAGCCTGATCTATGCAAAATGAATTAATTACCGGTAACACACCCGGCAACGCAGCATCAACAAAAGAAACATTCTCATTGGGCGCACCGCCAAACGTCGTAGATGCACTGGAGAATAACTTTGAATTCGATATTATTTGCGCGTGAACCTCAAGTCCTATAACAACTTCCCATTTTCCAGTAGCTGTTTCCACATATTCTTCTGTATCTTTAATATGCATTATGCCACCTCTTTCAACGATGGAAAATTCGCATTTTTTTCTATAACATCGCCGATTTGTATTAAAGTTTCTTCTTTAAATCTCGGAGCCATTAATTGTAGACCTAAAGGGCGATCAAGTTTATCAAGGCATATAGGAACTGAAATTCCAGGTAATCCTGCTATATTCGCCATTACAGTCAATACGTCATTCAAATACATTGTGACTGGATCCTTTGGCTCTTCACCGAAAGCAAACGCGCTAGTAGGAGTTGTGGGTGTCAAAATCGCATCAACATTTTCGAATGCCATTGAAAAATCCTGCCTTATTAATTTCTGAACCCTTAGAGCTTGAATATAATATGCATCATAGTATCCCGCTGATAAAACATAAGTTCCGATCAGAATTCTGGTTTTTACTTCTTCCCCAAATCCTTGTTCTCTTGTCATTTCGTACATTTCATCGAGAGATTTTGCACCTTCCGCACGAAATCCATAGCGAACACCATCGAACCTCGCCAAATTTGCTGAAGCCTCAGCTGGCTGAATAATATAATAAGTAGGTAATGCATATTGTGAGTGTGGAAGTGAAATATGAACGATCTCTGCGCCAGCGTTCCTCAGTATATCAATTCCTTTTCTCCACGAATCCTCAATTTCCGATGACATTCCTTTCACATGGCACTCTTTTGGAATACCGATTTTCATTCCCTTTATCGATTTTCCAATGAATGATTCGTAATCAGGAATATCTTCCTTTGCTGAAGTTGAATCTTTTTCGTCATATCCAGCAATAACTTTTAGGAAAATCGCAGCATCTCTGACTGTTTTGGTCATCGGACCGCCTTGATCAAGAGACGAAGATAGAGCTATCATACCAAACCTAGAGCATCTTCCATAGGTCGGTTTTAATCCTACAATCCCGCTAAATGCAGCCGGTTGTCTGATGGATCCACCCGTATCAGACCCCGTTGCCGCAATACAAAGATGTCCAGCCACAGCGGCAGCAGAACCTCCTGACGATCCACCTGGAATTAATTTTTTATCTTTACTCCAAGGACTAATCACCTTTCCATAGGAGCTTGTGATATTGGCCGACCCCATCGCAAATTCGTCCATATTTGTTTTTCCGAGAAATACGCTGCCTGCATCCAATAATTTCTGAGTTATTGCAGACTCATACGGCGGAATAAAATTGTATAACATTTTGGATGCCGCGGTAGTTTTAATTCCCTTTGTTAAAAACAAGTCTTTTATTGCGAGGGGAATTCCTTCCAATTCGCCACCCATCCCATTTGCTATTTTTGTATCAGATTTGGCAGCGGATTGGAGTGCTTGCTCACGGCATACAGTAATAAAAGCATTTAATTTCTCAAATTTTTCAATTCTATCAAGGAAACATTTTGTTAATTCAACTGATGAAAACTTTTTATTTAAAAGTCCTTTTTTCGCTTCAAAAATAGATAAAGTATGCATTACAAAAAATCCCAGAAATAAATTTTAGACAATATTCAATTTAATATCACACATACTAGAGGATTTTTTTCAAAAAATAAAGTAACGGAGTTTAGTTACGCAATATATCAACAACCTTACCAAAAAAATATTTTTAAAATTTTTATTGTTTTGATAACTATTTTAAATAAAATTAAAAATAATCTTTATAAAAATGGAGGATAATTTGAAGAAGATAATAATTGGACTGATTTCGACATCTGCTTTAATATTTATTGAGTCTCATGGAATGCAAAGGACAGAAAATCAGCGCCAAGATAGGCGACAGCACATGCGCGATCTCCAAATCCAACAAGAAAAAGATATAAAACAAGCGCTAAAAAAGAAAGATAAACGACCTATAAAGAAGAAAGACAAATTAATCCTACGACGCTAAAAAATTAAGATTTTATGAAAAAGGGGCACAGCCGATATAAAGCTGTGCTTGACTTATTCCTCATATTTTAACATCAACTCTTTGTCGATTTTTGCAATAACCACATCATCAAATTTCACAGGTAATTTCATAATAGTTATCCATTTAGGATGTTTTCCTTTCACAATCATTTGAGCGAGAGATGGTTTTTGAGAGTTTTTCAATTGATTTTTACTTTTACTATGCACGGGTTTTTTTATAAAAACGTATGAGGCATTCATGAAAGCAAGAATCTTCTTTGAATCACTCACGTTATATTCACCTTCCATAATTTTATATGACGCAATTATTCCTTCTGTTTGTCTATGATACGGAGCTCCCACAACACTATGCTTCGTATAATATAAAATTGCAGGGCCATCGTTTGAATGCGCCATAATCACAACCGGAGTCACACTTAAATTATCTATTTCATGAAATAATTCCTGCTTTGTGTATTTCCTTTTATATTGCTGATCTGCATTTTCAGAACGATCGTTAAAATAAGCGGCTAAAAACATAAATAAAGTTGCCATAAAAAACGTCAGCACTATGCGAACTAATCTGTGTAATTTTTTGAAATATCTACCGTTCATTCCAAAATCTACAATTAATGGGAATCCAAACAAAACAGAAAACGGAAGCATTCTGCACGCAAAAGCGGAAAATATCGTATAACATATTGTATTTACTATCAAAATCCACCATAAAATACTTGATTTATCTGAAAGATTCTTCCTGCTTTTAAACAATTCGATTATTTTGTTCGCTATAGAAATAGTTATTATTATTGCGTAGGATATGAAAAATATATGATCACCATGTTCAAAAGGTGATTTCATTTCCGATATTTTGTTAAGCCAAATTCTTTTCACAAAAGGACTGACATCAGCCGCCATCCCAAGAAAAAATTTTGGAAATATATATATAAATATTCCAGCAATGACAGCAAAAACTAATAATAAATTTACTAGAGATATTTTTTTAGAATCAATTTTATGTAAAAAAGACACATAAAAAAACGAAGAAATACAAATATATAATGTGAAATGCACTATGGATATTTCGTCATAGTAAATCGTAAATCTGCTGTATAACGATGGTAAAATTATTATTCCGATGAAACACGAAACTAATAGATTTTTTAAATACAAACTTTTTAATATCAAATGGCTATCTTCATTCGATAAATCTAAAATTGTATATAAAAATAAAATCGCGTCAAATATAAGAAGAGGAATTAATGTTTCCGGAGATATCCATATACATGCAGCAGTCGAAATTGCCAGTTTTATGTATCCTGATTTAAAATTTGATTCGATTAATGAAATAACATTACATAAACAAATCACCATGAATAACATTATGAACGCATGATGATCCGGCCGCCCGAAAGTTCCGAATTGCGAAATTATCGGATTAGCCGCGATCAAAGCAACTGCAAAAAACGCATCCCGTTTATTAAACAATTTAATAGATACTCTAAAAAGCAGCATTAATGTAATTATTTTCACAATAGGACTAATAAAAAAACCTGTATATTCAATGGCTTTATCTATAGACTTAGTAAAAAACGCCAATATATAAGATGGTACGATAAGAAAAAAGTCGTAAAAACGCGTCCAATGCAAAGAACATCCGAATGGAACATTGCACCTTTTTATTATATTGTCAGATAAATCAAAATGCGTAAAAAAGTCTCGGATACGAACTAGCCTCATATAATCATCGGTATCAAAAAATGATAGTGAAACCCCCTGCATTTGAAGATAAACGGCAATATTAAACACCAATCCCAAAATGGTCAGAATTATTAATTCAACTTTATTTTTTTTCAGCAAATTGCTATTCATTTTTTACAACTCATACTTATGCAATCAATCTTTAATTCAAATAAATTAATTTTTGTTAAAAAAAATGTATTATGCTATAATTTTCCGAAATATTAATTATAATCCGGAGATATCCCATGAAACGCATTATGTGTCTTTGTTCAGCACTTTTTCTATCTAATGTCTTTTCGGCCGACAACGCAGCGGAAGAAGCTGAGCCAACAATTTATGCAGATGTCAGCCAATCGGCAATAGATAACGCTGTTTCCTTCGATGGAATCCGCGGAATTATAGGTATTGGAATTGGTTTTCAACAGTATAATTCCTCCATCTCTGGAGGCAGCAACTATACAAATAATGATATGAATGTTTTTGCATTAACCGCTGGTATCGGATATGCAAAATCTTTTAAAAATAATTTGTTAATCGGTATAGATATATTAGCTGATTTATCTCCAAAAAAGAAAAAAGAAGGAGATTGGAAGACTTTAAATTCAGATTTTGACACCACACGAGTAGGCGATAAACATGGAAAATTAAATACAGATATGCTGACTCCATCCCTCGGCATAAGAGTTGGGTATGCTTTTTCAGAGCATAAGACTGCTGTTTATGGTAAATTTGGAATATCGAGAGTAAGTGGCTCTTATGAGTATACGTTGTATGGAAATAAGGTGGCAGATGTTGATGTTAACGCAATTGTACCAACACTAGGAATTGGTGCAGAGCATAGATTTAACAAACACTGGGGAGTATCGCTGGAAGCAAATATGCCTATTAAAAGAGTTAATAAGAAAACTGCAGGTAACGTAGAACACAAAATAAAAGTTGGCAGAACCGATATACGACTTCTCGGTATATACAACTTAGCTTTGGGACAATCAAACTCATAAAATTAGTTAGCGATATTTTATGAAGTCAGGATTTATATTTATAATTTCCGGCCCTTCTGCAGTTGGGAAATCTTCTATAGTAGATGAGATATTGCGTATAAAAAAAATTTCTCTGCAAAAAATAGTAACGTATACCACAAGAGCCATTAGACACAACGAAATCGATGGTATAGATTATAATTTCATGAATATGGATGCTTTTCTATATCACCAAAGCAGAGGAGACTTTATAGAATCATCTGAAATTTATGGAAATTATTATGGAATTATGCTTTCAACAATTTCGGAAGAAATTGACAAAGGAAACAACTTACTCGTTGTCATAAATTGGGAAGGATATTTAAAAATAAAAAAAATATTCAACAAAAATGTGTTTGGATTTTTTATAACACCGCCATCTTTTCAAGATTTAGAAAATAGAATACGAACACGCAGCACAGACTCAGAAGATACTATTAAGCATCGATTAGAAATGGCGAACGAAGATATGCAGTATCAACATGAATTTGATTTTTGTTTTGAGAATATAAAAATATCAGAAACCGCCAATAAGATTCTTCAAAAAATATATGAAATAACAAGTAGATAATAAAGATTGATAGTGAATACACTTCGCGCATTTTTTGCAATTATTTTCATTACTTTTTTTTATATAGCAAATGCAGATGAAAATTTTGATATCATTCGCGATGCGGAAATTGAAGAAATTCTGACTGAAATTGCAAAACCGATATTTAAAGTTGCAGGTTTGCGTCCGGAAGATGCAAAAATATATGTTATAAACTCCGAAACGATTAATGCTTTTACAATCGGAAATGGGTATATTTTCATTAATTCCGGATTATTATTAAAATTTGAAAATCCCCTGCATCTAATAGGAATTTTATGTCATGAAATCGGACATATTTCAGCAGGACACATCACAAGATTAATCAGTTCATTACAAAATAGATCTTCTAATTTCATGGTGGCAATACTCGCAGGAATGCTTGGTGCAGCGGCTACCGGATCCCCTGAAGCCATCGCTGTTCTTCTTGGATACGCAATGACCGACGAGCGGCTTTTTCTACGTTTTTCAAGAGAACAAGAATTCGCGGCAGACGCCCTTGCTGCAACATACGCAATAAAACTCGGATACGATGCTAGTATTTTAATAGAAGTATTTGATGTTTTCGAACGAATGGAAATTTTAAGTGGCGGCTCAAATCTTCCCATTTATATAAGAACGCATCCAAAATCCATCGATAGAACCTCCGCATTGAGAAAATACGAAACTAAAAAAAAATACAAAACAGACAAAGAGTTAGTAAGAAAATATAAAAGAATAATTATCAAACTAAAATCATACTTAAAATCCAATAATTTATATATCACTATTCCAACCGATAATTATCCAAGAGCGATTTACTTGCATAAGAATGGAAGATCTAAGGAAGCTATTGTTATTCTTAGAAAATTAATAAAAGAAAACCCAAACGATATTTACTACAAAGACACAATTGCGCAAGTTTTGAATGAATCGGGACAGCCTACTGAGGCTATAAAGATCTATAAACAAATTTGTAATACGAAATCACATGTTCTCCTAAAAATAGATTTTGCAAGAACGTTATTGGAAGCAAATCAAGAAGTTGACACAGCAATTTCCTTGCTCGAATCAGCGAAATATATTGATTACATTAATCCAGAAATTTTTCGATTATTAGCTAACGCTCATGGGAAAAAAGATAGAAAAGGAATATCATTTTTAATGTTGGCTCAAGAGCAAATGCTACTGCAAAATTATCGCATGGCGTATGAATTATTAAAAAGCAGTATAACAATGCTGAATAAAAACACAGAATTTTCTTATATCAAAAAAGCGAAATATTTCAAAGAGTTAATAGAACGCGACTATGGAAAATTTCTATAAAATATTCCTTGTTTAGCTCCAGGGTCTATGTATTTTTTCTGTCGACAACATCTCTCCAGAATCAAGATACAATAATTTTGCGCGCTTATTTTTTTCTTTATTTAAGTGAAATACAGCAAAATCATCTATGCTTTTTTCATATTCATCATCTGAAGTAATTACTACTTTTTTATTTTTGATGTTGGTAACATATGTATTGGCATCAATTCTTGAAATATATTTTCTACATGCTTTCGAATTGAAATTTTCACGTTTCTCAAAACCTGCAGATTTCGCCCAGCTTGCAGTCATTGAACGAAAATAACTAAGGTTACTAAAACAAACCGCATTATCTGTTTTTATCCCTATAACCTTTCCATGTGGAGTAATAAATACATCCGGTATCGATTGGCAAAAATAATAAAATACTCCAAAAAATGAGCATATTAATCCCAAAAATCGAATCCTGTGTTTTATCAACATAAACAATAATCCAGGGAAAATTATGCACCCAATCACAAAATGAGTTGGAGTATGCATAACGAAAAATGATCCTGGCAGCTTTGATGTTTTTTCCGCTATTTTCATTAATAAATCAACTTCTAATCCCATCAATAAAAGAGGAATTTTTGCGAGCCCGAAAATCATTAGAAACAATGCGATCACAGCTGTTGGCATGATAAAAAAACTCATTAATGGAATAGATATAATGTTTGCAAGAATGCTATTTAATGTAAGTTGATTGAATACAAAGACCGAAATAATTGACGTTGGAATCGACGCAATAGTCGTCGTTAAAATAATTTCTGATAGTCCTCTCAAAAATTTTGGAGGCTTCCAGTTACATTCATAAAACGCAACGATTGCTATAACCGCTCCAAAAGACATCTGAAAACTTGGAAATAAAATTACCTCCGGCGTAAAAAACATTATTCCTGTCGCCGCAATCGCCACCGACCTCATTGTAAATGCCGTTCTATCCAGCAGTATTGCAGATATTATAAGGGTATGCATTATAAATGCCCTGATAGACGGAACAGAGCATCCGGAAATATATAAATAAAACAATGTGACAAGCCAAGATATTACAGCAGCAATCTTTTTTACATCATAAAACATCGAAATTCGCAGAAAACAACATAAGACAATTCTCGCTAGCCAAAAGATAAAAAATCCGATTATTCCCATATGTAATCCAGAAATAGCAAGGATATGAGCGATACCTGAATTAGCAAAATTTGACCTGATTTTTTTTGAAATTCCCGTGGTATTACCTGTAGTAAGGGCTTCAGCAACCGCAGCAGTATCTTTTGAAAGATACCCTTCTATTACTTTGTTAATTTTATGTCTGAGTTTTTGTATATAGACATTAACGGAAAATGAAGAGTGTTCTTTTATTACTTTCGGAGGCTTTATCACAAAACCGCGGGCACTTATTCCTTTGAAATATTGCTGTTTTTTAAAATCATAAGCACCAGGGAATGATTGTGAATATATAGGAGATAATATCGCTCGAAATAAAACTTCAGATCCAGGAACATAAGCTTGCTGATTTTTTCTAGCTTTTGACCCTATCCATATAAGATGTAGTCCATTGATTTGTTTGCATAATTCATTTGCGGAATCATTATATTTTCTTTTAGGTCCTGAGACTATAAACCTCAACCCTTTATCTGTTTTTTCACAAGATTCTACTGTCGCGACGAAAGAAATTGGTTTTTCAATGTTTTTAGAAATCATATATGTATCCATGCGCATAGTTCTAATTTGCGCAAGAAGAAAACCTATGCTGATTGTTAAAAAAGCAGAAAAAAGTACATATACTAACATTATTAATGTATTTTCATTTTTTATTAATAAAAATTTCGTGATAATCCAAGTAGTTAATAAAAAAATGAAAACAGATATATTGAAATAGAAACTAGGTTCGTTATTTAAAGAAAAATACAAACAAATCCCTATGCCGATTCCTACTGGAATCAGATTTGTCAATCGATGTTTTTCGCTTTCGAAAAAATCTTCAATAAATTTCAAAACACTTTCATTAAGTAATCTCATTTACTCTCTAAAATTTAAAATATATAATGCACATAATTAATTTATTAAGAGTAAATAGAAAACAATGAGAATAATTACGCGATTTGCCCCATCTCCTACTGGGTTTCTTCACATAGGCGGAGCAAGAACTGCGTTATTTAACTGGATGCTCGCTCGTCATTATGGCGGGAAATTTTTACTAAGAATCGAGGATACCGACAGAGAAAGATCTACTCAAGCAGCAGTTGATGCTATTTTTAGAGGACTGCAATGGTTGGGAATAAATTGGGATGAAGAGCCTGTCTTCCAGTTTTCCAGAGCTAAACATCATGTTGATTTAGCAAAAAAGCTAGTTGAATCAGGTAAGGCATATTACTGCTATTGCACTCCAAAAGAACTGGAGGAAATGCGTGAAAGCGCGAAAAACCGCGGCGAATCTCCAAAATATAATGGAATGTGGAGAGATAGAAATCCGAAAGATACACCTAAAGACATAAAACCCGTAATTCGATTAAAAGCTCCGTTAGATGGAGAAACAACAGTTCATGATATCGTGCAAGGCACTGTTACTGTCGCGAATAATCAACTTGATGATATGGTTCTTGTTCGCAGTGATGACACGCCGACTTTTATGCTATCTGTGGTTGTGGATGATCATGATATGAATATAACACATGTAATTCGTGGCGATGATCATTTAACAAATACATTTCGGCAGATTCAAATTTATAAAGCATTTGGATGGAAAATTCCTGAATTCGGACATATACCTCTTATTCACGGACCAGACGGCGCAAAATTATCAAAACGTCATGGCGCATTGGGAATAGAAGAGTATAAAAAAATGGGATTTCTTCCGGAAGCTATTTGCAATTGTCTGCTACGCTTAGGATGGTCACATGGAGATGACGAAATAATATCCAGAGAACAAGCTATAGAATGGTTTACAACCGATAATCTTGGAAAATCTGCATCAAGATTAGACTTTGCAAAACTTGCAAACCTCAATCAGCATTATATGAAAGAAACGGATAACAAGATATTACTTAAAGGGTTATTGGCAATAATTGAAGACAACGTCTCGGAAGAAAAACAAAAAAGATTACTTGCGGGCATGAATGGGTTAAAACAGCGATCAAAGACAATGTTAGAGCTGAAAGATATAGCAGCTATATATATTGATGAAGTAAAAAAACCTACAGTTGAAGAATCATCAATCGATATCCTCAAAAATATTTCTGAAAAATTAATTACGCTTACAGAATGGAATGAAGAGATTTTAGAAAAAACATTGCGTAAAATATCTACTGATTCAAGCATTCCTTTTGGAAAAATAGCGCAGCCAGTAAGAAACGTATTAACAGATAGAAAAATTACCCCCGGAATTTTTGAAATGTTGGTTGCTTTTGGAAAAATGGAGAGTTTGAAAAGAATAAATTCTGCTTTAATTTAAGTGAATTAGTTTATGATCTTTATATTAAGAGAAATGTTATGAAAAAATATATATCTGCATTACTTATCCTTAGTTGTTTTGCTGTACAAGCAGAAACAGAGACTCTAACTCTTGAAGATGCGTTGACGGCGGCTTATTTCAATAATAAGGAATGGGCAGGAAACAAAACAGAGAAAAGGCTTGCTGATGAAAGATATAAAATGACTAAAACAATGTTTCTTCCAGATGTAAGCGCATATATGAGCGCATCAAGAAGCAAAGCAAATACAGATAGAAGCTATTCTGGAATACCAATAACTTCTGACTCCAGGATGAATACCGGAACAAATATGGGTATAAGAGTTCGGCAAAACTTATTCAACGGATTCTCTACAGTAAATTCCATGAAGGCATCAAAATTTGGATCAAATGCCGCATTTCATAAATTAAGAGAAAATGAACAAAAGTTAATTGTTAAAGTTTTAGATGCATATGCCAATGTTTGGTTCGGAATAAGAAGAGTAGAAGCTTTAAAGAAAAAAGAAGAAAACCTGCATAAAACACTTTTATCTCAACAGACTAGCTTAGAAGCCGGCATCATTACTTCATCAGAGGTCGCAACTGCAAACGCAGATTATCATAGAGCGATATTTGAAAGAATAAGTGCTGAAACAGAATTATTTTCTGCAGAATCGGAATTTGAAAAGTTAACCGGATTAAAAGCAAGAAAAGATATAGAGCTGCCTGTTTTAGAATTAGATCTCCCCGATTCCCTCGATAAATTTATCGACCAGGCTTTATCTTCTAACAGTTCTATTCTTTCCGCAAAATTCGTTGAACAATCAGCTCTGAAGGAATTAGCCGCGATTCGAGGAAAATTGGCTCCATCATGTGATTTATCATTACAAACAGCAAAGAATTTATCAAAAGAAAAAAATATTAATGAAGTAGCAAATAATTATGTTGCATCTTTAGAGATTAATGTTCCAATTTTTGCAAACAGCCAAGGAAGTACATATTCCCAAATCGAAATAGCTAATCAACAAGCATTAAAAGCAAAATTTACCGCTGAAGATACAGTTTTGGAGATAAAAAAAGAATGTGTAAAAAACTGGAACATTTATATTGCTACCGACGCCATGATTATATCTTCTAAAACGGCGGTAGAAAGTGAAGAACTTAATTCCGATAGCAACCTAGAAGCAACAGCTCTTGGAATGAAATCGAATACAGATATTTGGGTAAGAGAAAATAAATTACTTGATTCCAGAATAGGTCTTGCAGATTCTCAAAGGAGAAAAATCGTAGCTTCAGTAAATTTATTGATGCTGAGCGGCAATCTCAGTATGCATTCTTTATTAAATAAAATAAAAAAATCGCCCAATAGAATTAAAAACAAAAAAACAATAAAGGAAAGTTATGTTTAAGACTGACAGGAGATAAAAATGGAAGATAATAATGCTGAAATGTCATTAGATGAAGTACTATCATCTATCAAAAAAATGGTTATTGATGAAGAACCTCCTGTTTTGGGGTTGACAGACATGATTTCCAACGATGGAAGTATTGTTAAAATACAAAAGAACACCAAAGATGGCAAAAATCAAGATATGGGCTCTTTCTTAAAATTAATCCAAGAAAATCAAGAGGATACACAGCATAATATCAAAAAAGAAGATAACATTTTAGAAAATAACGAGAATCAAAGTAAATATCAACAACCACAGAAAGAACCTATTTTATCCAAAAAACACAATGTCATTTCTGAACTTATCAAAGAAATATTGCCTCCGCTATTACAGAAATGGATAAATGATAATCTACCAAAAATTGTTAATAATATAGTAGAAACAGAAGTGAAAAATTTTTTATATCACAAAGACATAAAAAATGAAAATATCAGTATCTTATCAAATCAAATTAAATCGCTTGACTCTGAAAAACTTGACATCAAAATTTGATTATAATCCTTTCAATATTTTGTTTTCTTCAAAGATATTAATTTAATCAAATTTGTGTATAATTATAACTTAACAATCAAAAAACAAATTTATCAGGAACAAAATAATGCAACATCAAGATATCCTGTCAAAGCAATCAGAAATAATAAATGAATCATTAAAAGAATTGCAGGAAAAATTTTTAAAAGCCTCAAGCGAGTCTCCAGAATTAATGATATCTGCAGATTTCAGAAGAAAACTTGCGGATAATTTTTTTATTGATCATTCTGGTAAAAAAGAAAACATGAAAGAAATAAACAATTTTTATATAAAAAGTGTTTACGATAATCATCAAATTCCTGTCAGACTATATATCCCGCAGATAGCAAAAGAAAATAAAGTAATAATGTTCACTCATGGTGGAGGCTGGATTCAAGGGAACCTTGAAACACACGATTATTTATGTAGAAAAATAGCAAATATACTTCAAATAAAAGTTTTAGCAATAGATTATCGACTTGCCACAGAAAACCCCTTTCCCATACCACTAAATGACGTTTTCAGCGTATATTCGTGGTGCGATAAAAATCAAGAATACAACGATATCATTATATCCGGAGATAGTGCAGGCGGAAACTTATGCGCGGCACTTTGCATAAAATTAAGTGAGCTCAAGTATATCAAAAAACCATGCGAGCAGCTGCTTTTCTATCCAGCGTTATCAAACACATTTCAGTCATCTTCATTTGAAGTATTCAAAGATATTACCGCATTACCAAAGCTTGGAGCTTTGTTTTTTTATTCTCAATATGTTGGAAAATCTTGTTTAGATACTGACATATTAAACAACAAATTAGTATACCCGATTCTGGAAGATAATATGAGCATCTTTCCGAAAACAACAGTTATTTCAGCGGGGTGCGATGTCTTATTGGATGAAAACTTACAGTTTATCAAAAAATTAAAAAATAGCGAAGTCGAAGCTGAACATATCATTGTAGAAGGAGCTGTTCACGGATTTATGACTTATGGAAAAGAATTTGAGGAAGAAATAACAAAAATATTAAAAAATTTACACAATTGATATTTCATGCAATTTATATTTGTAATTTTTCAAAATGCATATATTATATCAGTGATTTTGCAATTTAAAGACAAATAATAATTTAAACAATGAGAATTTTATATCATTATCCCCTATGCGCTTTTAGTAGATTAGTAAGAATTTTTTTACAGGAAAAATTTATAGAATATGAATTAATAGTAGAGCTTCCGTGGAAAAGAAAAAAATGCATATCAGAAAATCACGTAATTTCAGACATTCCAATGCTAATAGAAAACGATGGATTTATTTTAGAAGGTTGGTATGCAATAGTTGAACACATAGAACAATCTGGAAGAACGCGATCCCTTTTTGGAAGCTCGCAAAAAGAAAAAGCGGAATCACGTAGAATTTCTTCTTTTTTTAATGAAATGTTTTTTGCTGATGTAACAAAGCAAATCGTATTTGAAAAAATTATAAAAAAGCATATCAGCAATAAATCCCCTGATTCATCAAGTATTAGAAAAGGGATTTTCGAATTAAAACAATATTTTGACTACATATCTTGGCTTATAGAACGTAGAAATTGGTTGACTGGAAATGATTTTACAATAGCAGATATTGCAGCAGCCGCACAAATTTCATGTGTTGATTATGTAGGAGCAATTGAATGGGATACCTATCCTGCAGTAAAAGATTGGTACGTCAGGATAAAATCACGACCTTCATTCAGAAGCATATTATATGACAAAATATCTGATATGACTCCTCCAAAACATTATCAAGAGCTGGACTTTTAAAAATTTAATAGCAGCTGATATCTATATTTTTTAAATACCTATTGCGTAATTAGAAATTTTTTTATTACGAAAAATAAAAAAATTTTCAATAAATACACAGACAAAAAATTATCGCATTGAAATCTATCAATATCCATTAACAAAAAAACAAACACATGGAAAAATATAGCAAAAACAATGGATTAGCGAGATGATTAAAAAGTAAGCAAATGGTAATAAAAGCGTGAAAAACATCGAGTCTGCTGATTAATTGAGTACTTTATCCACATAGTTATCCACAGATTTTGTTGATAACCAAAAATTAACTATTTTATAGATTTATATCAAGATGTTATAAATATCTAATTTTATATTACTTCAAACATATGGATATTTTATATGAACGGATGGATTTGCCTGGACAAACCAGAGGGAATATCATCAAATTCCGCAATGATAAAAGTTAGACGAATATTTGACTGTAAGACTGGATACATTGGAACGCTGGATCCTTTTGCAACTGGAGTACTGCCGATTGCCATTGGAGAAGCAAGAAAATTCATACCATACACAAATGAATCAGAAAAAACATATATATTTACTATGATTTTTGGAACAACAACAGATTCACTTGATAAAGATGGAGGTATTATCAAAACATCACCAAAAATTCCAAAAAAAAAGGAGGTTGAAAAAATACTTTCTTCATTTATTGGAGAGCAATACCAAATTCCACCGGAATTTTCAGCAATAAAAATTAACGGGAAACGCGCTTGCGACAGAGTCCGCAATGGAGAAAACATACAATTATCCCCAAGAAAAATCACTATTTTTTCGATGAATATTATTCATCAGCAAGATAACGATAAAAAATCTCTTACGTTACAAGTTAGTTGTTCAAAAGGAACATATATCCGTAGCATTGCTCGAGATATCGCTGAAAAATTAGGAACTGTTGCATATGTAGAATCGCTTAGAAGAATTAAGTCCGGATTTTTTTCCATAAACAATGCGATTTCTCTGGAAAAATTACATGAAATGAAGGATACTAACAAGCTGACACATATTCTTATCTCTCTTGAAAGTCCGCTGGACGACATCCCGGCCTTATACTTGAGACAAGAAGATGTAGCCAAGCTACAAAACGGATTAAAGATATCCATTGATTACTGTGATTTATCGTCAAGAAGCGTATTGATTCATGATGATGTTAATCGGAAATTCAAAGGAATCGGAGTCATTTCTGATGATAGCAATGAAATCAAAGCTGTCAGAATGTGCATTTATTAAATTAATGGAGATATATGATGTCGATAGTAAACAAACAGGAAATTATAACCAAATTCGCAGTTCATAAGGGAGATACTGGTTCTCCGGAAGTGCAAATAGCAATCTTAACTGAAAGAATTAACACATTAGGCGAACATATGAATGTTCATACAAAAGATTTTCATTCAAGGCGCGGCCTTTTAGGTATGGTCAGCAAAAGAAGGAAACTGTTGGACTATCTTAAAAAAATCAATAATGAAAGATATACAAAACTCATTAAAGATTTAGGCTTAAGACGATAATCGATTTTACAAATATTTAGGGAAAAAGTTTTTATGATTTTTAAAAAAGAAATTACTTGGGGCGGAAGAACGCTTTCTATTGAGACAGGGCATTTAGCGCATCAAGCCACCGGATCTGTTGTTGTTAGATATGAGAACACAATTGTTCTGTGCACTGTAGTAGCAAATGAAAAACAGAATTCTGACATTGATTTTTTCCCTCTTACAGTAAATTATATCGAAAAAGCATATGCAGGTGGAAAAATTCCAGGCGGATTTATAAAAAGAGAAGGGCGGCCATCTGAAAAAGAAACGTTAGTTTCCAGACTAATAGACCGTCCTATCCGTCCGCTTTTTCATCCTGATTTCAAGAACGAAACTCAAGTCATATGTACAGTTCTAAGCTTTGATGGAAAAAATGACGCAGATATTATTTCAATAATTGGCGCATCCGCTGCGTTAACTTTATCCGGAATTCCGTTTATGGGTCCCATTGCCGCGGCAAAAATTGGATATGAAAATGGAGAATTTTTGCTAAATCCTGCAATAGGACATAAATCAGAGCTGGACTTAATAATCGCAGGAACGAAAGATGGCGTATTAATGGTGGAATCCGGAGCAAACGAACTATCTGAAGAGGAAATGCTGAAGGCTCTTAAGTTTGGTCATAAATCATTCCAGCCTGTGATTGATATGGTTTTGGATCTGGCAGAAGAATGCGCAAAAGATCCATGGGAAATTCAAGATTTATCTACCGATCATAATAATATCATTAAAGAAATTTCTGATAATTTTATGGTTGATATAGAAGAATCCTATAAAGGCATATCTAAACATGATAGAAATTCGGCTTTAAAAAAAGTTTTTGTGAAAATAACCGATTATTTTTCTGATAGAGAAGAAATTTCAGCAAAATTTCTAGGAGATATATTTCATGAAGTATGCTCAATTTGCGTAAGAAACAATATTTTAAACAATGGAAAACGCATAGATAATAGATCTGCAAAAGATATCAGAAATATTAAATCGTATGCATCCACTTTGCCTATGGTTCATGGATCTGCAATTTTTGAACGAGGTGAAACTCAAGTTCTGGCAGTCGCAACTCTTGGCACATCCCAAGATGAACAAATAGTAGATGCGTTATCCGGAGAGTATAAAGAAAGGTTTTTGCTTCACTATAATTTTCCGCCATTTTCAGTAGGAGAAGTCGGTCGTCTCGGAACTCCAGGAAGAAGAGAAATCGGACATGGAAAATTAGCGTGGCGTGCTATTAGTAAAGTGTTGCCTTCTAAAGAAGAATTTCCTTACTCTATGCGGGTTGTATCAGAAGTTCTCTCATGTAACGGTTCATCCTCAATGGCAACGGTATGTGGAGCTTCTCTTGCGTTGATGGACGCAGGTGTACCTATAAAAAATGCAGTTGCCGGTATTGCTATGGGCTTAATAATTGATGGAAATAAATCCGTTATTTTAAGTGATATAATGGGTGAAGAAGATCATCTTGGAGACATGGATTTCAAAGTTGCTGGTACGCAAAAAGGCATCACGGCACTTCAAATGGATATAAAAGTAACGGGTATTCCATTTGGAATCATGGAAGATGCAATTAAACAAGCCCGTGAAGGGCGTATGCACATCCTAAAAGAGATGTCAAAAACATTAAAGGAATCCCGATCTGAACTTAACGAAAATGCGCCTAAAATGACAACGATTACTATACCAAAGGACAAAATTAGAGAAGTAATCGGTTCAGGTGGAAAGGTTATCAGAGAGATCATCGAAATCAGTGGAGCAAAAATCGATATCGATGACGATGGAAACGTAACCGTTGCTGCACAAAACGCACCATCCATGGACACAGCATTAAATATGATTAAAGAAATTGCGATGGATCCGATTGATGACACCGTTTATAAAGGAAAAGTCGTAAAATTAATGGAATTTGGAGCATTCGTGAACTTTTTTGGATCCCGAGATGGACTTGTACATGTCAGCGAAATGTCAGATAAAAGAGTAGAAAAAGTTTCGGATATATTAAATGAAGGTGATGAAGTATCAGTCAAATTCCTTGGATATGACAACAAAGGCCGTGCAAAGTTAACTATGAAATTTTAAAACCAAATAGCGCTTCTAAGTTGTTTTTTTAAATCTTTTTATTATATTCAGAAAAGATTTGTTAATTTCAAAAGTAATTGATCGGAAAGCAATGGAAGAAAACAGTCTATTTTATTGTACATCAAAAGATTCAACTCCTATGATGACACAATATCTCGGAATAAAGTCCCAATATCCTGGGTGTCTTTTGCTTTTCAGAATGGGAGATTTCTATGAGATGTTTTTTGATGATGCGAAAGTTGCATCATCTGCTCTGAACATCGCTCTTACCAGTCGCGGAAAACATCTTGAAAATGACATTCCCATGTGTGGAGTTCCAGCCGCGGCGTTAGAAAATTACGTCGGGAGATTAGTAAAATATGGTTATAAAGTCGCCATTTGCGATCAAGTGGAAGATCCGAAGGAAGCAAAAAAACGCGGTTATAAAGCTGTCGTAAAACGAGAAGTAACAAGAATCATAACCGCAGGAACAATCATTGAAGATAGTCTATTAAGTTCGAAAACTAATAATTACTTAATGGCCGCAATACCGGATATTTGCAAAAAAACATCAAAAATTAAGAGTGTCAGCTTTGCAGCAATTGATATTTCCACCGGAGATTTCTTTGTTAATACCGTGCTATCAGATGAATTTTCATCGGCAATTGAGATGTATCAACCAAAAGAGCTACTAGTACCAGCCGCTTACGAACGATCCGATTTTACGTCATTAATTTCTTCTATTAGTCAGACTACTCTCACATATCTTCCAGATTCAAAATTTAATCCAATAGTAGAAAAAGAACGATTAGAAAGATATTTTAAAGTTAAAACTCTAGATAGTTTTGGAATATCTTCAGCAAACGAATTAGCTTCTTGCGGTGCTGTTTTAGAATATCTGATAATCACACAGCGAGACGGTCTCTCCAGTCTTCCTATTCCAAAAAAAACGGCATTTAGCAACTATCTTGTTATAGATTCCGCGACCAGCAAAAGCTTGGAAATAATATCGTCTGCACACGGAGAATATGAATACAGCTTGCTTGGAGCGATTGACAAAACATCGACTCCTTTTGGAGCTAGAATGCTTGCAGCTCGTGTCTCAACACCAATAGTGAATCGAGAAAATATTCTAAAAAGACTAGATTGCGTCGATTTTTTTATAAATAATGAAAAAATTTTGAAATTAATTCGTGAAACATTATCAGGTTGTCCGGATTTTGAGCGAGTTATAAATAGAATAAGATTCAAAAAATTCTCTCCACGGGATGTTGGAGATATTCGCGAGTTCTTTCGGATCGTTGAAGCAGTAAAGTCTATTATAAATGACATTAAAATTCCGAATGAAGGTGATTATCGCGTTGAAAATATTAGGGATTTTTCCGAACTAAAAAAGCTTTTGGAATCAGCATTAGTCAATATCCTGCCAGCAGCAAACAATAGAGATGCAAGTATAATTGCGGATGGATTTTCGGATGAATTAGATAATTTAAAATATATAAAAAATCACAGTGAAGATTTAATTACAAATCTACAAACAAAATATATCTCTGAAACATCAATTAACACATTAAAAATAAAAAATAACGCGATACTAGGATGGTACATCGAAATTCCATTATCACAGAAAGCAAAAATCGGGAATAACTTCATCCACAGGCAAACATTGGTAAACGCAGTTCGCTATGTAAGTGATGAATTAATCGAGCTTCAATCGAAATTGATCGATGCGTTTGAAGCATGGAGTCAAATGGAGCAAAAGCTTTATTCAAAAATAATTGAAGAAATCATGGTGCGTTATAACGATATTTCGTACGCAATCAAGCTTTTATCCTGTCTCGATGTTTATACGAACTTCGCACATATTTCATTAGAACGAAACTATATTCGTCCAAAAATTTCAAATGATCCTATTTTAGAAATAGAAGATGGAAGACATCCTATTTTGGATATTTATATCAAGGATTTCACAAAAAACAATTGCAATTTAGATTATAATAGTCGGATTTGTCTATTAACCGGACCAAATATGGCAGGAAAAAGTACTTATCTTCGGCAAAATGCGTTAATTATTTTACTGTCTCAAATTGGATGCTATGTACCTGCGTTAAAAGCAAAAATCGGCATTGTTGATCGATTGTTTTCGCGTATCGGAGCTTCTGATGATATTGCTCGTGGCAGATCGACTTTCATGGTTGAAATGATCGAAACCGCCACGATCTTAAACCAAGCAACAGAAAAATCATTTGTGATTCTTGATGAAGTTGGGCGAGGAACATCCACATATGATGGACTTGCGATTGCCTGGGCTGTAATAGAAAACCTTTATAAATCAAATAGATGTCGAGTTTTATTCGCGACTCACTATCGTGAACTTACTGTTTTGCAAAATACCTTGAAGAATATAAAATGCAAAACACTTAAAGTTCAAGAATGGAATGGCGATGTTATTTTCTACCATAAAATAATAGATGGAATTGCGGATAAATCCTATGGCATACATGTTGCTGGTATAGCTGGAGTTCCAAAAAATGTAGTAAGGCGCGCAAACGAATTGCTGAAAATTTTTGAAGAAAAAGAAAATAAATCCGAAACAAATAATTTTTTCGACTCTGACTTTTCGAAAGCTGATCAAATGAACATCATATATCAGCCAGAAGAAGATTCCGAATTAAAAAGAAAAATCCAAAATATAGATTTAAACTCTATATCTCCAAAAAACGCTTTAGATATATTGTATGAACTCCAAGAACTATGTTAATCATCAATGAAATATCAATTTCCATACATTCATATCTATTTTTTGTAAATACTATAACTTTATGCTGACAAACCGGGAGCTAACAGCGCTTTCTGGGAAATATCGCTAATAAGAGCTACATTTAAAACATCGTCGGCAGTTTCTACTTTCACTACATCAATGCCCTCTAATACACAAACCGGAATATCGTGTAAATCCGATTCATTATCTTTAGGAATAATAACTGTTTTTATGCCACCCCTGTGCGCCGCTAGCATTTTTTCCTTTAATCCACCAATGGGAAGAACTCGCCCCCTGAGTGTGATTTCTCCAGTCATGGCAACATCTTTTTTCACCGGAATCGCTGTAAGTGTAGAGACAATACTCGTAACCATAGCGACTCCAGCTGATGGGCCATCTTTTGGAGTAGCACCTTCCGGAACGTGTATGTGAAAATCTGTATTTTCAAAAATCTTAGGATCAATTCCGAAAGATTCTGCCCTAGACCTCACAAAGCTGATCGCTGCTTGAATAGATTCCTGCATAACGTCGCCAAGCTTTCCGGTAAGAGTTGTTTTTCCTTTTCCAGGCACGCTGATCGCTTCGATTGATAAGAGTTCGCCGCCAACCTCAGTCCATGCCAAACCAGTCACAACACCAACAAGATTCTTGTCTTCCGTCTCAAGTCTTTTGAATTTCTTTACGCCAGCATATTTTTCAAGATTTTCGATAGTAATATCTACTTTTTTTGTTTCTCCATTGTTTTCACTAAGTTCTTTCACAACCTTACGAGCAACGTGCGCAATCTCTCTTTCCAAAGATCTGACACCCGCCTCACGAGTGTAATTGCGAATGAGCGACATTAAGGCATCGTCCGATATCGAAAACTCTTTATTTTTCAGTCCATTTTCTTTCAGTTCTTTTGGAACCAAGTGTCGCTTTGCTATTTCTAATTTTTCCAGGTCCGTATATCCAGAAAGCTTTATTATCTCAAGACGATCCAACAAGGGACCAGGCATCTTGTAAGAATTGGCTGTTGTAACAAACATTACATCGGATAAATCATAATCTACTTCCAAATAATGATCGTTAAATGAAAAATTCTGCTCAGGATCTAGCACTTCTAACAATGCGCTTGAAGGATCCCCTTTCCAATCGGCTCCAAGTTTATCTATTTCATCTAATAAAAATAAAGGATTCGATGATTTTGCTTTTTTCATGCTGGAAATTATTTTACCAGGCATAGAACCTATATATGTTCTTCTATGTCCTCTGATTTCAGATTCATCATGAACCCCGCCAAGCGATATTCTAATATAATTTCTACCTGTCGCTTCTGCAATTGATTTTGCTAGAGATGTTTTTCCCACACCTGGAGGTCCCACGAAACAGATAATGGATCCCTTGACCTTCCCCACCCTGTTCTGAACAGCAAGAAATTCCAAAATCCTTTCCTTAACTGTATCAAGTCCATAGTGATCACGATCAAGAATAGTTTTTGCTTCCTTTATATTTTTCTTTATTTTTGTCTTATGATGCCAAGGTGTACTTATTAACCAATCAAGATAATTGCGAACCACAGTAGCTTCCGGAGACATACTTGGCATATTCTTGAGTTTTTTTAATTCCGCATCAAATTTTTCTCTGGCTTCTTTAGAAAATTTTATATTTTTCGATTTTGTTTCAAATTCTTTTATTTCATCCACAGCGTTATTTTCAGTGTCGCCAAGCTCTTTTTGAATGGCTTTTATCTGCTCATTCAAATAATATTCCTTTTGACTGCGTTCCATCTGCTTTTTTACGCGATTCCTAATTTTGCGCTCCACATTTATGACATCTATTTCAGACTCCATAAAAGACAAGAGCAACTCAAACCTTTTGATAGTGCTTGTTTCCTCTAATAATGACTGCTTATCTTGAATGCGCAACATCATATGAGCGGATACAACGTCAATTAAATCGTTAACGGATATGATATTTCTTGCAGCATTTACAGTATCAATCGAAATTCTCTTATTTAATTTTGAGTAACTATCAAACTGCTCTAACAGAGTTCTCCGATAAGCTTCTATTTCAAGAGAATTCTCATCATCCTGCGTTTTCAAAAAATCATATTTTACAGAAAAATAATCCTTATCAGAAATACATTCAGAAACAACAACCCTATCAACGCCTTCAACTAATATTTTTACAGTTCCGTCAGGAAGCCTTAACATCTGCAAAATATTACTGAGAACTCCGACATGATATAAATCACTGAATGATGGGTCATCATTATGCAAACTTTTTTGAGTTAACAAAACTATCTTTTTATCATTCTCCATTGCGGCTTCAAGGGCATTAATTGACCTTAATCTTCCAACAAAAAGAGGAACAACAACATGCGGAAATACTACGATATCTCTTATAGAAAGAACCGGACAGATGTTATCCAAAATTTAACTCCTAGCGCAAACTGTATTTTTCATATCGAGGTATTTTAATATAGGTTTGCATGTTCCTTCAATAACATCTTTGGAAATTATTACTTCCTCTACATTTTTATATGATGGTAATTCATACATAATATCTAGAAGAATCGACTCCATTATAGACCTCAAACCTCTCGCGCCCGTTTTTCTCTCGAGAGCAAGTTTTGCGATGCCATGGATTGCATCTTCTTCAAAAACTAATGATACACCCTCCATACTGAATAGTCTTTGATATTGTTTTACAAGCGCATTTTTTGGCTCAGTTAATATTGAAACCAAAGCAGTTTCGTCAAGATCATTCAGTGTTGCTATAACAGGAAGTCTACCAACAAACTCTGGAATTAATCCATATTTCAGCAGATCTTCTGGCTCTACTTTTGCAAATAATTCGCCTATATTACGATCATCCTTGGATTTTATTTCCGCTCCAAATCCTATTGATGAATTATCTCCACGCGATGCAATAACTTTATCTAATCCAGCAAACGCACCGCCGCAAATAAATAAAATATTAGTGGTATCGACTTGTAAAAATTCTTGCTGAGGATGCTTCCTACCTCCTTGAGGCGGAACCGAAGAAATTGTTCCCTCCATAATTTTTAACAGTGCTTGCTGTACTCCTTCTCCAGAAACATCTCTTGTGATAGATGGGTTATCTGATTTTTTTGAAATCTTATCAATTTCATCAATATAAACAATTCCCATCTGTGCTTTTTCAACATTATAATCAGCAGCTTGAAGAAGTTTTAGAATGATATTTTCAACATCTTCGCCAACATATCCAGCCTCGGTTAAAGTAGTTGCATCTGCCATAGTAAAAGGAACATCGATGATTCTTGCTAATGTTTGCGCAAGCAGTGTTTTTCCAGTTCCTGTAGGCCCAATTAATAAAATATTAGATTTCGATAATTCGACATCAGAATTTTTCGTAGTATGCGCCAATCTTTTATAATGATTATATATAGCAACAGATAAAACTTTCTTTGCTTTATCCTGCCCTATTATATAGTCATCAAGTGTTTTGCAAATTTCCTGTGGAGAAGGGAGACTGTTTTTCCCTTTAGATATACTAATGTTTGGCTGGATATCAGAGATTATTCCAGCACATAACTCTATACATTCATCACAGATATAAACCGTAGGTCCAACTATGAGTTTTTTTACTTCATGTTGCGTTTTTCCACAAAAAGAGCAGCGTAAAGTACTTTCTCCGTCTGCTATCTTTCCCATCATTCCTCCTTAGCAGATATGATCCTAGATATAAATTCAAGTTCATCATATCCTTATAATCTCACTAATTTTACAAAAAATACTTAATTTTATTCTTTTTTAGAAAATGCAATGCGTTTTCCGATTTTATATTAAAATAATACATGAAATTTCAGATAAACACTAGCAACGCAGCAATATAAAAAGCGTAGCAAATTAATACCTGTATTTCCAACTTATACCTGCTTCTCCGCTGCTATTTGCTTTTATAGACATTTTTGGTGTTAATGATAAATCCACATCAAATGTAGTAATATTGTCTGATTTTTTATTCACACTAATATATATATTATCATGAATATATTTGCCTGCACTTACATTTAAGGTATTCTGCTCTGCTAAACTTTGTTCATCAGAATATAACGAGTTTGATTTTCTTTCGCTGCCGGCAAATGATAAAGTATCTATTAATCCTATTTTTTGAAATGTATTTAATATCGAAAATATATAACCCTTCCTTTTAAAACTCGCGACAGCATTAGCAAGCTGCGCTGCCTCTGTTACAGAAAGATATTTCAATTCTTTTCCAAACAACATATTTGCTAAAATTACATCATGTGTATAATCAGGCGATGAATACAAATCAAAATCAACTCCTGTTTCAGGATGGTTTGTTATTTCTAAATAAACGATCATCTCCCCCAAATTCCGATTGCATTTAAAATAAGATATTGGATCAAACGGATATTTTTCTATAAATTCAACATTGCCTTTAGTAAATTTCAGTCTCTTTCCAAATAAATCTAACTTACCATCCCTCAATTTTAATGATCCAACTAAAGTCGCTTTGTTGTCATAACTTAAAAGCTTTAAATTTCCCGATAAAATCATTTCAAATATGCTGCCAACAATATCTATTTTCGGACATCTCATATTTACATCATATTTACAAAAATCTGCTTCACGATTCTCTTTTAGAGATTGTTTTTCTACATTCCGCTCATTTTCTATGATGATATCGTTACTTTTTTCTACATCTTCAGAACCTAATTTCTGAATTTTACACTTTGTAACATCAACATCTCCTCTAATGAGAAGATCCGTTATGCTGCCAGTAATATCTCCATTTCCTGAAATAGATATTTTCATGTCATCTGAATCAAATAACATAAAATTATCGAACTTAAGTTGTAATTTGGTTTTTATACTTGGCGTTATATGATTAAAATAAAAAACTCCACTTCCTGAAATGTTTAATTTCTTTTTCTGTATATCTATAAATTCCGCTCGCGAAACTAATATTTTATTTTTCTCACAAAAAAGCGATATTGTTCCATTTCTCAAAAAAATGTCGTTTATAATGAAATATGCTTTTTGCATTTCTGCACTTCCCGAAATAATGGGACTTGCAAAACTTCCAGAAATTTTCACATCACAATTAAGCAATCCACGCGCATCTATTTTATCCGAAAGCTCCAGCAAATTTTCAATGTGTGTATTGCCGTAAATACGGCAATTAAGCGATGGGGCGTGCAAATTTTTTATAACTGTTCCGTTATTTGTAATATAAATAGGAGCAAACAAATTTCCTTTGAATAAATCGCTATGATTTTTCAAAATCACATCAAAATACATTCCTGTATTCATTAATTTAAGCGACACATCCATAGTGTTTGCTCGCGAAACTAATCCGTAAATTTTGAAACTACCATCTCCAATAAAAACATTACCAAATAATTTTAGTTGCACTTTTCCATTCAAATTACAATTGGGAACCCAGCGATTAAATATTTTAGAAACAATATTTGTTTGAAACGAATCTAATTTGATATCAATTTCAGTTTTAATTTTTGTGATATCTGCAACACCTTTTTTATTAGATTTTTTATTCAATAAATCACATAAAATTTTGTAATTATCTTTTTCTAGATCCACGTCGAAAATTTTAGTTTTCAACACATATTCCGGAGAATTTATTGAGAAATTTTCAAAGGATATTTTTTTATATAACGCAGAAATTTTTCCAGCAGCATCCAATAATAAATCATCATTCAATGTACTTGTAATTTTTATTTTTTCGTCATCAATTTTAAAATACAAATTTTGGTGTTTTGAACAAAATACAGATGCTTGCTTAACCGAAACGTCGACACCTCTGCCATTAACATGACATAAACAATCATAAAAACTATGATTTTCAAAATGTAGGTTTTTACTATTAAATTTTGAAACGATATTTCCTTTTTTGTAGAAAATTGTTCCTGCCGCGTCTCCGGAAATGGGTATAAATTTATTCCAAAAATCCAAGCAATCAAACTTAAAAGTAAAATGATAATCAGAGTCTTTATTCAAAACACATGGCTTAGATAATTGTAAAAATCCACAAGATTCAGAACCAAACTTAAATGCTTGTACAGAAATTTCTTTGTTGATTTTACTAGCGTTAATATCTGTTATTGCCTCAAACCCGTCTCCTTCTATTACTATATTAAAATCTTCTAACGTATTGCTTTTACAGAATATTTTTTGCGGTTGAAAACCATAAATTTTTATCCAATTAATATTTCCATATGCATCAATCGCATTATTTTGCAAACTACATTTTATATCACCAATGTTTTTTGCTGATCTTACGAACTTTATATCAATAGTACTTTTTTCATTAACCGCAAAGTTATAATTTATATCTAAAACAGAAACGACATTTTCAAAATTTTGTTTTATCTCTAACGGAAGATCCCTAACAAAATGAGTTAAATCCAATTTTGTTGTTAAGTAAACTTTTTTAGATTTAAGATATAAATTTCCTGCTAATTTATAAGATTTGTCCTGATATTCCACAAGCGCATTTTGAATAAGAATATCGAGCATAAAATCTTTGTATGTTCCATCAGATTCAATTTTTACGTTTTTATTTGCTGCATAAAATTTATATTCTGAATTTTCTTTTTCAGGATTTTTCACATGCAGCACACCATCAAAATCTATAAATTTTTCGAATTTAATTTCGCTTTCAGTACATTCAAATCCTTGCCACTTATAAAGAACATCCAAAACATAATAGTTATCAATCTTGCTATATAAATAGTCTTTATTTATTTTTGATTTATATCGAAGGCCGTCCAATGTATATGTTTCTCTCAAGATATTTAATTCCCCTTTTCCAAGAGATAAATCAGCGATAAATATTCTTAATATCCGCATTAAAGGTATGAGATTTTTTAATTTTTCATTCAGATCTATTTCCTCTTCAGCTCCGTTCAATACAAATTTATCTACGTAGATTGATGATCTATGAAACCTAACCGCATTCAACAAAAACTTTGTGGAAAACGAAAATTTTAACTGTGGTCTTCTTAAGGAAACATTCGAAAAAATTAACTCTATCCCATCTGGAGTTTTTATAAAAATTTCTTCGATTTTTGTGATTTTATAATCAAGTCCCTTTATCACAAAAATTGTATTTTGTACTTGAAAATATTTTGTTATTCCAGCTAACAGAATCTTCCTTCCGGAATCGACAAAAAACGTTCCCACCAAAATAAAAAATAGGATTAAAATTACCACAAAAATTCTGCAAAAAGATTTTATTAATTTCTTCAAAAAAAACATCAAAATGCCTGCCCCAAGCTAAGAATAAACTGCACTTTTGAATCAATATATTTTCTCCTTTTTACAGGGAATGCCAAATCAGCACGAATTGGGCCGGCGCTTGTATAATATCTAACTCCGACCCCATATGATAAAAACCATCTTTTTTTTTCAATTTGCAAAACTGCATTATGTGATTGATTTTGAAAGATTTTAGCTCCGTCAAAAAACAAAACAGCTCCAAAATCTCCAGATATCTTTCTTCTTATTTCAGTACCAAATTCAATTGACGATTTACCTCCCATCGGCGTTTCTTCTCCAATAACCATCTCCGTCGCCATTTGATTCGCAAAACCTCTTACAGAATTCATGCCCCCCGCATAAATTCTTTTATCAATGGGAATTTTATCAATATCTTTTCCAAAAAGAGTTTTCTTAACAATTTTGAACGCAAAAACTGTCTTTTTAAATTCATCAAATGGATAATTATAGGAAAAAATTAAATCTAAAGACTGTAAACTCCCGATACTAGAACTTTTAAATCGCATATGAGAAAATTTAGCGGATGCTCTATATCCCGAAGTAGGATTGAGTAGATCGTCTGTTTTATCTAAAACTATTTCCAAAGGTATTGTTACATTTTTATAATACCTGTTTTCATCTGTGTCAGCAAAAAATACAGCACATCCATCAACATAATTTTTTTCTATAAAACCACCAACCCTCATAGTTGTAAAAAACCATAATGGATAATTGAACATCAAAGAAATTTTATCACTTTTTTTAAAAAACACATTTGTTAATTCCTGGCGCCTAGAGCAGATATATTCCGCTGTATTGTTTTTTACAAATACATCGGGTTGAAGAAATACAGTTTCAAAAGCGTAATCCGTTCGCCTATCTCTGACTTTTATCGGGGTTCCTTCTACGGTAAATCTAAGTTTTTCCCCACCACCAAACGCATTACAATCCATCCAAGACAATCTTGCGATTATTGATTTAAGGCTTTTATTTACCTGAGATTTTTTCCTATCGAAATTCATATTTCTCATAGTGGAATACAATAAACTGAAATCAACGATATGCCTTTTGTCTTCTTCAAGGCTTATAAGTACAGGAACCCTATCGTCGCAGATTTGATCCTTAAGCAGCTCAACTTTTACCTTGGAAAATATTTGTGTGTTTTGCAGATCATCAGAAGTTTTATCTATTTTTCTGATATCATATACTTCTCCTTCACTCCACAAAATACGATTTTTAATAAATTGTGGATCTATACCTGGATATGCTTTTATCTCAGTAAAATAAAATTTTGCGTTCTGCTTAGGGTCTATAGTTAAATTTAAAACAGCAGCCTTCTTTTCATAATCAATACGTACTCTTTTTTCGATGATCTCCGGATCGTAAAATCCATCAGCTTGTAATTCATAAACAGCACCACTGATAATATTTTTTATATCAATAATTGATGCGGTTAAATTTTTTGATTTTAACTGTAAAAGATTTCGATATTTTTTACCAAATTCGTCATCTCTATCAAGATATTTTAGATTCAACTCCAGTTTGAATATCTTTCCTAAATCTACATATATTGTAATTATAACTTCATTTTTTCCTTTCATGTGCGTTTTATATCGAACATTAGTTTCATAAAATCCCAGCATATGCGTTTTTTTGTAAATCGTTGAAATATCTGATTTAATTCTATCAGTTAACGCTCGAATATTACTAACTGTCTTGCCTTGTTCCTTAAATGTACGCAATGATTTTATTTCTTCTTCTATCTCGGATCCGGAAAACATATCTTCAACAATTCCAACTAAACTATGTTCTGTATCTAAAACTAAATCTGCTTTATAACGAAAATCACGAAATTCCAAATCAGAATATGAAGAATCATTGCCAAAATCAGCAGTACAAATTTCGAAAAAAAATAAAAGTGCAAGATAAAAAAACTTTTTCAGCACCATTTCGCTTTCACTTCAGCAAGTTTTCCAGATGCGATTCCGTTACGAATTTCTTCCATTAATTTAACCATAAATCTTATATTATGAATAGTAATCGCTTGAATGACCAAAAGCTCATTTGCTTTTAGTAGATAGTGCAGATAAGCCCTTGAAAAAGTCCGGCATGTCAAACAGTCACAATCTGCTTCTATAGGAGCATCATCGATTTTATACTCAGATCTCTTGAGATTTATATGCTCTCTACTAATTTTGTCTCTGTATTTAGGCTTTACGAGAGCACCTCCATGTCTTGCGATTCGGGTCGGATGCACGCAATCGAAGGTGTCTACACCAAGCAATACACCTCTAAAAATATCCGAGATACCGCCAATTCCAAGAAGATGAATTGGACGCGAAACATCTAAGCCATCCATAGCCATTTCGACAACTTCATACATCTGTTCTTTTGTAGATCCGAGCGTTCCGCCGATTGCAGTCGCAAAAAACGGATGACTACTTACAAATTCCACACTGCGTTTTCGCAAGTCATTATGAATTCCGCCTTGAATTATTCCATATAACGCTTGCGAAGCGTTATTTTCGCATAAAAATTCGTCTAACGATCTTTTTTCCCATCTATGAGAGCGCTCCATTGACTGCTCTGTATATTTTTTATCGCTATGAAACGGCGTACATTCATCAAATGAAACTATTAAATCTGCCCCAAGATTCTTTTGAATTTGGATTGATTTTTCAGGAGTAAGAATCTGTTCGCTACCATCCCAATATGATTTGAAAATAGCCCCCTGTTCAGTGATTTTCGTTAATGTCGACGCTCCAGATCGTTTTCCTTTTATTTCCTCGGCAACAGATCCATGTCCCAAGCTAAATATTTGAAATCCGCCGGAATCTGTAAACATAGGGCCATCCCATCCCATGAATTTATGCAAACCGCCGCGCGATTTTATGTATTCTGATCCTGGATATGAAAAAAGATGATATGTATTTGATAATATAATTGATACATCTGCTTCTTTTAATTGCTGTGGAGAAACGCCTTTTACACTCGCTTTTGTACCGCAAAAAATAAAACCCGGCGTTTCAACTACTCCATGCGGAGTTTTAAGCTTACCAAGTCTTGCTTTTGCATCAGATGCAATTACTTCGAATCCAAAATTTTTATACATTGTTATTTAAGCCTTTTAATTTGAATAAAAAGTATCTAAAGAAATTCAGCTATGCAAGGCGCTTAACAAAAATGCCGGCTGTTCTTACTAAAGGAACGCACAAAAGCGCGATAAATAACCTGATAACATATGTTATGCAAATATATGTTTTCCAAAGAGAAATTAATGATATCGGATGATCGGAAAAAGCAACCCAAGCTAATATGGAAAAAACACAGTTATCCACAAACGTTGAAATACACATGGAAATCATAGCTCTTCGAGAAATATATTTATCTTTAAAGATCTTTTTTAATGCAGAAAATATAAAAATATCAGTGTATTGACTTATAAAATACGAGATAAGGCTTGATATAAATAACACTAAGGTTGGGGAAAATAATTTATGAATTTCCTGATACAAACTAATGCATTCCGCATGATCTACACCTGGATGCATATCTGTAATTTTCATTAAAGCTGTAAAAAATAGATATCCTAAAAAACTTATCCAGACTCCCTTTTTTGCTGATTTTTCTCCAAAATATTCATTTAATATATTATCTACTGCAAATGTTGTCGAAAACAAAACTGTGCCTAACGCTATAGGATCCTGCATAATCGAATACTTAGTTAATTTCAAAACTTGTATGTTAGAAGCAATTACCGCTATCGTTGAATAAACATAAAGACCTGTTTTTCCGAAAAAATTCAGCATAAATAAAATCGTTATAAAACAAAGGATTAATGTAAATAAACTAAGTATCTCTGGGCATATCATATGATTCTTTCCAAACTATAGTGCCTCATATTGAGTATCCAAAGCCTTTACTGTTTCCCTAGCAAATTCAATTTTTTCAGCCATTATAACAACAAGATCGGAAAAAAATGGGAAAAGAGAAATTAATAACTCACTGTATTTATTAAAATTATAACTAAAGCTATATGGCCAGAATCTCAATTTTCTATTTATACCAAATACACTTGAAATATAAAACGAAGCATTGGATATAAACTTTATAATCTCTTCCACACTATATTTTATGCATTTTTCTGAAATACCGTATTTATGAAAATTATTATAATTATTTTTATTAATTGAGACGACTATTAATTTTCCGCCAACCTTTAAGATACGAAATACATCTTGCAATAAAGCAGAGTTTTCCTCTGAAAATTCCATCAGATGAATTAATACTATTGTATCCATTGAATTTGACATAAAAGGCAATGTTGTTTCATCTACAACGACTGTTCTAAATGGACGGATTTTCGGCCAATGTTTGAAAGGATATGATTTTGGAATCGCATAAAGTAATTTTCCAGTATCAAGTTTATCCAGATACCTCCCACCTATACCTATCGCCAACAAATTACCGCTGTTTATATTGATCGAGCTTGTTATAGACTGCAATACATCCATTGCAAGAAAGTGCCCTGCATCTGTCTCATAAAAACCACTCAATAAAGATAAGGTTGTACATTTCATATATTTATTTATATAATATTTTAAAATAAAGTACAGATGTGATTGGTATCTAAAGGAATTTTTACTAATATCGATCAACCTAGACAAAGTTTTAGTTATGTTGCTTGTAGTCATATAAGCTGAGTTTGGAAGCGCTATTGGTTTAGAGGGAACTATGACAAGATCGGATTTGATTCTAAGAATTTCAGAAATATATCCATATATGAACATTAGAAATGTTGATAAAGTCGTTTCTATAATTATTGGAAAAATGGTAGAAGCATTAAAAGATGGAAAACGCGTAGAACTAAGAGGTTTTGGATCCTTCTCCATAAAAGAACGGGAAACCTCAGAAAGAAGAAATCCTAAAACCGGAGAAAGAATTGTTATAAAAGCAAAAAAAGTCCCGTATTTTAAAGCTGGAAAGCACTTAAAGAGCCTTGTAAACGGACAAATGACATTTGATGGAAACTAAATAGTAATATGAATTGGCTAACTAACTTCGTAAGACCAAAAATTAGAGCTTTGGTCGGAAATGATGTCCCGGAAAATCTTTGGGAAAAATGCCCAAAGTGCGAACAGATGATTTTCCGCAAAGAATTAAATTCCAATTTACAAGTCTGCCCTCACTGCGATAATCATTTAAAAATCAGCGTTGCTGAAAGAATTAAAAACCTATTTGACGATGGCGAATTTACTAGAATAAGATACAATACCCCGATTGCAGATCCATTAAAATTCAAAGATAACAAAAAATATTCTGATCGTTTAAAAATATCTCGTCACGAAACAAAAGAAAAAGATGCTGTTGTCATCGGGTATGGAAGAATCGGAGGACACAAAACAGTTGCTGTATTTTTTGTATTCGATTTCATGGGGGGATCCATGGGAATGGCTGTAGGAGAGGGATTTATTACTGCTGCTGAACTCGCTGTTTCTAAGGGCTATTCGTTTTTAGTTGTTCCATGTTCGGGCGGGGCACGAATGCAAGAAGGAATTTTTTCTCTGATGCAGATGCCGAGAACCGTCGCTGCCGTAAATAAAATAAAAGAAGCTGAATTGCCTTATATAGTTTTGTTAACTAATCCAACAACTGGTGGAGTTTCCGCTTCTTTTGCAATGCTGGGAGATATACATATAGCAGAACCTGGAGCGCTTGTGGCATTTACAGGACCAAGAGTTATTGAGGGGACGATTCGCGAAAAACTTCCTGAAGGGTTTCAGTTATCAGAATATTTATTAGACCACGGGATGGTAGATATGGTTATTCACAGAAAAAATCTTAAAGAAATCATTTCTAAAACTCTTAGTTTATTGACTCATAAAAAGTAAATTTTACGATTAATGCTTAAAAATAAATGGATAATCATTTTTTGTATACATTATGAGAATTATATTATCAACAAACTAAGAGTAAATAATCTCCTGCTGCTTGCAGCGTGGCATTGATTTAGAACATCACCAACTGCATATCCTCGTGTAACTTTTTATATTCTTGTCCTTGATTTTTCACATAATTGCTTATCATATTCTCATTGCCATGTTTTCCAACTGTGCTCGCAAAATAGCCATCACTCCAAAACTCATCTCCCCACACCTGCTTTTTAACTGATGGAACAAAACGAAATCTCTCTGGTCGTATGACTTTTTATGATTGTAACAATTTTCGTTGTGCTACAAGTCGGGACAGACTGAACCAAAAAATGCACATGGTCTTTATCTGTTCATATTTCTAAAAATTTTAGCTCATATCTATTCTCTATTCCGAGACATACATCTCTCAAAACAGAATCTACTGAATTATCAAATACAACCCTTCTAAATTTTGCAGAAAATTCAAGATGATATAACAATACAGTTACTTTGTGACTTTTATGGATATATTTCACTCATAACTATATTTGTATGCCGCAAGCAGCGAAAAATTCAACCCTCAGAGAGTAAAAAATATAACGTCCATAAAATAATTATTGATTTTAATATTTTTCACCCAAAGCTAATAATAATTGTAAAGCTTTTTCTGCCGGAACTAACTTAGTCTTTTCCCAAAACATGGCTTCAAGATCAATATTGGATAGATGTCTATCTTCAGAATCTCTCCAGCTCCAACGTGGAGGTAATTTTCGAGATTGTGCTACGTGGAAATCATTATATGGATAATAATATAAAATTCCTTTATGTAATATAATTCCAGTTAATCGCAAAATCTTATTATCATTTCCCCATAAAGCGTTTAGGAGGACTATAAAAGTTAGGGCTCTATTTGCTGGATCATCAAGAAAATTTGTTATGTTTTCCGAAGATTGTATCAAAAATTTTTGTAACAAAGAATATGTTTCTCCTCGATTTTCCAATAAAGATCTTACTTCATTATCTGCGATTTCTTTATTGTCAGTTTTCTCTAATAATAGCGTTACTTTAATTCGATTAAATAATTTCTGTATATCACTATCATTTGCTCCTGAGAGTATCAGTTCTCTGGTAAAGCGATTAAAATAATAATCTAAGCTTAAAACATAGACAGAAGCCTCAATCTTTAGTAATTCTAAGAGTTCATGGTTAAATTCATGAAAAGGTGCTGATGGATAATCGACAGTTACTTCTACTAATCCAGATTGTTTTTTTTCTTCATTTTGCATAAAACCAGGCAAGGCTAAATACTTATGTTCATATTTACATGAAGGATATAGAATTAACTCTCCTAGATCAGAATCTGTTTCATCACATTTTGACATCTTGAACTTTACGCTTTGATCATAAGCTTTGTGAGCTGCTAACCACAGTAAAAAAAAGTCAAATGAAATATCATCTTCTAAATATATAGTAATTATTGAGTTTAGATATCGTAGATATTCTTCCTTTTTATCATCTGATAGTGAAGTTCCAGATAAATCTACTGACCAACCTCCATATTCTTCGGGAGTATCAGAATAATAAAACGCCTGTTGTTCAAAAAAACCATAACACGCTTTTCTTAAGGCCTCTCGATCACGTTTGGCAAGGATATCATGAAAAAATCTCGCATCTTCAGAGCATGAAAATCTTAAATCACGTAACATTGAAGCAGCATCCATAATCCTCATATTTTCATCATTGATATCATAATGGCAGCATGATTTTGCCGGTAATTTTGCTAATTCCTCCTTTGTAATAGGCCGAGATAATTTTTCCAAACTAGTAGAAGTTTCACTACATTCACCGTGCATACCAATCACATTGAAACATTGGATCAAAACACATATATAAACTACTAATTTTCCAAACTTCATTTTTTATATCCGTTTAAAATTAATTTTGCAAACTGAACCAAACTCCACAAAAAGCAAGAGTATATTTTATTTTTTGTTAAAAGAAAAAATAATATGTCAGACAATTAATATTGCTTATTTTTTAACAATATGAATTATATCTTTTATCATTATTACCTAATCCTATTCTGTATATAAATAAATTAAATATCTAATTAATATAAAAAACAATTATTCTTAACATTATTGAGCTGTATTTATTTTTATATTTGTTAATTTACGAATCTAGAAAACTTTTTAACTTTCTTGATCTGCTTGGATGCTTCAACTTTCTTAACGCCTTAGCCTCAATCTGCCTTATTCTTTCTCTTGTAACAGCAAATTGCTGCCCAACCTCTTCGAGAGTATGATCGGTATTCATGCCGATTCCAAATCTCATTCTCAATACTCGTTCTTCTCTCGGAGTCAAGCTTGCCAATACAAGAGTCGTAGTTTCACGCAAATTGGAATTAACAGCTGATTCTACTGGAAGAGCAATATTTTTATCTTCTATAAAATCCCCTAAGTGTGAATCATCTTCATCGCCGATCGGAGACTCCAAACTGATTGGTTCTTTCGCTATTTTCAATACTTTTCTAACTTTATCAATTGGCATATGGAGACGTGCTGCTAACTCTTCAGGAGTCGGCTCTCTTCCGATTTCATTTAACATCTGTCTTGACGATCTGACAATCTTGTTAATTGTTTCAATCATATGTACAGGAATACGAATTGTTCTTGCTTGATCTGCAATAGACCTCGTAATAGCCTGCCTAATCCACCAAGTAGCATATGTAGAGAATTTATATCCCCTTTTATATTCGAATTTATCAACGGCTTTCATAAGTCCAATATTACCTTCTTGAATTAGATCAAGAAATTGCAACCCTCTGTTTGTATACTTTTTAGCAATAGAAATAACGAGTCTCAGATTTGCCTCAATCATCTCTTTCTTTGCTCTATTAGATTCACGTTCTCCTTTTTGAATACAGGCAACAATTTTTCTAAAATCTGAAATCGGAAGAGCTGCTGATAACTCGATTGATTTTGCTAAATCCTGATGTTTTTTTATGTTTTCAAGACCGCAATCAAAAAACTTCTTCCAATTAGAAAATTTCAATAACGTTGATTCCCAATTTTCATTGGTTTCGTTTCCATAATAATTTTTAAGAAAAGCATCTCTGTTTATGCCGCAGTCCTGAGCCAATTTCAAAAGAGCCGTTTCGCTTTTTATCAATTTTTTGTTGCATGCATATAACTCTTCACACATTGCATGCACAATATTTTGATTCAACTTAATTTCTTCTACTGCAGAAACCAACTCAGCCTTTAATTTATGAGATGCATTTTGCTTTTGATTAATTTTATTATGAAGATCAATAGCTTTTTCTAATAAAGAAAGAACTGTTGGAAGAAGATTCTCTTCATCTTGACTCATTGCCAGCGCAGTAACTTCTCCGACTTCCTGTTCTTCAACTGTGTCATCAGTTTCATCGCCTTTAGACAAATCATCCTCTTCCGCATCATCCTCTTTATCAGAAGACCCTGTATCCAGCTGAACAATGTCACGCAGCATAATTTTTCTATTTTGCAGATCGGATATCCATTGATCAAATTTTTCAAAAGTCTTTGGACTATCGCATAACCCACTCAAAACATCTGTATATCCCTGCTCGATTTTTTTTGCGAGCTCAATTTCTCCATCTCTGGATAATAGCTCTACATTACCCATCTCACGTAAATACATTCTCACGGGATCGTCGGTTCTAAGAAGGTCATCCTGATCATCGCGGACAACTTCCGCTGCCTGCGGTTGATTTTCCTCTTCCACAGAAAATGCTTCCGCGTCTTCTGCTTCAATTAACTGTATTCCCATATCCGCTATGCTGGATATCGCCACATCTATTTTTTCTGTAGAGAATTTTTCCTTTGGTAAAGCATCGTTTAACTCGTCGTAGGTTATATACCTTCTCTCTTTTCCAATAAGAAGAAGTCTCTTGAATTCTAATTCAGATGTTTCATTATGATTTTCAGAATCGAAGCCTTTATTATTTGTATCTTTTTCTGATGTTTCTGCTATTAAATTTACACTCATTATTTTTTCATCCTATTTTTTGGAAAGGGATTCTTTCTTTAAAGCTTTTAGCCTCTGCCAATCGTCATCTGAAAAAGAGAATTTTAAACTACTTGAGGCACTTTGTAAATCTTCAGCAATTATCGGACCAGAAAAATATTCCTCATAGAATTTGTTCCATCCATCAATTACATCCTCATCATCAGCGTTTTTTCCTACAAAATTAGCATGCAATTCGATATCATTTGCAAAGTCGGTTACTTCCTTTTCCAAACTCTTCACTACTTCGATGTATTTATCGTGCTCCCCATTTACAAAATATTTTCCATAAAAATCCAAGATTTTATTTTTTATTTTCTGTCTCACTTCGATGGAAAATTCGATTTTTGCAAAACTTTCGATGACCTTATCTAAGATATATGGATGATTTATAATTGTCACAAGTAATATTTTCTCTATTTTTTCTTTAACTGATATAACCGGCTTAATAAGCATACCATTTTTAAAAGGTTTTCCTTTTTTGCGATATAAGTTTTGCTCATTTTGCTTTATATGTTGGAGATATAATTTTCTGATTGTAGAATCCTTAATGACATCTATTTTTTCCTTCAGCATTTTTACTAAAGCCGCTTTTTGTTCAGGAGTTTCAGAAGAATGTAACTGAAAAGCACCATCCCATATCCAATTAGAAAGCTGTGTTGCATTCTTAATAGCATCCAAAATCACATCAATTCGATTGTTGAAAATAAGAGAATCCGGATCCGCATTTTGAGGCAACATCGCAAATTTAAAAGACTTTCCAGGAATCAGTGAGGGCAATATTTTATCAATCCAACGATAAGATGCTTTTACGCCGGCATTATCACCATCGAGAGCAATAACAGGATTATCGCATATTTTCCAACACATATTTATCTGTGTTTCACTAATCGATGTCCCCAATGGAGCTACTGCGCCATCGAACCCTGCTTGATGCATCGCGATAACATCCAAATATCCTTCGGTAATAACGACTTCTCTGGTCTTTCCGCGCTTTGCCAACGAATATCCATACAAATGCCGGCTTTTAACAAAAATTTCTGATTCTGGAGAGTTGAGATATTTCGCACCATCCGATTTAGTAATAATTCTTCCGCCGAATCCAACACATTTTCCTGAAGAATCTATAATGGGAAATATAAGTCTACCTGCAAACCTATTTACCAATTCATTATTATACTGATTTTTGTAAAAAACCCCTGTTTTGATGAGCAAATCCTCCGAAAAGCCAGATTTTTTAAGAAACGGTACTATATTTTGTTTTTCAGAAGCAAATCCTAACTGGAATTTAGCAATTGATTCCGGCGATATTTTTCTTGAATTCAAATAATCTTTTGCTTCAACCCCCATTTTTTCATGTAACTGAGAGGCAAATAAATTTTTGATTACTTCGAGTGCTGAATATATTTTTGTATTGATATCTGGAATTTTTGATTTTTCTTTTATAGGAACTTGGACGCCATACATATTTGCAATATATTCTACAGCTTCTTGAAAAGTTATTTTTTCGAATTCCATAACGAAATTTATGACGTCGCCATGTGCCCCACATCCAAAGCAGTAATAGTATCCTGAATTTGGATCCACTTTAAACGACGCTGTTTTTTCAGAATGGAATGGGCACCTGCAAAACCAATCTTTTCCAGATCTTGTAAGCTTCACTTTATTAGATATAACATCCAGAATTGATGCTCTGCTTTTTAAAAAATCAATAAAATTTTTATCCATCGCTATATTTAATTATGTATTTTTTGCAGTAAACAAAATTTCTTGAATCTGGGGTATGTAATCCTCTAGATAACTGGATATTTCTTTTTTTAATATATCCATATTTTCTTCCAAATATGATTCGATCCTTAAAGAAAGAGCATTTTGCGTATTAGATGCCCTCAATACCCACCATCCAATATCTGTACTCACACGTATTCCATCCATCTCCACTATAGATATATTTTTTTGCTTAATTTTAGTTTTTATCTCATCTACTATAAGAATTTTTTTGTTTTCGGCACACGCAATGCGAATTTCCGGAGTAACAAAACCGTATTGAAGATCATTGAATGCATTTCTGTTGTTACATACAATTTCTAGACATCTAAGAGCAGCGTAAACTCCATCATCAAAACCAAACCATCTATCTTTAAAGAAAAAATGCCCACTCATTTCTCCTGCAAGAAGCGCTCCACTTGATTTCATCCTTGCTTTTATAAAAGAATGCCCAACACGCTCCATAAGTCCGATTCCTCCAGCGGTGCGTATTGTATCAAACAGCCTATTGCATGATTTTACATCAGCTATAACCTGCGCACCTGGATTTTTTCGCAAAAAATCTGTGGCTAAAACTGATAATACCTGATCACTATATAAAACTTCACCTTTGCAATTTACAACCGAAACCCTATCTCCGTCGCTATCAAACGCAAACCCAATATCAAATTCGTTATAGGAAACAAACTTAGATAAATATTCTATGTTTTCCGCGATTGTCGGGTCAGGAGATCTATTAGGAAATGTTCCATCCATTTCCTCAAATAAAACATGGTGTTTTCCGGAAATTAATGTCGTAATAGCTTTAATTGCGTTACTTGTCGCGCCATTTCCAATATCCCACGCGACTTTTATATCATCAGGAAACTTAAAATCACTGAGTATATCGCCGATATATTTTCCGAATATATTGTTCATTACAACTTCACGACCTATACCATCCACAAAATCTTTTTTATCGATTATTTCACCAAGTTCATTTATGCTGTTTCCATAAAACGGCTCAGTTCCAAGCATGATTTTGAAGCCGTTGTACTGAGGCGGGTTATGAGATCCTGTCACCATAATTCCTGCATCAAGATTCAATTTATTTACTGAATAATACATCAATGGAGTATGGCATATACCAAGCGAAATCACTTCTGCACCAGAATTTATCAGCCCACTTGTAAGATTTGCCGCCAATTCATCAGATGTTATTCTGCAATCGTATCCAACACAAATTTTTTTGAGATTTTTTCTAGAAAGAATAGCTCCAAAAGCTCGTCCGATGTTAAAAGCATCTTCCATAAAAAGATTTTCATTAACAATGCCTCGTATATCGTATTCCCGGAGAATTTCTTTTGACAAAATATGCTCCTTTTTCTCTTCCACATTTTCTGAACAGCATATTTTTTTAATTTTATCAATAATTCCCATGCGATCCGTCCGAATAAAATACAGCAAACAACAGGCAGATAATAACATGTAATTATGAAATTTTCAGATCTTATTTACTATTTTGTGATTTGATGAAATATGAAAGTTTTTCCATTACGAGGTTATGTAATATGAGTAAGATGTGTTTTCACAACAGCAAATTGAAGTATTTGATATGCTGCATATCATTATTAATATTTCACGAAACATTATATTCACTCGATAAATACCGCATAGGAGTCTCTCAACGCCATAATAATGGAGGTAGCAACAAAGGAGGAAGTTATACAAACAATAACTGGCAGTCAGTAAAAACTGAGCAAAAAACAGAAAAAGAAAATGAAGAGTTTGATAATTTTCCCTTCTTAAAATCGCAGTCACCGATAGAAAAAGATAAAGTTGCGGGAATCCGCATAAAAGGTAGCAGCATTGTTCTCCTTGGATATGAAAAAACATTTAGTATTGAAACATTAAAAACCGAAGAAGATTTTTCCAATATCAACTTTTTTAGACAATATCCGCGATTATTTAGTGTTGAGATAAATGGAATAACATTATCTAATCAAGCACTTGAAAATTTTCAAAAATTTCTGCCTCGTAATTTAAAAAACTTCATCATTGATTCGTGTGTTTTGGAAAAAGATGGAGCAGAATTAGTTGCTGATATAATAAGAAAGCACAATTCACTAAAAGCAGTCACTGTAAAACTTATAAAATCTACTCCTGAAGAAGCATCCAGAATCACCGCAGCAATTTCTGAATTATCAGACTTAGATTATTTATCGGTTGCGTTTGGAGAAATTAAACAGATGTCATGTGAGCATATCGCATCGGCAATTGAAGATTCAAATAAATTAAGCAATTTATTTATTGCTTGGGATAAAGTAATAGATAAAGAAGAAGTATCGTATAAACGATTATCTAAAGCTATCTCTGAGCTACATCAACTGAATTTATTTTATATTTCGATCTTATCAATTTCTGAAAAATGCACAGAAGTAATAATCAAGTCGATAACTAAAATAACCACATTAACAAGCCTCAAATTATATTTTGGAAATCTAAGTCTTCAAAATCACGTGAAATTATTTGAAACAGCAGAAGTATTTGGCGATGCGATAAAACATCTTACGCAACTAAAAAGTCTAAATATATCATCTATGCTATTACCTAAGGATGCTATACAGGTTGTTGCGCAATCTATATCCGCTTTAAAAAAGTTAGAATACTTAAATCTTTCTGGTAATATAATTAACAAAGAAAGCGCCGCTATCTTTTCTGACTCTTTCAAAGAATTAGATTATTTAAAGACATTCATAATTCGCGATTGCCAAATAGACTCACAAACATTTTCTGAATTAGCTAGAAGCCTATCATCACTCCCGATCACCACTTTTTGCGCAGGGAATAATCAAATAAAAGATGGAATAAAAAATCTTCCTATTAAAGCAATGGCAGACTTACGCTTTGTTGATTTTGCAAATAATGATGTAACATTCGATACGATTATAGAATTACTTCCGGAAACCATTGATCATGAAGCACTACAAGTGCTTGATTTTAAAAACAATAAAACACTGCATGACGCCGATAATAATGGAGATATTGAGTCTAAACGAGATAAAATAGAAGATTGGAAGCTAAGAAATAAATCTAAAATCGCTATTTTTGGATTATAATACAAACCATTACTATTTGTTTTTATAAGTTTTGTTAATAAAAGGTTAACGCAATGAAATATCAATTTTTTTTGAGCTATCTTATTCTATCAATTGGAATTATAGGAGGAGCTTGTTTTATTAGTAATAATATAAAATCTAACAGTGAATTGATAGAAGTTAAGGGGCTCTCTGAAAAAATTGTAAAATCTGATATAGGTGAAATTACTATAAGAATTTCAAATAAAAACAAAAACATCGAAGAATTATATGAAAAAATCGTTTCTGATAAGAAAAAAATTTTAAATTTTTTAAAAGAAAATGGAGCGCTTGATTCAGAAATTATAAGTGGCAGTTTAAACGTATATGAAACTGAAAATTATAATCTTGATCCAAAAGATAGAAAAAAATATTTTGAAACAAATGACTCAATTCAAGTTTTTTCAAAAGATATAGAAAAAGTATTAAAGATAAAATCTAAATTGATCGATCTAATGCATCAAAAAGTGCTTATATCATATACCTACAGTTTCAAACTTACAAATTTTTCAGAAATAAAAATGGATATGATGAAAGAAGCATCTGAAAAAGCCAAAGAAAGCGCAGAGGCTTTTATCGCGCCGCATGGGAAAAAAGTTGGAAACGTAGCATATCTCAGACAAGGTGAAATAACCATAAAAGCAGCAAACGAAGAAAATGAAAGCAACTCTTACGGTAATAATGATACAAGTATAAACAAAAAACTACGTCTAGTTGTGCGTGCGGGATTCTATAAAAAAGATTAAGTAATTAAATAAATTATCTGAAGCATTAGAACTCATTTACATAAAAAACATTTTATTCAAAAATAAAAGGAATTAAAATGCTCGCTATAGCATACTTGATTTACGTAAGAACATAAGTCCTGATTCTGATAAAACAATTTAGGCAAGAGTTGCATGCAAACGGAGTCTTAAGGTTTATAAAGTATCTTAGCTGATTTAAGAGCCTGTATATTTTTGCATCCTGTACAAAACATTGCTGTTTTTAATTCTAGCGATAATGTTTCAACAAAATTTTCACATTCCGCTCTAGACTCTATCGCTTTTCTGAGAAAATCTGACGCGTTTCCACATAAATTGGCTCCTAGAGCTATGGATTTTGCCATATGAACGCCTGTTTTAACACCGCCACTGGCAATAATTTTTAGTCCGTCTACTTTTTCAGATATGCCTTTTATACATTCAGCCGTAGGATTTCCCCAACCCAAAAACGATTTAGATGCGCTTTTAACAACAATATCATTAGATCTTTTCTGCTCAATTTCTGACCATGAGATTGAACCGGCCCCTGCCACTTCAACAGCGTATACGCCAGCATTGTATAATTTTTTCGCGACAGCCGCAGAAATCCCATAGCCGACTTCTTTTACTATGACCGGCGCATCCAATTTTTCACAAATTTTTTCTATTTTTTTTAATAAACCTGAAAAATTTCTTGTTCCTTCATGTTGAAAAACTTCCTGCAGTGAATTTAAATGAAAAATCAATGCATCGGCATCTATCATATCAATAGCTCTTTTGCATTCATCTATCGAAAATCCATAATTTAATTGAACAGCTCCTATATTCGCGAACATAAGAACATTTGGCGCATGTACACGCACTTTAAATGATTTTTCGAAATGTTTGTCATTAATAGCGCATACTTGACTGCCGACCGCAAACCCAATATTGAAATCATTTGCAATCTCAGCCAACGCCCTATTAATTTTTTCACTGATTTTTCCTCCCCCCGTTATGGAAGAAATAATAAGAGGGAGATTCATTTTCCGTCCTAGAAACTTTATTGATGTATCTATTTCAGAAAAATCTATTTCCGGAAGCGCATTGTGTTCGAATCTATACTTTTCGAAACCAGTTTCAGAAGTCGGCTTTCCATCCTCCGATAAAACCAAAACAATATGATCATCTTTTCTTAAAGACGACTGTTTCAATGCCAACCTCCTGTTGCAATTATTTTTTAACTGTCTGAAACCCTATTAGAAAGCTCATTATCAAACATCATAACACCAAGGTCAGTAGATTGCATTTTACGAAGCCTGTCAAGTAGTGATGCTGCGATCGATTCCTTTTCGACCTGTTCGTCAATAAACCATTTTAAAAAGCTATATGTGGAATGATCCTTATCCGCAGTCGCGGCATCCATCATCCCAGCAAAGGCTGTAGTTACCCTTTGTTCAAGCCTCATAATTTCTTCAAAGATATGAAGGGGCGCGCGCCAATCCTGTTTTGGTGCCGGAACCGGTAATAATTTCACTTTTGCACCCCGATCCAGTACATGATTATATATTTTAATTCCTCTTTTAATTTTTTCGTTAAATTGAAATTTAGCCCACTGCGCACATCCATCTAGCCCCATATCAGATAAAACGCTAGACATAGACAAATATGTATAAGCTAAAATAAATTCCTCACTTACCTGCTTATTTAAAGGCTCATAGACTCTTTTTCCGATATTCGTTGACATAATTATCTCCTGTTACTGGAACAAATAATCTATTATTAAATTGCCATTAATAAGTTAAAAAAAAGCTACTTTGCTCTGAAAGTGATACGACCTTTTGTGAAATCATATGTGGTCATCTCAACATTTACTTTATCTCCAACCAATACACGAATTCTGTTTTTTTTCATTCGTCCAGAAGCGTGAGCCAAAATGATATGATCGTTTTCTAATTTTACTCTAAACATTGCGTTTGGAAGTACTTCAATAACTTCTCCTGAAAACTCCATTAAATCTTCTTTCGCCATAGATTCTCCTTAATATTTGGCAGAAGTATACACTAACTTCTTGTTTTTTTCAAAAAAAGCACGAAGTTTAAGTATATAAAAATAAACTTATAAGATATAATCGTATACATCAGAATACGAGGTCGATTTAAAGTGCTGGATCCATTACATCAGTTTGTTATACAGCCGATTTTTAAAATAAACATCGCTGGATTTGATTTTTCATTTACAAACTCTTCTTTTGCTGTACTTTGCGCTGTACTTTTGACATATTTTTTATTTTCCGTTGGAATCAAGAATAAAAAACTGATTCCCGATCGCGCGCAGGCAATTGTAGAGTTGTCCTATTCACTTATCGCTGAAATGATTGATAATAATGTTGGTAGTAAGGGACAAAAATATTTTCCATTCGTGTTTTCTGTATTCTTCTTTGTGCTTCTCGGGAATTTGCTTGGAATGATTCCTTACATGTTCACATTCACAAGCCATATAATCGCAACATTTACACTTGCGATGTTAGTTTTTTTATTCGTCACTGTTTTGGGATTCGTAATACATGGTCCGAAATTCTTGGGCAGATTCGCGCCGCAAGGACTGCCTGTATTTTTACTGCCACTGTTAGTTCCGATAGAATTAATCTCATATCTTTCAAGACCCCTCAGCTTGGCTGTACGTCTTTTTGCAAACATGATGGCAGGACATACAATGATGAAAGTCTTTGCAGGATTTGCCGCGATGTTAGGCATTTTCGGTATCGCTCCAATCGCTGTAAACGTTGTACTAACAGGATTCGAAATTGTGATAGCAATTTTGCAAGCCTATGTGTTTACTATATTGACTTGCGTATACTTAAACGACGCAATACATTTGCATTAGCTAATGAATAATAATACTCACCTTAATTTATAACAAAAAATAATGCACTTTTATTAATCAGTATTAGTACATAATTTTTCTAGCTCAATCACCTCTTTTTCTATGGATACAAGGGCTTTTTCCCAAAACTCTTTCTTGGCAGGATCTAGGCCAAACTTAGACGCGGCGACATCATATCTATCAATGGATCCTTTCGATAACATATCTATATATTTCTTTATGAATGACTGTCCTGCTTTTTTGTATTCCTCATAAAGCGCGTTAACATATAGCTCTCCGAATGCATATCCATACACATAAAATGGCGATACGAAGAAATGCTGCACATAAGACCATGTATCCCCAACACATTCATCTACATTAACACTGTCTCCCAAATATTTTCTCAACGCTTTAAGATACGTCTTTGATATTTCATCGCATGTTAATTCTTTAGTTTTTCTAAGTTTGTGCGCTTCTCTCTCAAATTCAAAAAACGCAATCTGTCTGATAGATGAATTGATGATTTTTTCTATTTTTTTACAAAGTAAATCTATTTTTTCATATTTTGTTTTTGTGGATTTATAAATTTCTTCAAACAATAATTGTTCTGCAAAAAGAGAAGCCGTCTCTGCTATTGTTATCGGAGCCCAAGAAAGCAAAGGCCCGTTTTTCATGCTTAAAGAAAAATGAACGCCATGCCCTAATTCATGAGCAAGCGTAGAAACATCGCTTATAGTTTCGAAATAATTCAAAAGCACATATGGATGTATTTCAGGAGAATAACCTCCTGTTGCAAATGCTCCACCGGTTTTCCCTTTTTTCGCGTATACATCTATCCAACCTTTATTAATAAAATCCGAAGCTATATCTTCGAATGTTTTTGAAAATTTACCAAAAACATCCAGTACCATCTTTGCTCCCAATTCATATGGAATTTTTTTGCTGAGAATAGAAGATAAATTAATCGGCGCATTTCTATCCCAATATTCTATTTTTTCTTTTCCAAGTAACTTTGCTTTCAATTTATAATATCTATGAGAAATTTTTGTATAGCTATTTACAACGGCATCTGTTAACGCATCAACAGCCTTTTTATCGATGTTGTTTGAAAGATGTCTAAAAGATTCTGAATTCTCATAGTTCCTGAGTTTATCTTCAACTGATCTATTCAAAAGAATATTATTGTATATATGTTTAACGTAAAAATTTTCTTCTTTTAATCTCTTGCTAACAGCTCTAAAGGCATGCTCTCTTGTTTTAGAATCAGATGATTCACTGGCTATCTCTAATAAATCCGGCAATCTCACCTTTTTGCCTTTGAAAACAACTTCTATCCTAGTAAGAGTTTCTTGATAAAATTTGCGCCACGCATTATCCGCAGCTAAGTCTTTTTTACTAAGCGCTTCTTCGGTATTGGTTTCCAAAAGATGCTTTTTGTATTTGATAATTTCCAGAATCCAAGACTTGTATTTCGCAAGTTCGATATCTTTTTCTGTTATTTTATTTAAAGCGTTTGGATCAAGGTTAGCTATTTCAATAGTGAAAAACACTAGCTTTGATTCAATATCGCTACTCCATTCTGACATGGACTGACTAAAAGACAACGCATTATCATCGTTCTGTCTAGTGCAGGTATATAAATGAGAATACAGAGATAATTTACAGCGTTGAACAGTAATCGCTTCATAGCGCAAAACAGCATCTTTAAGATTTTCAATCGAAACACGATTTTTATAATCTGCCCTAAAGCTTGCGGCAAGTTTTTCAACGCGTAGTTTATCCTCGATAATGCAATTATCAGAAGGAGATTGATATAAGTCTGAAAGATCCCATATTGTTTTCATTTTGTTTTCCAGTTTATTACTTTCATTAACATGCTTAGCTGCATCATACTTCTCAACAGCACATCCATTCAACAACATAATAGCGGTAACATAAATACTTGATAAAACAATCTTGCTTTTCATACAAAAACTCCAACGCATTATTTAATTCACAAATTATCATCCACCTTAGTAGAATTTCAAGCAAATCTTTGGTATCGTTACATATATTTGAAGGAGTTTAATATGTCACCAGAAGCAGCTCGTATGATTGGCGCGGCGATTTCCGTTCTCGCATTATATGGCGTAGGAATGAGCATGGGTAATTTATTTTCCACATGGATTAGCTCTGTCGCAAGAAATCCAGAAGCGGAAGAAAAAGTTCGCTTTATGGGAATGTTGGGATTTGCACTGACAGAATCCATTGCATTATTCGCTCTATTGGTCGCTCTGTTAATTCTATTCAAATAATTTTGCGATTCTCGAAAAAGATTCGTTAGGCAAAAATCCCTAAAGGAGAAAAGTATGCCGCAATTAGATGTAGGGACATTTCCTTCTCAAATTTTTTGGATATTACTTGGTTTTCTTGCGATTTATATGTTCGTTTCAAAGGTTGTCACGCCAAGCATAGAAGAAACGCTTGAAAATCGTATATCGCATATTGATAGCTTAGTGAATACAGCTAATCAACTGAAATCTGAGGCCAAAAAACTCGAAAATGAATCTTTCATCGCGTTGGAAAATGCAGAAATAGATTCTTCAGCCGCAGAATCAAAGTTATTGGCGTCTTTTAGAGAACAAAGCATAAAAGAAAAAAATACGCTATTTGAAATGTTTTCCAAAAAATCTATAAAAGAATCGACGAAGTTATCCGAATCTGTCGATAAGGTATTCAACGAAATATCAGGCAATATTGATAATATTCTGGATATCGCAATGAAGAGTGTATCATGCTCTATAAAAGACAGCGGCAAAGGCAGTTCGGCATGAGTATAGATCCTGGATTATCAATTGTTGTATCGTTTATAGGATTTAGCTGGCTTTTTGTGAAGAAAATCTATCCTATTCTCACAAAAAAACTAGACGACCATATAGAATCTGTAAAAAACAAAATACAGGAAGCGGAAAATTTAAAAAACGAGGCTTATACATCTCTAAAAAGCGCGTATGTTCAAAAAGACGACACTGAGGAGGTTATAAGAACGAATCGTTTGAAATCCGAAGAAAAAATCAAGCGACTTCAAAGGGAAAACGAGAAGTTATTGCAAGCATTAAGAGAACGGCATGAAGCATCTCTAAAACTTCAGTTGGAAGCAGAACTTGCAAAACAAAAAAGCCGACTTATTGAAAGATTATCGGATCTCATTATTGAAAAACTTTCAGATCGAGTCACTGATGCTGATTGCAAAGTACTTACCAATATAGACAAAAACGAGCTAAGCAAACTTCTTGGCACACGCAATTAGCGCAATACATATATTATGTGTTTTCTTCTATATTCAATCGCCACGTTAGAAAAAATAACGGAAGCTCTTAACCGTCCTCCAAAACAGCTTTTTGAATACGACAAAAACGCTGACAAAAAGCGATAATCGCTGAAGAACAGAAAGCCTCCCGAAATAATCAAAATGTTTATCTGCCAAATTTATCAAAAAATTAATCAATTTTTAAAAATTAACCATTACTATAATAGCAAAAGGTTGAATATACATTATATATCTTGTATACTACTAAAGAGATACATAGTGGAGGTTGTTATGAAGAAGAAATTGTTATATACGATGGCGATGATAGTTGGAATGTATGGAGTAAGTGAGGGGATGGATTTAGAACAGTCATTTGATGCAACAACAAAAAGCACGGGTATTCCTTGGCAAGATATAATTGAAAAAACGCAAGAAACAGCGAAGCATCCTAAGCCCCATACTATAGATGTAGAGTCTGCTTATGGCGGCGGTGAAACTTACGACGCAAGAATTGTGTGTGAGCAAGCATTAGAAGGTGATAGCGTAGCTCAATATAGTTTGTACAGGCACATTAAACACGAACCGTTTGTTGCTTATATGCTGTTGGCTATTTCTGCAATATTTGGAAAATTTAGAGACAGTATTGATGAAGCTGCAAGTTTAGGCTTAGGATTAAAAGTAAGCGAAACCCCTCAAACACTTCAACAGAAAATAGCAAACATTACCGGTCAACATGAATAGTGATTTTGTACAGAAAAGGTGCCATTTTTCGTTTATAGGAATATTGGTTTCCTTTTTTGTTCTTTTTTTCTGTAGCACTGATTGTTTTGGCATGGGAGTTCCGCCTTATGTGTCTCGAGATGCATGGGGTAGGTATACGTCAAGTTGGTATGCAGTGCAAACTGAGGCAAGTAAACATTTTGAGCTTCATTCTAAATTTGGCAGAGTCATTGCAGAAACAAAACTAGTGCGCGAACCTGATAAGCCAGATAACATAGCTGCTTTTGGATTTACTTTAAGATCCGGAGTAAATGGAGTACCAATCAAGAGTATAATTATATTACCATTTGTATGTAGCACTATAGACCAAATAAAAGATCCTATAATTTGCTCAGATAGTAGATCCGCTGTAACTGTTAGAGATTTATTGGGAGAAGATATAATTCACAAAAAGCATAGAGCACATAAAGTTCTCGAAATGGCGGAATGGTTAGCACCTTGGGAATATACAAAAAATTGGGGTATGTCAGATCTTATAACATATGAAAGAGAGCTAATAAGCAAAGGCAGTCAGCAAAATCCCACGAAAGAAGATTTGACGCGATTGACTATCCTGAAGCCTGTTGATACCAAAATTGGTAAAGCGGCTGGAGATATTTTCCACTGCGAACAGGTAGTTATATATAAACTGCTAACAGACTCTGAGTTTTTATCTGGCGTTATTAGTGAACTAATGGAAGGAATGATAGATCTTTTACCACCAAGAATTTGTTTGGATTTTGATATAATTACCTTTAACGATATGTGTCCGAAATGTTTTTCTACTGCGTTTTTTAGATTTGATGAAATGAAGTTAGAAATTAGCAAACAACTTTCTCTCTATTTTCAATCAGCTCAAAAAACAGAACTGTTATCGCAAAAATTTCCTATAATTTTTAGAATATTAGTTTCTTCAAGTAGGCCATATAAAATTGAAACAGCAGATAAGGATGTTAATCTCAAAACTAGAGAATGTGAAGATTGCAGAGAAGATCAAACAGGGCCATGCTCTCTTGTGAAAACTCTTGTATCAAAACATGTACCTCATAATGGGGAAATATATAAAGAAATTCCACTAGAAAATGGTGTGTTTCAATTTGTTAATCCATGGATAGATGCATGCCTTAGTCCTATGAAGAAAAAATATCAAGCAATATTAGATAAAGAACAGCAATTAAATACCGCAAAAGCTCAATTAGCTATGCTGACAACTAACACGGAAAATTTACAACAAGAAATCCAGCGAGTATTACAACAACAAGTTCCTTCTGCACTTGCTAGTATGAAAAATCTTTCGTCCTTCAACATAGACACACTTGATGCATTATTAAAGCTTTGTATGTTATGATGTCTTGGCATCGCAACACAAGTCATGAATAATAAATGACTATCCTTTTGCTCGCCCTTGTAATCTCAGTTGTTTTTCTATATTATATTTTTGCATTAGAGAATTTTTAAATATATCGATCGATTATCAATAAACTAAAGGAATTGTTTTATGAAAAAGAACATACATCCGGATTATCATGAAATTAACGTCATCATGACAGATGGTTTTGCGTTTAAAACGAAATCCACATGGGGAAAAGAAGGCGACACCATGAAGTTGGATATCGACTCCAAATCACATCCCGCATGGACAGGAGTCAGACAATTGGTAGATACCGGTGGACAAGTCGCAAAATTCAAGAATCGTTATCAGGCATTCGGACTTAAGACTTCCTAAAAACTTAAATATTTCGCAATTCGCACTCTAGAGGTGCGATTTTTGCGTTATATTTTGGAGAAATATCTTTGTCTACCAATAAGATTATTTCATATTTTTCTTGCATAAAACCGCAGAGATATTTCTTCCTTTTCTTAGTTTTTTTAATTTCGACGTTCAGTTTTCAAAATATATTCGGTGAACCCTTAAAATCAGCGATCGTTGTAGATGCTAATACTCGAGATGTTTTGTATTGCCATAACGCCGATAAAACTACTCAGCCGGCATCTATGGCGAAAATCATGTCGTTTTATATCGCTTTCCAAGCGTTAAAACAAAGAAAAATCAAACAGAATTCGTTAATCACTGTTTCAAAATACGCAGCTTCTCAAGAGCCATGCAAGCTCGGCCTCAAAGCTGGAAGTACTATATCAGTTCGTGACGCAATCCTAGGCATGATGACAAAATCTGCGAACGACGCATCTGTTGCTCTTGCAGAGCATATAGCAGGATCCGAAGAAAAATTCGTAAAAATGATGAATCAAGAAGCAAGACGTCTCGGCATGAAATCTACTGTGTTTTTTAATGCCTCTGGCTGGAAAAATTCAAAACAATTAACATCAGCTCGTGATATGGCGAAATTATCTCTCGCTATCATGAAGGATTTTCCGCAGTATTATCATCTTTTTTCAACTAAACAATTTCATTACAAAGGAAAACGCTACGCACACCACAATAGCATGTTGGGAGAAAAAGGGGATATCAAGATAGATGGGTTAAAGACCGGATACGTCTGTGCTTCAGGATATAGCGTTGCTGTTTCTGCAAAAAAAGGAACTGACAGATTGGTTGTAGTCGTCTGTGGCGGAAAAACTCCACATAAAAGAAATCAGCAAGTAGAATGGTTATTGAGCTTGGCGTTCAATAAATTAGCAAAAAAACGATGCACATATCATAAAAAAACATACACAACAAAAACAAATATAAAAGGAAACAATTTATATGCAAGAATATTTCCAAAGCAATCAATCCTAGAGAAAAAAGGCAAAACGCAATCTAATATTATACCTGAAGCTTCTGCATCAGGCAGACTCAACGATACAGCAGAATCTGAAATAACGGAAAAAGAAGCTCAAATGATTAATATTGAAAAATTTGAAAAAATGTAATGAGGTAATTTTGAATAAAATTAAGTTAACGAAACTAGATAACGGATTACGTGTAGTAACAAGAACGGTAGAAAGCTTCGAAAGCGTTGCTTTAGGATATTGGATAGAGGCCGGAGGTGTATGCGAAAATAAAACCAATTGCGGAATATCTCATTTTCTGGAACACATGGCCTTCAAGGGGACTTCCACACGATCTGCAAAACAAATCGCAAATGAAATCGAATCGGTCGGCGGATATCTTAATGCGTATACCTCGAAAGAAGTCACCGCATATCACGCAAAATTATTGAAAGACGATAGACATATAGCAATTGATATTTTATCCGATATTTTACAAAATCCTACGTTTACCCATGATGAATTAGAACGGGAACGCAGTGTAATTTTACAGGAAATTTATCAGACTCAGGATGCTCCCGATGATATTATTTTTGATCATTTTCAAAGAGTCGCGTTTAATGAACAATCAATGGGATATCCGATTTTAGGCCCAGAAGATGTCATTTTAAAAATAAGCGCCGAAAATCTTTGGGAATATTCATCACAATACTATAACGCTGATAATATAATTTTCGCTGCCGTGGGAAACATCTCGCACGATGAATTATTGGATTCAGCATCCAAATATTTTTCGAATTTTAGAACAAATACCACAAATAAACACAACGAAAAATACAACTACATCGGCGGCACATATTCCGATGTTCGAGATTTAGAACAAGTACACGCAATCGTTGGATTTAATGGAATTTCAAACACTGATCCAGATTACTATACAATGGCAATATTTTCCTCGATTCTAGGCGGTGGAATGTCGTCACGATTATTTCAAGAAATCAGAGAAAAAAGAGGTTTAGCTTACTCTATATATTCGTTTTGTTCATTTTATAGAAACAACGGAGTCTTCGGAATATATTCTGCAACAACAAAAGAAAAATTGAAAGAATTATCAGATATTCTTTCGGTCGAAATACTAAAAATGAAAGAAAATATATTTGAAGAAGAATTTAATAGAACAAAAGCGCAATTTAAAGCTAGTTTATTAATGGCAAGCGAAAACAGTTCTACATCTTCTGAGCAAATCGCGAATCAAACAATGATTTTTCAAAAACCACTTATGCATGAAGAGATGATCTCGAAATTAAATTCCGTTACGATCGACGACATTAAAAGAATGGCCTATAAGATTTTAGAATCTAAAGCATCTGTGGTAACAGTTGGTAAGTGCAATTGTTCATCAGTTATTTCATCGCTGGAATCTAATAATATAAAAATATAACTCAATTAACCGTTTCTTTATACGTTACGTACTAAACTGAAAACATTTTAATGTTGTAGGAACGGTATGCAGAAAATATTGGGTGGTTGGTTGTGTTTCATCTCGTTTTTCAGTGTTTATGGGACAACTACAGAAGCAGAATTAGCAACATTAAAGCAACAAATCGCATTGCTACAGCAACAAATAAAAATCCTTGAACAAAAATTCTCACATGTTTCTACAAATGAAGCTTCAAAAGCGCAATATCAACCCGGCAATATTACCACAGCAAAAAATATTAATATCGCTCATAACGCTGATAGCTCAAAAAATCCTGCACAAAAACTTGAGCAAGCACTTCCTCAAGATAAATCTGATGAAAAAAGCTGGGCATTAGGAGATACTAGCACAAAAGTTTCCTTGAGTGGGTTTTTAAAATTAACAGGGATTTATGATGTTGCCGGATCTACCGGACTTCCTGGTGACCCTTCCAGCGGATCGGGACGTAACTACCTCAATGCTCGCACTATTGGATTAAATGGAACTGACAGCGCTCCTTCGAGAGATCTTTATCTCCATGCACGTGAAACACGATTTACAATTGGAACGACATCTCCTATCGATGGCAAAGAATTATCAACTTGCTTTGAAATGGATTTTCTTGGAGACCCTACCGCAGCAGCAGTTATATCAAACGGATATAATTTTAGAATGAGAAAATTATATGTAAAATACGCTGGATTTACTGTCGGGCAGGATTGGTCGACATTCGTAGATATAGGAACATTCCCCGAAACTGTAGATAGAAATGGACCTGTCGGCAATAGCCAAATACGCCAAGGTTTAATCAGATATACATTAAATGCATGGGAAAAATATACCTTTGACTTTTCAATAGAAAATCCTGAAAGCGAATTTATAACTCAAAATGGAACAATGAAAAACACAGGATCTTCCATCACTTCCAACGATAAAACAAAAACTTATTTTGATGGAATAAAAGGAGAAAACAGATTTCCAGATCTAGTTGCATCTATGAAATATGATTTTGGAAAGGGATATGTGAAATTTTCGGCGCTCGCTAGAAGAAATTCAATATTTGATCATGGTAAAAACACACACGCTAGCGCATTAGGTGGGGCGATCGCCTCTTCTTTCCTATATAAATTATTTAAAAACGACAGTTTTGTCACGCAACTTGGATACGGGTATGGTGGTGGCAGATATTTTACTGACGCAATGAATGCCGCTACCTATTACAACGGAAGCAAACTCCATAATCAAAAAGAATTTCATCTCAGTGCTGGATATAAACATCAATGGCAAGAAGAAAATAATATAAGATCAACCATCGCATTAGGATATTTTAGATTGATGAACTGCAAAGAGCTCAAGGATAATTATCTTGCTGGTGTAATAAGTAAAGAAAATGCTTATAATCTGAATACTCATGTAATGTCTCTGCATATGAATTTAATGGGAAATATAAATAAATATACGCAACTCGGATTAGAATACATTTTAGCTAGAAGAAAAACCGAAGCCGGATTATCTGGAACACTAAGAAGAATAACGTTTGCTGTACAAGTGAATTTTTAGAAATTAGTGAAAAACACATTGCTTAAGGCAAGAGAAAGTATAATCAAAAAAATTACAAACTTAGCACATTAGAAAACACATCAAAAGCATTAGGATGCAAAACAAACAATCTTTTCGAAGAAGAAAAAGATTGAAATTAGACCTAACTAATTTGCAAAAAAGATTGATCTACAAGGCTGGAATCCTCTTAATATCAAGAATTTCAGCTATATTTAAGCTAGTATACCTAAATGAGCATCAATACCTACGCGTTTCTTGGTGATCTATCCTTTATAAACAAAGTCAAAATAACTGCTAATATCAATGAACACAATACCGATCTAAAACCAAAACGATAATCTATAAGACTATAAATTTTTGCTCCATTTTCGATGGTTCCATCCCACGAAATATCTATGAGATATCCAATAAGCGGCATAAGAATAATTCCGCTTATCATGCTTCCCATATTTATAAATGCAGAAATCGTCGCACTCATAGATTTTGGGAATAAAAGAGTCCCTAAAGGATATACTAACAGCGCACCGGAAAAGAATCCCATCGCAAAAAACATCGCAAACATCCCGTGAAGACTGATATTATCAACAAACAATATTAACCCGAAAGAAATAACACAACACGAAGTTGAAATTAACAGCGTTTTTTTATAACTATCTAAAACCATTACAAGATAAGAAAAAAACGGACCGCCAAAAGCTAAACCGAAATATATCATATTATTTGCAAGTGAAGATACTGCTGGATCTGCGTCATACATTTTTTTGATGTAAGATGTCCCCCATAAGTCCGCAAGCGCACTTAATGGAGAATACTGCATCATCGCAACCAACGCCAAAATCCATGCCTGAGGAGATGTAACAATCTTTTTCAGTGCGTCGATTAAGGAAATTTCCCCATCATCATCTACCGTAGAATCCGCAGCAGGCGCTTGCTTCTTATCTACAGCGACATTCCATACTACAACAGCTAACACATAACCTATAATGGCATGCGTAAGCATAACGCTTTTCCAATCAAAAGTTTTGACAATTAAAGCTACCGACGGCCCGAAAATAACCGGCCCCATACATCCCGCCGAAATAGCAAAAGATACCATTAAAGGTCTTCTTTCTGGAGGAAACCAATCGACAACTACTTTAAAAACAAATAATAAAGAAGCGGCTGATCCAAGCCCTACCAGCATCTGCCCTATAGCAGCGACATAATAGTTAGTAGTAGCAACAAATAGCAATACACCTGTAGCACAAGTAGCAATCGCTATAGTCGCAATCAGTCTAATACTAAACTTATCTATAACAATTCCAGCTGGAATTTGAGCAGATGTATACAAAAAATAATAACAGCTAACAAGAAAACCAACGCCTTGTGCATCTAAAGAAAAATATTTCATATACTCTTCTGTCAATACAGTAGGAAAAGCTGATCTCGCGACAAATTGGTACATATAAAATATGACCATAATAAACCACATAAGAAGTGGCGAAATTTTTTTTTCTTGTTCTTGTAACTTTTGCATGATAGAACACTCCGAAACACCGTGATCATTGATTCTATATTAAAAAAAGATAAAATACAATAAATAGCCTTATTCGCAGCCAATTATTTTATATGGGAAAAAAGATAGCAATAAAAATTATACATAATATGCATCAATGATGTATAAACATTATAAATCGCGTTTCTGATTAGAATACTTAACGATTTTATTTTTTTATAATTCGCTGATTTAATTTGAGAGTCACCAAATTTTTGTTCAACAACTCTTGGTTCAATTCCGCAAAATATCAATCTAAATTCCCAAGAATGAGTGTAATAATGATCGAATGGCATTTTAATTGGATAAATTTTCTTCAATAATTTATGAGCCGCCACCCTATTAATTATATATGCTCCGGCATGTTTTACATTAGTCATATACAAGGCTAGATATTTTTTTTGAGATATATTCGCTATTTTTAGTGGATTTCCATTATGATTTAACTCAAAACCTACAATATCCCAAAGATGCTTTTTCTCTATAACGGAAGTAATAATTTCTGATAATTCTTTTGGATCAAATTGTACATCATCTTCGAAAATTACCGCAAATTCATTATCAGAGCTTAAAAAAGACTTTAAAGCTTTTTCATGACTCAATGTGCAGCCTATAGTTCCAGGCTCAGGAAACATCTTAAAATAATTTTTATAAGATTCTATATCGGCAATATTAGCCAATTCTTTTCCATTCAACGTATTCCCATCTATCGCAGGAATTCTTTCATATGGAATTCCAAGATCTAAGACTTGAGGAAGAATAAACTGTAACCTTTCGATAGCTCTATCTAAATTTAAAATATATGCCGTTACTTTTTTTTGAGTAAATTTATTAATTATGTTTTCGTCAAAATTGCACGTATTATTGTAGGAGCTTTTAAATAAGAAAAAACCCATTATATTCTCAATTCACAAATAATCGGAGCGTGATCTGATGGCCTTTGCAGAGCGCGTATTGATTTTAAAACTTCTCCATTAACAAAAATATCCTGAGCTTTTTGAGATAAATAGAAATGATCTATTCTAAGACCAAGATTTCTTCTGAAGGCTCCATGCCGATAATCCCACCAGGTATACCCTTTGTCTTCCAATGTATCTTTAAATCCTGCTTTTCTTATTTGAGATATAGCTTCTCTTTCTCTAGGTGAGCATAAAATTCCATCTGCCCCCATATCGCAGGAATCGCTTGGACGAGGAGTAACATTGAAGTCCCCCCCTGCAATGAAGACTTCATCTTTAAATCGTAAAAATCTTTCTTTTAAATCTTTCAAAAAATCTAATTTATAACAATATTGCTGAGAATCGATATACTGTCCATTGGGAACATAAACCGATGTCACATAAACCCCACCTGTAAATGCCTCAATATAACGAGCTTCTTCGCAAAAATCAGTATTCATGTCTTCTATGATGTGTTTTGAAAAAATCGCTACTCCATTTCTTCCTTTTTGCCCCTTACATTTCATGTTATACCCGAGATCATCTAAATAATCTAACGGGAATAACGAGTCTTCAATACGAGTTTCCTGTAAAAGAAAAACATCAGGATTATATTCTTTCGCAACCATAATTAAGTGATCAATTCTTGCCCTAATTGAATTAACATTCCAAGAAATTATTTTCATAGCCAAATCCAAAATATAGTCTAATAAAAATACTATGCCATCTCGATTTATATAACACAAAAATATATCATAATAGCGATCGAAGAACCATTTGATAATAAACTCAAAGGAAACAATAGGACATGAATAAGTTTAATCAAGAATTATCAGAAGAATCAATTAACAAAGTAAGAAACGAATTTAAATCCGAGACTGTACGCGCATCTTCTGAAGAATTGGAAAAAATCTTATATCAACCTATTCCTGTTTTAGATCATGGATTCATACGTGTTATCGATTATATGGGAACCGATGCTGCAATTGTACAAGCTGCTCGTGTTTCCTACGGAGTTGGAACAAAAAAATCACAAGAAGATCGTGGATTAATAAATTATCTTATGCGACACAGTCATACAACTCCATTTGAAATGTGCGAGATAAAACTACATGTCAAACTCCCTATATTTGTAATGCGGCACTGGGTAAGACACCGAACAGCGAACATAAATGAATACTCTGCAAGATACTCCATTCTAAGCAACGAATTTTATATTCCTGAAATCAGCCAGCTCGCAAAGCAATCCAACACTAATAAACAAGGGAAATCCGATGAAGCAATTGATTTATCAACCGCAAAAAAAATAATCGATATTTTAGAATCATCCTCTAAAGAATCATATGAAAAATATTCACATATACTTGATGATTTATCTTTGACGCGAGAACTTGCTCGTACTGTACTCCCTGTAAATATTTACACCGAAATGTATTGGAAAATCGACTTGCATAATCTTTTGCATTTTCTCAAATTAAGAGCAGATTCGCATGCTCAATATGAAATACGCTGCTATGCGAACGAGATCCTTAATATCGTAAAAAAATGGGTTCCTTTTACTTATGATGCATTTGTGAACTACAAGCAAGGATCGGTGTCTGTTTCCAAAAAATGTATAGAATTAAATAAACGATTAATAACAGGAGAAAAAATCACACAAGAAAAAAGCGGATTAAGTAAAGGCGAATGGCAAGAATTTATAACCGCATTTGAGCTAAATAACATTTTCGAGGATTGATACTATGAATATCAAAATATGTCCATCCATGTTATCAGCAGACTCAACCAAACTTGGAAAAGAGTTGCATGATATCGAAACCGCAGGAGCTGATTGCATCCATTGGGATATCATGGATGGTAGTTATGTTGATGCAATTACCTTTGGATCACATATTGTTACTACACACAGAAAACTGACTTCTATTAGGTTTGATATCCACCTCATGATAGAAAATCCCGATAAACATATCGAGAATTTCGTAAAAGCTGGTGCCGATTCCATAATCGTGCATCCGGAAACATGCAAACATCTCCATAAAACATTGCAATCTATAAAATCACATGACATAAAATCTGGAATCGCATTAAATCCTGCAACAACCGTCAGTAATTTAGAATATTGCGTTGATATTGCTGATATTGTTTTAGTTATGGCGGTAAATCCAGGAAGTTCAGGGCAGATTTTTATAGAATCACAGTTAGAAAAAATATCGAAATTGAAAAACGTTCTACCAAGTAATATAGAAATTTGTATTGACGGTGGAATAAATCTAAAAACAGCGAAAAAATGCATAGAAAATGGAGCAGATAGTCTTGTTACAGGATCTTTTCTGTTTCAAAGTGGAAATTATGCAGAAACGATAAAAAATCTTAGACTGATTTCTTAAATGAAATTTTATTGGCCGCAAAAATTGACAAAAATACAGCAATCGGTAATATTAAAAACTTCAAATTCACCACGTATCCATTCAGGCTTACGATTTTTAAAAACGACCCAAAATAATAGATAGCAAACACAGATAATAACGCGAAAATTAGCGCGGTAATTTTTTGAGCAATGTTTTTAAGTTTATACTCGCCAAAAAACCATATTCCAATTATCATTCCAATTAATACATAAAAACCTAGCCATACATAAGACTCCAATTTGTGCATTAAAAATAAGGCACGTATAATCAAAAGAGAAAATACTAAAGCAAATATTGCAATAAATCTTGTGCTGGTATTTTTTTCCAAATACCTATATATAGCAATTTCTGTGACTGCAAATCCAAATGTACCATAAATATCAAACAAGCTATGGTAATTACAATAAACAAGAGAAAAACCGATACCACAAATAAGAGAAGCAAGAAGAAATTTTATTTTCCAATCGGGTATTTTATACAAAATATATCCATAAAAGATCGTTGACGTATGCATATGACCGCTTGGAAATGCATAGCCATTTCCTAGGTGTGGCAATAAAGGAACTTTAAACAGATTTTTCAAAAAGGTATTAAAAATCATAATAATACAGAAAAAACAAATCGCATTCGCATATGGCTCTCGTTTATGAAAAATCATTCCGAAAATAACAATTGGAATAATAATTTCTTCTTTTATGAACATAAGAAAAATATGAGCTGCTGTATCTATCATTGTAAAATCGAATATACTTCTAACCAATTAAAAACTTCTTCATTAAGATAATTTTTCAATTCATAAATAGTACGATTGTGATAAGCATTTATCCAGCAAATTTCATCAGAATTTAATAGTTTTTTGTCCATAAACCTTGAATCAAATGGAACTAAAGAAATTGTTTCAAATGATAAAAAATTACTTTTCTCTTCTTTTTTTACCAGAAGCATATTTTCTAAACGAATACCGAAATCGTTTTCTTTATAATAAGCGGGTTCATTTGATAGTATCATCCCTGGATGTAACTGAACAGAATTTGACCTTGAAATAGCAATTGGACCCTCATGAACATTCAACAGATATCCGATACCATGTCCTGTAGCATGATCATAGTCACATGAATAACTCCATAAATATTGTCTTGCAAGTGAATCCAACTGTGCCCCTGTAGACCCGATTGGAACTTTTGCATTTGCAACAGCAATATGCCCTTTTAAAACTAAGGTATAAAACAATTTTTGCTCAGCGGATACTTCATTAAGGCATATTGTACGTGTTATATCAGTAGTTCCATATTTATACTGCCCTCCGGAATCAAGTAACAGTATATTTTTTATCATTTTATTACTATTTATATTCGGAGAATAATGAGCCATCGCTGAATTTTCGTCTGCTGCAGCGATGCAAGGAAAACTTTCTCCAATAAATCCATCCTGTAATTTTCGGAAATACAGCATCTGTTCAACAGCTTTCAGTTCAACAACAGATGATACAGACACATACGAATATAACCAATGTAAAGAATTGATAATAGCAGCCGAATCTTTTTTTGCAGCGATCTTTATATCTCTTATTTCTATGTGATTTTTGATTGATTTTTGCAGAACATATGGATTTCTTATATGAACGAATTTTTCATGTCGCAAATATGATGGTGTTTCTGATTCATCCAATCCAATTAAATCAAAATTTTTTAAATCACTCAATAATTCACATTCGAATTTTATATTAATATCCGTTTTCGGAATTTCGACGTACAAATCATCGATATACAATGTCACTAAATGATCTTTTGTAACCACTAAAAAACCGAAAACCACAAGTGAATATTTTGAATAAAAATCCCTTATGTTTAACACCCAGCAAATCGTACATGGATCGCAAAATAAATATGCATCTAAATTGTTTTTGTCTATTACATCGTAAATATTACTTAATTTATCCTCAGGGTAATTTCTATCGATATGATAAATATGCAGTTGTCTTTTTTGTGCAGTAACTCCAAAAAAACTTTCTAAATCTATGCATTCTAAACAAAATTGAGAAAGACTATTTTTTATCTTTTTAAAAATACTATGTGTAAAAAATTTTGGATCATATGCTATCTTATTATTTTTTTGTAGTTTTTTCTCTATCCACTTTGTGATCACAGCAATATCAAGGTTTAAAATTTCAAATTTTGCAACATCAACGGAATTTTTCGCCACGTTGGTATATCTTCCATCAACAAAAATCGCAGAACCATTTTTGGTAACAACAACTGCCCCACTAGATACATCTATCCCTGTTATCATTTTAAAAATATCTGATGATTTTTCTCTTTCGTTTACTCCAAAGTATTTGCTAGATTTTATATAAATGAGAGCATCAAAATTATCTATTTTCATGAATTCCTATGATCTTGTGAGTGGTAATTTTTACTTTTAAAACAAAAGGATAAATATATAAATAAGAAAACAAACATAACAAATGTAAAAGCGCTAGTTGGAATACCCAAAAAACTTGGTGCAATATTCGCACATGAAGCAGCTTCGTTTGCTTTAACAATAGCATTTATTTCTTCTAAACTTGCATTAATAGGAAACGCCTTTCTAAATAAATCTGGCTCTGGGAAAATCTTATATTGTATTAATAAATGATATCCAGAAAAACCGATGCCCCAAAATAGAGAAATACATGAGAAATCTATAAATCTCATATGTGTTTTTTCTCTTGTTAAAAACGCAATCGTAACACATGCTATGCAAACAGCTGTGCAATAACGTTGTGCAAGGCATAAATGACTCGGAATAAATTTCAAATGATATTCAAAAATAAGTGATGCAATAAATGATATATATAAAAAAAATAAAGTTAATGGCAACCCAATATGGCGCTTAGATAATTTTTCGAAAACACCCATTCGACATCCTTTCTTATAGAACTAGAAAAGCAAGATGTTTTCGAAAAAGCTAGAAGAATTTATTTCAAGTATCGTACCATATAGATACGTGAAAATACGAAAAATGAATTCGACAAAGCCAATTGCGAAAAAGTCTTAATTTTCTCACAATACTAACTTTACTAATAAAAACCCCACAATAACACTAATAACAATCAAAAATAATGTAATTTTTTTGTTCTTTTCAATAAAAATTAAAAATTGTTCGCCAAAAATCTTGCAAATAATAGAGAGAAATATAAATCTCATACTTCTAGTAATCAATGACGCAACAGCAAATGTGAAAATATTGATTTTTGCAAAACCGCTGGCAATTGTTACTATTTTATAAGGAATCGGTGTTAGTCCCTTCGCGCAAATTATCCAAAATGCCCATTCATTTAATGTATCTACCATTCCTTCAAACTTTTGCATCTGGCCATAAAAAACAAGAATTTTTGATCCTATTAATTCAAAAAAAGTATATCCTATATAGTAACCAAGAAAACCGCCAAAAACAGAAGCGATTGTACACATTCCTGCGTAGTACATTGTTTTATCTCTATTTTTAGCAACGATTATAGCCAAGATAGGGTCTGGAGGAAGTGGGAAGAATGAACTTTCAATAAAAGAAATAAACATCAATACAGAAACAGCGTTTTTGCTTTCCGCCTGCTTAATCATCCAATCATATAATTTTTCTACCATATTAAAAACCAAACTTAAGAGAGAATCTCTACATTATCTATGCCAACGATACTTCGTAAATCTAATATATCATATGAAGTAATTGAATATTTTTCTGGTAAAAATATTTTTTTACCATCGGGAAATATAAGTTCTATAACCGCATTACCATCGGTTCGAAAATGATCTATCAAATTTTTCACGGATTTTAATTTATCTAATGAACTGATTTTTATATGAAATATTTGCTGCGAAATTTCTTTTCGTTTTGAAAACAAACGCTTCTCAGGTGTTTTATCTTTAGAATAGTCAAACATATGCGGAGAATAATTTTCATCAAATTTTTGCATTTTATCCACAGTTATCCTAAGCTGTTCCTCATTTTTGTAGCAGCTTATATCCATAACAACGATATTCCCAACTTCCAATAACTCTCGGTAATTTGATAATGCTTCTGAAAACATTGATGCTTCTACAGCGCAAGACGCATCAGAAACTTGTAAAATACAAAATTTGTGTTGATTCTTTGTGGTTTTATAAATCACATTATTAATAATGACAACAACCTTACTTTTAGCAATTTCCTTTGCTTCCATCAATGTAGGGAATCGCAGTTCACGTAGAATTGTGTCATATTGCTGTATCGGATGTGAAGAAAGATAAAAACCGATTGCACCAAACTCATATTGCAATTTTTCTGTATCACCCCATTCTGGCACATTTATCAAATCAGGATATACTTTTGTAAAAAGCTGTTCTTGTTCTGCCGAAGCTCTTAACGATAAAATTCTATCCAATGATTCAAATAATTGATTCCTATTAGGATGCAACGAATCAAATACTCCTGCTTTTATAAAATGCTCTAAGATTCTTTTGCTAAGTATTTTTAATGGATATACGCGTTCTACAAAATCGAAAATTGATTTATATCTTCCATTTTCTTCTCTTTCTTTTACTATTTCTTTTACGGCATACTCGCCACTGCCTTTTATCGCCGCTAAGCTGTATCTGATTGAATTATTATCATAATTCACAATAAAATCATGTCCGGACAAGTTAATGTCGGGGGGAGTTATTTTTATACTGTTTTTTTTAGCATCTTGATAAAATACAAATAATTTATCTGTATTGGTTATATCAAGAGTCATAACCGCGGCGAAAAACTCTATCGTATAATTCGCTTTGAGAAACGCTGTTTGATATGTTAGTAATCCGTAAGGAGTAGAATGCGATTTATTAAATCCATAACCAGCAAATTTATTCATCTGCTCAAAAAGATGCTCGGCGATATCTAATTTTATATCACGCTCGACAGCTCCATCGATAAATCTCTTCTTTTGAGCAAGCATCTCTTCTTTGTTTTTCTTTCCCATAGCACGACGCAAAATATCCGCCTGTCCCAATGTATATCCGCCGATTTCTTGAGCAATCTGCATTACTTGCTCCTGATAAACCATGACGCCATATGTTTCTGAAAGAATCGGCTCTAATTTTTTATCTAGATAAGTAATTGGTTCTATACCTTGTTTGCACGCAATATATTTAGGAATATCATCCATCGGGCCCGGACGGTATAATGCAACCAGGGCGATTAAATCTTCTATTCTATCCGGACGCATTTTTTTCAATACGTCCCGCATACCCGCGCTCTCGATTTGAAATATTCCAACACAATTTATATGTCTCAAAAGCTCGAATGTCTTTTCATCATTCAATGGAAATTCATCAGATTTCAAATAGATGCCGCGTTTTTCCATAAAATCTAAAGTTTTTTGGATAACTGTAAGTGTTTTCAATCCAAGAAAATCAAATTTTATTAATCCTGCTTTTTCAATATATTTCATCGAAAATTGCGTTGCAGGCATAATAGATCTATGATCTTTATAAAGAGGCACAAGATCCTGTAAGTTTTTGTCAGAAATAACCACTCCCGCCGCATGGACAGAAGCATGCCTATACAATCCCTCCAGACGTAAAGCGATTTCCATAAGTCTTTTTACCTGCGGATCTGAATCAATTAATTCTGTCAAAGCTTTTTCAGAATCAATAGCCTGCTGCAACGTCATAGGATGTGCTGGATTAAACGGAATCATTTTCGAAATTTTATCCATAAACCCATAAGGAATTGACAAAACACGCCCGACATCTTTTACGACAGCTCTCGCTTGCAATGTTCCAAACGTGATTATCTGCGCAACAGATTCGTATCCATATTTTTTTTGTACATAAAAAATAACCTCATCACGCCGCTCCTGGCAGAAGTCGATATCGAAATCGGGCATAGAAACACGATCCGGATTCAAAAATCTTTCAAAAAACAATTTGAATCGTATTGGATCAACATCGGTAATTTCGACTGCCCAAGCAACAAGAGAACCAGCTCCGGATCCGCGCCCTGGACCAACAGGAATATTTTGAGATTTCGCCCATCGAACATAATCTGCAATGATCAAAAAATATCCACTGAACCCCATGCGTTTAATCATATTTAATTCATATTCAAGACGCTCAAAATAGGTTTTTCGGATTTCATCTATATCTATTCTTTCAGTAAATTTTTCAATTCGTTTCTCGAGTCCCGAAACTGAGATATCACGCAATTCATCATCCTGCGTTTTTCCTTCCGCCGTTTTATATTGCGGCATAAGAGGTTTTTTCTTGTGCAAGCAAAAACTGCATCTTTGCGCGATATTTATTGTATTGGAAATCGCCTCAGGAATATCAACAAATAAAGACTCCATTTCTTTAGAAGATTTAAAATAAAATTCGGGCGATGATATTTGCCTATCAGAATCATAAATGGTTCTTCCTTGCGCAATACAAATTAACACATCATGCGCGTCAAAATCATCTTGCTTTGAAAAACATACATTGTTGGTAGCAACGAGCGGAATATGAAAATCGTATGCAATAGAAATCGCTTTTTCTTCGATCTTATTTTCTTTTTCGTTATTATGTCTTGATAATTCGATATATAAACGATCGCCAAAACTATTTTTTAAAAAATTTATATATTCTTTAGCACCTGCAATATCATCCTCTAAAATGAGGGCTCCAAGTGATCCGTAAACTCCACCTGTCGCTAGAATAAGATCTCCAGAATACTTCACCAATTCATCTAATGAAGCCATTGGACCGTCATCTGATACGGAATTTAAGTACGATGATGAGACTAAATGAATTAAATTTTGATATCCAGATTCATTTTTGGCATATAACAATACACTGGTCGGGCTATCGACTTTTTTCAGGTGCTTGATATTTAATTGGCAGCCGATAATATGTTGAATTCCATTTTCTGCAAGAATCTCGGAAAATTCCAACGCGCCGAACAAATTATTAGTATCTGTAATCGCAACGGCAGGCATTTCGTGCTGTTTACATAATGATACCAGTTTATCAGCCTTAATTGCTCCTTCTGATAAAGAATATGCAGAATGTAAACGAAGATGAATAAATTTCATTTTTTAACCAATATAAAATTAGACAAAAATATCAATTAAGTATATTAACTATTAAATATCAATAATTATACATTACAAGATGCAATATATTATTTTTCAAAAAGATATCCATCTGAAATGTTATATGTACGACTCATTTTTGCGGCAAGATCACTGTTATGTGTCGCAACAATCGCTGACATTTTTTTTTGCTGCATCATCTTTAATAAATCCTCGAATACCGACATTGCCGTTTCATAATCTAAATTTCCCGTTGGTTCGTCCGCCAGCAAAATGACCGGATCGTTCGCGACAGCTCGTGCGATCGCAACACGTTGCCGTTGTCCACCAGATAACTCAGATGGCATAGATTTGATTTTCGTCTCAAGCCCAAGATCATTTAATAATTCACAGGATTTTTTATATGCGATTTTTTTGGGAATCCCAGCTATCAGTTGCGGCAACATCACATTTTCGACAGCGGAAAATTCCTGCAATAAATGATGATATTGATAAACAAAACCGATTTTGGACAACCTTATTTTTGTTTTTTCATCATCAGAATATTTATTAATATGTTGGTTTTCAATAATGATTTTTCCATGAGTTGGAGTATCCAACAACCCCGTAATATGCAAAAGCGTAGATTTCCCCGATCCTGAAGGACCGACAAGCGCAACAAATTCCGCTTTATTTACAGACAACGATGCATCCTTCAAAACAAATGCGTCATGTTTATCGTATTGCTTGCTGATATTTTTAAGAGAAATAATATTATGCATATCTCAATATCTCAATTGGATTCAATTTGCTTGCTTTTCTTGCTGGATATAATGTCGATAAACACGATAATAGCAATGAAACAACAATTGTTATAATTACATCTATCGGTCTTAATAGCGATGGCAAATGCGTTAGAAAATATACTTCTGGAGAAAATACCTGTGTATTTAAAATCGCCTCCACTATCCCTTGAATTTTTTTGATATTAATTGAAAACAGCAATCCTAAAATTGCACCCAAAGTAGTGCCAACAATACCAATAAACGCACCCGCCATAAAAAATATTTTTGTTATAGAAGAGGATGATAATCCTATAGTTTTTAGAATAGCGATGTCTTTTTCTTTATCCTTTACTAGCATTATCATGCAGGAAATTATGTTAAAGCTGGCGACTAGAGTAATTAACGTCAAAATTAAAAACATAACATTACGTTCTATTTCGACTGCTTTCATGAATGAGCTGTTATTTTTCTGCCAATCGGTAATTCTAAACCCTCTAGGAATTCTTTTTTCGATATCTTGTTGAATTTTCGCAATATTCATCGAGTCATTTAGAAAAACAGAAATGGCCGAAATAGTATTTTTCATTTTAAAAAGTTTTTGAGAGATCTCCAGCGGTATAAATGACACAGAAACATCGTATTCATGCATCCCAGATTTGAACGTCGCGACAAGCCTGAATGTTTTCTTTCTCGGAACAAATCCAAGTCCCGTTTCATCCATTTCCGGTACTATTATTATTACATCGTCTCCAATATGCAAATTCGAACGAAACGCAAGCGATTCGCCAATAATAATCGATTCTTTATCGGAAAAATTTTTTATATCTCCGTGGATAATATTTTTCGCTATTAGCTCTTTCTGTAAAAGACCTTTGTAAGAAATACCGTGACAAAGTGTTCCTCGAACTGTTCTTGAATTCGATATCAAAGCATGCCGTTCAATAATTGGGATAGCGGACTTAACTTCCGGAATAGATCGGATATACTTTGTCGCTGCATCGTAATCGGTCACTTTATCAACGATATTCAACGTAATATGCCCGTTAAATCCTATAACACGATCTGTAAACTCTTTGCGAAATCCGTTCATGACCGATGTAACAATAATTAAAGTCGCAACGCCTAATGCAATACCAATAAGAGAAAATGCACCTATAGCCGAAATAAATTTTTCTTTTCTTTTTGACTTTATATATCTCCAAGCAATTAGTAATTCCGTACCAAACACTTCTAAGAAAATCTCCCAATAACTTCTTCAATGGATAATTCTTCGGTATGACCTGTTTTTCTGTTTTTGAGTTCTATAATTTGATTATCAATTTTTTTCTGCCCAACAATTATTTGCCATGGAATTCCTATCAAATCTGCGTCGGCAAATTTTTCTCCAACAGAAATACTTCGATCATCATATAAAACCTCTTTTGTTGAACTTAAAGCATCATAAATTTTTTGAGATGCGTCACAACATTTTTCATGTTTTGTGTGAAGATTTAAAATTGTTACATCGAACGGCGCAACAGGCTCCGGCCAAATAATTCCACGATCATCGTGTGATGCCTCAATTATCGCGGCAACTAGTCTGGAAACCCCTATTCCATAAGATCCCATTTCTGGATAAACTTTTTCTCCATTTTCATCCAAAACAAATGTATTCATAGATTTAGAATATTTTGTTCCAAAATAAAAAATATGACCTACTTCTATACCTTTTGAAGTCATTAACTCTTCTTCCGGAATTGGTGATGTTTTTGGATCATATTTTTCATCTGTAACTGCAAAAAAAGTCATCAACTCTTCATCAGATGCTGTCATCAATTTTTTATCATAATAAAGAGTGCTTTCTCCAGTATCAGCAAGAATTTGAAATTCATGATTCATATTTCCACCAATCGCTCCGGAATCCGCTTGAACAGGAACAGGAGTTACTCCCATTCTTCTAAAGGTCTTAATATATGCTTTAAATATTTTATTGTATGTGTTTTTCGCACCCTCGAAATTAAGATCGAACGAATATCCATCCTTCATCAAAAATTCTCGCCCACGCATTACACCGAATCGCGGACGAATTTCATCTCTGAATTTCCAATGAATTTGATACAAAATTACCGGCAATCCACGATAACTTTTTACATATTTTCTGAAAACATCCGTCGCTTGTTCTTCGTTAGTAGGACTGTATAAAAAGTCTCCATCTTTACGGTCTTTAATTCGCAGCATTTCTTTTCCATATGCTTCATATCGACCACTTTCAACCCATAAATCAGCCGGTTGAATCGTTGTAAAATATACTTTTTGAGCATCAATTCTATCTTGTTCTTCGCATATGATTTTCGAGATTTTTTCCATTACGCGCACAGCAAGCGGAAGCCAGCAATATATTCCCGACGCTGTCTGAGTAATCATCCCAGATCGCAGCATCAAAATATGAGATATAATCTTCGCGTCAGATGGAATCTCTTTCGAAGTTGGAGCAAAAAAATTCGAAAATAACATAATGCCTGCTTTTATACTTAAATTTATTAAAAGATTAGTCTGATATTAGAATGAATGCAAATGTAAATTGGAGGCTAGGACCGGAATCGAACCGACGTACAAGGATTTGCAGTCCTCTGCATAACCACTCTGCCACCCAGCCTCATCGGATACCATACTATATTGTCATTCTTGAACAAGGTCAATTGTCTTTTTCGAAATTGGCTTCCATTTTCAACCAACATTGATTTTTTATTGATATTCCTGAGTATTCTTTCTTTTCATAAAACAATCAAATAATATAAATCCATTTTTCTCAAATACTCCAATAAATACCGCCACTTTGGAATATATTTCTTCAATACACCAAAAATATTATATAATTAGTTATAAAAAACCCGATTTCAAAAAATCTTTCCTTATTATAATCCCTAATAACTTCCGAATTTTATAAACTAATCTAAACTATACATTTTAAATAATAACTATAAATGAAATTCAACTCCTATATAATGAGATTTATCGATAATTATGTTATATTATGTTGGAAAAATAGTAAAAAGAAGAAAGTAACAACATGCGTTTCTTTTGTTAATAATTTTCTGAGATACCTTTATATAGTATATTAACTGCAACAACTTTTTTTTACTAAATATTTATTAATTAAAAATAACAATGAACTTACTTAAACAACCAATAACATACGAATATGAGTTTTCTGGTAATATTGATTATAAATATCAGAGGATAGCTATATTTGCGACACATAGCGATAAATGCATTATTGAAGAATATGTAATATATTATTTGTCTAAATTAAGGGAAACTGTGGACGCAATCATATTTATAGCAGACAATTCTATTCATGAAGAAGAACTGCAAAAAATAAAAGATTTAGTATGTTTTTGCTCCTTCAAAAGTCATAGAGAATATGATTTCGGCTCATATAAAATCGGATTTAATTATGCAAAAGAAAAAGGACTTTTGAAAGAGCAAGTTGTTTTTTGTAATGACAGTTGCATTGGTCCCTTTAAATCATTTTCAGATTTTTTTGAAAAAATACCTCAAGGTTGTGATTTTTTTGGAATGACAAAAAATTTATATGGAATGAAACACTATAAAAATAAAAAATATTACAGTATATATTTTCCGCATATTCAATCATATTTTTTTGTCTTGACCAAAAAGGTCTTTATGAGCAATTATTTTGAGGAATTCATTAATTCTGTCAAGGAAGAAAACCATAAAAACGATGTTATAATAAATTATGAACTCGGCCTAACAAAATTGCTTATGCAAAATAGAATCGTTCCAAAAGCTTTTTCCGAGATAGGAATGAAATATGATCCAACTTTTTTCATCGAATCTAGTATATTAAATGGTTTTTTATTAAAAAAATTCATATGCAAACGAAACAAACTTGTGCAACATATTAACTTATGCATAGCTAATACAAATTATCCTTATCTATTAAAAAAAAATTTCCAATTAATTATGCGAAGAAAAATTGCTGTTCATTTGCATATTTTTTATGAAGATCAAATCGATAAAATGCTTTTTTATGTTAGTAATATTTGGCACAATAGTAAGGTTATTCCAGACCTCTTTATAACTATAAATGATGAATCAATTACTAAAAAATTAAAAGAATCTTCCATTAAAACGAATATCTACGTAGTTCCCAATAAAGGGCATGATGTTGCTCCATTTTTATATGTGCTTAATAAAATAAACTTGAATGATTATGATTATATAATAAAAATTCATACAAAAAACTCTAAAAAATCAGAATGTAAAGATCTTTGTTATTCGATGAGTAATGGACATATTTGGAGTGAGACTATGTTGGACGCCTTACTGAAAAAAGACTCCATAAATAGAAACTTGTTAGCATTTGAGAATGATAAAAATTTGGGAATGATTGGCGCGGCTTCTTTAATAGTTGAAGAAAAGAAATTTGAAGACGAAGTGCTACATGGTATTCCAAGAGAGGTGAAAAGAATAGGAATATCTATTCCAAAAGCTATAAAATTTGTTGCGGGTAATATGTTCATGGTAAGATCTAAGCTACTAAAATCCATACAAGAATCACAATATACTTTTGATGATTTTGAAGAAAGTAAAAATGTAAAAGATGGCACATTAGCTCATATTTTAGAGCGGATATTTGGAGCCGCTGTTCTTGCTCAGGGATACAAGATTAAAGGATTCGATTGGAATCTTAAATGGTTTTTACAGGAGATATTATTTAAATTACGATTTTTTCTTTTTACACAAAAAATAACAAATAACGAACGAAGAATAATAAAAATTTGTAAAATACCTGTTTATAGCAAGCAAAATAAAAAGGTTTTGATCATAAAAAAATCAAGATTTTTCGATAGAGAGTGGTATCTAAACCAATATCCCGAGATCAAAAAATCAAAATATTCTCCAGAGATTCACTATCTAAGATATGGCTGGAAAAAAGGATATAATCCATCTAAAATATTTAATACATATGAGTATTTAAGCACATATCCAAAATTACAGGAATGCCCTCTATTACATTATGAAAGAGAGTTACCGAATAAGTGAATCAATCCAATTAGATATTTGAAGTTTGAAGTCTCTTTTTATTTTATTTTTATCCAAAACAGAGTACATTGGTCGTTTTGCTGCACAATTGTAGTCTTTACTTTCTATCGGAGCTATACAGCATTTCAGCCCAGCAAGATTCATAATTTCTTTAGCAAATTCATACCAAGAGCACAATCCATCACTTGAAAAATGATATATTTCCTTCATACCAGAAGAAATCTTTGGTATTACATCAACAATTACAGATGCTAAATCTGCTGCATTTGTCGGCGAGCCTATTTGATCAGCTACTACATTTATGTATTCTTTTTCACTTCCCAACTTCAGCATTGTTTTAAAAAAATTATTTCCATATTTTTTAGAATAAAGCCATGACGTACGTATAATGATTGCTGTTTCTGCGTTCTCGAAAACGATTCTTTCGGATTCAAGCTTAGTTTTTCCATATAAATTTATTGGGTTAGTTTTGTCTGTTTCAACGTATGGATTATTTTTTTTTCCATCAAACACATAATCCGTAGAAAAATGGATAATTGGTATTCCTGTTTGTGCTAAGTTTTGAGTTCCTATAACATTTATCATATGCGCTTTGCTTCGTTCTTCTTCTGCTTTATCGACCATAGTATAAGCAGCGCAGTTAATAATGAAATCGATATGATGTTCTTTTATAAAAGAACAAACGAAATTCATATCTGTAATATCCAACTCATTTCTTGATAAAAATAACGAATCTTCTTCAAGCTGTTCTTTTAATTCAGAACCTAATTGGCCACTTGATCCAGTTACTAAAATCATAAATTAATATCCTTAAAATAAGGCAGATTTTTATCTTTTTCTGAGATAATTATTTTTGATAAATCTATTTTCCAATCGATATTTAAACCTGGATCATCAAAGCGAATACCTGATTCTGTCCCTTTCTTCCATTCATTATCGCATTTATAATGGAATATAGCTGTTTCTGATAAAACAACAAATCCATGAGCAAAACCTCTTGGTATTAAAAGACGCCTCTTATTGCTTTCAGATAATTCAACAGCAACGTGCTGGCCATAAGTAAGAGAGCCAATACGTAAATCAATAGAAACATCGAGAACACATCCTTGTGTAACATATACTAGCTTTGATTGTGCGTACTCACCTTTTTGAAAATGCAGTCCCCGAAGTGTGCCATAGACTGATAACGATTGATTATCTTGGATAAAATTATAGTACAATCCATTCTTTTCAAACTCTGCTTTGTTATAGCTTTCAAAAAAATACCCTCGGCTATCCTCGAAAACATTTGGTTCTATGATATATAAATCTCTAAATTCAGTTGTTATAAATTCACTCATTTTCTAGTTATTCGATTATGCCATATGTCTTTTAATGCATAAAATATACGTTCATATAAAGAACCATGTCTGCACAATTCATATCTTAAGGTTTTTCTTGTTACCTGTCGAGCGACTTTTTTATTTAATATAGTATTGTTGCCATGCCATCTATAAGAACATAAAATCTGGTCAATATAATGATATTTTCCTTTTTTTGATAACCATAAGTGTAAATATAGGTCTTCCAGCGGTGTTTTTTTCGACAAATCTATTCCTTTTATGACACTACTTCTTATCATCCATCCATTAGGCATATAATTTCCTTTTTTAAAGCTGTTATACGCACCAAAATTATTTGAAAAGAAATCCACATCCTGCCTGCATTGACTTAACCAATCATAAAAAGTCTTATACTTACAGTTTGTACTATCAAGCCCTACAGAATTGCGATGTGTATCCCATCCAACACGCTCTGAATGTTCGTTTATTATATCATTATTCCCGATAACAAGTACATATTCAGGATGATTTACCAGAAAATTGTGCTCAATTGCAACGATATCCGGATACAATCTATCATCCGAGGCTATTGACAATATATAAGCTCCATCAGCTTCAGCTATTAATTTTTTTAGAGTAACGCTAGTGCCTTGATTTGTTTGCTTCGTAAAAACAATCCGCACGAATCTTTTTTCGCATTCTTTTTTTAGTTCGTTAATTTTTTCCCAAGTATTATCTGACGATCCATCATCTATTATTATTAATTCTAAATTTTTATAGGTCTGATTAATGATAGATCTTATTGTTTCCTGCACATATCGCTCATGATTATATGTTGGAATAATAACTGATATAAGCTCATTATCAGTATGCATTTATTACCTCAACAACTGTTTCAACTTCGTCATTTGTCATTACTGGAGAAATCGGAATACTTATAACTTCGTCATGTATCTTTTCTGTTATTGGAAAATTAAGATGATTCCACTCGTTATATGCCTGTTGTTTGTGAGGAGGTCGAGGATAGTGAATTACTGTTTGTATATCATTTTTCATAAGATAATTACAGAATTTATCCCTCTCAGAAACCCTTAAAACAAAAACATGCCAAACATGCATGTTTTCATCCTTAACTTGGGGAAGAATAATTTTTTTATTATTAATATTTTCACGATAATATTTTGAGATTTCTCTGCGCCGTAGATTGTCAGCATCTAAATGTTTCAGCTTTACCTCTAATATAGCTGCTTGAATTTCATCAAGGCGTGAATTAAGCCCCCTATATAAATATTCATATTTTAAAAAAGACCCATAATTACATAATGCCTTTATTTTTTTAGCCAACACATCATCATTAGTTGTAATAGCTCCACCATCTCCCAAACAACCTAAATTCTTTCCTGGGTAAAACGAAAATCCTGCTGCATCCCCCAAGTTTCCTGTTTTTTTTCCAATATATTCTGCACCATGGGCTTGAGCAGCATCTTCTATGACCTTTAAATGATATTTTTGTGCTAAGTTCCAAATTTTTCCCATTTGAACGCATTGACCATAAAGATGAACAACCATGATTGCTTTAGTTTTTTTAGTAATCTTTTCTTCTATCAAATCAAGATTTATATTATATGTATTAATATCCGGTTCTACTAAAACAGGAATACATCCATTTTCTGAAATAGCTAAAATACTAGCAATATATGTATTCGTAGGAACAATAATTTCGTCACCTTCCGCAAGTCCATATCCTTTTATAATTAGATTTAATGCGTCCATACCATTTGCGACGCCGATTGCATACTTAGTACCACAATATTCAGAAAAGCTTTTGCAAAAGCTTTCATTTTCTTCTCCCAGTAGGTACCAACCGCTTTCAATTACGCGTTTAATTGCAAGGTTTATTTCATCACGAAATCTTTCGTTGACTTTATGCAAGTCTAAAAATGGAATCATTATTTTATTCCCTTATAAATTTTTTAAGAATTTTTATTCTGCATTTTTTTTCTATAAATTCATACATTAAGCTAGCAAAAATTATATTTATAATGAACGGCGCAAGAAACGATATAAAACCTTTATTTAAAAAATATCCCTTTCCTAAAACTCCAATAGCAATAAATTGTGTTAGATAAAAAGCATAACTTATTTTTCCAAGATAGTTACTGATGAAATTATTAGTTATTTTTAAAAGAAAGTTATTATTATTAGTTGCAAACAAATATATTAACGTTCCAGTCAATGGAATAGTTATGAAATTGTAATAACAATAATTATTTGAAAAACTTACATGATTTAAGAAGTGATTTTTGCTCAAAATACCTATAGTAACTATTAATAAAATAAATAAAAAAACGATCTGTTTAACATTGCTTTTTTCTACTCTACGATTTATGTATATATAGGAAACGCATACTCCAAATATAAACTCAGGAATTCTGAATAGCGGATTAACATATATATCGTCTGTACCTCCGAAATAACTTTGAACAATACTAGGATATATAGTTCCTAAATATGAAAACAATATGATTATTTTGAGATACTTTGTTGCTTTTAGAAACACCTGTTTAATAAACGGAAATAAACAATAAAATATAAATTCAACAGATAGCGACCACAATCCTCCATTTAATAAATATGGAAAAGTAGAATAGAATAAACTCTGCAAACACAAGATTGTCATAGGGAATACAACTAACCCCTGAATAAAACTTACGTTATTCATAAAAAAATATGCTAGAATAGCCGTAAATACATACGAAGGATATATTTTTGCTATTCTTCTGATATAATATTCGTTTCTATTCTTTTCTATTGAGAAATCTTTTTTATAATAAACGAAAAACAAAATAAATCCTGATAACACGAAGAAAGCGCTCATAAAAATCGCGCCTTGGAGTATAAATCTATCAATTAAATTTATTCCGATTTCTAATCCAAGATGAATTTTGACATGAAATATAAATACAAAAAAAGCAGTAATAAACCTAAAAAAAGTCAAAGGCTTTATCTCATTGGTAATCAAATCATTCATTAGGTTTTATTCTTTTTATTTTTATATCCAAACGTCTTTTTGGCCAAATTTTGGTGCGAAAATGAAAACAATCTTTGTTTTTAGGTTTTTTTTCTTCAATAGATTTGTTTGTTATGCTTTTCGAGATTTTCACTTTATCTATTGCAATATAAAATGTCCGACGTGTTAATTTTTTTAACAATGATTTTTTCGGTTCTAATATTTTTAAATTTCCTTTTTTGTCATGGTTGATTAATTGTATACCTAGTATTTCCTGCATCTGCTTAAAGCGGTGATCCCAGCGATGTTCTGTTTTTATAGCTAAATTAGATCCTTCAACAATTTCTTTTCTCCAAACATCATCTTTTAAAAGCTTTATACACAACTCACGTGCTTCATAATGATTATTATACATAGGAATTTTTACATATTTTTTAAACAATTCACCAATAAAAGGAGCATAAGATGAGATTAAGCAACCAGAAGTCGCCATGATATCGCATATTCGCCAAGGCATTCCGTTAATTGATTGAGAATGATTTATATTTATACAAATTTTCGATCTATTATAAAGATCTTCATTCCCTTTAGCAGAATATATTTTTTCTTTAGCAAAACATGCTCCTAAAGATGGCAATATATCAACGATATTTAACCATCCTTCGTCTCCGTAAAGACTTAAACCTAAATCGCATATATTATTTAAGGTATTAATTCTATTTTCGCTAGAAAAAAATCCGCTATAGAATTTTTCATCAATTTCTTTAAATTTTGATACTTTATCAGATTTTTTTGATTTTATGGTCTTAAAAATTTCTTTTTGCGATATAAAGGGATTGTTTCTTATTAAATTCATAATTTCAAAAAGTACTTTGCTTCCCGAGCAAGCTTTTATATATTCAGAAATTATGTAATTCAAACCAAAATAAGTTCCTATAAAAGAAATATTTACATCTTTTTTCACCTTGAAAGATCTTAAATTAGTTGCGCTTGCCATGTGAAATATTTTACTCTTTTTTATGTTAAAAAAATCACTGGCGTATTTTATGCCAAAACGGGAAAAGCAGAAAAACGTAAATTTATCAACATTTTTTTTAATAAAGTCCACCTGATTCCATAGAGGATAAAGATCTGCATCCCAAATAATAATAGGACATGATATACAATCTAAAAGCTTATTATATGTCGCATAATTGAATGTGATTACAAGGTCAGGATTAAACTCCGAAATTTCTTTGTTCAACTGTTTTGAAAAATTATTGTTTTTGAGTTCATTTTCAGAACAAAAAGGATTTTCATTAAATACATTAGGTATAAAAACAAGCAGATCATTACCACTATCTTTTAAGGAATTCAAAAACTGCTCATAAAAGCAAGCGATTCTATATTTATCATCTACATATATGCTATTCGAAACACAAACTAAAATTTTTGCCATTATTTTACGCGCTCAATTCATAAAAATCATAAGTAGTTGCTCTTCCTCCGAACATTTCTTTTTGCCGTATCAGACCTTCATTTAAATATCGACCGTTTTGTTCAGTAGAAATTCCAAAATCGAAATATTTTGCATTGCTACAATAATTGCTATTAACCATATAATCCATAATCAATTCAAAAGCCAACAATTCCCGCCCCTTCTCTGTAGTTACAATATATTGCGCATGTATAACTGTTTCTGTTTTGTAAACTATAACCCCTGATAAGAATTCATTATTAATAAATCCTCCAAACATCTCAATATTATTTGGAAATAATGAAGCTAAAAAAGACATTTCTTGAACACTATGAGTGGCTGAGGTTTTATATTTTTGTTTAAGAATTAAATTTTCATATCTAAAGAAAAGTCCGAAATCTTGAAATTTCTTAACCTCCACATTCGCTTGCTTTGCTTTGCTTACACCCCACTTTTTCCCTTTTGAGAAAGCTATTTTATTATGCAGTGCGATAGTCGTTGATATGTCACGCCTTATCAATTTTGCGTCATTTATAAACAAGGCATATAAATCTTCATCTGATGGATATGTGTAATATATACTTGGTACACGTTTATAAATTAATTTTGATATATTATTTTCTTTGAGATATTTTTTTAATGAAGAAAAAACTGCCAACATCTTTTGTACTGTCATTTTTTTGTCAGTGATAATGCCACCGTAAGTAAGACCGCCATGAGATATAAGTTCGTTTCCATGTAAAGACGCAGGTATAATAGCTGCTAGCTTATCATCATCATAAAACATAAGAGAATTATCGGTAAAACGATCAGAATGATAATCCATATAATTACGATTTAGCATAAATGTACCATTCTTAGAGGATTTTATAAAATAATCCCAATCATTTGATAATTTTGCTTCATACTGTAAAATGTGCATTTAATCTATTATAATATAACTTCTATCAGGTAAATAACGAGAACGTATCAGCTTATAAGCGTTCGTTCCTATTATCTCTTTGAATGCAATAGTTTCACCTGGAAAATCCTCATTATTTAATTCATCCATCGCGATAACGGACCCTTTTGTCAAATGAGGCAATATAGCTTCTAAACATTTTTTTGTTGGAGTATAAAGCTGCATATCAAAATAGGCCAGTGCAATAATAGTTTCAGGATGCGATTTCAGATATTTTTCAATAGTTTTAGTTGCATCACCTTCCATTATTTCATATTTTTTTTTATTAGGCATAGAATTTTCAGCTCTATGATACTCCATAAGGTTCGCTAAATATTGTGCATAATTTCTAGTTACACCATAATTACTTTCAACTATTAGTTCGCTGTTACTATCTTGATTTGCTATACCTTTATATCCGTCAAATGTATCGAATCCTATAATTTTTCTAGTATAATTATATGGTTCATAAATTGCTCGAAGGTTCTCAAATGTTACCATATTGGCGCCCCACCAAACCCCAAATTCCATTATAACTCCCGGCGTTTTTATAATTAGCTCATACAATTCATTGACATACAAAATTTTTGCTAAAACAGAACTTCTAGTGTACATGTGTAAATTTACCATTAATTCTTCTAATGGAACTGGCGTAGTCTTATATAAATTTATTAATAACCCTCGATTTTCTTTTATATATTTTGTTGACTGACACTGCATTACTTTTTGTTTTTCTTCAGATTTACACATAATAATCATTCCTCTATTAACTCAGCATAACCAAAACCTGTTTTTCCCATTCCATTCCCATTATAGAATGCATATGTTGTTTGATGAGCCGCGATTGTTGCTGGATAACAAGCCATCTCAGAGTCCCATCCTGATACAGACAAAGGAATTGGCTCGAATTTATTATCCCTTTTCCAACTAACCCCATCTTTGGATATGGCTTTTCCAATCCTATATTCTTTTTGCAAAGTATCAAACGTAAACATCATTTCATATTCATTATCAATTTTTCTAACTCTTGGACGCCCCAATCTATATTCATTGTCTGAAAACGTCAAGCAATGTATTCCTATTTTATCATTAAAGTTTATCCCATCATCCGATTCCATATATCTAACATCATAACTAGGATACGGAACACCATCTATCCATTGCCACTTACTTCCTACCGCATACCAAATTTTAAACTTATTATTTTCTTTCATGACGCTGTGAATTGCTCTGAAAAATAATGCGTTTTCTGTTCTGTCTAAAATTGGACTCTTACTATATCTATGAAAAGTATTGCCACCATCTCCACTAATTGCCAAACCAGTAAAAGCCAAGAATTTAGCTTTTTTTACCAATTGAAATCCTATATAGTATATATAAATTTCATTATCTACATTTAATATATCTCCCAAAATGATCCCATTGTCATCAAACATACCTGGGTCTCCTATATCTAAAACAGGAAACTCACTTATAGATATAACTTTCGCTGGATTATTGGCTTTTACATCGACATATCCTATTCTACCAACGCCATCTTTGTCTCTAAAAGATCCATAAACTCTAATAACATCATCATTTAACAAAAAAGGAGTAGGCGTCAAAAATGAATTATTTCTCCAACCATCCTCACCTGCAGGACAATAAATAAGCCCCTTCTTTTCCCATCTCATTATTCATCTACTCCACAAAATCTTTTTGCGCTCACATTCGCAGCAACAGCAGGATTACCTCTGTATACTTTATTTTCTTCTGTATTTTTATTTATTACGCTTCCCAATGCAACAAAATTATCTTTTTCTATAATAATATTATCAGCAATTGAAGAATTTACGCCCACAAAACTGTTTTCCTTTATTTCACAAAACCCAGAAACCACAACATGAGAACTTATAAAACAATTATCACCTATAATGCTTCTGTGTCCTATATGATTTCCGCTCCATAAAATAACATTGTTTCCTATTTTTACAAAGGGCTGCAACGTATTATTTTCAAGTATAAAACAATTGTCTCCAATTTCTACATTTTTCCAAATAAAAGCTTTGGAACTTACATAGGAAGCCATTTTATAACCATAATTTTTCATATGATAGTAAAATTTTATCCTATCTCTATTCAATTTTCCGCTAGACATAGCAACAAATGCTGAATGGTTTTCTGGAGGATATAATTTGTGTACATCTTCTAAAGCAATTAAAGGTAAATCACAAAATGTATTGTAATCTATATATTCACGGCTAGCAGCGAATGCAACTACCTTAAAATCACTATCATAGGTAAAATACTCATAGGCTAGATAGGCCGTTTCTCCGAAACCAACAATTACCAAATCTGTCATTGTACACCAATTAATTATTTATGAATATAATAAACAACCCTTTATAAGTCTATAGCTAAAGGATAACACCTAATATTGTTAACAAATGAGTTGAATCTTTTATCAATGGCGCTTCCTTTAAAATTTCAAACAAATGTTTTTTTTCATCACAAAGTCTATTAAATTCTGCTAAATCAGCTTCAGAATATTGCACTAAAACACCATAAATAACCTTGTTATTGTTAGGATCAGGCCCTCCAAATCGATAAATGGTTCTGTGAACAATTACAAAAGAATCACTTGCTTGAACCACCGCCGGTAACTCATGAGTAGGACCAGATACATACATAGTGGACAAATCGCCGGCAGCATTGTGAAATGAAACTGGTATACCAACGTATTTCGCTCCAGTAAAATTTAAAGACCTATCAGCTTGACGATAATAGATTCTCATATAGCAATCCGGAGCATTTGATATCCTAACCTCTTTTGTTTTCTTTGCATCCCTCCATAGATTATAAAATCCCCATTGCGGCCTAAAAAGAAGACCTGATTTAGCGATTTTTTGGTGTATTGAAAAAAAGAATTCCCAAACTCCTGGAACATATCCGCCGACATCTCCAAATGTAGCATTTCCTCCTTGAGCATTTCCAAATGCTCCAGATAATAGATTATACACTCCTTGAAAGCCTGCGTTAGGAAAAAAATAATTTAAAAACCCTCCCCAATCTACTTTGCGTACAAATATCGAACTTGCATCTGCTCCATCGTAAATATGAGCTTTAGGGAAATCAAAGCCGCCAATATGTTTTGTTGATGGGTCACTATCCAGCCATGGAGCCCCAAAAGGAATTATTTTCGGAGTTATCGCTGATAAAATAGCTCCTGAAGAAGATTTTTTTTCATCTATTGTTCTTTTCTCTTTAGCAAAATCTTGATCATACGCAGTTTCAATGGAAGTTAATCTGGTCTTTCCCGCACCTAACTTAAGATCTTCTGTTTCCATACTTTTAACAACAAAACAAAAAGCACACATCGATAGTAAAAACACCTTTTCCATTGTCACTCCTTATATTGACTATTTATTTGTTATAATATGACAAATTAACGACATACACAAGTTTTTTTGTAATTATTGGATAATTTTCAAAAATTCGTCATAATCTCTAATATATTCTTTTTCATCATAATACTTATTGGCTAAAATCATGAGAACGCATCCCTTAGAAAAATCTCTCATTTCTCTCCATATATTTTTTCCGACATAAAGCCCAACATCTGGACGATTCATTGCAATAGATTCTCGTTTTTTACCGTCATCCAAAATGATTGTACAACTCCCGTGGAGACAAATAATTGCCTGTTCCAATTTTTTATGTGCGTGTTTTCCTCTTTCTTGATTAGGGTGTGTATCATATATGTAGTATACCCTCTTAATTTCAAAAGGGATGTTTCTGAGACTTTCAAGAGAAACTAGCGATCCTCTATCATCTCCAATAGGTGAAAAATTGATTAATCTATATTGCATTTCATTATTTTTTTTATTGTTTTAGCTGCATAATATGAAGAAAATCCTCTATAGTCAGCAAAAAAGATGTCAAATAATTGCTCACGAATTTTCTCCTGCTCTTCCCAGTATTTTTTATTTTTAAAAGAGTTCATGATTTCAATTGCTTTAGTATTATTGAAACCTGGAATATACTTTCTTATATAAAATTCAGCGCTGTCTTTTCCTAAAATATCAACACATTCCGCATTCGGCAAATCGAAAAGTAGAATGTTTTTATTTAAATAAATCGCGCTAAAAGCCGCGCCACCATAATCGCAAACAATAAAATCAGCTATTGCAAACAAATCAATATTATTATTAGTTTTTATTACATTGTTTTTTATTTTGGAATTGCTTAATACTTCCAAATCTTCTCTATCGATCAAGGGATGAATATTAACCAATAAATTATATTCATCAGATAGTATTTCTACTATATTTATAAAATCTTTTATTGAACTTGGTAGAACCGTAGGCATCCAAACAATGGTTTTTTTTTCATCATTTAAGTTATAGTGTTTTTTGGTTTCAATTATATTTATAGAGTTATTGAAATATGTATCCAACCTAGGATTCCCTACTTCTATAATACTTGCAGCAGAATTTCGCTCTAAAATCTCTTTTTGATAAGGGCCATAGCACAATATTGTATCATAAATATAGTTGTGATTAGAAGATAATACTTCGTTAGATGCACCTAAAGAATATATTAGTCTTATATGATGTTTTCCCAATAAATTTGGCAAAAATTCATTATCCAAACTCCATGCAAACCACATATTATGTGATAATGTAAGATTATATATATTTCTTGATTTCAGAACCGACGACATACTTCTATATGAGTATCCACAATGTTTAGAAAATTCAATTATTTCTGCTGGATCTTTGTAATTATATACTATATCAAACGAATTTTTCTCGAGATGTTTTAAAATTCCATTAAATCGATAAAGTGTTGCAACATCAAAGATTAAAACAGCAATTTTTTCTAAAGTATCTTTAGAAATGTAGTTTTTTCCTATTATTTCAGTTGCTTTGTAATAATCTAACTTATCATCCTGAGTTTTTCTGATTTTTAAAAAAATATTGAATATTTTTTGTTTTATGTTATTCATTGTACTGCTATAAGATATTTCAATAAATTCCAAGGTATTATGATATAGTTTAAATAAAAATTCAAATACTATGAACAATAAATTATTTTGGATCACTGGGTTAGCTGGCTCTGGGAAAAGTACCGCAGCTGATTATTTAGTGAAAAAATTAAGGACAAAACACAGTAATGTCGTCTTGATAGACGGCGATAGTATCAGAGAGATATGTGATAACGATCTTGGGTATGATTTGGAGGATCGAAAAAAAAATGCATTTCGTATTGTAAAACTATGCGAATATTTGTGCAACCAAGAGTTAATTGTAGTTTGTGCAACAATATCCTTATACAATGAGATTCATGGATATATTTACGGTCATTTCAAAAAACCTCAAATCATATATTTAGACATTTCACAAGAGATTATTTTAGAAAGAAATCAAAAAAACTTATTCACAAAGAGCAAAAATGTAATTGGCAAAGACATTAAATATGATGAACCAGCGCATATTGAATTCGTAAAAAAAATAGAAGATACTGCTACTGTTTTTAACATATTAGATGAAATGGTAAGTAAACTATGAAACTAGGAGATTTTTCTTCGCTTGCAAAAAATTATATTAATAGACCTGCGTATGATACGAGGTTAATAGAAAAAATAATGGAATATACCAGTCTTAGAATATCAGATATCTCTATTGCTGATGTTGGTGCTGGCACCGGCAAACTCACAAAAGTTTTAGCAAATATGGGATGTAAACATATTTGTGCAGTAGAGCCAAACAATGAAATGAGAAAAGAAGGCATAGAATATACGAAAGATTTTTCCGGTGTTGAGTGGTTTGAAGGAAGCGGAGAAAAGACGCATTTATCAGACCAATGTGTTGATCTTGTAACAATGGCATCATCTTTTCATTGGACGGATCCAAGCAAATCATTGCCTGAATTCAGCCGAATATTAAAAGACAGAGGATATTTATCGATTATGTGGAACACGCGTGATATAGCATCCTCTGAATTGCACACCGAAATAGAAAATATCATATATGAAATAGTGCCAAATATACAAAGAGTGTCCTCAGGCAACTCATCTCACACAAAAGACTGGGACGATATATTAGTATCAACAGGACACTTTAAAGATGTAAAATTTATTGAAACTGCTTATATAGAGAAAATGACGAAAGAACGTTACTTGAATGCTTGGAAATCAGTTAACGACATTCAATCTCAGGCAGGTGCGGAAAAATTTAATGAAATATTAACAAAAATAGAAAATAAAATATCATCGTTAGAGTACATTAATGTCCCTTATAAAATGCGTAGCTGGACAGCAAAAAAGTCATAAATATGAAGAGAATTGTTACTATCTCTGGCGCACTATTAACCGGCGCACCAGCAATTGCGGATTATTTACGTGGGTCTCAAGAAGGGCTTTCGTTTGGTGGTAATGAATTTGATTTCATTCGTGATTCCGGTGGATTATACGAATTATATTGTCTTTTATATCATCCGTCAGGATGTTTTGGAAGCTCGGCGCTAAGTAGATTTGAATCATACACTAAATACTATAGCAATGTATTTTATATAATTGCAGCGTCCCTTGGCATTAACGATAAAAGAATACCCGAACGTTTTATGGAATTATCAAACACTTTCATAAGTGAGCTTAGTGAGGCATGTATAGATTATGAGTTTATAGGAAATAAGGCTTTTGCTGAAGAAGTTTATAAAGATATAAAGGTAAAAACTTGGTTTGAATGTTTACCAGATACAAATATTAAGCATAAAATAGCCAATTTTTTATTTAAATCTATAACTTGGATTTTAAATGGAAAAATCATTCCAATAGCTAAAAAGACAGAGAGAATACCTTTAAAATCTCGTCGTATAAAACGCAACATTATTGAAGAACAGTTTCTAGAGTTATCTAAAAAATATATCAACGACATTTTCTCAATCTTAACAGATAAAAATACCATTTTTATGGTGAATAGTTTTCACGGAGAACAGGAAAAGTTTGTTAATATCACTCATAAGCTTTTTTCCACTCGAGATCCGAGAGACACTTATTGTTCTCTGCAAAAAAGATTAGCTGGCACTAATGGGATTACACATTTTGGAACATTTACAGACGATACGATCGATGATTACATTAATATGTATAAAGCATTACATCCAAATTGCGAAGGAAAAAGATTAATCATCCGTTTTGAAGATTTTGTGTTAAATCACGAAAAAACCACACAAAAAATTTGTGATTTTATAGAAATTGATAAAAATAAAATAGATAGATCTACATATGATATAGAATATTCTAAAGCAAGAATAGGGTTATGGGAATCTTATCCAAATCAGAAAGTCATGGATAAAATAGGTACTGAACTAAAGGATTATTTGTATGAAGCTTGATTTTGGATCTAAAGCTGAGACGTTAGAAAAGCTTCACAATAACATACAATCAGCGAAAACTTTGCCGGTTTTCAGATTTTTTGAAGAAGATTTTTATAAAAACAAATCAGGCATCGTCTCTAAAATTCAAAAATCGTTTACTTGTAATAAAATAGTAGTAAGATCTTCAGCTGTAAATGAAGATGGACTATGTGCATCGAAAGCCGGTGCATTTGAAAGCGTTCTTAATATCGATATAAGCAATAAAGACTTTATCGAAAAAGCGATTGAGCAGGTTCTCAAATCTTATGATTGCAGAGATTGTAAAAATGAAGTTTTCTGTCAGCCTCTGTTGAAGAATGCAGTAATGGCAGGTGTCGCATTTAGCTGCGACCTTTCGACTTTATCCCCTTATTATATAATTAATTATGATGAAAGTGGAAAAACTGATGTTATAACCAACGGCAACTCTAACAACATAAAAACATACATTCATTACAAAAACGCCGAACCGCGGTGCAGCGACTTCCGCGTAAATAAAATTATTCATGTAATACAAGAATTAGAAGATATTTTTGATAATAAATACATAGATATCGAATTTGCAGTTGATAAATCATATGATGTTTATGTTTTGCAAATACGCCCTATAAGTTTAAATAACAGAACAGTTCCCGACTTGAATCTTGATTTAGCACTTTTGAAAATCAATCATAAAATCGCAAAACTACAGTCAAGAAATCCAAATGTTTTTGGAGAAAGAGCTATTTTTGGAGTTATGCCTGACTGGAATCCTGCGGAAATCATAGGAATACGACCTAAAAAGTTAGCGTTGTCTCTCTATAAAGAATTAGTAACAGATAATATTTGGGCATTTCAACGTGATAACTACGGATATCTGAATTTACGATCTCATCCGTTGTTAATCTCGTTTCTTGGGGTTCCATTTATTGATGTTCGCGTAGATTTCAATTCGTTTATCCCAAAGTGTATGGACAAAAATGTTGCGGAAAAACTTGTAGAATTTTATTTAGAAAAATTATACAAAATTCCCGATTATCACGATAAAGTAGAATTCAAAATCATATATTCTTGTTATCACCTAAATTTAGATAATGAATTAACAGAATTAAAAAATCATAATTTTTCTGACGAAGAAATAAAAAATATAAAATCTTCTCTTTTGACATTAACAAACGAAGTTGTTTGCAACAGCTCGGACCACTACAAAGCTGATCTTGAAAAAATCAAAATACTTGAACAGCTGCATAGTCAAATCGTTGATTCAGATATATACATTATAGATAAAATCTACTGGCTGATTGAATATTGCAAAAGATACGGCACATTGCCGTTCGCGGGTATAGCTAGATCCGCATTTATCGCTGTTCAATTTTTGCAATCTTTTGTTAGTTTGGAAATTATTGATCAATCTGAATATAATTTATACATGAATTCGTTAAATACTGTTTCTAAACAGCTTGGAGAGGATCTTTGCAATCTCGATAAAGAAGAATTTTTAAAAATTTGGGGACATTTACGTCCAGGAACTTATGATATTAATTCTCCCAGATACGATGAAGGTTTCGATTATTATTTCTCCAATTACCTCAAGCAGCATAAATGTCCGCAGGTTCATGAACATTTCGAATTCAGTTCCAAGCAAAAGCGGCAGATTCAAGATGTTTTAAATAAACATAAAATAAATATATCGACTGAAAAATTATTGGTATTCATAAAAGAGTCCATAGAAGGCCGAGAATCGTCGAAATTTGTTTTTACAAAAACTCTTTCACAGATTTTATTATATATAGAGCAATTTTCCTGCGTCTATGGTATTACAAAAAAAGAAGCAGCGTTTCTTGATATCAGTACGATCCGCGAGCTTTATTCCTCCTTGGATTTTATGGATATAAAAGACACTCTTAATAGAAATATAACTTACAATAAGGCTCTTTATGAATATACTAAAGCAGTTAAATTACCTGCAATTATTTTGAATCCAGATGACATTTATGGCTTTTTCTTAGAATCCGGAGAAGCGAACTATATAACACTGGAAAAAATCGAAGCAGAAATAATGTTGGAAAAAGATATAAAGAAAAAATCTCCCAAAGGAAAAATCGTGTTTATAAAATCTGCAGATCCTGGATATGATTTTCTATTTACTAAAGATATTGCCGGCCTGATTACACAATATGGTGGAGCGAACTCTCATATGTCTATAAGGTGCGCGGAGCTAGGAATACCTGCGGTAATCGGAGCTGGAGAAAAGGACTTTGAGGAATGGTCAAAGTATAATCTGTTAGAAATAGACTGCGCTAATAAAAAGGTACTTCCAATTTCATGAAAAAAGTCGGTGTTTCTCAGAATCTTCATATAAATAAGTACGGAACTATTCAAGAAGTAATTGATTCTACATGGGGACAATTTTTAAGCTATTTAAATGTCATCCCGATATATTTACCAATATATTTTGATTTCACAAAATTAGAACTTGATGGCGTAATTTTGACAGGCGGCGGTGACTTGTACGAGGTTTTGGATAAAAAAGAATATCTTATAAGAGATGATTTTGAAAAATCCATTGTAGACTTTTGTATCACAAAAAATATTCCGATATTTGGTGTGTGTAGAGGCATGCAGTTTATAAATAAATATTTTGGTGGTAATTTAAAAAAAATAAAAAACCATGCAGGATGCAGACACTTTTTGGAAAACGGTAGAGAAGTAAATTCTTATCATAATTTCGGGATAGATAACTTAGGAAAAAATTTAAAAGTAATAGACCGCTGTGACGAAGTAATAGAGTCTATCAAACATTCACAATATCAAATATTTGCTCAAATGAGTCATCCAGAAAGGGAAAATCCTTTTTCCGGCGATGATATAAGATTTATTAAAGAGTTTTTTGATGCTTAATGAAATTATAAAAATATCGATCGATGCTGGAAAAAAGATAATGAACTTTTATGATTCTAGTATAGATATATACAATAAGTCAGATAATTCTCCTGTAACTGCAGCAGATATAGCTGCTAACAATTTTATTACTGATGCTGTTTCTAAAATTTCCGACTTTCCAATTATTGCTGAAGAAACCTTTAATTTTGCAAAACAAAGGCCGCAATATGGAATTTTTTGGTTAGTAGATCCTCTAGATGGAACAAAAGATTTTGTTGTTCATAATGATCAATTCACAGTCAATATAGCGCTCATAGAAAACTGTAACCCGATACTTGGAGTAGTATTTGCGCCGGCGTTAAAAGATGTATATTATGCTTCCATAAATAATGGAGCATTTAAAAACGAAAATCGTATATTTAACAAAAGAAATTCTTCAGAAATAATTGGCACTGACAGCTGTTTCCACTCCACAATTGAAACAGTGAATTTTTTCAAAAAACATAAAATTACTAACATAAAAAAATATGGATCATCAATAAAATTATGCAAAATTGCCGAAGGTGAAGTTGATATTTATCCGAGATTTAATGGAACAAAAGAATGGGATACTGCCGCCGGTCACATAATACTAAATGAAGCCGGCGGAAAAATTATCGACTTGGTTACAAATAAAGAAATGATTTATAATAAACTGTCTATCGAAAATAATTTTTTTATAGCGAAACGAAATGGATTAGAATTATGAAAGCGATAATTCTAGCTGCTGGACAAGGAACACGGTTACGCCCGTTAACTAATGATCGTCCAAAGTGCATGGTGAAATTCAAAAATAAACCGATCATTGATTATATTGTCGAGACAATGCATAGCTCAAAAATACTCAATATAAAAATAGTAACCGGCTATAAACATGATGTTCTAGAAAAACATTTATCGAAGTATGAAAACATTTCGTTTTATCACAACAAAGATTTTCAAAACACAAATATGCTTCATTCCTTGTGGTACGCAAAATCCGAATTTGATGATGACGTAGTTATTTCCTATTCAGATATAATTTACTCTAAAGATATTTTACAGAAACTTATGGAGTCGCCTTATGATATATCCGTAATTATAGATAAAAAATGGTTGGATTTATGGTCGTTACGAATGGAAGATCCATTGCAAGATGCTGAATCTCTAATGTTGGATTCAGATGACAATATCCTGGAAATCGGTAAAAAAGTTAATTCCTATGACAAAATCCAAGGACAATATATTGGATTACTCAAGATTTCTAAAAAAATTTGGCCTGACATTCTAGGGTTTTATGATACTCTATCTGGGAAATTAGGTATTAAAAATATGTACATGACAGATTTTTTACAGGAGCTAATCAATCAAGGATTTACAGTAAAAGCAACCCCCACTTATGAAAAGTGGCTAGAAATTGATAGTGTATATGATTTAGTGGAATATAAATTTATTGATCTCTCAACTCTTCTAGGTTGTTAATTTGACCGTAAAATGATTCTCAATATTTTTTCAACAGGCAAAGTTTATAAATAAAAATGCTATAAGAATCGAAAAACTTTTTATTAATAGTTAATATATATATTTTTATGTTTTTAGAAACTCTGCGAAGAGTAAGGAAAATACCATAAATAGCTCCCCATAGAACAAACCTCCAAGTTGCACCGCGTCAAATTCCTGTTAGTAAAAATAATATTAATAATTTCTATAAGTCTTCAGCTTTTTTCCTTTGCTTCCTCAAGGAGAATATCGACAGCATCCAGAAAAAAATATATCTGAAATGTGTAAGGTAAAGATATAATCCATCATTTAATCATTGAAAGAGAGTATGCTTCATCGAAATCATACTTTACATATCCAGAAAAGGTGTCAGTCAAAACTACCTTTTTAAATAATCCGATAGCAAACAGAACGATTCCTATAGATAGATTCTTATAATTTAATGTTTTGTCTTTATGGCTTCAATTTGTAGCACAAGCTCCGAACTCGTCAAAAAAATATAAATATAATTACTTAAAAAGCATTTAAATACCAATCCACTGTCTTCACAATTCCGGTATCAAAATTTTCTTCTGCTTTCCATCCTAACTCTGTTTCAAGCTTAGTTGCATCAATAGCATAACGGCGGTCATGACCTGGACGGTCTGCTACAAATGAAATTAATTCTTTATAACTGCCAATTTTGCGTGGCTGCTTTTTATCTAGAATTTCACAGATTTTATTGACAATTTGAAGATTTGTTCTCTCATTTCGTCCGCCGATGTTATAAGTTTCTCCGGCTATTCCTTTGTGAAAAACAATATCAAGAGCATTGCAATGATCCATTACATATAACCAATCGCGGATATTTTTTCCGTCTCCATAAATGGGAATAGGTTTTTCGCTGAGAGCAGTACGAATAATCGTTGGAATTAATTTTTCCTGATGCTGTCTAGGACCGTAATTGTTTGAACAATTTGATGTAACAACATGAATTCCATATGTATGAAAATACGAACGTATTAGCATATCAGAACTGGCTTTGCTTGCAGAATAAGGGCTATTTGGAGCATATGGAGTTTTTTCCGTAAAATATCCAATTTCTCCTAAAGTCCCATAAACTTCATCAGTAGAAATATGTAAAAATCTGGAGTTTTTTCTGCTGTTTTTCTTAAATGCCTCTAATATAGTAAATGTTCCAAGAACGTTTGTCTCAATAAATTCTCTAGGATTCGCTATAGAATTATCCACATGACTTTCTGCCGCAAAGTGGATTACATCTGTAATATTATACTCTTTAAAAATAGAATTTACTAACTTTGCATCGCAAATGTCTCCGCGTACAAACACGTGATTTAGAGTATTTTCACAGTCTTTTAGATTATCAAGATTTCCTGCATATGTTAGTTTATCGAAATTGATTAATCCATAATTCGGATATTTCTTACAAAAATAAGTAACAAAATTTGATCCGATAAAACCAGCTCCTCCTGTTACAAATATGTTTTTAGACATTTTTTATCTTTCTTCCTTGATTTTTACTAAATATTTTTTATAGTCAGAGCCATCCTTATATTTATCAATTAATTTAGAAAATTGCGCTATATTGATAAAATCTCGATTTAATGCAATTTCTTCAATACATGAAATTTTTAATCCTTGGCGTTTTTCTATTAGTTGAATGTATTGAGCCGCATCCATGAGACTATCTGGAGTTCCAGCATCAAGCCATGCCGACCCTCTAAGCATTCTCAATACACTCATACGATTTTCTTTTAGATATTCATTGTTTATGTCTGTTATTTCTAACTCTCCTCTAGAGGATGGAACTAGTCTTTTTGCTTTTTGCACGACATCAGGTGTATAAAAATACAATCCAACTACTGCAAAATTTGATTTCGGAAATTTCGGTTTTTCTTCGATTGATATTACTTTGTCGTTCTCTGCAAACTCGACGACCCCGTATCTTTCTGGATCTGTGACGTGATATCCGCATATCATAGCTCCTGAGTTATGCTGAATAGTTTCTGAAAAATCATTTAATTGATCCCCCATGTAGAATATATTATCTCCTAATATCAAACACACATTATCATCACTAATAAATTCAGCTCCTAAAACAAATGCTTCCGCAATTCCGTTTGGATTATTCTGAATTTTGTACGATAATTGCAATCCTAAGTGTGCCCCATCTCCGAATAACCTTTTTATGTTTGGAATGTCTTGCGATGTTGAAATAATTAAGATTTCACGTATACCGAATAGCATTAAAGTAGCAAGTGGATAATGAATCATTGGCTTGTCGTATACAGGTAATAACTGCTTTGACACAACTTGTGTCAGAGGATACAACCTGCTACCGGAGCCTCCAGCCAACAAAATTCCTTTATACTTTTTCATTAATAATTACTCTCTTATATTTTTAATGGAACATTTGAGATAATATCATAATTATGATCACGGGGAAATTAACTATATTGTCATTCTTGCACAACGTCAATAGATCTATATAGCAGAAAAGATTTAAATACTATGTCTGATTTCCCAAATTTTTATTAGCCCGAACAGATAATATTTTCTTATTGTTTCCCAAATACATATTTTCATTACCGGAATATTTAAAAATTTATGAATAATTTTGCGTTGCATAAAATATATATCATCTCGCCTGAGATGATTTTTTCTCGCAAACTCAATAAAATCCTTTCTCGCATATAAAGCATCGGACTGTTTTTTGTCTGTTTGCTCTCCGCGTATAATAGAATTTTCATTAGCTCTGTAGTAATAACATATAGCAGATACAGTTACCATTCTTTCCAAATAAAATAGCGCTCTTGTTGTAAAAGCAATATCCTCGCAACATCCAATATCATTGTTAAACCTTAAATTAATTTTCTCTATTTCTGATCGTTTATAGATTTTATTAAAAATATGGCACATACGCGGGATATTCGCGATGCGATACTTTTCTGCAACAGTTTCATATACAATCTCGTTAGAAATCCGGACTTTCGATCGGACACGTGAAGATTTGTATACTCGCGAAAAACTGCAGCATGCGATATTTGCGTTGTATTTTTTTGCAGATTCATATAATTTTTCAAAATAATTTAGATCAACCCAATCGTCACTATCAACAAATCCTAAAAATTCTCCTTTTGCAATATTCATTCCTGCATTTCGTGATACACTTGGTCCCTGATTTTCTTGATTAATCACAACAATTCTTGAGTCTTTTTCCGCATATTCAGCGACAATTTTCGCGCTATTATCCGTTGACCCATCATTTACGCAAATAATTTCTATTTCTTTAAGCGTTTGATTTATAAGTGTATCAAAGCATTTCTTCAGATATTTATCTACATTATATATAGGAACAATAACAGAAACTTTTATCATATATCTTCTTTCATTTTTAAAATCCAAGAATAAGCCGTGCGGATACTATCATCTATACATCTTTTCGGACTCCAACTTAAAACCCTTGAGGCCTTTCTATTATACGCAATTAAAACAGCGCCAAAATTATTTTTGTTAAAAATTTTCAGAATATCATCTAAATTTTTGAGATCCACTTGGATAAAATCCACAACCTTTCCGGAAGCTTTCAAGCTGACAATAGTATCTACAATTTGCTTATGACCATTTTCCAAACTTTCGAAAATAACAATATTGTACCCTTTTTCTATTAACGCGAGGGCTGCGTGACTTCCAATATATCCCGCGCCACCTGTCACAAGCACAAAGTTTGTATTTAAAATTATTCACAATAATGATCCAATTTTATTTTTTATCATCAGAAAATCAATCCACGCTTCCCGCTTTTGAGATGGCGATCTTAAAAGATATGCCGGATGAAATGTTGGAAGAATTTCTGCCTCGAGTCCATCAATTTTTACCCATTTTCCTCGCATTTGAGTTAAACTCTGATTTGTTTGCAGCAATGCTTTCGCGGCTGTTCCACCTAAGCAAACTACAATTTTTGGATTTATTAGAGATATATGCTTCAAAACATATGGACGAAATATTGATACTTCCTGTGTTGTCGGAGTACGATTTCCAGGAGGCCGCCACGGTAATATATTCGTAATATAAATGTTAGTACGATCCAATCCGATAGCCGCAAGAATTTTATCTAGCAACTGTCCACTCTGTCCGACAAACGGTATCCCTTGACGATCTTCCTCTGCCCCAGGAGCCTCACCCAACAACAAGATATTAGCCTTCTCATTCCCAACGCCAAAAACCATATTCATAGCACAATCACGTAATGAAATATCCACCATTTTCATGGTTTTACGCAACTCCGCAAGCGTTAATATTTCTTTCTTTTCGGATTTTTGCAAATTGCTCAAATTTCCTGTAATGTCAGAAACCCCTGCATCATGAAACCATTCTGCGATATGTTTTAGATTTTTTTCAAGCATCTATCTCGCTAAAGCCTCTTTTATCAGCCTCTTTGTATTATCAATGCCATACAATTTTATGAACGATCCCATTCGCGGACCATCTTCTTGGCCAAGCAAGGTCCTATACAAAGTACTAAACCAAGATTTTAAATCCTGAAACGGATGGCGTTTTCCTATTTCAAAAACAGCGCTTTGAATTTCAGAAGCATCTTCTGTTTCTTTTAATTTATCCAGCGCCACCAAAAGATCTTGCAATGCGTTTTTTTCAACATCTGTTGGAATCGCATAAGATTTGTTATTTTTTATAAAATCTTGATAATAATTTATCGCATAATCAACAAGCCTATCTAAAAAAGGCATTTTATCAGGACTTGCATCTTGCTTATATTTTTTGATAAATCCCCACAAGGTACCACGATCATCCGTATTACAAACACCAACCAAATTCAACAATAACGAAAACGATATATCGGATTCACTTTCTGGCGGACTACCTCCGTGAATATGCCAAACTGGATTGTCCGCTCGCTTACTATTTTCTTGTGATTCATAGTTTTTTATGTGAGACGCATAATCATCTACCTGTCTTGGAATAACGTCAAAGTACAATCTTTTCGCGCTTTTAGGAGATACGAACATGAAATTGGCAAGGCTTTCTTGGGGCGCATACCTCAACCACTCATCAATACTAATACCATTTCCTTTGGATTTCGATATTTTTTTACCTTCTTCATCCAAAAATAGCTCATAATTAAATCCATCCGGAGGCATTCCTCCTAAAATCTTACATATTTTTGATGAAAGCTTTACAGAATCAATAAGATCTTTTCCTGACATCTCATAATCGACTCCAATCGCAACCCAGCGCGCCGCCCAGTCGACTTTCCATTGCATCTTGCAATTTCCATCGGTTACAGGAATCTCGGTCAAAGTCCCATCTTCATCCTTAAATACAACTGTTCCAGCATCAATATTATATTGCTCGATATTTACTTGTAAAACACGCCCTGTCTTTGGTGAAATCGGCAAAAACGGACTATACGTAGAAGCACGCTCTTCTCTCAAACTTGCTAGCATTACTTTCAAAATTTCTTCGTGATGTTGCAAAACTTTCAGAAGAACATCGTTAAATTTTCCACTATTATACCAATCCGTAGAACTCTGGAACTCATATTCGAAACCAAACGAATCCAAAAATTCCATAAGTTTACTGTTATTATGATGACCGAAACTTTCGTGACACCCAAACGGATCTGGTACTTTTGTCAACGGATATCCAAGATAATTCGTCACCATGTCTTTATTTGGAATGTTATCGGGAACTTTACGTAATCCATCGAGATCGTCCGAAAAAGCACACAATCTTGTTTTCATTCCGGCAAGACACTCAAATGCATGACACACATACGTTGTCCTCGCTACCTCTCCAAATGTCCCGATATGTGGAAGACCGGAAGGACCATATCCTGTTTCAAAAAGAGCAAACCCTTTTTCTTTTATGGATTTTCGAGACATTAGCTTACGTGCTTCTTCAAAAGGCCACGATTTTGCGTTCTCAAAAATTCTTATATCAAATTGCTGCTCGCTCATTTATTCACCACACATAATGTTCGAAGAAATTGTATGATAAAAAATGCTACATTACCAGCTAGTTAATGACTCTGACATCGTGTTTAATAAATCATCAATATCCTTTTTGGAATGCGCCAACGTTATTGCTATTCGAAGTCGCGGTATCGATACCGTCGGCTGCCGCAAAGCTGAAACGATTATTTTTTTATCCAAAAGATATTTTCTGTAACGAATGGCATGTTCGCTCGACTGCATCCTGATAGGAATAATGTTGGTTTGAGAATTCATCGTATCAAAACTATGAGAAATAGATTTTCTAAAATACTTAGATAAAGAAAGAAGCGTTTTTCGCTCTTTTTCCATTTTTCCTATTATTTCCCAGCTTTTTCGAGCTGCTCCAATAATCATAGGAGATGGAGCTGTAGAATATATAAAACCGGCACATTTTTGCAAAAGATAGTCTTTAATATATTTCGAACAGGCAATATAGGCTCCGCTGACGCCAACAGCTTTGCTGAAGGTCCCCATAACAACACAATTTATATTTTTTAAATCAAAATCTGTGGACAAACCATATCCACGAATTCCGAAAACTCCCGTCGCGTGAGCTTCATCAAGATACAAAAATGCATTATATTTTTGAGAAAGATTGATTAACATTTGCAAATCAGCAAAATCGCCATCCATTCCAAAAACTGTTTCCGAAACAATAAACTTCGCAAATTTTTTATCTTCATATTTCTTTAAAAGGGTTTCCAGCATCTCGGTATCGTTGTGTCGATATCTTTCTAACTTTGCTGACATTAATTGCGCGGCTTTGTATAAACTTTCATGATTTAATTTATCAAAAAACAAAATAGCTTGCTTTCCAGATGCGTCGAAAATCTTTTTATCGCATAATGCGCTAAGAACAGTAAGATTCGTCTGATATCCCGAACAAAAAATCATCGAGGATTCTGCTTTTTTGTCGCGAGCGATCTGCTCTTCAAATTCACAAAAGATATTTCTATTTCCCGAAAGTAATCGAGCCCCCGTTGCGCCGCATCCACATTTCATTCCAGCTTCGTATGCTGCATGTAGAATTTCTGGATTTGTGCTTAAATTCAGATAATCATTTGTAGAAAAATCTATTGCACAGTCATCAATATCGTTCTGTAAAACCCTATAATTACAAGACACTTTTAACGATTCGCAATATGCTTTATATTCATCGACAATAGATGGAGGTCGTTCGATGTCAACTATATCGTCCAAAATATCATTTGAGCATGCTTTTGAAATTTTTAATCGTCCTTTTTTTAAATTACTTTTTGACGCGCATTCCGTCCATCGCAAGAACTTCAATGAACAACAGATACAAATTAGCACATTGCTGAGTCTAAAAACAGGCGGATGCTCTGAAGATTGCGCCTATTGCGCTCAATCTGCAAAAAACGGCAAGAAAGCACCCAAGCAACCGATGATAAATATGGAGACAGTGATTTCTGCCGCCAAAAAAGCAAAAGAAAATGGAAGTTCCAGATTTTGCATGAGTACTTCTGGACGCGCGCCATCAGATGAAGAATTCGATTTTGTATGCAAGGTTATTCATGAAGTAAAGAACCTTGGATTAGAAACTTGTGTCACTTTAGGATTTTTAACGGAAAAACAAGTTGCACGATTAAAAACCGCTGGCTTGGATTACTATAATCACAACATTGATACTTCTCCCGATTTTTACAATAAAATCATTACAACCCGCACAATCGACGATCGAGTTAAAACAATAGAAATGGTACAAGAAGCGGAGATAAACGTTTGCTCCGGAGGAATTATCGGACTTGGTGAAACAAACGAAGATCGCGTCAAAATGTTAGTTTTGCTTGCAAACTTGAAGGCCTATCCTAAGTCGATTCCCATAAATAGATTGGTAAAAATCCCATGTACACCATTAGAGAACGTTGAAGATGTTGATAATTTTGACTTTATCAGGACGATCGCGCTTGCAAGAATTCTAATGCCGAAATCATACGTAAAATTATCCGCCGGACGTGAAAGTATGTCGGAAGAAATGCAGGCATTGTGCTTTTTCGCAGGAGCAAACTCCATTTTTTCCGGAGATAAATTGCTTACAGTCCCAAACGCCCCTGCCTCAAAAGATATGAATATGCTAAAAAAGATGAATATTTTGTATTAGTTTTAATTATTGCTATTGATTTCTATAAATTTTTAATTAAACATAAAATATGTGTTGTATTTAAGTACGTTAAAATGAAGAAAATATTGTGTTTGTCCTTTTTTGTTATGACTATAGTTGCTGCAGATGAAGGCGATAAAGAAATATCTCCTGAAAGTGGTCTATATGCTGGTATCGGACTAGAAAACATCTCGAATCAATTTAAGTTGAACATAAATGCTTGTCCAACAGGCGGTATGGGCGTGTATACGCATGAGACTTTAAATTTTTCAAAATCTAAAAACAATACTGGTGGACAATTTTTTTTAGGATATAAAAATTATCAACCACTATTTTGGGCTATTGAAACTAGGATCTCTATTAAAAAATCCGAAATTAACAAAACATATTTTAATTATTATGATCCACCTTCAATATTAACTGCTCCTGCAAATTTAAAAATAGAAAGTGGAAACAATATTTCTGTTTTAGCCAAATTGGGCGGAAGTTTATTTTCAAAATGGTCTACGCAATATATTTTAATTGGCTTATCCTATGGAAAATTGAGTTTTGAATTTAATTACTTACCTGCCCACGCTATGGGCGGTGGTGCTAGAGCAGATGATGATGCATATTATAGCTCAAATAGAAGTGCATCAAAAGATATATTTAATATCGTCTATGGATTAGGTTTAACATATGCTATAGATAGTAAAACTGATTTTATATTTGAATTTTATTGTAAAAACCACATAAGTTCTAAATATACCACAACAGTACATGCAAATCTTGATCAAGCAGGATTCCCGAGAACGTATGGATTCAGAAATACGCAACACTGTATCTCTATCGCAATTAGTCGAAATATTTCCCTTTAATTTTCTCAGTTTTTGTCAAAAATTAACTTTTTTTGTGTAGTCTGTTGTAAATGACAGCAGAAATCAATAGATGAAAAAAAAGTTTTTTAAATACATATTAACTGTCCAAATATTTGTTTTCGAATTATCCGCCATGGATCGATCAATTGAAACATATAATGTTGATCAACTAGATAATTCTTTGGCTGTATTAAATACAGGACAGACATTACGAGTATTAGGAGAAGGACTTACTGCGATTGTTACGCAAAACAGAACTAATTACTTAGCAGCACTTGAGGCATTCAAAAATGCCTTAACAACCTCAAATAACGCAGCGACTATTGAAATGGCAATACAAGATATGCGGACATCGCTGTTGCAAACAAGATCAACTATACAGAAATCTGACATTGTGGTAGCTCATGGGGCGATTCCTGCAGATATGCCACCAATGCAATTATCAGGAAGTGTTGCCAATCAAGGCCGTCAAAGGCAAGAGTACGATATCAACTTAGTTGCTCACCAGCAAACATTGAACTCCTATAAAACTCAGATATTTCAAGCTTATCAAGAACAGCAAAACTTGTTAATTAATGAACAAGAGGAGTTATATCGAAATACTTTAGATGCAGTAAACGGAATACTGAATCTGGCACAAATTCTACATGCGAGGAATCAAACAGCCATCCAGACTGAAATTTTAAGAAGAATTCAGGATAAATGTTCAGGAAGGCTTTCCGGCGTAAGAGGGGAGAGCATTCTTGCTCTTCGTACAGGAAATATTGATGGCCAACATATTACAATGCATGATGCATATACTATATTACAAGAAGTCAGACAAGACATGGAAGATGAGGTGAGAAAACATGCTAGACGACAAGAACAAACGATAACTGACTTGAACACTGAATTAACAGCATTAAGAAATGCTGCAGCGAATGGAGCATACTCGGCAAGCAATATATTAGAACCAGTGAATAGACATATAGACATTTCTAGTGATTGGACTCAATTAATGAGCACATTATCAGGACTGTCAGAAATAGCAACAGCATTAAATATTGATGGAGTAAGTCAGCAGCTATTACTCTCAAGAATCGCAAGAATAAAAGGATTGCACCCTAGTGATTTTTCAAGGTTAGTTCTATTAAATGAAGCAGCTGAACTAAAAATAGCCCAAATTAGAGAATTAGAAGAGGCGTTTTCTGTCGGAGATCCAGATTATAGATTCGACGGCATCGCGCAAAACAAACCTCTACTTGACGTGTCGGCAATGGTGGATTCGATTATAACAGAATGTCAACATAAAGAATTTGTTATAACTGCCACAGAGAGTTTAGAACAAGATCTCACAGCATTAAATCACCACTTAATGCGTATTATAAACTCTGACAATATTCACTCATTAGCAATGCACGTTATATATTCTCTTGGTGGATATATTGGTTTTGGAAAAGAGCTAGGCCCAAAAATGTTAAAGGAACTAGGAATTGCAGCCGCAGGCTGTACACGCGACGACCAAATAAGATCTTTTCAGGACAATTTTGCAGAGAAATTCAATGGAAAATTAGAGTCTCTTAACGCAGAGCCTTTTATGTTCAATGAAGAAAGGGGAAAATATTTGTCTTATAGCATTCAGGAAGCAATTATGTTACATACTGTTAAGAATGTAATTTCGTACTTTTTTAAGTCTTTAATTTCTTGTTCTTTGGATGCTATTCATCCTGATCTAACTGCATTTCAAATGGCATCAGAAAAATATTCAAAAGCAAAGGCAGCGCTAGATAATGATCCAGACAATGGACACAATAAAGATATTTCAAAATCACGAAATCTTATAGGAAGAAATTTTGATCAGGCAAATGAGACACTAGACAATTTAAAAAACAGATTAAAAACATTAAATGGAATTTCCTCTCGTAATATTTTCTTTTATAAGGAAGCCATCTTAAACGCGTTCAAACAACACGTGAAGTGTAAAGATATTCTGGATTTTGTTAACCACAATGTAAGAGCTCACTTTGCGAGCGATACATTTTGGAAACCGCCGCACAAAAATGCGGCCATGTGTCAAATAGCTTTTTTACCGCTTCAAGAGTTTGAATTTGTTGATCGGGAGTTTGATTTCGCTAAATATAAATTAGCCATTCCCGATATAGCAAAAACTGATCAAGATGATGAAAATACTATAGTAAGTGTAGCATTAAAACGCTTTACTACAATAAAAGAAGTTATGAAAAGGACTCCTAATGTGACAATAGAGCACTTATCAGAATACGTAGAACATCACGCGCATATGGATGAATTATTATTGAAAATAAGTGATGGCTTTAGAAAAAGCAAATTAAAAAATTTACAAAAAGCAGCTGAGCGAGCAGGAACAGAAAGAAATGTAACCACAGTATTCTCAATCAGTGAAACGCAATTTACAGAAATTCTGAATAAATATGAAACAAATTCTCAGCGACATCTTCAGTCCATTGTCAATGAAGTGTCGAACGCCTTGCCGCCGCCGGCTCCACGGCCGCCACCTCCGACTCCCAGAAATAAAAACTAGATAAAAAAATGCTGCTATAGAACTTAAAATCTATAGCAGTTTCTTAATTTTTAGATTATTTTTACTTTTTTTATAAAATCAGCTAGTTAGCTTTGAATTTTATGAATAGACTCTAAATGTTAACTTTATACATCATTATAGTCAATGTTGCAATTAACACTTAGCTATCCTTTTAAACTCTTGAATTTTTAAACTTGCACCACCAACTAATATCCCACCAACGTTTTTACAATTCAAAATCTCAGAAGAATTTGATGCATTTACAGATCCTCCGTAAACCAAAGAATATTTAGATGAGTTCCCTAATTTCGTTTTTATAAACTCCATGGCTATTTCGATTTCATGTGTTGTTGGAATAAGACCTGTTCCAATACTCCATACTGGTTCGTATGCAAAAATTGTTCCTTGCAAATCAAGATTCAAATAATTTTCAAGCTGGATAGAGAGAATTTCTTTCCATTTATTTCTATCATTCAACTTTTCTCCAATACAAACTATTGGAATTAAATTATTAGCAATTACAGATTTCCATTTTTTGAAAATAAAGTCGTCTGATTCATTAAACATAGCTCGCCGTTCGGAATGCCCCAGCAAAACATATTTGCAACCAAGGTCTTTTATTAGTTTTGGACTAATTTCTCCCGTAAATGCTCCTTTTTCTTCAGAAAAACAGTTTTGTGCTCCAACGGCATATCTAAATTTTCTAAATGCATAAATAAGTGCTGCAGGCGGACATACAACAATTTTATTTTTAGATTCAACTTCGTTAAATTCATCAATAAATTTTTCGGCAAAATCCACATCGCCGTTCATCTTCCAGTTTGCAATTATGATTTTCATTCAAGACCTCCATTTACAGGATTGATTAACAAACATCTCAACTATAGTATATTCATTGAATTATTAACAAATAATTTCAATTTTTGCGCGTCAAAATAAAGATAATCTGTTAATATCAATTATGAAAAATATTACTTTAGGGACACACTATGTTAGAGCTAATTCGCAGATATTCCAGTTCGATTTTCGTTAAAGCTTTTTTGGGGATTCTAGCAGCTACTTTTATTTTCTGTTTTGGTATTTCAGATATAATAAGGCGTTATACTGGTAAAGATTACCTTGTAAAAATAGGAAATATTAAGATAAGCCCCGCTATATTTAATTTAGAAAAAGCAAAAAAATTAAATATGCTACGCAATCGATCGAAAAAAATAGACGAAAAAACAGAATCAGCAGCAATTTTACATCAGATTATTTGGGAAAACATAGTCAATCTCGCGGCAACTGACTTCGGGTTTGTTGTATCTGATGATACGATAAAAAAATACATTAGCGGAATGTCTATGTTTAGAGATGAACATGGAAGATTTAATGCAAGAATGCTGCGTAGCTTTTTATATAAAATTCAAGTTCCGGAACAAATGTTCATAGAATTTTCCAGAAAAGATATTAAAAATGCGTTAATTAAAGCACCGTTTAAATATGTTTCCGTTTATAATGAGTTAGATTGCTATGTAAAAGCAAATTTGGAAAAACGCTCTTTAGCAATCGTTGAATTAAATCCAGATTCTATAAAAATTTCAACAAAACCAAATCAAAAAGAATTAGAGGAATTTTATTCTGAAAACCAAGATCTATTTATGGTCGACGAAACAAGATCTTTTAAAATTTTAGAACTTTATGAGTCAGATATTGAAAAAAACATCAGAATAACGGAAGAAGAAATTAAAGATTATTATGAATCTAGTCCCGATAAAGAATCGAAACCTTATTCTGAAATAAAGAATGAAATGGAAAGCGAGCTGCGACAAGAAAAATTACAAAGTGAAATAAACGATAAAGTCCGTCAAATAGAAGATGCGTTAATGGCAGGCGAAACTGTAGAAAATACAGCGAAAAAATTTAACTTAAAAATAACCGCGATAAATGACGTTAACGCATTGAATAAAACAGAAAACTCACAGCAAGAAATTATAAAACGTAACTATAAAGATGATATTTTAACAGTAGCATTTTCCACAGAAGAAGGGGCTGACAGCTCGTTCTCTGAAGCTATAGATGAAAAAGGCAATAAATTATTGTGGTTAGTATATATCGACAGTATTTCTCCAAAACATGTTGCAGAATTCACAAAAATCTTAGAAAAAGTAAAAAAAGAGTGGATTAAAAAAAGGCAGAAAGAAACAGCGATTGAAATAGCAAACACTTTTATAAAACAAATAAAAAATGGAAAAAAATTATCGACGATAGCCTCCAAACATGGCTATATTTCAAGTATTACTCCGACATTTGATCGTAATGGTGTTTTATCTGAAATATCCGAAAAAAAAGAAAGCAAAAAAAATCAACACTTTGCAATGGTGGTTTCTGAGTTATATCAAGAGGCATTTACAAAGCAAAAATCTGAAGCGATTTTAAAAGAAATTGGAAATACTTTTGTAATCGCGCAAGTAAAGGAAGTTTTTTCCGCTGAAAATATTGATCAAAAAGAGCAAACAAAACAACACGCATCTCTTCTTCGCGAAATTTCAGATGATTTATACCAGCAGCTTGTAGGATACTTATCTCGAGAAAAATATGAAGTAAAAATCAACTACGAAATGTTTAAAGAATCAGGTGAAGGCATTGACCCTGCGCGAATGGACGATATGTTTTAATTCGTTTGAAATTTATCCCACAATTTATATTGCCGTATAAACTCGATTATATTTCATTAAGAACTTCTTTTGCAGCTCTTCGAAAGTCACTTGTTTTCAATGATTTAATTACTTTTTTGAAATGTGTTTTCTGTTGCTCTTGTTCAATCTTATTATCCAATAATCTCGTCGCATATTTAAAAATATTTTGTGCAGTACAATGATCCTGCAATAATTCTGGAATGACTATTTTTTTTGCTAATATATTGATTAGACATACATAATCTATTTTTATTAGATATTTTACAATTGCCGCTGTAATCGCGGAGGTTTTGTAAATTACGATAGATGGAACTTCTGTACGAGCCAATTCTAAAGTAACTGTTCCGGATGCAGCAACGGCAAGATTAGAACTATAATATGCTAAATTCTTTTGATATTTATCTGTAATAATTATAGGTTTTTGATTCCAGTTTTTTGTAGAATTTTGCATATAATTTTTAAGAGATTCGATTGCAGGAATTATAAAAATTACATTTTTATACTGTGCAGCTAATTGATCCGCAAAATTAGACAATATCGGCAAGTGTTTATCTAACTCAGATTTTCTGCTTCCCGGAAGCAATGTTATGATCTTTGATTTTTTACTTTCGATTTTATTTAAAAACATTTCTTTTTCAGAAATGCTTGGTTCATCAAAATCTGAATCGGTCGCAATCGGATGTCCGACAAAAACTGTTTTTAATTTATGCTCGCTAAATATCTTCTCTTCAAAAGGTAATAAAACCAATAACTTATCAATAAATTTATTCATAGATTTTGCACGCCATTTTCTCCAAGCCCAAACAGGGGGTGCAACATAGTGAATAATCGGCAAAGTCCAAAAAGGAGCAAGCTTTTTTATATTTTTTTTAAGTTTTTTATCTATACGATGAGTAAAACCTGATGAATCTATTGTAATCACAACATCTGGTTTATGTAAAAAAACTTCCGCTACAGCTTTGTTTATTAGCCTTTTTACATGAAAAATCTTTCCGATTACTTCAAAGATTCCAATTATTGATAACTCATGGATAGAAAAGATTTTTTTTAATCCAGCAGCTTCCATCCATTTTCCACCAACACCAATAAACTCTACTTCTCCATCACAGAAAAACTTAATATCTTCTATCAGTTTTCCACCTAGATAATCTCCAGATGATTCACCGGCTATTATAAAAATTTTCTTCATTCTACTTTTTGATTTATAACTCCAGATTCACAGCCACCAAAAAACATAGAAAAATCATTGGCTTGCTTAATTATAGATTTTTTATCTAAAACAATACATTTTTCAGACTCAACTATAAGGCCGGAAAAACCATTAATATTCAATTGGTTAATCGTATTTATTCCAATTGTTGGAAGATCTAGCCTTTGATTTTGCTGTGGCTTCGATGTTTTTATTAAAATACCACCTTGTGTAGATTTTCTTAGCTTTGCGCACCTCTCTATAAGAGCATCGGTACCCTCCACACATTCAACACCAATGACTAATCCCTCATATACAATAACAGACTGTCCAATATCTAGACTTCCTAGACTTTTTGCGGCATTAAATCCAACCTTTATATCAAAAAGTTCTGTTTTTGTCGGATACCTATCAGTTAAGATTTCATTTGATATAAAAATATCCTCCAAAAAGTCTGTACCGGAGATGATATTAAAACCTTCCTCATTTAGTAATTTTGCGATAGCTCTTAAAAGAGCATCATCTCCAGAAAAAATCGCTCTTCCGAGTTTTAACAACCAGGCTGCGCCTTTTTTATCAAGAGATAACTCATTGAAATTTGGACGCTTTACAGCGCCAGCAAAAACTATATTTGTAACATTGTTTTTATGAAAAAAATTCAATGAAGATTTTATATCTCCAAGTTTTACACTTAAAACATCTCTGCAATTTTTCGAATCTTGACTTATTTTTGCGTAGGAATCTGCAAAACCATTCAACATAAGCATACAAAAATTTAAATTTTTCCCAATACATGCTTGAGCAACAAGTTTTGGATAATCTCCGCTTCCACATACTATTCCAATGCACTCTCTATTCATGAGTTTTGTGATTGTTTGGTTGACAGAAAGATCTCTCACTTTTTTGTTTCATAAAATGGATAATCTCCTGTACAAAACGCATTTCTGGAAACAAATTTTCAGTTGTCTTCAAGTTATTAGATAGGATATCGCTATCCGAAAAAATTATATCATAAGCTTTTTTCAATGCGTTTATTTCATTTTTATCAACATCAGCTCTTTTTAACCCAATGATATTTAATCCACAAAGATAAGCGCGCTCCCCTTTCACTGTGCCATAAGGAATAACGTCGCGCTCAACACCTGACATACCGCCGATAATAGCGCCGCGACCTACTCTTGTCCATTGATGCACAGCCGAAAGTCCACCGATGATAACATTGTCATCAATCTGCACATGTCCACCAAGTGTGGCATTATTTCCCATAACAACATTGCTTCCAATTATGCAATCATGAGCTATATGTACACCAACCATAAAAAGGTTTCCATCCCCAACAACTGTTTTCATAATGCCGCCTTCTGTTCCGGGATGCATGGTAACATATTCCCTAATGGAATTATGCTTTCCAATAATTAACTGCGATTTTTCACCTTGAAATTTCAGATCCTGTGGACGATAGCCAATTGATGCAAAGGGAAAAATTATTGACCCTTCTCCTATTATTGTATCGCCTTCAACGCAAACATGCGCCATAATTTCTACGCTATCCCCTATCGCAACATTATCTCCGATTACCGAATATGGGCCTATTTTCACACCACTTCCGATTTTAGCTTTTTCAGAAACTATAGCTGTTTGATGTATCAAAACACACCCCTAAAACATTATTCACTTTGCTCATCAGGTATTACAATCATTGCAGTAAATGTCGCTTCCGTAACAAGCGCATCTTTTACAAAAGCTTGTCCCTTAAAACGCCATACATTTTCGCGGCTTCTATCTTTTTTCACATGTAAATGCAAGACATCTCCAGGCTCTACCAACTTTCTAAACCTGACATCGTCCATCGACATAAAATAAACAAGTCCGCCATTTTTTTCTAGATTCATTGCTCTTGCGACAACAACGCCAGCAGTTTGCCCCATAGCTTCTACAATAAGTACTCCGGGCATTATCGGTTTAGCAGGGAAATGTCCTTGAAAAAACGGTTCATTTATAGTTACGTTTTTTATTCCAATCGCACTTTCCCCGAGAACTAATTTCTCAATTCGATCGATCATCAACATCGGATATCTATGAGGCAAGCACTTTTTTATATCATTGTTATTCAGTTCATCATTGCTCATATCAGTTATTTTCCCCATAATTCAAGATTTCTTTTTTCTTGTTACGGCCGACTTTAAAAACGCAACCTGCCGCTTCCATAAACCAGCATCGAGCGCAGGAATTCCTCCGACAATCTGTCCCGGTTCTATGCTGGCCGCAACTCCGCTTTTTGCTGCAGCGATCACTCCATCTCCGATTTCGATATGTCCAGAAACACCGACTTGTCCCGCTAACACGACACCATTCCCGATTTTAGTGCTTCCGGCAATTCCAACCTGAGCAACGATTATCGATCTTTCTCCAATCGTAACATTGTGTCCGATTTGGACTAAATTATCGATGATTGTTTCATTTCCAATCGAGGTATCTTCAATGCTGCCTCTATCAATTGTTGTATTCGCTCCAATGCGCACATTATCACCAATTATTACTCTACCAAGCTGCGGTATATATATCATGGATGTTCCGGTTGGAATTATTCCAAACCCAGATTCTCCAAGCCTTACCCCTGAATTAATAATTATATTTTTTCCTATAATGCTATGAGATATAGTAACGTTATTTCCGATATACCCACCGGAACCTATCTTGCAACTTTTTTCTATAACTGTGTTGCTCCCTATAAAAACATCATCACCGATTTCTACATTTTCTCCAATAACAACAAATTCTCCGACGTAACATCTCTCTCCGATCTTTGCTGTTTTATGAACTCTAGATGTAGCGCAAATATGAGATACGTGTTCCTCTTTTCGATATAAAACATTTAAGGCTTTAGCATATCCTATCGTTGCGTTCGCACATACGAGACCAACGACATTTTCAGGAAGATCTTTGATATTATCCTCAGTAATTATCACGGCCCCGGCAGAAGTGTTCTTCAATTCATCTATATATTTTTTATTTCCAAAAAAAGATAAATCAGATTTAGTTGCTGATTTTAATGTCGCTACATCAGAAATTTGTAAATCCGCATTACCGACAATCTTAAAATCACAAATGACACTCAGTTCGGATACCGTTACTTTTTTTAAAGCACCAAAGAAATTTTTATCTATCACAAAAACCTCTATTCGTTATTCAATATTACGTTAATTTCTCGACATGTTTCATTAATTCTTTTAATCACTTGAGATGTGATATCTGCACAATCGTTATTTTTATAAATCACCGCATCAGAAGCTAAAACTGTTCTAATTCCTTTCTGTTCAGATACATAAGACACTGCTTTTTTTATCTCAGACTCCAGAATTGTAATAGCCTTTTTGTAAGCTTCTGATATTTGATATCTTTTTGTACGAATCATGTCATAAAGAATCAATTGCATATCTTCTATTTTTCTTGCATCACTTTCCGAAGCTTTTACAGTATCCATAGATTTTATTTTTGTTTCTAAATCTAATAAATCTTTTTTTGATAAATCATTTATCTCAGCTATTCTTTTTTCTATATATTTACCAGCCTCCGATTCTATTGCCACTTTTTTTAAATCAATAATCGCAACAGAATTATATGTTTTATCGGTTTTTTCTTTCGCAAAACAAATCTCTGAAAACGAAACAATGCTTATAAAAACAAACCATAATACAATTGTGAAAATATGTCTAAAAATACTAAACAGCATTAAAACCTTTGTAACAAAAGTATCAAAGCATCGTTTTATTTTTTCTTGCAATACAGAACTACTCATATCTACATAAACCCAGCAAGTGTAAATGTTTGTTTTTCATCAAAAGACTTTTTCTTTATTGGAAAACCGAAAACAAACGAAAGAGGCATGCCCAAAGGCGATTTTGCCCATTCTATACCTACTCCAATAGAGGACCTTATGCTTTTTGAGTCTTGTACTTCGTTTTTGGCGTATTTAGTACCCCACGAACCTCCAAAATCCCAGAAAACTACCCCGTTAATTCCTATTTCTTTTGTTGATAAAGGCGCTTTGGCCATCAAGCTTAATGTCCAGTATCTATTGCCGCCTACACAATTACCTCTCAGATCTCGAGTTCCAACACCTCCAGTATCGAAGCCTCTCATGCTTTGTCCATCTCCTCCAAGAGCAAAACGATGCGCAGCACGAGTTCTTTTAATTTCTTGTATATGACCTATATTTGCATCCACAATAAATGTAACCTTCTTGGTTATAGGATGATAATACTTCGCTCCTAATTCATTTTTGAAATATTGTACGTTTCCAATTAATCCGGCATACGCGTTTGTCATCGATAATTCGTATCCATTGCGCGGATCATACGGATTATCGGTTTGATCATAAATCAATATTGACGCAATTTCGCCGCATGTATAACTACCGTATTCATCTTTCATAAGAACCACATCTTTTGCAGCATCAGGAACTTTATTATATGACTTTTTTTCATCCCTATTCCACCAACGGCGATTATTTCGCGAAATCGTATACCTAATTGTGTGAAATACATGATCAGTAATTGCATATCTGACATATGGAGAAATGAAAGCAGATCTTGTGATGCTCTGATCAACATTTTTTCTATCGTAACAATGCGCTCCAACAGTCAAGCCAGCACCAAAATTCTGATCCATAAAACGTGGATCAAACAAATCAAATTTGCATCCATAGTACCTTTGCATCCAAAATGCTTCCGCGGAAAAACTCCTTCCGGTACCCATCAAATTGTGCTCAGAAAATCCAAGTAATCCACCGAATCCATCGGCATCGCTGACATTTAACCCGAAACGAATTTGTGCCGTACTTTCTTTTTCTTTTACGCTTACAAGCAGTACTTTCTTATCTTCCGCGGATCCATCCAACTCGTTTATTTCCACATCATCAAAATATCCAATGTTTTTTAATCTTTCTACGGTGCTTTGAATCTTATATATATTTAAAGCATCTCCCTCATGAACGGTGAATTCACGACGAATTACGTTATCCAATGTTTTTGTATTACCGACGATTTCAATTCTATCCAAAAATGCTTTAGGTCTTTCAATAACTAAATATTTAACGGAGGCTGTTTTCTTGTTTTTGTCGTAATCTATTTTTATGGTGACATCAATAAATGGATTATCTTTCAATGCTATTTCTTTACGCAGTTTATCTCGGTTAGCGTTTATTGCCGCTTCGTTATAAACAGATCCTTTTTCAATAACAATAAATTTTTTAAAATCTTCCACTTTGATTTTTTCAACTTCAGACATCAAGCTGACATCCAAGATGCTATATTTATCTCCTTCTTCCATTGTGAAAGTGCAATAATGTGATTTTTTATCAAAATCCATCTCGGCGGTTGCAGAAATAATCATAAAAAATGGATAACCGTTATTTTTATAAAATGATGTGATGGAGTCGATATCCACATCAATCTTGTCTTCTCTATAAACATGGCTTTCATAATCCCAAAAACGCCAAATTTTTTCTTCTTTTGTCGACATAATATCTTTTAGATCATCATCACTAAAATTTTTATTCCCAACAAACAGAATTTTCTTAACAGCCGTTTTTGATCCCTCGTTTATTTCAAACACGAGATCAACCTTATTTCCAGGCTGTTTAATAATTTTCGGAGTTACAACAGCAGAACAATATCCAAGCGTTTTATACATAAGTTGAAAATCCGAAAGTACATCTTTTATAATGTATGTACTAAACAGACGACCGTTTCCAATTCTATTACCAACTACATTTTTTAAAACATCGTCACTTGCAGATTCATTACCTTCAAACGCGACTTGATCTATCATTGGCTTTTCAACGCACTTTATAATCAAAGTTTTGTCTTTTTTTATAAACTGTATATCAGAAAAAAAATCTTTCGCAAAAAGGGCTTTCAACGTAGCATCAATATCGCTTTGCTCGAAGTTTTTGCGTGGTTTTATGGTGACGCTTTCTTCCAGCACCCCTTTTTCTACCCTATCTAATCCTTCAAAAACAATTTTTTCAACAACATCAGCAGAAGCCTGAGAATAAAATAAAGCAGAAACTACAGCTATTAATCCAGCTAATAATACGTTTTTCATATAAAAACTACCTCAATATTTTAGAAACATAATTATGCACCATATCTATTCTCATAATATCGTTTAATGTAGTGACTAGCATAAGAAGTATTAATAAGATAGCACATACAATCATGATATACTCTTGCAGTTTCTTATTAAGCTTTCTATGCAAAATTTGTTCAACCAAGCATATCAAAATTCTTCCGCCATCCAAAACAGGCAATGGAAACAAATTTATAAAACCTAAATTCAAAGATAAAGTTACAGTAAACATAATTAAAACAGCGAAATTTCCACTTTTTGATAAATCTCCAGCAATAGAAGCCATATGAACAATTCCGCCAAAGTCATCTATCGATTTTTTTCCGGCAAACAAATGTGAAAAAACATTAAACATTTCTTTCGTAGCATAAGCACAATCTGTAAATCCTCTATAAACAGATTCCAATAAAGAAAGTTTTTCAAAGGTTGGTTCAGCAGATTTCAGGCCTACTAATTTTGTTTTTTTAATCCCTCCAAAAAGTTTCTTTTTCTCCGTTATTTCCGGAGCAACATTAATCGGCAATTGCTTTCCTACGCGTTCCACAACAAAATCTATTTTTGATTTTTCGCTGGCAGCAATGTTTATTAAAACTTCTCGATATTTTTCTATGTTTTTTCCATCAATAGATATAATTTTATCGCCTGCCAAAAATCCAGCCTTCTCCGCAGGGCTTCCTTTTAGTACTTCTCCAATAATCGGGGCATAAGAAGGCATACCATAAAAACATCCCATTAAGACAATTACAATAAAAGCATATAAATAATTCGCAAAAGGTCCAGCAAAAGCAATTAACATCTTTTCCCAATTACTTTTTGCGATAAATGATTTTGTCTTTTCTTCTCCAGTTAATTTCTCTAAAGAGTCTGCATTCTCAGTTGTTGATGCGATGTCCCCATCTCCTAACATCATTATATACCCGCCAATCGGCAAAAGAGAAAAGCACCAGCGCGTACCATTTTTATCGCTAAAACCAAATAACTCAGGTCCCATCCCGATGGAAAATTTTTCTACCTTAACCCCGACTTTTCTGGCGGCAAAATAATGTCCGAATTCATGAGCAAAAACTATCACGTTAATGATTACAAAAAATGAAATTAAATAATATAAAAAATTCACAGACTACACCCTACAATGAAATACTTACAAGAGCGAAGGCGATTGAAGCAAATATCAAACTATCAAGCCTATCTAGCATACCACCATGCCCTGGAAATAATTTTCCCATATCTTTTACTCCGATACGTCTTTTAAAGAAAGATTCTAGCAAATCTCCGGCGATTGAAGCAAATACGACATATTGAACTATAATAAAGCTGTTTATAACTTCTGGTAATAATGTTCTTGGAAATATTGTAAAAAAAAACAAATTATTGAAACAATAAAATGCTAAATTCGACAAAAACACCCCTCCCCAAAATCCTGCCCATGTCTTATTTGGACTGATTTTAGGACATAATTTCGGACCACCAATCATTTTTCCAAAACAGTACGCTCCAATATCGGTAAAGCTCGCAATAATAATTAAAAAGACGCACCCAGATATACCAAAAACTTTTCTACAATATATAAACGACACAACTCCTAATATACAAATTGCAAACGCGCTAAATCGCAAGGCAAAATGTTTTTTTATTTTGTTAGAGAAGATTTCAAATGCCATTACTGCGCAAGGCACAAAACACAGCAAACAAAATACTTCATAAGAAGCGAAATACATCAGCCCAATCGCCGGAAGAAAAATAAATGACGACAAAATACGAGTAAATAATTCTTTTCTATTTTTTTTTATCGATCTATCATCTTCTCTTCTCAGCACAACGCCATCACCTACCATATCGCCTTTTCCTATTGGAAAACTCTTCAAGAACGTTTTTAAGATCATATTCTGAAAAATCCGGCCAATATTTATCAATAAAAAACACCTCTGTATAAGCAATTTGCCACAACAAAAAATTACTTATACGTTGCTCGCTTGTTCTAATTAATGCATCAGGATCAGGAATTCCTGCTGTATCAAGATAGGATGAAAACATATCCTCCGTAAGAACAGCTGCGTTTATTTTCTCATGTAAAGTATCTATTGCTATTTTTTTAGCGACCCTAACGATTTCATCTCTACTGGAATAGCTTATAGCCGGAACAACCGTTAACCCGGTGTTGCTCTTCGTTTCTTGCTCTAATTTCTTTATTTTATTACAGATATCGTCAGGCAATCTTTCCAAGTTTCCTATGGCTTTAATGTGAATATTATTTTTTTTAAAAAAGCCGTCAGAAATATCAAAAAAATCGCGAAATAAATTCATAAGATAACTTACTTCTTCAGCAGATCTATTCCAGTTTTCAGTTGAAAACATATAATATGTTACATATTTAACGCCATATTTGCTTAACAGTAAAGTTATGTCTTTAGCTTGTTCATAACCACGCTTGTGCCCCACAAGTGACGGAAGATTATTTTCCTTCGCCCAACGCCGATTACCATCCAAAATAAAAGCTATATGATTCAATGGTTTACCCATCTTACACCTTCATAATCTCTTTTTCTTTGACCGATAAAGAGGTATCTATTTTTTTTATAAATTCATCCGTCAGCTTTTGAACATCATCCGCTAATTTCTTATGCATATCTTCAGTAATTTCTTTATTTTTTTCCTGCTTTTTTATATCTTCCATTCCGTCTCTTCGAATATTCCTTATTGCGATTCTGGCTTGTTCAGAATATTTCCCAGCCAATTTACAAATTTCTTTTCTGCGCTCTTCGCTCAAATCTGGAATAGCTATACGAATTAACGATCCATCCACAACTGGACTCAATCCTATTGGAGAATTACGAATTGCAATCTCTGTGGGCTTTATTAATGATGAATCCCATACTTGAACTGTCAACAATCTCGCCTCCGGAGCGCCAACTGTGCCAACTTGCTGCAATGGAACTACGTTTCCGTAAGCCTCAACCATAATGTTATCCAAAATTGTAACAGACGCCCTTCCAGTTCTGAGTCCTCCGAAATCTTTAAGAAGACTATCAAAGCTTGAATTCATTTTTTTTCTTAAATTTTCTAATAACATTTTTTAATCTCCTCTATTAGGATATGATGGAGCAACAGCCGTCTCCTGACAATACCTTACCAAAATTTCCCTCTTCTTTTATTGAAAAAACAACAATCGGCATACTGTTTTCGCGCGCTAACGTAATTGCGGTTTGATCCATAATACGAATATCTTTTTCTATAGCATCCTTATAAGATAATTTTAATATGAACTCTGCATTCGCGTTTTTTTCGGGATCGCAATTAAAAACACCTTGTACTTTTGTCGCTTTCATTAAGACATCGCACCCTAACTCCAAAGCTCGCAAAACGGCAGCTGTATCAGTAGTAAAATATGGATTTCCAGAACCTGCTGCGCAAATAATCACACGTTTTTTTTCAAAATGCCTCAGAGCCTTTCTACGAATATAAGGCTCACAAACAGTGGGCATCGCTATCGCAGAAAGAACTCTTGTCGGCACTTCCATTTTTTCCAGAGAATTTTGAAACGCTATTGAATTCATAACCGTTGCTAACATTCCAATATTGTCAGCAGCAGCTCTATGCATTCCATATGCAGCGGCGGAAATCCCGCGAAAAATATTCCCACCACCGATGACGATACATATCTCATATCCATCATGATATGCAGTGGCAACCTCTCCCGCAACGCGATCCACTGCTTTTACATCAACGCCGTAACTTAAGCTCCCCATGAGAAACTCGCCTGAAAGTTTTAATAAAACACGACGTTTTTTATCTTCCATAATGGGGAATTCCTTTTACTATAACGATAGCAGACTTCTTTAGCTTAATTGTGCGGCAACTTCCGCGGCGAAATCAACCGTCTGCTTCTCGATTCCTTCTCCAAGCATAAATTTTTCAAAGCCTTTTATAGTGATAGGAGCTCCAATTTCCTTTGATACATTAAGAATAACGTCCTTTACTTTTGTTGTTCCATCTATCACAAAAACTTGCTCCAAGAGAACAGATTCCTCATAGAATTTTCTAATACGGCCCTCTACGATTTTTTCGATAAATTCTGCTGGTTTTCCAGTGCTTTTGGCTTGCTCAGTAACAACGCTTTTCTCACGAGCAAGTACTGCTGGATCCAATTCTTCAATCGTTGTTGATTGCGGATTTGCAGCAGCAATGTGCATAGCTATTTGGCGTCCAAGCTCCATAAGTTTTGCTTTATCTCCACTTGATTCCAGCCCAATTATTATACCAATTTTTCCCATATCTGTCGCAACCTTATTATGGACATAAGAAGCCACGACACCATTGGAGACAGATATATGAGATATTCGACGCAATCCCATATTTTCTCCAATAACAGCAATTAAATTTGTTAATTCCTCTGACACAGTATGTTCAGATCCAGGATATAAAGTTTTCTTCAGCGATTCCAAATCAAGCATATCCTTATTTGCAATCGCAGCAATACATTCAACGTATTTCTGAAAAAGCTCGTTACGCGCAACAAAGTCAGTTTCAGCGTTTACTTCAACTACTGTGCCTTTTTCGCCATCAACACAAACCCCCACCAAACCTTCAGCAGCAGTTCTTCCTGATTTTTTCGCAGCAGCAGCAAGACCTTTTTTTCTCAGTAAATCAATCGCATCTTCGATATTGCCATTACATTCGACAAGAGCCTTTTTGCAATCCATCATTCCAGCACCAGTGCGCTCCCTTAAAATTTTCACATCATTTGGCGTGATATCAGACATTATACTTCTCCTAATCTTTATCTATTAATAAAATAAATACCGCTCTAGTATCTACATTACTCGGCGGACTCTTCCTTTTCTTCTGAAGGTTCGGTGGTCACGGTATTTTCTTCGATAGGATTCTCAAGCGCCCCAACATCAACTCCAGCCTTCGTTAATCCTTTTTGAATGCCGTTTATAATTGCGCTTTCCATAAGAGAACAATATAAATCGATTGCCCTCACAGAATCATCGTTTCCAGGAATTGGATAATCAATAACCGAAGGATCAGCATTAGTATCACAAATACCTATCACAGGAATACCTAAAACTTTCGCTTCTTCAACCGCAGTTTTGTCTGTTAAAACATCCAAAACAAATAATAACGATGGCGTACCACCCATATTTCTGACGCCGCCAAGAGCTTTTTGAAGTTTTTCTGCTTTCCTTTGTAGGGTTAAGACTTCTTTCTTCTTAAGTGCGATCTCAGTATCACTAAGCCTACCTTCTAGATTTTCTAATTTTTTGATCGACTGTGAAACGGTCTTCCAATTTGTCAACATACCGCCAAGCCAGCGATGATTAACATAATATTGTCCGCACTTTGATGCGGCTTCCGCAACCCTATCACTTGACTGTCTTTTTGTTCCGACAAATAAAATACGTCCACCATCGGAAGCAATTTCACTGGCAATATTTAGCGCCTCCTGCAACATAACTAACGTACGATCTAAATTTATGATATGTATTTTATCCTTGGCTCCAAATATATATGGTGCCATTTTAGGATTCCAGCGTCTTGTTTGATGTCCAAAATGTACACCGGCATCTAATAAAGTTCTAATATCCAACATTTATTTATCTCCTTCTTCGGTTAAACCTCCGCAAAACTTAAACTGCAACTTCCTGCAGACCGAATGGAAACATCGAATCATTCGAGTTGCCATTTTTTGCGTGCGTAATCTAGAAAACCAACATGTTCTCTTGATACTTTATATACGGAACTATAAAAAAAAACAACTGTACTGAAACTGAAATAAAAGCTAGAATCTAAAAAGATATCCTGAAATGAAGAATAAACAATGCATAATTTAAAGTATTTGATTACCCTTCTCATATGCTTTTTTTTTATAATGCATGCCAGCTGTCAAGACAAAACAGAAATTTATGACGCAGTTTATGTAATCAACCTTGATCGATCACCAGATAGACTTAAAAAAATATCAAAACAGCTAAATGATATTGGAATAAAATTCAGAAAATTTAAAGCAATAGACGGAAATAAGCTGAAAATCGTGAATGTTAAAACAGGACAAACTGAAGACCCAAAAACATTTACGATAAAGAAAAAATTTGAAAATAATGATGAATACATAGTATCCACAGAAAGCTGTTCGGCAAAATATAAAACTGATAAAAAGATTTGCAACAGGTATCTTTGCTATGGAGAAATTGGATGTGCAATGAGCCATCTAGGAATAATGCACGATATCGTGAAAAATAATTTTAGAAAAACAATAATTTTAGAAGATGATATTATTTTCGAAAAAAATTTCAAAGACGACTTAAAATTAACTCTTATTAATACTCCAGATAATTTCGACATCTTGTTTCTAGATGTAGGAATGAACGCATACTACGTAGATTTAGATCTTCCCGTTAATGAGCGTGTCTACATCGCTAATCCAGCAAGGCTATTACGAAATTTTGCTCAAATTTCAGACAACAAATATCTAGCAACCATCTCTGAGACAAATAATCTATGGGGAACACATGCATATTGTGTAAGCTTAGGGGGAGCAAAAAAAATAATATCAAGCTATAACCCTATTATAGAACCAATAGATGAGCATCTTTTTCATAATCCTGAAATAAACAATTCTAGAACAAAACGTTATGTTGCCAGAAAAAAAATGCTGTATATTTCAGACGAACCTTCACTTATCTGTACAATGGGTAGAAATGGCGCCGCTACACAAAATACTTTTTATAGTAAAAAATAAAGATATTTAATTATGAATTTGATTTTAAAAAACATATCAGTTGTTTGCACATTGTTGGTATTCGCTTGCTCTAAGCAAGAAACGAATATCGATTCTAATATAAATGACATTACTCCATATGATGCTATTTACGTCATCAGCTTAGATAGAACACCAGATCGCTTCAATAGTATAAAAAAAAGGCTGAATGACTTTGAACTAGAACCGCTGAGATTTTCCGCGGTAGATGGATATGATATCTCGCTTACTAATAAAAAAACCGGAGAGATTATTTGTGGTAAGCAAAAAATGCAAAATATAAAAAAATACGCAAATATAAAATCAGAATTATATCATGTTGAATATAACGAGAAATATAAAGATGCTGAATTTGATTTAAGTACCAAGAATAGCAACTTTTCGGCAGGAGAAATCGGAGTTACATTCAGTCATAGAGCAATCTGGGCAGATGTTATAAAAAATAAATATAAAAAAGTTATTGTATTTGAAGATGATGCAATTCCCCTCAAAAATTTCAAGGAAAATTTGTTCGATTTACTAAAAAACATTCCTCAAGACTCAGATATTACTTTTATAAGTGTAGGGATTCGTAAAGATAAATCATATTACTATCCTGATATAGACAAAATTTTCAGAGATTTTGATAATGTCCCTAATAATAAGTTTGTAGCAAAAATACAATCGACTAATCGTATTTACGGAATGTTTGCTTATATAGTCGGTGAAAACGGCGCTAAAAAATTGCTCGACATAACCAACACAGTAAATTATCCGCTTGATGATATTGTATTTCAGCAAGACGGAATCAATAATGGAAAAATAAAAGGATATACATCGAGAAAAAAAATCTGCTCTGTCAGTTTTTCTGACTCAGAAATAAAAAAGATGGGCCGAACTTATTGATTTTAGACAAACCAATCAAAAATGCTGTTAATAAAAAATTTTTATAAAAGGGTATTTAGATACCAGCCCACAGTTTTTATAATTCCAGTATCAAAATTTTTTTCATACTATATTTTACAAACTTCCTTAATTAATCCTTTTTCAGTTCAGGAATATCCTTAAAGTCTTCTAACAGAGATGGATCTTCGATAGAATCTATATTTACTACTTCTTTTCCATGTATAACATTTTTAACCGCTAATTCGACTATTTTTCCATTGTTTGTCTTTGGAATACCTCTAACTTTAATAATCTTACTAGGGACATGTCTTGGCGTCGCATTATCTCTAATAATTTTACATATTCTTTTCTTCAGATCATCATCTAAAATAACGCCATCCCTCAATGTAACAAACAAAATCACTCTTTCATCGTTATCCCATTGTTGACCAACAGCCATACAATCAAGTACTTCTTCTACTTTTTGAACTTGAGAATAAATTTCCGCTGTTCCAATTCTCACGCCAGATGGGTTTAGTACGGCATCAGCTCTTCCGGAAATAATCACTCCATTATTATCCGTAAGCTCTATCCAATCTCCATGACACCATACATTGTCAAATTTACTGAAATATGATGAAATCAATTTCTTGTTTTCAGAATCCCCCCAAAATTTTAATGGCTGTGACGCGAATGGTTTTACGCAAGTCAGTTCTCCCTGCTGATTAAGAGAAAGTTCAACACCTGTCGGTCCCATCACCCGTACATCCATTCCTAAACCGAAACTCTGCATCTCTCCAGAATATACGGGAGAAATTGGATTTCCCATCACAAAACTGGAAACAATATCTGTACCACCGGAAAATGAATTTAAATGAACATCTTTTTTGATTTTATTATATACAAAGTCAAAAGCCTCAGGACATAATGGCGACCCAGTTGATCCAACTGTCCGTAATTTATCCAACTTATACATATCCATTGGACATATTCCACTCTTAAGAACAGTATCTAGATACTTCGCTGATGTGCCAAAAAATGTCATTCCACAAGAATCTGCCATTTCAAATAACACATCTGGCTTTGGAAATAATGGCAATACTTCATATTGCATTAATGTAGCATCCTGCGCTAATACTGACGTCGCCCAGTTCCACATCATCCAGCTACATGTCGTGAAATAAAATACTCTATCATCTTTTTTAATGTCACAATGAATAAGCTGCTCTTTTTTATGCTGCAATAATGTTCCGCCTGCGCGCCATGAGCAATACACTTTGGAACTCCGGTAGTTCCGGATGTGAATAATATATATATCGGATGATCAAAAGGAAATTTTTCAAAAACTAACTCAGGCGCTTTGCCATTTCCCAAAAAATCATTAAACAAAGTTGCATCTGTTCTAAGACCATCCGGCAACCCGCATTTAATATATGGAATAATGATAGTTTTTTCTATACTGGTAACTTGATCAACAACGCTTTTAATCTTCTCCAGATTGTTAAATGCCTTACCTTTGTAATAATAACCATCAACAGCAAACAAAACTTTTGGTTTTACTTGACCAAATCTATCTAAAGCTCCAGGTGTTCCAAAAACAGGAGGCGGTATGAATGAATAGTTCAGTTGGACTATTTGCTAGAATATTT
>CAYJFA010000002.1:0-204248 GCA_964369545.1 uncultured Holosporaceae bacterium
GCGATGATTAATACTTAATCTTAGTTGATTATATCGAAAATAAAATATATGAGTCATTCGTTTTTGCGTAACATCTCCCTAAATCACAAAGCCCGCATGCTTTCAAAATTTCTGCTCCATTTAATTTTTTACAAAACAGTAATCCTTTCTCTAACCATAATTTAGCATCATCAAGTTCATCCAGCATTAAGTAATCATATCCCAATTCTAACAATGCAAGCGCATATTCGTAATTTTCGATATATCCATTACTTCCGTTGTATTTCAAAGCTTCATTTAAATAATACTTTGCCTGAGAATAATTGTCTTCAGCATAAATAAAACCTAAAGCCAATAAAAGTTTAGTTATATATTTGTCTTTTTCTGGTATTGATAATTTAGATACTTCTAAATTGTGTATCATGGATTTTATATGTGCTTCCAATTCATCGAGGTCGTTTCTTTCCAGTTTACGCGGATAAGTTTTATATTTCTGCCAAAGTATTGAGTTGTACGGAGTCATTATGGTGATGATTTTTTTGAAAAACTTCTCTTTTTCATCATTAGTTAATATATTAGCCAAATGCACGAGCCCAATCTCTTGAATACTTTTATGAATAGAAAACGTGCCACTAGTTATTGATATAGAAAAGAATCTTTTCAAATTTTGAATAAAATCGGAAACTATCAGAGAATCTTTACACTGCCATAAATATTTTCTAGGAATGTTTTTTGAATCCAAAAGACAAGCAAATAACAGCAGCTCTTTAAAATTAGCATTTACTTTTATCAATTTATTAAATACAGCCACTGTCATTTTATATCTTGTTTTGTTGTACTCCATTCCTTCATTTAAAAATTTACTATGAAATTTATCAGTTTCCTCACTAGGAGATTTCAATATTTCTAAATATTTTTCAAATGAAACATTAGTATTTTTTATATAATAAGCGGCGTTAGAAACATCCAACGGCATTGGCGGTATGTTTTCTAAAAATTTATCAATTGCTTTTATCTTATCTTCAGATAACTCATGTTGTACATCATATGATATATCACAAAACAATTTTCTTCTTTCACTTTTGTCCAGATATCCTATATTCAAAACATTCTTACTGGAAACAAAACTCGTATTGTCGCAATTAGCGTTTCTTGTTGTTATTATTATTGCACCTTCATGGCATAAATCCTTATTGGGTAAAATAAGCTCATAAATCATTTTAAAATCGTCCACATTATCAAAAAGCAAACACCACTTATCGCTATCTTTTAGTTGAGAAAATACAAATGACACTATTCTTTTCTTTTTTATTTCAGGCTCTTCTATGGCTTGTATGAACTTTAAGTCGTCTTTTTTTCTATGACTTCCTTTGGATAATTCTATTGCCAATTCTAGAAATGATTTTATTGTGCTTTCTTCTGTCGTTGAGTTAATTTCCCATTTTATTTTCGCTTCTTTTTTATTCACGTAATGTCTGGCTATTGTTGTTTTTTCGATCCCACCTTGTCCGACCAGAACAAGAAACTTCACTCCTTCCTGTTTTTTCAAGATTTCATTCATTTTTGAAGTTAGGTCTTTTCTTTTGAGAAAGATATCTTCTCCTACCAACATATTGATGTTCGTGATATGTGTTTTATATATTTCACTATACCAATGTGCATACCAATACGTTGTTACTAGCGCAACAAATAAGATTGTAAATGATAGCACCACATATTTTGTTTTTCGTTTATCGGTTATTTCTATTTGATTTCGCTCGAGATTTGTCGAGATTCTTCCGTCTTTTATATTGTGATAATAGTCTTTGAATTCATTGAGTATATCATCAACTTTCTCTAAACTATAAATTTTACTTATACAAATAAGTAAACTGAAGTAAGCTTTATATTGTTGCGACCCATGCTCGTCTAGTTTTACACATTTTCCAGTAAGATTTATTACACTGTTAGAATGATTCTCGTTTACTACTATGGTATCTGCTAAATTTTCTAAATTGATCTTGGAACTTTCTGAGCAGCATATTATATGAAATTTATCGTTCTCATAGTGTGTGGAATCATACGATATCTCGACTTCTATACCTGCTAGCCTTAAATAATCCAACAGGATACATTTGCTTATATCTCCTACATCTATGTGAACAACACACTTATATTTTTGATTGACTTTTTTTAACTTTTTAATCTTCTCAAACGTCTCTTGAAGCTTATTAAAAAGCAGTAAATCTATATATCTTTCTCTAATTTGTATGTACTTACCTGATGACTCAACGAATTTTATAACCTGATCCTGAGAACAGAAATTCAGATCACCTCGGATACTTGCTATATAATTACCTACGGTGTGGTGAGAGATATCAAGCAACTTAGAAATAGATTTTGCCGTTCCGCCGTTTATTATGCAAGAGATCACATCTATCTCTCTGGAAGTAAAACTACTACCATTGGGTTTAGTTAAAGTTGTTTTGTTAGATAAGAAACACTCTTCCACAATTTACAATCCAAAATAATATACCTATTTAACTATAGACTAAGCTGTGAGAAATAAAAAATTCTTAAATAACATCGCAAAAATAAAAAATATACCATGCATTTCCTGAAAATTCAGATGTTTTTTTATGAACCAATAGATTTTTTACTGCTCTTTTATCGTTTTTTAGAATGATTAAAAAGTACCTTTTTGTGTTCAGAATAACCACATGCACTTGTTCAAAGTTGGAGATTTTTCATGATAGTAGCAACGCCATACAAACAACTGATTTCAGCGATTCCTTACACCTTGTCAGCCAATTCTTTATTATCGGCGGACGTAGTTATACTGAACGATTCTAAGTTGCTTGTTGATACACTATATTCTATCAATACAAAAATATTCATGGATAACGATTTTAAGAGCGACATATCAGGAGAGAATTTAGCAAGGGAATTAGTAGCGCAGGGCTTCAACAATATTTACATATTAAGCAGAAGTCATATAAAGGATTTACGCTCTAAATATCCTGAAATTGTAAAATTCATAGAAAAAGGATCAGAAACTTTTATGGACGATCTTATCTATTATGTGACGTGCTCTGGAATGTTAAAAAAAGGAACAGTATAGAATGTTTGTAATTATTCCCGGTGAACTAATATCGATATTCTCATTTCCTGGCATTATAGTTCATGAGTTGTCACATAAATTGGCATGTAAAAAATTCAACGTGAAAGTTTTAGAAACAAAGTACTGGAGTCTTAAAGGTGGTTATGTAGTACACGAAGCAACCGATGACGCTAAAGCAGTTGCCGCTATTTCCATTGTTCCATTTATAATTGGTTCACTAATGGCGGTATTGCTGGGAATAGCATGTGTTGCTATGAAACATTCTGAATTATTAAAAAATTATATTTGGGCGGTGTATTTTTTGGCCGTCACAATTGGAATGCATTCCTTTCCATCGAAACAGGATACATCTAATTTTTTGGATTTTGCTAAACATGCCAAGAAAAAAAGTCTAATCGTGACTGCCTCTGCCCTTCATTATGTTTTTTCTATTTTGAATGCATTACGTGCTGCATGGATAGATTTGGCATATGGAGTCTTGCTTGCAAGTTTTCCGGAAAAACTTATTTTATTGCTATGAAAAAAAATGACAGTAAGCCTCTCAAGTTGAAATAGTTAATGTCATATATAGGAGTTAAGAAGTGAAGATATTTATGAAGAACGCAATAATGTCGGCTAGCTGCTTTTTGTTAGTGAGCTGCACAACAGATAATGGAAGTGAGAAGCTTCACGAAAATATATCCGAACATGAAAAAGTTGCGATTGAAAGCGCCAATAAGGGTAAGATCGATGCTCAGATAGAATTGGGGCATTTCTATTATCGAAATAAGAATTATCAAAAAGCATTCGAATGGTATTCAAAAGCGGTACAGCAAGGAGACGCAGAGTCTTGCGCCATGTTAGGAGCAATGTACGAGTTTGGAGAGTATGTAAAGTGCGACATGAAGAAAGCGTTTGAATGGTATTTAAAGGCTGCTAATAAAGGACATGTTATATCCCAAGCACGTATTGCTTATTCATATAATGATGGAGATGGAGTTGAGCAAGATTTCCAGAAGGCATTTGAATGGGCTGAAAAAGCAGCGTCTAAACATAATCATCACGCAATTGGTCTAATGGCTTTGTTTTACGTAGTAGGCGACGTCGTCAAGCAGGATTTCAAAAAAGCTTTGGAATATGCATCTTTAGCTGCAAAACAAGATGTTATGCTAGGTTATCGTGTATTAGGCATGCTTTACCTTAAGGGAAGTGGAGTTGAAAGGAACAACAACAAAGCTTACGAATACTTGATTAAAGCTTTTGAACTTGGGGATAACTATACAGCGCCATTTTGTTTGGGATTGTTTTATTATGACGGAATTGTAGTTAAAAAAGATAATAATAAAGCGATTGAGCTTCTGAATATTGCGGTTAAAGAAGGCAATTCACAGGCCGCAATAATGCTTCTTAGCATAAATGAAAAAAGTGGGGAATAGATATGAAAAAGATTTTATTGATATTATGCGCATCTTTAACTGCATGTTCTGTCAATCAAGAGCAAGACGGCGCGATTGCTCATACAAAAAGCAGTAAATACAATGAAGAATCTATTGCTTTGCTACGGAAAAACTCTGCGAACGGCGATGCACACGCAATGTATTCTCTTGGAATGCTATATTTAAATGGAAAAAGTATCGAGAAAAACGAATTAAAAGGTCTCGAATTAATTAGATTATCTGCTGAAAAAGAGTACGATCTCGCTATTTTATTTATGGGAAATGTTTATGCGCTTGGACGTTATGGAGCACAAAAAGACATAAATAAAGCAAGGGATTATTGGCTAAAACTAGCCAATAAAAACAATATGATCGCTCAGATTTTTCTTGGAGAATCTTATCAAATGTCTAAAGACTATAAAAACGCGTTTGAATGGTATACCAAAGCATATAAAAATGGATCTTTTTTTGCCGCTTTTTATATCGGGACATTTTATGAATTCGGTTTTTACGTAAAAAAAGACTTTCAAAAAGCTCTAAAATATTATCAAGAAGCGTCAAATAAAGGCTCAATATTGGCTGATAACAGGCTAGGATTTTTGTATTTCACTAATCCTTTAATTAAAAATTATGAAAAAGCATACTTATATTTCATGAAAGCCGCAAATAATAACTATCCCATTGCACAAAGGTTTGTTGGTATTCTTACAGTTGCCGGTCTTGGCGTAAAAGCAGATTTCGAAAAAGGATTATCATGGTTGAGGAAAGCCGGTGCAAATGGAGATAAAGAAGCAGCAAAACTTGCTGTAATATATAGCACAGATCCTGAAATTATGGCAGATAAAAAGATCTTTCAAGAAAAACTTAAAAATGCGTTTAGATCAAAGCATTTTACTGATGCTATAGATGCGAAATTAAAACTGAAAGAAGAAATAGAAAAGTAAAAACACAATAACTAGACTATAGGAAAAGATCATGAACGAGCAAAAAATATTAGAATTAACAAAAGATCCATCATTAGATTACTATCTTTCAGCATTTAAGAGGATAGAAGAAACCGGGAAAAGTACTTGGAACTGGGCAGCATTTCTTGGAGGAGAGATGTGGTTGAATTATAGAAAAATGTATATGTTTGGAGTGTTTTATTTTATTCTTGCCGCTATCGTCTCTTTTATTTTTTCATTTTCGATAGAAACTTTCTGTAAATCCGCAGGATTTGCATGGACAGAGGAAATTTGGATATCTATATTTTTAATTGGTTTTCTGCTACTTCCTCGAATTATTCTTGGATTTTTTGGAAATAAGTTCTACTACAAAAGAGTAAAGAAAAACATACGAAAGGGATATCATCTTTGTGATAAATATAAGGTCACATCTCCTGTTATGTTGTACTTCTCCTATAATCCTATTAATCCCATAGTTGCTCTTGTAATTTGGATACATGACAGAGCTTTATTGCGCAAAACTCTCAAATCTAAAGTTTCTTTTAATAACGATATAAATGAAGAAAATATAAAAACCATGGTTTCAACCAAATCTGAACATTACTATTTAAAAAAGTTTAAAAAAATAGAAATAGGCAAGGTTATTAGTATAAATTGGGCAGCATGGCTTGGCGGTACTTTTTGGTTTTTATATAGAAAAATGTATTTATGCGGATTTTCGCTTTTGGCTATTAATTTGATTTTTCTTATTTCGTGTGCCTCTATGTTTAGTTTTCCTTTGAATGAAGATGCTTTTAAAACTTTACAGTCATCTGTTTCTTGTTTGTTTCAGGTCGCTGTTAACTTCATAATTGGTTTTGTACTTTGGTTGGGAGGAGCGAACAGATTATATTATAACTTCTGCTTAAAGAAATCAGCTGAAGAAAAATAAAGAGACTTACCTGGCAACCAGCCTCTCCCGTAGCCAAGTATATCTTTTCATTGTTTTATCGTTTTTTATGGCGAGGAACATTGCTTTTTTGCTTCCGACAACGATGACGAGCTTTTTGCCCCGGGTAATGCCTGTATAAATAAGATTTCGCTGCAACAGCATGTAGTGACTCATTGAGAGAGGAATTACCACGACGGGATATTCCGATCCTTGACTTTTATGAATTGAGACGGCATACGCAAGCACAAGTTCATCAAGCTCGGAATATTCGTAATTTATCTCTCGGTCATCGATATTTACGGTAACAGTCTGCTCTTCAGTATCGATATTAGTGATAATGCCGATGTCTCCATTGAAGACTTCCTTGTTATAATTATTGCGGATTTGCATCACCTTGTCTGAGATGCGATATTTTCTTTCTCCTCGAACAATCTCGAAACCACTGGGATTTAAAGCTTCCTGTAGAGATTCATTCAATTTGGATGTTCCAACAATTCCGCGATTCATTGGTGTCAGAATTTGAATATCATTTACCGGATCGTATCCAAACTTTTTCGGTATTCTTTCCTTAACCATAAGCAGGACCTTATCAAGAACTCTTTCTTGTTCTTCCTCATGCATGAAATAAAAGTCCGTATTATCTTCTGTATTATCAATTTTTGGATATTCTCCGTGTATTATCCTGTGAGCGTTGGTGATGATGGCTGATTTTTGCGCTTGTCGAAAGATTTCATTTAGTTCCACAACCTTAAACGCATTTGAGTTAATAATATCTTTCAAGACATTTCCAGCTCCGACAGAAGGTAGCTGATAAACATCTCCCACTAGAATTAAAACAACATGTTTCGGAATCGCTTTTAACAGATGATACATCAACAAATTATCGATCATTGAAGCTTCATCCAAAATTATAAGATCGCAGTCGAGTTGGTATTCTTCATTTTTCTTAAATCCACCTTTGGCAGGATCTAATTCGAGTAATCGATGTATGGTTTTCGCTTCCATACCAGTAGCTTCAGACATACGCTTGGCTGCTCTTCCCGTAGGTGCTGCTAATAATATTTTTGTGGTTACTTTTGAAAAAATCTGCAATATAGATTTTGTAATAGTTGTTTTTCCAGTTCCCGGAGCCCCGGTTATGACAAGGAATTTATTTACAAGAGCAGCTTTAACAGCCTCAATTTGTTTTCCTGCCAATGTGATGAATAATTCGCCTTGTACCTGTTCTAAAGCTTGATCAGCGTCAGTTTCTTTTGTTCTTTTCTCAGCGTCACGGATATTTACCAGCATTTTTGCGATTTGTTTTTCAGCTAAATGATATCCGGATAAAAACACTCCTTGAACAAAAGAGTCCTCGTTTTTTAAATCTTCAATTACGATTTTATTTTCTGAAACAAGCGACTTCATGGCGATATCAAGGATTGATTCATCTATATTTAGCATTTCCTTTGATTTTGCTATTAGTTTATCTATAGGAGCATAAACATGCCCATCATCAGTAAATTCATGAAGAGCAAACATAATTCCTGCCTCTGCTCGTAGCGGAGATTTTTCATCAAATCCTAGTTTTTGAGCGATTCGATCTGCCGTAAGAAATCCGATGCCAAAGATCTCATGAGCGAGCCGATAGGGATTATCCTTCACAACCGCAATTGATTCATTGCCATATTTCTTGTAAATCTTTGAAGCGTAAGCTGATGAAACACCATTCGATTGTAGAAATACCATGACCGAACGGATTTCCTTCTGGTCGCTCCATGCTTTCCCGATCATTGCTACTCGTAGCTTTCCTATACCTTCAACTTCAAATAATTTTTCGACAGATTCTTCAATGATATCCAAAGTTTTTTCACCAAATTTAGCCACAATGCGTTTAGCCATGACAGATCCGATACCCTTAATTAATCCAGATCCAAGATATTTTTCGATTCCCGCAACAGAAGCAGGCACTGAACATTTGCAGAACACTACCTTAAACTGATCCCCGAAACGAGGGTGCGTACACCATTCACCGGACATAGATAGGATTTCGCCAGGTGTTGGTGAGGGAATATTACCGATAATGGTCACTAAATCATGATGGCCGTATACTCGTACTTTAGCGACAACGTAGTTATTCTCCTCATTCTCATAGGTTACACGCTCCAGTTGACCTCGGAGATTTACTAAATTCGTTTTTTGTTGAGTTGATAAATTCATTTGTACTAATTAGGTTTTTACGCTTTATAATCTTAGTGGATTCTATATGAATTTAATACATGTGCTCCTGTATAATTAACATCAGAAGGAAGAATAGTGACTATAAAAAGATATTTGTGGGCGAATTTAAGTGAATGATTGAAAAAACTCTAGGGATATAACTTAGAGATCGCAGGCTGCTAAGTATCATTTACTGTCGCATTTTTCTTTTAATTTATGATCGTGACAATCAGATAAGTAAAATTTTATATTATCATTGAAACTCAGATAATTGTTTCTTTTGTCTTAAAGTTACGAGCCTGTTTTGCTGCTCTTTTGGCTATCTCAAAATTACCACATTTCATGAGCGAAATATTTTCAACTTTTGAGAGAGATTGTTATTTCAGCCCCCGTAATTTTGTACCAATTGAATTCGAAGATTCTGAATATTTGGGAATTCAAAAGATCCACACAAATTCGGAAGTTTCCAGTAAGAAAACTAGAAAAAATTCTTTAAGAAATTAAAATAAGAAAAAGAACAGAGAATTATCTAAATAAGAGTATTTGTGGGAAAAAGGGTTGTTGCGAAACGAGCTATAAATTAAGAAGAGTTTATTTTATCGATCTAGGTTCTCATGTTATTTCTTTTTAAGAATTTGAAATATCTTAATTAATCACAGTATCCTGAATACAGGTTTTTGGAGTTTAGAATAAAATATTTTCAGATAACTTTTTTGAATAACAATTTTTATTGGTTTATTATAAAATTATCATCGGAGGAAAAATCATGATAAAAATTATATCTGTAATGTTAATAGTGCTAATAGGATATTGCTTTTGGAGCCTTAACCATATTCCCTCAAGAGAGCGGAAAGATTTATCTGCTGAATTAAATAAAATTGTTAGTAATAAAAAATTAGGTAAAGTTCTCATTGTTTATTATTCAATGGAGGGAAATACGCACAATATCGCCAGCAGAATTCAGAAAATGACTAACGCTGATGTGTTTGAAATTGAAACCGTCGAACCATATCCATCAGCTCCAGCATATTATTGGGTAGCAAGACAACAGATAAAAAACAATGAACTACCAGTGCTAAAAAATACTGTTCCAGACGTTAGCTCATACGATTTGATTATCATTGGTTCTCCTGTTTGGTGGTATACGGTTTCATCACCATTGTTGGCTTTTCTTGCTGAATGCGATTTTAAGGGTAAAACAGTAGCTGTTTTTGCCATTCAAGGAGGAAATGTAGGTACTTTTTTTGCTGATTTCAAAAAGAAAATCAAAAACGCAAAAGTTGTCGGAGAAATTGACTTTAGTAAGGTATCAGCAACAGAACCAAATATTCTAAATGAGAAAATATCTACATGGTTGGATAAAATAAAATCCGGAATTTCAAATTAAAGAATTACGAAGCGCAGGCTGCGAAAAGATATCGGGAGTGAAGATAAAGCACCATAAACTACAAGAATCTCTTGAGTATCTGAGGGTGATGATGTTTTTGTTCTCTGGAAACTTTCAAGATTAGTTAGGTTGCTATCTCAAATAATGAATATCGTTAAGGTATTGGAAGATCGCAAGATTAATCTCAAAAGTGTTGATTCAAAAAATAGATACGAGCACTCCGGAAGGAAGATTGTTTTTTCATATAAATGCTGCGTTTTAACAATTCCAAAGAAAAATAATAGTCGAGAACACGAAGGCAGGTCTAAAGGCTGTCCGGAAAAATGGTAGAGTGGAGGCAGGCCAAAAAATATGTCGAAAGACAAGCTGCACTTCATAAGAGCCATGATTAAGGCTGATGCGAGCTTATTCATTCATTTCCGCTGGGTTCAGATCGATCGAGGTAGGTAAGACGACATTTTAAAGTATTTTCCGCCGGAAGAAATAAGAAAAATACAATCCAATCTATAGATACATTGTTTAGAAATTAGTAAAGCACATACATCCAATTAAGGGATATTGAGATATTGTGAAAGTATTGTTTTAGATTAGACTTGCATCACCTTAATATTTGTGATTATTTTTCTATAATTGCAACTTATATTTATACTTTATTTAAATAAAGCTAGGATTTTATGAAAAACATTCAGTGGAACAGCGATCATATTGAAACGATCAAAGGCATCGATTTTTCAGCCAAGGAATTATGTGTAATAACTTTGCTTATTAATGCAAAGAGTTATAAAGAAATAGCTATTTTGTTCCACGTATCCAACAGAACAATAGCATATCATGTAAATAATATTATGCAAAAGATGAATTGAAGCTCTAAAAAAGAGATTACTGAATTTATCATGCAATATGGTTCTATGGAAAAAATGAACCGGTTTTTTATCAGTTGACAGGTGGGCCAGCATTAGTTTCAAGTAAAAAAGTTTTATTCTTTTTTAAAGAAGAACATTTTTCTAGTTTGTTTAACATTATTTGTTGTTTCTTGTATTGGATCGTTTTTTTATATCAATAATAAACATGAATCCATTACTATGGACATACCGAAGCCCAAAGACAATTTTTTAAGACGCAATCGTTTGCTTTCTGAGATATCCAACATATTGAGCAATCAAACAGAAATAAAATTTGCTGTTATTATAGGAGGGGGTGGATCCGGAAAAACTACAGTAGCAAGAGAGGTTCAATCTTTTTTACGAACAAGAGTTTCGTGGGAAATTAATGCAGAAACTACTGATAGTATGTACAATTCATTTTGGGATTTAGCAGCTCATTTGGCTATCAACAAACAATTAAATGATAAATTAGAATCTATAAAAGAATTCCTAATTTAGAAGAGAAACGTAAACGATTAATAGGTTTTATATCGTCTGTTTTAAAGAAAACAGGCGATTGGAGCTTGTTATTTGATAACGTTAATATGATTAGCATCATTAAGCAATGTTTACCACATCGTTCTGAGTATTGGGGAAATGGTCATGTAATAATTACTACACGTAATGAAAATATAAAAAATTCTAATGAGTTTAAGAGAGCATGGATTATAAGTATTGGGACATTAACAGAGGAAGAACAGTTTGCTTTATTTTGTAAAATTCTATATGGAGACCATAAATTGGATGAACTTCAAGAACAGAAGATAAAGGACTTTCTTATTAATATACCTAAAATGCCCTTAGATGTAAGTGCAGCGGCATATTACTTAAAAAATACAAAAATAACTTTTAGAGATTATGAAAAAATAATGAAAACGTCCTATAGGGATTTAGATACTATTCAAGGAAAATTACTCGAAGAGAATGTAATTTATAGTCGTACAAGATACACTATAGTAAGCTCGGTATTTAATAATATTCTTAAATAAAATTCAAAATTCAAGTCTTTATTGTTTATAACATGTTTATTGGATTCACAAAATATTCCCAAAATTTTATTGCGTTCGAGTTGGGGATCTATCATAACTGACGAATTTTTAGGATGTTTGAGGAGAGATTCTCTTATCACAGATAGTGATAACGATTTTTCGATGCACAGAAGTACACAAAACATAGGTTTAGACTATATGTTGAGTATTATGACAGTTGATGAGCAAGTAGAAAGCATAAAAAAGGATAATTAAAGTTATTACTTCATATAGAAAATTGGAAACATTATCCATTGATTTGATGAAATTTATAATACATCTTGATACTTTATATGATAAATTATCATCATTTTCCAATGAGAGTGAGTATTATACAACAGCATTATAGATATTTTGTTAACCATAGGAGATATTTATAGGAGATATTTATAAGTACCTAGCACATAGATCTTCTGATTCGTTAAAATATTTCAAACAAGCTATTAAATTAAATGAAAAATATAAATATTTAGATGAGATCGCCATTGCCTTAGTAAAACTAAAGATCGGAGAAGTTTACACCTTAATTGGGCTAAATAACGAAGCTATGGATTATTTAACTGAAAGCTTGCATGTTATTAATGACAACAATCATCTTATAGAAACAGCAAGAAATTACAGATTACTTGGCATAATCAATATGAGGAACAATCAAATTGATAGAGCGAATATAAATTTTGAAACAGCACTACATATTTTAAGTAAATTAGAGAATGCAAATTCTAAAATAGCTCATGCAAACACATATTCTGGTATGGCATTTAATTATCTTATAAAAGATATTAATAAAGGAGACGTCATTAAATCTGTTGAAATAATGAAAGAAGCAATAAAGCAATTAGAGAGAACTTCGAAAACAGGTATGCCGATAATTTCTTCAAGAATGCTGAAACCAAAAGTAAATACCTATCATCAGCAAGAACTGCAAGGACAATCGTCTTGGCTTTACCTAAAGAATTAAGCAACGAATACAATATCGAACTTGTTGAAAGATTCGCCAAAGAGAATTTTTTAAGCCGCAATTTAATAACAACATATGCCATACATAACAAAGAAGGCAATCCGCATGCACATCTACAGATAAGTCTCAGAACAATAGGAGAAGACGGAGAATTCGCAAGCAGCAAAGATCGTGGGATTTGTGAGAGGCATTTTTCTTTTAGTCACTCGAAAATTATTTGCTGACCTAACGAACGAGGTTTTAGCTAGAGAAGGATTTAACGAGCGAGTAACGGAAAAAGCTTTGCAGATTTGGGAATCAATCTTGAAGCGACGAAGCATAGAGGCTGGTATGCGAGTCAATTAGGCTTTGATAGCAGAATAACCCAAGAAAATTTGGAACTTCCAAAAGAAACGAAGAAAGCATACTTGCAGATCCAAGAATTATTATAAACCTGCTGAACGAGAAAAAAGCGGTATTTTCAGAGAAAGATATAATGAAAGAAATCAGCAAAAGAGTATTTGATGGGAAAAACATTTTTGCAATTTTTGAAAAAGTTTTGGAATCGTCAATAGCTGTTGGAGAAAACATTAACGGAGATTTTTTATATACGGGAGAGAAATATCAGAAATTGGAATCAAATGTGCTTTCTAAGTTTGATGAACTGTCATAAAAAAGCGCAAAAACTATTTGTGTTGCGGAGGTAATTTCATCAATACTAAGCAAATACGACTACCTGAGCGAAGAGCAGAAAAGGCGGTTATTGGCCTAACCAAAGACGATAATTTTGGCATATTGCTAGGTAAAGCCGGAGCTGGAAAAACTATAACCATGAAGGCGATTTCAGAGATTTACGAGCAGAGCGGATCTCGAGTAATTGGCATGAGTTTATCTGCTGTGGCTTCAGAAAATCTTGGTAAAGACGCTGGAATAGAAAGCGCTACGATAGCTTCTTGGGCTCATAGATGGAGATTATACGAATCAGCCAAAGAGAAGTTTTTATCGTTTGATTCTGTAGTGACTGATGGAATCTTGAAGCAGCTGGGTTGGTATAGCGATCTGAAAAGATACGAGAGTTCTCAGCTAAAATCCGGAGACGTGATCATAGTAGACGAAGCCGGAATGGTCGGTACTCAAGAGTGGAAAGCCATACTGAATATGGCAAGAAATCCAATGCCAAGATTATTGCTGTGGGTGACGATAATCAGTTTAAGCCGATATCTGCTGGAGATTGTTTTAGTCACTTTAAGAAACGAAAAGAAAATATTTGCGAACTAAATGAGATTCGCCATCAGAAAGAGCAGTGGATGCAAGAGGCAAGTATTGAGTTCTCAAAAATGAACGTTGGAGCAGCTTTAGAGAGATACGAACATCATGGAAAAATTCATGTGATTTCTGATACTGCTGGCACGGAAGTATATAAACAGATAGCCGATAAATACCTTGAGTTTAAAAAGGCTGGCACTGCAGCTGTTTTATGTTCTACCAATAAAGAATGCGATGCAATTAACGACGAGATCCGCTATCTAAAGAGGGAAAGAGGAGAAATCGGAAAGGATCTTGTAAATGTAAACGATAGGAACTTTTCTGAAAATGATAAAATCATTTTTTTAGAGAACAACAAAGATTTAAACGTAAAAAACGGTCAAACGGGAATTATAAAATCTTTTAAGGATGGTATTTTGTTTCTTAAAACAGAAACTGGAGTAAGAAATATCGATATCCAAGCCTATCCCAAGTTAGAACATGCTTACGCCATTACTTTACATAAATTACAAGGTAAAACCTACGATAACACAATCCTTTTTATGAGCAAAGAGAGCGTAATGGACGCTAAATCAATATATGTCGGCATGACAAGGCGTAGGAACAACATAGATATATATATATATTACAGCAGCAAAGATTTTAGCTCCTTTAAATCTCTCATAAACAGCGTGTCCCAGTATAGCCACAAGGATTCGCTGGTGGATTACGAACCTTCTGTAAACCAGTCCAAAACTAGGGTAATTGATTATCAGAATTTGAGATTAGAAACAGTTTCTGTGCTAAGGGATATACGCAACGATGAAGCAAAATGGAAAGAATACAATGTTCTAAAATCGAAAAAACTAGAGATTGAGGAAGGGATTCTCGGCAATTACGATTCTCACAAACTTTACCTTGATCAACTAGGAATAGCGAAGGAAAAGCTTGAAATATCGGTTGGTTTAAAACATCGTCCAATGACAAAATTGAATTGGAGGCAAAAAATACAGTTGCGTTGTATGTAAAAATCTCCCAAGAAACTAGGGCTCTGTTCAGAGGAATGAAGAAGAGCTGCTTTAACGTAATCAAACCCATGGATTACCGCAAATACTGTGATCTCAGAAAGCATCGTAACGATCTTGCAGAGAAAATACTTTCGTATCGTTCTTTGCACAGAGAGTTTGTGAATGAGCTATCGAGAGAAAACTTCATTTCTTTCAAAAATATAGAAAGTCAGATCAATTATGGAAAAGCCCGTACAGAACTGGCAAAAACTCCTTCAGATCATGAATTACGTAAACAAGGATTAGATCCTGAAAGAAGATCGCAGATGTCGTTATATGCTGGATTAATTACCATAGTTGAAAAGAGTCTCGAAGCTATGTCAGCTGATATTGGCTCAAGAGGCGATGTTACAAAACACAGGCATTATGGTAATTATCTGGAATTATTAGCCCAAAAAAACGAGTGTGGCCGCGCGATTGCTGAAGATTTAAGCTCATATGAAAAACACTTCTCAAAGTACGGAATTACGAGAGAATCTCTGGAGAAGGAATATGGTGATAGAGATGCCAATAAGTCGGAAAATAAAATCAGTGAAGTTGTAATTGCTGATCGCCCCAGTTAAATTACACCACCTGATTTCAAGCCAAGAAAAAGGGATGATTGCCTCGCTTACCGCTGAAGAAAGAGCAGCTTTTATGAAGGTTTTGGTATCAAATCTTACTGCATCAATGAGTATGGATAAACGCCCCTCTGTAAAAGAGCAAGAAATACCATCAGTTGATTCGCTGCAAAAATCAGAAATTGCACAGGATTCCACTGACTTTGAGAAAAGTGAGCTTTTTGCAAAACTAGAAGCTGCGAAAGATAAAAACTATGCTAACAACAACGGCATTCATTTCATATTAGAAAGCCTAGTAATTGATAAAAAAGAATATAATCATAAAGAAAACATGAAAGAGCATTTAAAAGATTTTGGATATGCACAGCATGTTTCTAAGTCAACTGTGTACGCCTTTTGTGAGGCATATGATCTGAGTAACAGCTTAAACAAAGGACAGCTTGTTTCAGAATACGCAAGTATGCTAGTACAGCAGAAACTTGATTCTAATGGCTTAAAAGAAACAAAGCCAGAAATAGTAGAATGTGTTGTAAAACAGACATTGTGTTTCCAAACTCTTAAAAACGCTTCTGATGTGAATACAAAAGCATTGACCCCGGAATTAGCGCAAAAGCTTCATAACAGGGCATCCGTAATTTGCGGATACCTTACAAGCGAAAATATCCATGTGTTGCAGGACAAAGAATTTATGAGAGAAGCGAATGCGAAAATATATACAATTCAGCAACAAGAGCTTTCGAATATTTATATTGATAGAATTATCGATGTACATAATTCTAATACGCAAAAAGAGTCTCTGTTACAGAAAGAACAACAAAATGAGCAGTACCAACAGATTGATAAAACAAAAGAAGTTGAAATGAGTGTGTGATTACATATCGTGCGAATCCAACCATTTCCGCTATAATATAGTCAATATTTAGAAGCAACCGTAATTGCCTAATATGGATAGACACTTTAGAGCGCGGCTATAACAAATACTCTGACGGCATTTCTTAGCTTCAAAACGATAAATCAATATTTTTATACTTTTCTCCAGTGTCTAATTTTTCTCCAAAAATATAGCGATTCTACAATGTAAGGGGCAAGAGATTTTTCTGCCGTTATACTCTGAACGCCTTCTATAAGAGTTGTTTTGGATATTTTATCAAAAGTGATACAACATTGGCTTGGATAAACGCATATTGGGTAACGAACGTCACATAAAACAGAATTTTAGTTGCAGTAATGTACTGAAATATAAAGAAATATTAAAAAGCAAAAATTCTTCATAAAAATACAATATAAATTTGAATTTTCAACAAAAACATCATACATAATGTTATGTTCGTCTCTCATTCGCCTATTGCTGTCAAATGACGACTTTTAACTAAAATTTATCGGCAAAGCAATAATCAATGTTGCTTCTTTACTTAATACTCGTTGAAAACATAATCATAACAATCGACTAAATATATTATTTATCCAATTAAGAAACATGTGATATAATGGAAATTATAATTTCGTTAATGTGCTTATTTTATACTGTTATTGTCGGAAAATGTTAAAAAATGAAATCTGTAAAAAAAATATTAATTCTATTATGGATTATTTGTTTTGGTGATGTATGCAGTATGCACATTCCACCAAAATGGATAGCTCCTGACAGAAGGGCAGTTTTTCCATTTGTATTGCAACATGGTAGCGGGCTTTTGGATGGTGTAGAACAAAAAGTTTTCGGAGAATTTACTGGACATTTGGATCGTAGGTCTGGATTAATTGGTATAGACGGCAAGGTGTGGGATAAGGTTACGCCAATCGAATTTTCTAAAGTTACTACAATTACTCTTGAAGATATTCAAAGTATTGCGCCATTATCGTTGGATAATTTTATTGATACTAGAATGGATTTCCTTTCTGCAGAAGAGGTTGCCTTTCATCGATTCTTGCATGATCATCGCGGTTCAGTTTTTCTTGCTTTTATAGAAACTTTGCAAATAGCTGGAATACGTTATTATTCCTCTTCTAATGAGTTTGATGAATTTTTACAAAGACAAGTCTTATCAATGAAAAGGGAGATGGAAAAAGTTAGACCAACAGATGGAACTTTACAAAAGTCCTGCGTAGGAGCCATTGAAACACTTGTTGCGCAAGCAGAAGGTATTCAAAGAATTAAAAATAAAACTTATTGTCTTGCTGGTATTCGATTGGATTATATAGATACAGATCATGGAGAGGAAATCAAAAATCGCTTTTTCTTATTACCATACGTTTTTGTTAGCGACGGGATGGATCCAGGAGCAATTGGCATGATGGAAAAATCTCTAGTTGAAGCTGGAAAGTTGCCATTTGGTAGAATAAACAACGTAGATTACTATAGTATGGACTTACATGACACAAGCAGCACAGTAAAAAGGGTACTTGATACTATGAGTTTTGTCGGATATAGGGAGCATCCTATTTGTTCTAGTATTATTGGAGAAGTGTCTCATCCAGAACATATTGAACTCGATGAAATAAGAAAATTTGCTCATGCGGAACAGAGAGCTCTAGATAGGTTAGCAATCATGCTTCTAGATTTTATAACCGCAATAGCTAAAGATCCGTCTGTTGGAAGTAATGTTATTGTAAAAGGCATGAGAGTCCATATGCTTGTAAATAATGATAGTTGCTGCAGATGTGACGCGGTCATAAAAGGAGCAACTGAAAAACGAGGTTGGTTAGAAAGATTATTAATTGCAAGTATGCATACAAGCGAAACTTTTTTAGAGTCTCCCAAAAGAATTGTAGTTGATTCTGATACTGGCTTGATGGTTACAGCAGTCGTTTCTTCTGTAGCTCCATATAATACTGGTATGGACTTGAACGAAATGCATTTTTTGAGTCGTGGTGGTATAATGAGAGAAGTAATGAGGAAAAAGAGCGACAGTTTTGAAAGAAAAGAACCAGCTATAGACGAATTAAGTAGGAAAGTACCTATTTTAAAGTTTTATGAGTAAAAGGAGGGTATCGGTATGAATAAAGTATTAATTAGTATGTTTGCATGTTGCGGATTTTTAATAAATGTGGATTGTATGCAACGAGGACGAGGTGAAGTTGGGGGCATAGATGTTAAATTCTTTCAGACACAATGGGAATTGCAAAAATTTAGAGAATTAACGACCAGAGATGCACTTGGTGCTACTGGTCTTGGTAGACAGATTTTCGATCTATCTAGGACACTAAAGGATATGGAAGGTCCTGAATATATTCAGCCAAAATTAACATATATAGAGTTTGTGTTTGCTGGCTACGAAGATGCTGATGCTTTGAATGGGGCTATATCTATGTTTATAGACTTAATTGGTACTTCTGATGATGCAGTTTTTTCTGACCCATTATATTCTGAGAGAATTGAGTGGGCTAATCCTACCTTGAAAGTAAATATGCTTTTGCATGTTACCGCGTTAAGAAAGTTACGTTCAGACGTATCTAAAAGAGCTGAATATTCAAAAAAAGAACGACAATTAAGAAGGAATTTATTAAAAATTTTCTCAGAAAAAATAACGTCTGTAGATGATTTAAGTTCTTCTGACGACTCAGGTGAAGATTAATTATCGAAATGCTATAGTCGATCTGTGTTTTAAAAAACCACTTTTCCTGCTCCAATTCAATGAAACAAGTGATTAGTAATTTTCTGCACTGATAAATGCTTCGGCACATAGTCGTCCACATAATAGCGGATTTTATTTTCGGACAAAGATTGTTGAGCGAAATAATCGTACGTAGGTACCGTGGCGAGAATGTTGTTCATCTTGCAAAACTTGTTTAGCGTAGCGCCTGGTTCATTTATTAGGCATTTTTCCAGTAGAAATGCTTTGGCCAGCAATCTTACGAGATTTGGACAAAAATAATTCCATATTTCGGTCAAGTTTGTTAAATCTATAATAAGGTTTTGCTTGGGTATTTTTTTGTTTCTTAGATTGTCACTATTTCGTGAGACGTATATATTTTTGTTAGAAACCGAGGAGTTTCAGCTTTATTTTGCAACGCGTTCCTAAAAATAGAATTAAAAACTTTGTTTGCTCGATCTTTTTCATATTTTGCGATTATCGACCCGTCATTTTCTAGAGATTGGGACTTTCCATCACCAATAATGACTACTTTTCTGTTTTTTGAATGGTCTGTATCGTGAACTGTAAGAGTTTCTTGAATGCAGCACTAGTTTACAATTAACCTCATAATTTCCTTCATTTTCGCATCATTAAAACATGAAACAAACATGATTTTCCCGTCATAGGATTTATCGGAAATGTATGCTCTAATAGCAACGTTATCCTTATCATTCAGTAATAAAGCTAGATGAGCATTGTTAATCATTAAATCTGCCCTGTGATATCGGAGTAATTTTGCAAATCTAAATCGAAGATTCTGCTTAAAGTTTTGGTGGCATTTTTCATCGGAGCGAACATTATTGTATCGAGTCCATTTTTTGCCTTTATTTCATTGAAAATATTATCCATCTTCATAAAAACCGTCCTCAAATATCTTTGAGCGTTTTTAAGATCTTTTGCCTCCAACTTTTTCGTTAGCATCTGAGTTAATAGACTAAAGTTGCTCTCGAAATCTTTTAGGATATTCCAAGAATGTCCGTTTTGTGGATTCAGGAGAATGTCTGTTTCGTTTTGAAAGCAAGCGTCATAAATGCTCGAACCACCTTTAAATACAATGATTTTTTATTTTTTGCTCTTGCTATTTGCAGCATTTTGGAAATGTTATGCATGTCGTTATCAAACATATAGATCGGCTTCGCTAAAATAGGCTCACTCAGAGGAATGCCATACAAAAGCAGATCATTTTCAGCTGGTGGATTTGTGGCGATATATTCTTGTAAAGAAATTACCTTCGTCCCACCTTCTTTTTCTTTCTCTTTTTTGTCTTTCTTCTCTCTTTTATTTTCTGTAATTTCGTGAAGTTTAAACTTAGTCTTGGTAACCAAATCTATACCAGAGAACCTAATAAACGTCCCTCCCGGCTTTAGATCCATAATTTCTGTATATGGCACAGTAAGCTTTTTCTCTGTTTTCTGAGCGATATTGACTCCATCTCTCATAGTATTCGCGCCATAGGAAATGCCTTCCGTAGTTGATACTTCTTCCTTCTCTCTCAAAAATCCGCTCATGTATTTAGCTGCCTCAGGCTCCGGTATTCCCATGACGATCTTAGTGCCGCATAATCCGGGAATGGTTTTCGCTATTTCATGACCATAAATCTTGTTTAGCTGAGATACCATCTGTGTGCCAATAACAAATCATCCTCCGTACTTCCTGACCTCCGCAAGAGAAGATTCTATCTTCGGCAATCTTCTGAGATTATAAAGCTCGTCTATAAATAGCCATGTTCTCTCTGACGTTGGTTTTGTGTGCAGCAAATATTCAGTAGCAATAGATACCCAAGCTGTGATTGTAGGTATAAGAGTCGCTCTTTGAGGTGGTGTACAATGACAGAAATAGGAAGCGAGCCGCTTCGGTCGATTGTTCGCTTCCCGCGGGGATTAAAATCCAGTCTCTTATACTGAAGTTGTTAGTGTAATATTCTTTGAGGACATCAAAAATAGATATGGCATTAATCAGAGTGGCTCGAATAGATATCGCCATTTTATCAGCTCGAGTATCCATCAGAGTGTGCCCATAAGTTCCCTCTAGATATTCCTCAATTTTCTTCAACGGCATTTTGAGCAATATATTCATAAATTCACCGGTGGTTTTTCTTTCTTCTATGGCTTTTTTAGCAATTTCAACAAATACGATTTTTGCAGCGTCTTCCTAGAACTTATCGTGAGTCATGCTTCTGTCTATGAGACATGATACGAAGTTCTTAATGAGAGTTTCATCATAGCCGACGACATGACGGCATTCGTTCAAGAAGATCCAATGTACAAAACCCTCAGCCAGAGGATTGAGTATGATATCTCTATCTTTTTTTGTGATATCTGTCTATGAATGTTCCTATGGTATCAATGATTGTAACTTCTCATTTTTTATTACAATCTGATCGAGCAATTCGATCATGACATTTGTTTTTCCGGATCCAGTGGTACCAGTGAGAATCGTGTGTCGACATTCTGTGTTTTTAGGATAAGGTATCTCTGCCAAAGTAATATCGCTTTTTTCTGTTATAAATTTCTTGATTTTGTTTCCATCTACATAAACACGACCTGAGAGTAATTACTTACTATCGCTCAATGATTTGCCTAACTTTTTATTGATAAACAACATTGCGATCATAGTAAATATTGTAAATCCGACGCTTAGCTTAATATTGAAAAGCAAAGATTGCTCGAATGAGATCTTAAAAACGGCTATCCCTTTGTCTAGCAGAATAGTTCTATCAGCAAATAACCCCCACACACCCGAGTCGCTGAGGATGTACGAAGTATTTAGAAATCTAGGAAACAACCATGGAAACGTAGCTCTGTAATCTGCCTTTACGCAACACAAGTAGTTCCATATCTCGTTTAAATTCCAGCAATAGAGCGTGCTTCCGAAGAAAAACGCCAATCCACCGAAATATCCCATCAGAAAGATAATCCGGCAGTTCTGCTTCATCATACGAACACGATGAGCTAAAACTTGACCGCCTACCGTAGTGTGATCTGAATATTTACTCATAGGATAACTCCTTATGATACAATTATCTCATACAAAGTTGGTGCATCCTGTATTTTCGTTTTTTATTCTCTAATTTTTAACGATTTATTAAGTCGATCGAACTTTGAATTAAACTCATATCAATAATCTTTGATACGACAACGCCGCCTCCGCAAAAGGCACGAGTGTTTATTATCTTGAATGTCTTCGATTTCTCTAGAATATCAGATCCGAACATCATGACTGTTTTATGATATCTGAGATCATCCGGAGTGGAGAAGTTTGCCTCTATTTTTTCTGTGATGTATTTACCTGCAGTACTGGAATACGAGGCGAACATCCCAAGTCCATATGGAACATTATCCAGTTTTTTATGGGATTTGCTTATATCGTCATGCACCCAGACTGTGGTCGTAGGAAGAAAAAACACGTACATAATAAAAGCAATGGGAGCCATCCAGGTTTTGACGATTTCTGCCAAATTGTTGGTGATCACAGACATGTACAGCATAAAAGCACCGACGATCATGCCGATGCGCAGACTCGCCTGTAGAAGAGAGCTGTTGTCACCATGAAGACATCGCACCACAGCGTGCATCACCTCGTATACAATCTCTCCGCCTCCAATGCTGTATATGTCCATGATATTCCTTATTCCAAATGTTCAAGCCAATTTTCTTTATTTATGACGGTTAAATCAGAAACGTTATACGCCTCTTTAAAATCACTTGGTAACTTAGCTTTTTTGTTGGGACTGTATTTGAATTCATACGTTTTTAATTTCCCGTCTTCTTCTTCGATATAATCTATTTCTCTACCTTCGTAATTTCTCCAAAAATATGAACGACAACGTCGTCCTTCCCTCTGAGCTTTCTTCATACACTCCACAATGCAAAAATTCTCCCATATCCCGCCAACATCGTTTCTGAGATCCATGCTTTGATAAATTCCAAGTAGAGCGTTTCTTATACCAACATCATAAAAGAAGATTTTGCGAGTTCGATTGCCAGCAATTTCATTTCTGAGATTTCGAGAAAAAGCAGGTAAAGTGAAAATCACATAGCATTTCTCTAGAAGATCTATGTACTTTTTTACCGTATTCGCGTTGATTTCGAGTTTGTTTGATAGTTCGTTAAATGAGACTTCCGAACCCACTTGAAGAGCTAAACACTGAAGCAATTTCAAGATTTGATCGGAGCGTTTTATGTTCTCAAATGCAAGTATATCTTTGTACAAGTATCCGTTTACCAAATTTTCAAGCTCATCTCTGGCATCATCTTCCGACATCCCATAAATGCAGGGATACATTCCAAGTCTCAAAAAATTATCTAAGTTAGCATCTGCAACAAACGCGCCTTGAGCATCCATCAGCTCATTTACGGAGAACGGATACAAAACAAACGAACGACTTCTACCTACAAGAGGTTCTCCTGTTTTATTAGCCAGATCAAAACTGGAAGAACCGGTAGCCATGACCTGAATTTTAGGAAAAACATCATGAATTATCTTCAGTGTCTGACCTATGTTATTCACATTCTGCGCTTCGTCGATAGCTACTATGTCGAATCCTTCGATCCTCTGCTTTAAAATCTGTTCATTAGTTGTTTCAAGAGATTGCTTTACGCTTAATAAATCACAGTTTAAGTAAACACATTTCTTTCCTTGAGTTTTATACTGCTCTATCAGCTGCTCAAGAATTGTAGTTTTTCCAACTCTTCGAGTACCAAAGATCAGAATAACCTTCCCTTTAAACAGATTCCGTTCAATTTTATCTAATATACTTCTTTTAATCATGTTATTATGCCTAATATCTTTAATGCATTCATTGTATTACGATTTTTTGATAAAGGAAAGCTCTTTGTTAAAAACAGCTCATAACTACCTTTCACCTTTCTGAGAAGCATTGAATATGTTTTCCACCTTTTGCTCATCGATCATTATTGATTGGATCATGAGTAGCTTTTGGTTCATTTCTCTGTACGCTTCTGTTCTTTTGTTTGTAATAGCAGCTTTTGCTTGGTGAACCTGATCTAAAAAGGTCGTTATTTGTTCGTCTGAAACCTGGACATTCCGAAGAGCGGCAGCTTGTTCCGTCATCAAATCCAGTATTTCCAAGATGTATTGATATAGAAGATCGTTCGCTATAACATCTGTAAATTCCGTTAGGGAAATGCCGCTATGCTTGAAAGCGGAACGTATATTGAGCATCTTGTATATCAGCAGCTGAACGTTTTCGATAAAGGATTTTTCTACTTCTGAAAACGCTGTATCGCTAAAAGCTTTAAAGGTTTAGCAGTTTCTCACAACGACATGCTTCTTATTCTTGATGAAATAGCAGAGATGGATCCTAAAAAAATCGGTGAGGCCGCTTATATGCTTTGTAATGGAAAAGGCAAAAGTAGATTAAACTCATCTATATTTCTCAGTGAACAATTACGTTGGGATTAGGAGTCCTTTCTACAGGAGAAATTGATATCACAACACATATGGAATCCGGCGGAAGAAAATCACGCGCTGGCCAAGAATTGCGCTTACTCAGCATTCCCGCAAAGCCATCAAAAAACAGTTACGGAGTTTTCGAGAATATACATGAATTCGAGAGTGCGGAGCTATTAGCAGTTTATCTAAAAGACACAGCTAGTAATTACTATGGTTCTCCTCTTGTAGAACTCATTAAGAAAGTAGTTTTTGATTATCAGAAAATAAAAGTCTGGTATGACGACGACTTCAAAGGCTTTTCTAAAAATCATTTGCCGGAAAAAGCGTCTGAGCAGGACATCCGAGCATTCAGCGTTTTCTATTTCATTGCATTTGCCGGTGAATTGGCGACTAGATATGGAATAATGGGCTGGAATATAGGAGATGCCTTAAATGCCTCCTTAAAGTGCTTTCAATCATGGTTTAATAATAAAGGCGGAACAGGAAATTTTGAATCCAAACGAATACTAGAGCAAGTGAAGTTATTCTTAGAATTGCATGGATGCAGCCGATTTCACGACTTGAACGGATTCGACTTACAACACATCAACAATATGGCTGGATACAAGGAAATCCACGATGGAGAGAATACGTTTTATCTTCTTCCTACCATTTTTAAAAATGAGATTTGCAAAGGCATCAACAACTATAAAGATGCAATAGCCTGCTCATAAAAGAGCACATTCTTTTAGTCAATGAAAAAGGCGAATATTATCAGAAAAAACGCACACCACATGGCAATAAAAGAATGTATGTAATAAAGGGGGAATTGATATGATAAAAAATTCAAATTTACCTCCCTCATATTTTTATCACGATACATGCGCTACAACGTTACAAATGCCTTGTATGCGCTTAAATATAAAAAAAAATCATGTAAAACTGTATCGAAAATAACGAATTTCGTAATATTTTACAATAAAAACTCAAATAATGCCGTTTTTAAGATTAGAAAACTCATAAAATTTGGCAGTGATCCTTAGCTAAGTTTGTACTTAAAAAAACATGATAATTTGAGTAAAAGTAAAAAAATATAAAAATGCAAAATCGCAGTTAAAGGAAAAATTATGGATGATATATTACAAAAAATAAAAGAGGCATGGGAATCGCCAATTGTATTGAGAAAAGATATTGCTAAATTTAGTTTTGGAGTAGTTACCGCGCGATCCATGCAAACGCTTGATAGCAGAGGACAAGGAATTGAAAAAAGCATAACAATTAATGGTAAGGTTGCTTATACGACCGATTCAGCACTTAAGTGGCTAGAAGGGAGGGTAAAGAAGCAAGAGGAGAAAAAAGAAAAACGTCCGCACAAAAACGATATTCTTTTAAACATCTAAATATACTCATAAAAGCAGTAAAATGATTGCGCCTTAATTTCTTAAAATTGAGGCGTTTTTTATAGTTGTGTAGTAACTAAGGCGTTAGTTGCATAAAGAAATGTTATTGCAATGATAAACAAAAATGCTTGCTCTTTTATTTTGTTGAAATACCAACAACTGCACATAATCAAAATTAATCGCAAATTCAAAAAAAGTAGTACTATAGTAGTACAAAACGCTAAAAATAGTGTTTTATTTTGCGTTTTTGAGAGGCATTTTTCTTTGGTATTTGAGATGGTGGGCGCCAGAGGATTCGAACCTCTGACCCGCTGATTAAGAGTCAGCTGCTCTACCAACTGAGCTAGGCGCCCAAAGAACTCTTAAGTTATATGATAATGAGCAGGTTTTGTCTAGTAATTTTTAATATTTCAGGATAACTGCTGGTCGCTTTATATGGTTTTTGAATGGCTGATTAGTAAACGAATCGAGTAAAAGCTATCTATAATTCCCAATAAAATAGTGAATAGAATGACTGGAAGAGGAAAAATGAAAAGTGATATATAAACAGATGCTAATACAGAGCGTCTTTGTTTTTTGTTCGCATAAAAGTGCAAAACAGAAAATCCATTAATCATTGGAGCGAACAGTCCAACGAAAAATATACCGCTGCATAAAAAGGATATACTTGGAATAATTTGTGCTATTGTTAATGAGATGATGGGCAAAACAGCTATCCAGATTGATATTGATAATCTAAGTGTATCAAATTCCGGACGTATATTAATTTTTGTTTTTTTGCAGATAATGTGAGCGATTTGTAAATTTGATACAGTTATCAGCATTTTAGAAAATACACCTGCACCAACGGAATATTTTACAAATGAATTGAAATATCTACTTATTAACTGAGTTTCTGGATTGTTGTTTTTAAAAATGACTTTTGATATTTCAGCATATGCTTTCATCATATAATTTTCTGTATGGAAAGTTAATGACATTAAAATTACTGATATTATGGAAATAATAACGAAATTCTGTAGTAAAAGTGATTCGGGATACCACCAGATTTTTTTATTTTTGTTGATATGTTTTGTTGAAAAATGTCCAATTATAGATGCTGGAAGGATTATATTTAGAAAAACATCCGTGGAGATCTCCAGCGAGCAGAATATTGCTATTATTATAAAAAACAATACAGAAGAAATTAATCCGGCTTTTTCTCCTTTTGATAAATATGAGATAAATAACGGTAATCCAGCGAAAAAAGCGATAAAATTTAACGGAAAAAATCCACTGAAAATTACAAAAAAAGCGCCACATATACCAAATATAATAGCGCTTCCAATATCTTTAATTTTTATGTTGTTTATGAAATTCTTAGTCTGCGACATAAGGAAGAAGGGCTAAAAATCTGGCTCTTTTGATTGCTACAGCTAAAGCTCTCTGTTTTCTAGCAGAGACAACAGAAATTCTGCGAGGCATAATTTTCCCTCTTTCAGAAGTGAATTTCTGAAGTGGGCGAGAATCCTTATAATCGATTTTCATTACGCCACTTTCAAAGGGACAGCTTTTCTTTTTATAATTTGCTTTTTTCCACATAGGATTGTTTCTGCTATCTTTTCTATTATCATCTCTCATGTTTATTACCCCGCCATGCTTTCTTCAGCTTGATCGATATTGTCGGATCCTTCAGATGTTTTTGTCCTATATCCTCTATCTTTTTGTGAACCAAAGTCATCCATAAAATTTTTGGTCTGAGATATCAAATTTTCTCTATCATCAAATTCTTCTACTTTTACTATTAGGTGGCGAATGATATCTTCGTTGATTTTCATTGAGCGATTTAACTCGGACACGACAGATATAGGCGCTTTCATTTGTATTATATAATAATGTCCTTTTTGGTTTTTCTTTATTGGATAAGCTAAGTTGCGAAATCCACAATATTCACTTCGTACAACCTCACCATCATTTTGTGTAACAAAAAGCCCAAGACTCACACCTAAAGCCTCGATTTGTTGTTGAGATAGATCCTGACGACCTATAAAAATATTTTCATAAAGATTCATGTTTTTACCAAGCACCTAAAATTTTAGTAATTGTTTACCCGAAAAATATACACTTTTTGCTGTAATGTCGCAATAGCAACTATTAACAAACTTATATTTTATTCAATGTTTTGTAGCATATATTAATTCAAATAAAAAATATATCTATAAAATAATATTTGGTTTGTTTCATGAGTAAAATCAGGAATTTTTGTTGGTGATACACTGTCTTTAATCAATAAATATTAATTTTTCTTACTTGACCTAAGGCCAACAAAATAGTAAAAAAACAGATAAGATTGTCTTGTTTTGTATTTTTGATCTTTTATTGATATGGCGGGTGTAGCTCAGTTGGTTAGAGCGCCAGATTGTGGCTCTGGAGGTCGTCGGTTCAATTCCGATCACTCGCCCCATTTAAGCTTTTTGGAGATAGCTTATGATTCATTTTAAGTACGATGAGTTAGTACAAAAAGCGCTTATTGCGGTTGTGCAAGAAGTGCTTGAAGATGTTTCAAAAAACGGCTTATCAGGTAACCATCATTTTTATGTTCGTTTTAGAACGGATCATCCCAAAACAAGAGTTCCAAAATATCTAAAAGAACGTCATCCGGAAGAAGTGATGATTGTTATACAATATCAATTTTGGAATTTAAAAGTAATGCGTGACCATTTTCTTATTGATTTAAGTTTTAATGGGATACAAGAAACCTTGACAATTCCATATGCAGCCCTTACTGCATTTGTTGATCCTTCTGTGAAGTTTGCCTTGCAATTTACCCCATCTTTTGGTGATAATCTTCCAGGGCTTTCAGAAAAAAAAGAACTATCATCTAAGAATAAAGAAAAGAAGGATGATGGGAAAATAATAAGCCTTGATAGTTTCCGAAAAAAATAAATGCCATACGTTGACAGTTTTTTTTCAAAATTTATCCAGATAGTTCTTGCAGTAATTGCAATTTTTTTTGCGATAGTACTTCATGAAATTTCGCATGGATTAGCAGCATATTTGCTCGGAGATGATACAGCAAAGAAAGCTGGAAGGCTCAAACTACATACGCATTTTGATCTATGGGGATCATTAATTATTCCGGTTGCGTTATTTCTAATGAAATTTCCATTTTTAATAGGATATGCAAAGCCTGTTCCAATAGATCCTAGAAAATTTAAAGATCCAACTACTGATATGGCGATTGTTGCTATGGCTGGTCCTGTATGCAATTTTGTTCTTGCTTGTTTGGGGGCATTTTTATTAAAAAAAATGATTGGATATCCATATATTCTACAGCAATTATGTTTGAGTTTTATAATATCTAATCTGGCTTTATTGTTTTTTAATTTGATCCCTATTCCACCATTGGATGGTAGCAGGTTGATTGCTGCTATAATACCTAAAAAATGGGTAGATAAGTATTATTTATTAGAGCCGTTTGGCTTTGTATTAATTATTATTTTGGAGACAACAACTCAATTAATATCTGGAATTATTGGACATAATATCAGCTTATTTCATTATTTTTTAGAAACTCCGTTGAGAGGGATGTTAAAATACCTTCTTTCATAGTATGCTTTCGGCGATATAATTAGCAGGATTTATATTTATAAATCATAGAAGTAGTTGTTCTGTCATATTGTTTTTGAGTCAGAGGTTATGGATTTTAAAGATACAAAAATCTCAACATTAATACCTACTAAAATTATTGGTCCGATTCATATTAATTATGATAACAATGTAGAATTGATAGATGTGCCGCTGGCTACGTTTGAATTACCAATTTGGCATTCTACAAAACGAGGCGCTATTGTTTCTCAAAAAACATCCGGAATCAATGTTGTTGTTACCGAAGATGTTATGACAAGATCTATTGTTTTAGAGGCTTTGTCTCTTGAGATAGCAGTTAATTGCAGTAAATGGATTAAAGCAAATGAAAAGCATATTGACGCAGTTATAAAGTCCACAAGTCGATTTGTAGCATTAAAAAGTATTCATATTGAAAATGTAGGGCGCTTGTTATATGCAAGATTGTCGATGGAAACCGGTAATGCATCGGGGCATAATATTACAACGAAAGCAGCTGATGCAGTAGCTACTTTTATTATATCCAAATTTGAAAATATCAAATATGTCTCTGTTTCCGGCAATTATTGTACCGACAAAAAAAACTCTTCAGTAAATGGAATTTTAGGGAGAGGAAAACGTGTATCTGCAGAGATATTTGTTCCACGAGATATTTGTAAAACTATTTTGAAAACTACGCCAGAAAAGATAGTTGCTTTAAATGTTAAAAAAAATTTTGTTGGAAGTATATTGTCTGGTGGAGTACGGAGCGCAAATGCGCATTTCGCCAATGTTGTACTGGCATTGTATCTCGCAACCGGACAGGATGCTGCGAATGTAGTAGAGGCATCGCAGGGTATTACATTTGCAGATACAGATAACGGGAATCTATACTTTTCGATTACAATTCCAAATATTATTATCGGCACTGTTGGTAACGGAAAAAATTACGAATTTGCATTATCGAATTTAGATATTATGAAATGTGATCCAAGCGATCAAAAATCTGCAAAACGCCTATCTGCAATAATTGCCGCGACAGTATTATGTGCAGAATTATCTTTAATGGCGGCACAGACGGTTGAAGGAGATCTTGTGAAAGCCCATATGGAACTGGAAAGAGGATTTCATGCAGACGCATCCTAATATCGGCATTGATTCTATTGCTTTTTCTACATCTAAATATTTTCTGGATTTAGAGACTTTAGCATCACATAGAAATGTTGAATATGCGAAATATTGTGAAGGAATAGGGCAGAAGCAAATGTCGGTGTTTCCTCCAAATGAAGATATTGTTACCATAGGAGTGGATGCAGCACAAAAAGCTCTATCTAAAATTAATGACAAAAATTCTATTGATTTCCTGATATTCGCGACAGAATCTTCCTTTGATTTATCAAAATCTGCAGGTATTTACCTTCACCATTTTTTACAATTAAAACCGGATTGTCGTGTGATAGATATAAAACAGGCTTGTTATTCAGCAACAGCTGCATTGCAATTGGCTAAATCTTTTATATCAGAAAATCTAGAATCCAAAGTTTTAATTGTTGGTTCTGATATTGTGAGATATTCTCCTTGCAGTTCTGGTGAGCCGACACAGGGAGGGGCTGCGGTTGCGATGGTTGTGGCGCAGAATCCTCGCATTATGTCCATTGAGAGATATTTTGGTGTACACACAATTGATATTATGGATTTTTGGCGTCCTGTAAATGTTGAAGAAGCACTATTTGATGGAAAACTATCGGCATATAACTATTTGAAATCTTTGGAAATTACATTTACCAGGTATTTGCAAAAATCTGGATTATCTACTGCGGAAATAGACTACGCATGTTTTCACGCTCCCTTTGGAAAAATGGCGATTAAAGCAGCAAAACAGATTTCAAAAGAAAGTAAAATAAAAAACACATTGATCTATAATGAATTAATAGGTAATAGCTGTTCTTCAGCGCTTTATATATGTTTAATATCTCTGTTGGATCATGCTAAAAATGAATTAGCAGGAAAAAGAGTGGGGATGTATAGTTATGGTTCCGGCAGTGTAGCTGAATATTTCAGTGGAATCATTTCAGATGAATATAAAACAATGCTGTCTCCAAGTGAAAACAGAAAAATACTTGATGATAGAATAGAAATATCGTTTAAAGAATATGAACATTTCTGCAAAGTTGGAAATATCTATTTATCTGATAATACATATAAAAATATTGGAAATGTAAGGCTGGTTGCAATAAAAAACGGATCCAGAATATATGAAACATGCTAGAGTCAATACAATTTTTCTGCATAAAGAATGACAAAACTTACATTACACTTCGAGTAACTACAAAATCTTCAAAAAATTGTATTTGTGGTATAAGAAATGACGAATTACTTGTTTCAGTCACAGCAGCTCCAGAAAATAATAAAGCTAATACTAGTATAATTGATTTGTTGAGCGATAAAATCGGTATTGCGAAAAGAAAAATTCATATTGTATCGGGCGAAAAATGTCGAAACAAAAAGATATGTATCGAAAAAATACTTAGTGAAAATGAGTTAGAAGCTCTTAAAAGTGAATAGCTTTATATATTTTAAAATATTAATATTTTTGCGATACTGAATTTCAGTCAAAAAATGGGGAGCATTATGCGTATTTCAGGAAGAGCGAACAATGAAATGAGAAAAATAGAGGTAATTCCTAATTATTTAAGTCATGCAGAAGGAAGTTGCTTGATATCCTTTGGAAACACTAAAGTTTTATGCGCAGTGACATTAGAAGATCGTGTACCCGTTTTTTTAAAAGGAACGGGTAAGGGATGGATTTCTGCCGAATACTCATTGCTTCCTCGTTCGACCAATACTCGTACCGATAGGGAAGCGGTGAAAGGAAAGCAAACCGGAAGAACACATGAAATTCAAAGACTTATAGGTCGTTCACTTAGAGCGTCGCTGTCTCTGGATGATCTTGGGGAACGTCAGATAAAAATTGATTGTGATGTAATTCAGGCAGATGGTGGAACAAGAACAGCTTCCGTTTGCGGAGCTTGTATTGCGTTGGGATTGGCGATAAAAAAAATGAAATTCAAATATAATCCATTTAAGCATCTAGTGGCTGGGATTTCATGTGGAATTGTTGCTGGAAGTTCTGTGATAGATCTTGATTTTATAGAAGATTCTAATGCAGAAATCGATGCCAATTTTGTTTTTATAGATACCGGTGATTTGGTTGAAGTTCAAGCGACAGGAGAAAATGGTGTGTTTAATGATAAACAACTATTGGAAATGCTTTCTCTTGCGCGTGAGGGGGCTAAGAAGATTTTTGATATTCAAAAGGAATTTTTATTAGGATAGACTGCAAAAGTGAGTAATATTTTTAAAAAACTTGGAATTAATAAAATAGTTATCGCAAGTACCAATGTAGGAAAAATCGAACAGATAAAAAACTTCGATGTTTTTAAAAATATAGAGCTTTTATCTGCATGTGATTTTGATCTTAGCGAGGTTGAAGAGACGGAAGATAATCTTGAGGGTAACGCCCTATTAAAAGTTAGGCATTGTTATCAGTGTACAGGCATGCCTTCTCTCAGTGATGATACGGGGTTTTTTATGAATGCGCTTGACGGATTTCCGGGAATTCATTGTGGTAGGATAGCGGAAGTGGCTCCCGGGAAACGAGATTTCGATATGGTTGCACGAATTGTAAATGAAAAATTAGGGAACAACTCAGATAGAAGCTGTAAGTTTTCATCAGTAGTCGCTTTCGTTATGAATGGAAGAGAATATGTTGCAAGAGGAGATATGCCTGGAACATTTGTTTATCCTGCAATGAAAGGAAAAAATATTGACAATGGCGGATATAATCCATATTTCATTCCTGAATATTCAAATATTACATACGCACAGAGCGGTATTACAACTAAGTCTATTGCAAGTCATCGATCTATAGCCATACAAAATCTTGTCAAAAAGATAGAGTTATCAATTAGTTAATGATAAATGCTAATATAAAATCATTGTCTATTTATTTGCATTGGCCGTTTTGTTTATCGAAATGTCCGTATTGTGATTTTGCCAGCAGTGTTTTAAGAAATCCTTATTTGTATGATAATTTTGGAAAATATCTATTAGAAGATTTAAAAAAATCCATAAAAAAAATTAATGTTGAATCAATAAAAACCGTGTTTTTTGGCGGAGGAACGCCCTCTTTGATGTATCCGAAATCTATCGAAAATATTTTGAAATTTCTGCGAAATAATTATGCGATAAATAGTGATGCTGAAATCACTTTGGAAGCGAATCCTGGAACTTTTGACGCCCAAAAGATGATCGATTTTAGAAATGCGGGAATTAATCGATTATCATTAGGTATTCAGAGTTTTTCGGATGTTAATTTGAATTTTCTCGGGAGAATTTATAATTCTAAGCAAGCGAGTATCGCGACAGAAATAGTTTCTAAGGTATTTACCAATTTTAGCATTGATTTAATGTATGGATACGAATGCCAGAATATAGATTCTTTTGAGTTGGATCTGCAAACAGCAGTTGATTTCGAGTGTAAACATCTATCGTGTTATCAGTTGACATTTGAAGAAAACACTCCTTTTCATGATCAGCTTTTAGGCGGAGGTATAAAACGAATCCAGGAAGATCAAGAGATTTATTTATATAGATATATCAATGAGTTCTTAAAAAATCATAATATATTTCGCTATGAGGTTTCAAATTATTCTGCTGAAGATTATAAATCGCAACACAATCTATCTTATTGGAATTACGATGATTATTTGGGAATAGGTCCCGGAGCTCATAGTCGTATAACTGCAATTAATGGACGAAAAACTGAAATCATAAAAATTTCTGATCCATATGAATGGAGTATTGCATTAGAAAATAGCGTATTAAGAGAACTTACTGCAGAAGAGGAACTTCAGGAAATTATTATTACAGGGTTAAGAGTATCGACTGGATTAAATATGCAAAATATCTATAAAAGGATACCAAAAAATATTGTTGATGGAACTCTCACTTTAAATAAACTTCAATTTCTTCATAACAATAATTTTATTGAAAATGATCCTAATAAGATTAAACTTACGGAAATCGGAGTTATCAAATTGAATTCTGTAATTGAGTTTTTGCTTTCGTAATTGAATAGATTGTGTATACTTGTTTCACATTGTTTCCAACAGCGGGGATTAAATTTGTCTTGTATTGTTCAAAAGTTCGGCGGAACGTCGGTTGCTAATCTTGAGAGAATCAAAAATGCAGCAAATATCGTTTCTCGGGCCAGATCTAAATACAATGATGTCGTTGTTGTTGTCTCTGCAATGGCAGGTGTTACAAACAAATTTGTTGAGTATGTTAACCATATGGGAACCTTTGAAGGCGATGCGGAATACGACAGCGTTGTTTCGTCGGGCGAGTTGGTAACATCTGGGTTGATGGCTATTGCATTACGAAATATTGGTATTAAATCTAGGTCATATTCTTCTTGGCAGGTTCCTGTTTTTACAGACAATAATCATGGAAGGGCAGTTATTCAAAGTATTGATCCGTCTAATTTACAAAGAGATTTAGAAAATGGAATTGTGCCTGTTGTTTGCGGATTTCAAGGGGTTAGTTCAGAAAATAAAATTACTACACTTGGACGCGGCGGTTCTGATCTGACAGCTGTTGCTGTTTCGTCTGCAATTAAAGCAGATTTATGTGAAATATATTCTGATGTAGACGGCGTATATACTGTGGATCCCAATTTATATCCTTACGCAACAAAGATTGATAGTATTTGCTATAATGAAATGCTGGAAATGGCATCACATGGCGCGAAAGTTCTGCAGGAGCAATCTGTGGATTATGCGATGAAGAAGAATGTTGTTGTCCGCGTTGCCTCTAGTTTTCTGGATAATGGAGGTACGATAATTTCTTCGGCTGCTCCATCTTCTCCATTTTGTGGGATGGCTGTTACGCATAATCTTTCTCAGATTAAAGCTAATTATAAGGAAGAGAAAAATTTTTCTGAATTATTAGCAATTCTTGAAAAAAATCTTATTCACGCAGAAGTCTTTAAAAACAATTGCTTATGTAAAGTAAACATTATGGTCGACAACAAAAGAACTCCAGAAGTTATAAATATTTTAGAAAATTGTGATTTTGTTTTAAAAGTTAAGCAGGAAATCGTGCGCAGAAATTTTTCTAAAATAAGCGTAATTGGATCTTCTATCTACGAATCCGTTGGGCGTGAACTGGCTAAAGAATTGAAAGGCAAAAAAATTAGTATATTTGGATGTTCGGCGAAACAGCACCGAGCAAATTTAGTTATTTCCAGTGATCAATTATTAAACGCTGTTTCTGTATTACATAAATATTGTGGTTTTGATAAATGAAAAAATATGAGAAAATTCAAAAGCTTATGGAGCGTGGGTGCAATATCTTAGGATCGAAATACGCGATTCTAGGTGGAGCAATGACATGGATTTCCGAATCCAACTTGGTATCCTCTATGGCGAATGCTGGAATATTTGGAGCGCTTGCTTCCGGAGCAATGGATGGAGATATTTTAAAAAGTGAAATAGAGCAAACACAGTCTAAAACCAAGTGTGATTTTGGTGTAAATATCATTCTCCTTAATCCGAAATTGCATGAACTGATAGAAGTATGCGGAGAAAAAAAGATATCTCACATTGTTTTAGCAGGCGGAGTTCCAGATAAAGAAGTTATAGACAAAATTCATTCGTATGGCATGCAGGTGATTTCGTTTGCGCCGGCGCTTTCGATTGCCAAAAGATTATTTAAACACAAGGTAGATGCTTTAATTTTGGAAGGTAGCGAGGCTGGTGGTCATGTCGGTCCGATTTCTACTATGATTTTAATACAAGATATTTTGCTGAGTATGAAAGAATATCCGATTTTTATTGCTGGTGGAATTTTGCGCGGAGAAGTTTTTTCAAGCATGCTGCAGCTTGGGGCGTACGGATGTCAGCTTGGTACTGTTTTTGCATGCGCAAAGGAATCCATAGCTCATGAAAATTTCAAAAAAGCGTTTTTTAGAGCTAGTGGAAGAGACGCGGTTACTCCAATTCAGCTGGATAAAAAATTCCCAATTGCTCCTGTCAGAGCACTTAAAAATGTCGGCACAAATGAATTCATGGAAAAACAGAAAGAAGTAATAGAAAAATTTGAAAATAATACGATTTCTCTAGAGGATGGCAGATTATCCTTAGAACATTTTTGGGCTGGAACCCTTCGTAAGGCTGTGCATGAAGGAGACATTGACCGTGGATCATTAATGGCAGGGCAAATTGTAGAAATTGTATGTGAAGAAAAAAGCGTTTATGACATAGTTGACAATATACTTTTTGAGGCAGAAACGTATTTAAATACAGTCGTGTGACATTCAAAAATTTTTAATTTAATTTAAATCATAACAATCAAGATTTTATATTTTTTTAATATTAATACGTTAATGTGAGTATCATGTATATGAAGGGAAGAAGTATGAATAAAAAAATTATTATTGCGGCAGTGTTGGGTATGTTTGCAATATCTCCTATAAATGAATCTTTTGCGAAAAACAATAATGAGCAATCACTGGATATCGAAGAGAATGAAACCAAACAAGAGTTAAACGATTCGAAAGATAAAAAGGCACATAAGGCGCATAAAAAAAGTACACACAACAAGAAACATCATAAGAAAAACCACAAGAAAAAGAAAAAAGGTAAGAAAAACACGGGTGAGAAAGAACATAATACAAGAAAACAAAAGCACAGTGGAAAAAATGCTAAGAAGGAAAAAACATCTCAATATAACAGAATGGAAAATTAAAACATATTTCTTTTTTAGAGATACGAGAGCATAGTTATTGAACTTACCAGCTATAAATTTCTTCAAATTTTTATGGCCGGTAAGTATTTATAAATGACATAAAATCAATCAAAATCTGAGAATTCATTATCAGATATTTTTTTCCCGAATTCATGATTTAGTAAAATGACCTGTATTGAATTTCCAAATTTAATATCTTCTTTAGTATTATAAATTTCCCATTTTAGTAGCATAAACGGGCTTTTCTGAAATACCATTGTCACTGCGCCGTCTATGTCTGGATCTTTTTTGCAAAATGTTATTGATAATATCCCATGCTCATCGACTATAGATAAAACTTTTATTGTATCCTTCAGCCTTATTGTTGACTCCATAAAAAACGCCAATGGAGAGGAATACATGGATGTAACGGTCTTTTCATTTAGTTCCTTATCAAAGTGAATTGCTTTATTATTTTTTGTAATAATAACATGTGTGGCCGGCTTGCGATAATCCATTTTCATTAAATAAGGTCGCTTGAGTAAGAAAACACCGAAACTTTCTCTACCTTTTTTATCTATTTGCACAAAATCTGCTTTGAGTGTTTTTATTGCATTGAAATAGCCTTCTATTTGTTTGATATAATCTTGATCAATATTTTTTTCTTTGATAACTACTTGTTTTATATCTGTTTTTACTTGCTGAACTTCTGCTGAAAGATTCCAGATAAATAATATTAAAAAGGATATGCAATATAGTATTTTTGATTTCATTAAATTTATCTTCCGATAATTTCACGTTTTCCTACATGATTGGCCGACGACACAATCCCTGCCGTTTCCATCATATCGATTATTCTTGCCGCTCTGTTATACCCTATTTTTAAATGTCTTTGTATAAAGCTGGTCGATGCTTTTCCTTCTCTTAAGATTAAAGAAACAGCCTCTTTATACATGGGATCATCACCATCACCGTCAATCGCGGAATTATCGCTGTTTTCCTCATCTTCATCAAGAATTGTTGTAATGTATTGAGGCTCTCCTTGCTCTTTTAAATAAGACGTGATTTTTTCCACTTCAGAATCACTAACAAAGGGGCAGTGAATTCTGGTTATCCTACCTCCAGATGCCATATAAAGCATATCTCCTTGTCCAAGAAGTTGTTCAGCGCCTTGTTCTCCAAGAATGGTTCTACTATCTATTTTTGAACTAACCTGAAAGCTGATTCTTGTTGGGAAATTAGCTTTAATTGTGCCGGTAATGACGTCAACGGATGGACGCTGAGTGGCCATGATGAGATGAATACCTGCCGCGCGAGCCATTTGAGCTAATCGTTGCACGGTGATTTCAATATCTTTTCCTGCGACAAGCATTAAATCAGCCATTTCATCGACTATTATTACGATATATGGAAGTTCATCCATTTCCATTGTTTGCTCTTCATATATCGGCGCGCCTGTTTCTGGATTAAATCCAGTGTGTATTCGGCGTGTAATTGCTTCTCCGCTTTTTTTCAGACTTGATATTTTGGAGTTATATCCTTCAATGTTTCGAACACCGACTTTTGACATTGCTTTGTATCTGGACTCCATTTCTCGAACAGCCCATTTTAATGCAATAACAGCTTTTTTAGGATCTGTAACAACTGGAGTCAATAAATGCGGAATGTCGTCATATACAGAGAGTTCCAGCATTTTGGGATCTATCATAATAAATTTACATTCATCCGGAGAAAGTTTATATAATAACGATAAAATCATCGCATTGATACCTACTGATTTACCGGATCCGGTTGTGCCGGCTATCAGTAAATGCGGCATTTTTGCGAGATCGGCCACTATTGCACCGCCGGATATGTCCTTACCTAGCGCGATCGGAAGAGCATTTGCGGATTTTATATATATATTAGATTCTAAAAGTTCTCGTAAATAAACGGTTTGGCGTTTTGTATTCGGAAGTTCTATTCCAAGGGCATTTCTGCCAGGAATTACGGCAACTCTAGCCGAAACTGCACTCATATATCTCGCGATATCGTTTGATAATCCGATAACTCGCGAAGATTTAATTCCAGCTGCGGGTTTAAGCTCATACAATGTAACAACAGGACCAGGACTAATTCCTGTGATTTCTCCGTTAATACCGAAATCTTCCAGCACATTAAGTAAATTTTGCGATCTTATTTTCAACTCTGAGTCCGAGAGTTTTTCTTCATAAAACGGTGCTTCTTTTAATAAAGAAACAGGAGGTAAGAAAAATCCATTTGCACGTTTTTGTTGTGCAGCAGTTTTTTTATTATTTTTCTGCACAGATAATCGCGTTCTTATTTTTGGTTCATTTGAAAACTCGCAAGGAATATCGTTATCTTTTTGCAGTATAAAACCCAATTTTATATCGCTGATTCTTTCAATTAATTCTGTTGAAAAGATTTTATTTTTTAGAAAAACAATCATTTTTTTCAAAAGATTGAAAATAGAAAAATTTAATCTTGTGGCGACGATAAGGCTGATAATAAATATCAAAAAGATCGTGCCAAGCACAGTTGGGTAAACGAATTTTTGCGGATAGCGAGCGATTGATTCTTTTATAATATCGAAAATCCAATTTCCAATAATACCGGAACTTAGATATTTTACATTGTAAATTGCTGATATTATTGAAAAAAATATACAGGAAATAATACTAGCTATGATTCTGAAGAAAGATATAAAATGATATTTGACCATTTGATATCCAAATGACATTAGTATTATTGAAAATATATATGATGCAGCGCCAAAAAATTGAACCATAATATCTGCATAGTAGCTTCCTGCAAATGAAAGAATGTTGGATGCTTGCCCATCTATTGCTGTGTTAAAAGAGGGATCTTCTGAACAATATGATATTAAAGCCATTATTGTGGCTAGGGATACAAATAATAAAGCAATGCCAAAAAGTTCGAGGAATCGAGTATATAAACTGAATATTAATTCTTTACATATATCAATATAACTTTTTCTATTCATAATTTTCTGAAAGATTTTTGATTTTGTTTTTAAATGACATCGAGTTTAATATCGCATACTAAATTATTGTATGGAACGCTTTGCAGTTCTGTTTCAAAAACGACCCTTTGGTTTGGAAGCAGTTTCTTATACATTAAATCATGAGTCCAGCTTTTTTTATATGATGATTTGCTTTTTTTTTCTATAATAGATTCATCTTCCTTTAGTGAAATAGTAATACTCGGAAGTATTTGTACTTCATTTGAAGTATTTACAAGTTCTCCTTTTAGACCCATATATAATTTATTTCCTTTTTGAACGAAGAAATTCGATATATTTTGTATAACCAATGTTTTTTTTGCATCGGTTCCTGCGTTAACGCCAAGTACGCGATATAATTCAACAATAGGAGGCCATATTTTTATTATTGTGTTTTTCGTAAAAAATATAGAAAAAATAGATATAAAAACAACGAACCAAAAAAACGTCCATTTTATGATATGGGGAACGTTATTTTTATTTTCTAAAATTTTTTCTGCTGCAGACTGATGCCACGTTGTACCGCAAATAGCGCATCTTACCATTTTACTCTCTCCAATGGCTTCAGCTTGCACCGAATATTTGCTATGGCATGCTGGGCAGATGACGATCATTGTTGTTTATATCTCCAAATTTGTATTTTAATTATAGTCTCTAAATAATTCCACAAGCAACTGATTATTAAGCTGATGTCCAGGACAAAATCCATCATATCTTCCAATAATTTCATATTGAGAAAGAGACAAATCACCGATGACATCCAATATTTTATGACGTATCGGTTCATTGGAATATCGCAATCCGTTTTTATTTATCGGAATGCCATTATTATCAAAAACAATCGTGTTTTCTAGAGATACGCCAAGCGCCAGATTATTTTTACGAAGATATTCCGCGTCAGCAAAAAAACCGAATGTTCTTGCCGCCGCTATATCTTGCTCAAAATTATCGATTGAATCATTATATGAAAATGGCGCAGTTTTTAATCCTTTACTAAGATAGTCACACTCAATATTGATAATAAAAGAGTCAGATGGTGAAAAAGCGGCCCATCTTCTATCATCTCCAACTTTTATAGTTTTTATGATTTGTAATGTTTTCTTTTCTTTTGATTGCCTTTGAATTCCCGCAGAGGAAATTGCTTTTACAAACGGTAAGGCACTGCCATCCAACAATGGGATTTCTTCACCATCTGTTTTTATTATAGCATTTGTTATTCCAAGCGAATAAAAAGCGGCGGATAAATGTTCGATCACGGATACACTGATGTTAAATTGATTTGATATTTTTGTGCACATATTTGTTGCAGATACATTTTTGTAATTTGCGATAATCAGATTTTTGCTTTGATCAATATCTTTGCGAATGTATGCGATTCCATAATCTTCGGGAGCCGGAAAAATAGAAATAGCGCAGTGGTTTCCGCTGTGAACCCCAATTCCATCTATGGATATTTCTGATTTCAATGTAGCCTGGTACATAATGATGTTCCCGTTGGTTGATTTTTACCAACATTTATTATAAGTCTTATTATATTATTATCAAATTATATTATTATCAAATAGGAATTAATCATGAATTCGTCGGATGCAAATAAACTGCGGCAGTATATAGAAAAAATTGAGAATTTAGAAGTAGAAAAAATTGAAATTCAAGAGCATATCTCTGATGTTTTTGGGCAGGCGAAATCAGATGGTTTTGATCCAAAAATCATGAAAAGAATTATTAAATTGAAGAAAATGAAAACGGAAGATCGCGAAACAGAAGACTTTTTGTTAGACAGTTATATGTTGGCACTTGGATTGACATCAGAGAATAATTCTAGTTTACAAGAGTCTTAAAAAGGCAGAATAATATATGGAAGTAGTTGCTTTTTCTAGCAAACTTAAGCAATTTAATGGTATTTCTCATGCGTTTTGTGGAAAAAAATCAGGGAAAAGTTTAAGTTTTTTTTCATCTCTTAATTGTTCGAAATATGTCGGAGATGATGAGTTGAATGTTAATGAAAATCGCAAGATTGTAACTGAATTTATTGGAGCATCCAAGCTTATAACATTGCATCAAACTCACAGTAATATTTGCGTTGAAATAACAGGAAACAGCGAAGGTGATATCGATGCTGATGCAATGGTTACCCGCGCAAAAAATGTAGCGATAGGCGTTTTAACAGCTGATTGCGCTCCGATTTTATTTTATGACTCGAAGGAAAATATTGTTGGAGCAGTACATGCTGGCTGGCGTGGAGCTGCATTTGGCGTTATTGAATCTACTATAAGGAAAATGGAAAAAGCAGGCAGCAATCCAAAAAATATAATTGTTGCGATTGGTCCTTGTATCGGCAAAAACAGCTATGAAGTTGATGAAGAATTTATGCGGAATTTCCACGATAAGGGTGATTGTTTTTGTCTCGTGAATCATAAATTACACTTTGATCTTCCTAAATTCTGCTATAAAAAATTAATTGAATGCGGTTTGCAAAAAGAAAATATTGATATATTGAATATCGATACATTTGAGGATAGTGAGAATTATTTTAGCTATCGATTTGCAACCAAAAATTCTAACGGAGTCTGTGGACGTCAAATTTCCGCAATATGTTTAATGGGTTTTGAGTGATGGAAATTGTTTATACAAAGAAAACGGAAAAATTAGCGAAAAGTGTTGCTGAAAAAACGTCATTTTCTGCATTTCCTACAAATATAAGACAGTTTAATAACCGCGAGATTTCAGTATCTATCCGAAAGTCATTTCATGATGCGGTGGTGATAGCGTCTACCGAAACAAATGATGATTGGATAGAGCTTTTTATGTTACTGGATGCATTGAGAAATTCATCTAATATCACGTTATGTTTATCGTATATGGGATATTCAAGGCAGGATCAGGGATCTGTGAATGAATCTTTTGCCGCAGGATTGTTTCCAAAATTGCTCGAGTCGATGAATATATCGCAATGCATTGTTATAGATAATCACAATGAACCGTTATTTCGTATTCCGATAATACATCTTAGCGCTCAAGATATCTTTGAAAAAGATATATCGGAAAAATACGAGTCTAATCAAATAGTTATTGTTTCTCCTGATCTTGGTGGTGTTCGCAGAGCTTATAATATCGCGAAATCTTTGCAATGCGAATTTGCCATCTGTAATAAAGCTAAAAATGTTTTTGGTGAATTAAAAAGAGTAGACCATATTGGCAGTGTGAAAGATAAAATCTGTGTTTTAATTGATGATATGATCGATTCTGGAGCTACATTGTGTTATGCGGCTGATTCGTTGATTAAGTCTGGAAGCCGCGGAGTTGTCGCATATTGCACGCACGGTATTCTATCAAATGGATCAATAGAACGAATAGAAAAATCTCCTATATCAGAGGTGATTTTAACAAATACTATTTGCAAAGCCGAAAATCTTTCGAGGAAATTCAGAAAATTACCAATTGATTCGTTGATAGTAGATGCAATTCAATGTATAGTATAGCAATCTCAATTTATGAATTTTATTTAGGGAAATAATTATAATGGCTACTGTTATTTTAGAAGCAAAGAAGAGAGAAAAGGTTGGAACCGGGTCTGCTAGAGCAGATAGAAGAAGTGGTTTTGTTCCATGCGTAGTATATGGAGATGGCAGGGAATCGGAATCTGCTTGTATTTGCAAAAATTTATTGGACAGATATGTTAACAAATCGAATTTTTTTTCTACTGTTTTTGAAATTACTGGGATAGATAAAAAAGGTCAGAAATTTGTTGTGAAAGATGTGCAATTTCATCCGGTAACGGATCGTCCGTTGCACGTTGATTTTATGAGAGTTGGTAAGGGAAGCAAGGTCACCGTCCGCGTTCCACTGCGTTTCGTTAATGAATTAGCATCCCCAGGATTAAAAATGGGTGGCGTGCTGAACGTTTTGGTTCATGAAATGGATGTTGTCTGTGATCCTGATAATATTCCATCTGAAATTCAGATTGATTTAACCGGATTTGAGTTTCATCACACGGTCCATGCAAATGATGTAAATCTTGGAAATGATGTGAAGCTTCCAGCTGGTTGTAAAAATTTTACGATTGCCACTGTTGTTGTTCCTACTATTTTAAAAAAGGAAGAAGAAACAGTTGCTGCACCTGGAGATGAAACAGCGAAGAGCTAGTATGGTAGAGTGTATATTATTTATAGGACTTGGAAATCCAGGTCCAGAATATGAAAATAATAGACACAATATAGGGTTTAAGGTAATTGAGGCGATAGCTAATGCTAACGCCTCTTCTGGTTTCAAAAAGATGTTATCTACTGAATTTTCTGTATATTCTTTTGGAAATAAGAAAATAATTCTCGCTAAACCTCAGACTTTTATGAATTTATCCGGACGATCAGTAAGATTTCTTGTGGATTTCTATAAAATTTCCATTAGCAATGTATACGTTTTTCATGATGATATAGACCTTGAATTTGCTAAAGTAAAAGTAAAAAACGGTGGGGGAAACGGCGGCCATAATGGGTTAAAGAGTATAGATGCTCTGATCGGAAAAGATTATTGGAGGATCAGAATAGGAGTCGGCCGTCCTCAGGAAAAATCCATGGTTTCGTCATATGTACTTCATGATTTTGATCAAATTCAATCTGATATTGTGAAGAATCTTTGTTTGGAAATTGCGAGAAATGTTTCAACCTTATTAGAAGACAGCAAAAAATTTGAGTCTGACATAAATCAAAAATTATCTAAAAATGACAGTAATTGAAAAATCGCAAGATGAGCTGATTTTTAAGTGTGTTTCTATAGAGGATACAAAGCATACTGCGGAATTTTTTGCGCAATTTGCAAAATCAGGGCAGTGTTTTGGATTGAGAGGTGGTCTTGGATATGGAAAAACGACCTTTTTTCAATATTTCATAAAATCATTAAATCCATTAATACAGGATATTACCAGTCCGACGTTTACAATAGTTCAAACGTATGCGAGTCCTATTTCAGAGATATGGCATGTCGATTGCTATAGATTGAAGTACAGAGAGGAGTTCTTTGAATTAGGATTGGAAGAAGCGTGTGACCATTGCATAACAATAATTGAATGGCCTGAAATTATTCAAGATCTTTTGCCGAAAAATACGATCAATATTGATTTTTCTATCGATTCTAAAAATAGTGATATGAGAATTATTAAATGTAATAACAAAAACATCTTGCAATATTCTGAATATCCTAATAAATTCACTCTATAAACATTTTTAGCGGGTGTAGCTTAATGGTAAAGCTTTGGCCTTCCAAGCCAATGACGTGGGTCCGATTCCCATCACCCGCTCCATCTATTTGCATCAATATTCTAAAATAAAATATTGAAAAATATCGGATCGACGGCATTTTCTTTTTATGATAATTTTTAATGTAAATTGAGGCAGAGAATCATGAATAGTAGCTTTCAAGAAATAATTTTTGCTCTCAGCAAATTTTGGGACGATTACGGATGTGCAATATTGCAGCCATATGATATGGAAGTGGGAGCGGGAACTTTTAGTCCCGATACATTGCTGCGATCTCTTGGAAAAAAAGGCTGGAAAGCTGCGCACGTTCAGCCATGTCGTCGTCCCGCAGATGGCAGGTATGGAGAGAATCCGAATCGTGTTCATAAACTCCACCAATATCAGGTTGTAATAAAACCATCCCCAGATGATATTCAAGATATTTATCTGAAAAGTTTAGAAGTAATTGGGATTGATTATAAAAATCATGATATTCGCTTTGTTGAAGATGATTGGGAGAGTCCAACACTTGGAGCTTCAGGTTTAGGATGGGAAGTATGGTGTGACGGTATGGAAATCACACAATTCACATATTTTCAGCAAGTCGGAGGATTTGCATGCTCTCCTGTAATGGTTGAACTAGCATATGGACTTGAGCGGATTGCTATGTTTCTGCAGTCTGTAGACAATGTCTATGATTTGAATTGGAATGGTAAAGAAGGCGCAGATAAAATAACATACGGCGATGTGGCTTTTGAGCAAGAAGTACAATTTTCAAAATACTCCTTTGAATACGCAGATATTGAAATGCTGAAAGAGCATTTTATCAATGTGGAAAAAGAATGTGCTAGATTGGCGAATGCAGATCTTCCGCTTGCGGCATATGATCAATGTATAAAGGCGAGTCATCTGTTTAATTTGTTGGATGGGCGTGGGGCGTTGAGTGTTGCAGAGCGTGTTGATCGTATTTCCAGAGTCAGGGCGCTTGCGAAATTATGCTGCGAAGTACAGGTGAAAAATCATGAATAATTTTTTAGTAGAATTATTGGTAGAAGAAATTCCTGCTAGATTCCAAGCGGAAGCAATCACAAATTTTAAAAAATTATTAATGGAAAAATTACGTAATAATGGAATAGAATTTTCGGATGTGCAGTCTTATGTAACACCTCGAAGATTAGTATTTTCTGCGAATTTAAATGATAAAATTCCTGCATTTATTGAAGAAAAAAAAGGTCCGCAGACATCGGCGCCTCAAGATATTATAAAAAAGTTTCTAAAAGCCGCAGGAGTAACAAGAAAAGAATGCATAGAAAAAGTGATAGATAAAAAAACATTTCTTTTCGCGCAGATAGAGCATCCAGCGAAAGATACGGCGAATTTGCTTGCTTCGATAGTAAAGGGTGCGATTTTGGAAATACACTGGCCAAAGTCTATGCATTGGGGAACTCATTCGTTTAAGTTTGTTCGACCTTTAAGAAATATTTTATGCAAGTTTGATGGAAAACTTGTGAACATTAATTTCGATGAAATAAACATTAAATCAACTGATTATACGGTAGGTCATAGATTTATATCTCCCCAAAAAATCTTTTCAAAAAGTATCGATGATTATCTAAACAAAATGCGAGATGCTTGCGTTGTTGTTGATCAAGAAAATAGAAAGCAAATCATTCTAGAACGCTGTAATAAATTAGGTGGAAAGCACTTCGCTTATGTGGATGTTACCGAGAATTTGTTAAATGAAATTGTGGGATTGGTTGAATATCCAGTTGTATTAGTTGGAAAAATTCCAGAAAAATTTATGCGACTTCCGGAAGAGGTTATTATTACCTCCATGCGTGCACATCAAAGGTATTTTCCTGCAAGAAATTCAGATGGAAAATTAGCTCCATATTTCGTTTTTGTCGCGAACAATATTGCAGAAGATGGTGGTGATACAATTATCGCTGGAAATCAGCGGGTGTTAAATGCTCGTTTATCAGATGCTTTGTTTTTCTTAGAGACTGATTTGAAAATTCCATTGGAGTTTCAGCTCGAAAAACTTAAAAAAATTGTATTCAATGAAAAGTTAGGGACAGTTTTTGATAGAATTACGAGAATAATAAGTATTTGTAATCATTTATGTGATGCATTGCAAAAAGGTGGTCTAAATTTCAATTCTGGTTTTAGGGATATACTCGAGCGTGCAGCGTTACTCGCAAAATGTGATTTGCCCACAAATATGGTTTGCGAATTCACTGAATTACAAGGGATAATTGGTGCGCATTATGCTCAATTACAGGGAGAAAAAGTAGAGGTTTGCGAAATAATCCGTGATCAATATAAATCAATTGAAAATATATCTTCAATTGCTGCTGCTTTATTTTCATTGGCTGATAAAATAGAAATTGTAACAGGGTTTTTCGCGATCGGAAAAGAACCTACGGGATCCAAAGATCCGTTCGCATTACGCCGTGCAACGATCGGTATTTTAAAGATTATCAAAAAATATGATTTATCGATTGATTTAAAGGAAATAATTCAAAGAGCATTCGATAAATTATGCTTATCGATTGAAAATCTTAACAAAAATACTGTCGAAAAGGTTATGGAATTTATCTTAGATAGATTAAAGGTTGTTTTAAAGGAAAACGATATTCAACACGAAGTTATTAATGCTGTTATATTTGTTAACAACGATATATTACAAATTTTCAAAAAAGCAGAGATTTTGAATGAAGCTTTTAAAGTAGAGATTGGAAAAAAATTAATATCTATCTACAAAAGAGCGAAGAATATAATACAGAATAAACAAAGGGATAGTATCGTTGAATTTTTGCTCAAGGAGGCAGAAGAGAAAAATCTGTTTGCTGCAACTGATGCTTTGAAAAAATCTATAGATGATCTGGAAAAACTTAACATAAATCCCATAGAGAAATTTTCAAAAAAGTTAACCATTTGTATTTCAATGGAAAAAGTGATGTCTAATTTCTTTAATAATGTTTTAGTAAATACGGATGATGAAAAAGTACAAAAAAATCGAGTCTCTTTATTAACCAATTTAATATCTGTGCTTGATAGTGCGCTACCGGAAATTTCTGTGTTTTGTAAAAATAATGATTAACAGGTCTTTCTTCGCATTGATTTGATTTTTTTCTTTTAATACACTCAATTTAGAGTGGGCGTAATGACGCGTTTGCAAGCTATCTCTGTGGCATATTTGAAGAAAGGGAGCTGCCTCTATGCTGATCGTGGTCAGTGTACGCGGTGCCCACCTGGGATCTAGCCACAAGACGATCCCTAGGCGACGATTATTAGGCCTACTCAGGTTTTTAAAATGTTTATGGATGCTTTCTAAATCCTTATTAATTCAGGTAATGTATTTAGATTTCCAATTTGATATTTTTCTGATAATACTTGTAATTCCGTTTCTTTTAAAGAATATGTATTGCATAAGACCTTCTGGATAAAATATACAGAGTATTGTAGGGTTTTCCCTATATCTTTAGTTTTTAAATAATATCCGAGAAATAGCGCAGATAGTAAGTCTCCTGTTCCATTTATGGGAGTAGGAAATTTATATTCTTCCGTTTTAATAATGTATTGATTTTTATTATCAGAAATAAAAACAAATAATATGTTGGGTTTCTCAGAAATTGCTATACCTGTTATGATAACTATTTTTATTTCTTTTTCATGAAAATATTTTGTTACTGCTTTCAAGCTTTTTATGTCATTAATTTTTATGTTTGATAAAATTTCCGCTTCATTTTGGTTGGGAATTATTATATCTGCCATAAGATTTTTTCTAAAAAAATCCACAACTTCCGATTTTACATGACATGTATCTCCGCCCATTACTGGATCGCATAAATATAATAAATCTGAATTTAATGTCTTATATTTTTTAACAATGTGCTGAACCGCATCACATATTTCTTTGCTGCCCATGTAGCCTGACAGAATAGCTTTACATTTATGAGCTTGCCCAATATCTTCTATTCCATTTGCTATTTTAATAATATGCGCCGCATCGAATATGTCTCCTTGCCATTTTCCATATCCGGTGTGATTTGAGAATTGTACAGTGTTTATTGGACAAACATCATATCCTATTGATTGTAAAGGAAAAATAGCGGCTTTGTTTCCTACGTATCCATAAGCAACATGCGATTGAATTGATAATATCATAACAATGCCTCATTAATATAGAGTTTTATTCTATTGGAAAATCATAATCTTCCATTGTATCAGCATTTTTGAGAGTATAATGCCACCATTCATTTTGGATTGCGGAAAAACCAAAATTCAACATAGCATCTTTTAGTGTTTTCCGATTTTTTTGCGCTGATTCCTTTATTGAATCAGAGTCATGATGAGAGGATTCATGAAGAAAATCAAAGCTCGTTCCCATATCTATGGTTCCATCATCTAGGAATAAAATCTTCTCTCCAGTTTTTAATACTTTTTCTGAAATAGAAATTTTTTGCAAACTTGATCCTAATTTCATTATTGTAAGATCTGTAGTATATCCTTTGCAATGATCAGATCTTGCGGAAATATATCCATCAATGAACAATTTTTCTTTACTCAGACTTGGATAATAATACGGTTTTGTAGATATATCTTTATTTTTAGACCAATCGATAAAGTGCTGCACAGCTCTTTGAGGGCGGAATGCATCATAAACGACTAACGTATAACCATACTCTTTAAAATAATCTTGGACTTTTTTTAGTTGCTGAGCAGCTTTTCGCTTAAGAATTATTTTACTTGAATTATATCCCCTTATTTTTTCTCCAACAAAATTTTCTTGTGCTGCATATTTAACGCTTTGCAATATGGATGAATCAATATCAGATAAGTATACGAAATCATGAGAAAGTCGATTACTTGAATTTAATGATATCATTGCTATTTTCCTACACTAATTTTTTTATCCATTTTTGGGCTCGGTATCTGCGATATACAATAAATGCGTTTATAAGTGCTCTGATTGGAAGTATCGTATAAATCAACCTTATAGAAGTTAATGTTCCTGTGTAGTACATAATAGTCATTGGAAAAATCACGAAACCCCAGGCGGTTAATGATTCAAGATACATTTGAAATTTCGTGTCTCCGCCGCCTGTCAAAATTCCTGAGATCATATACAGTATTCCATCTGCAAAAATTATAATCCATAAGCTGGTAAAAACAAATTCGAATTCTGGACGTAATGTAGCTATATTACTGCTGGCGCTATCTAAAAATAAAAAGATCAGCTCATGAAAAAATACTAATGGTATAGCAAAAACTGCGCTCATAATCCCATTTAATTTCATAAATATTTTGAGAAGCGAGCTTATTCCTTTGATGTCGTTTTTACCTATGAGGTTAGCTGATAGGGCAGATATAGATCGTCCACAGCCATCTGCGAAAAATATAAAAATTACAAATAAACTTACTGCTATTGATTCTATGGTTGCTAAATCCTTGGATGCGTAACTGAACAACAACAGCATTAAAAACCAAGCCAGCATTTCTAAAATTTTTCCTATGGAGATCGGCAATCCGGTTTTTATGCAGTCTAAAAAGAGGTCTTTTCTAAAAGAAAAGTCAAAAGTATTATATATTTCGCGATTTTCTTTCTTCAAAAAAAGAAAAAATAGAATACATATCTGCGTGATTTCAGACATTATGGTCGCTATCGCCGCTCCTGCTACTCCCATAGGCTGAAATATTCCGGGTATTCCAAATACAAATAATATGCTGAGCAGAAAATCTATGAAATTTCCAATCATAACTACGGCAATTATGATAAAGCTTTGTCCGCGTCCTATAAAAAAAGACGATAATGCGCAGATAATTGCTGGAAGCCCTGCGAATGCTATCATAATTTTTTGATAAATTATTGCGTCCTGTCTGTAATATTCTGGAGATATGCAAATATATTCAGTTGTAAGTGATATCGGGATATAAATTACAAACGCCAGTAATCCAAGATATATCATTTGCCAGGCTGGTCTTGCGGTTTTTTTAAATTCTTTTAAGCCGTTGTATTGCCCTACAAAGACGGTGGATATTTGCGAAACGCTTATCAAGGCAAAGCTTGCTACCAGAACAAAATTTCCTGATATTGCTGCTGCATTCATTGCGTCAAGAGAATAATGCGCAAGAACTATTCTATTGATTGTAAACATTAAATTTCTGGATAGTTCCGATAGAACCACTGGAAGCGTGAACTTTAATATCGTTCTTAAATTGTAATTGTTTTCTAACATAGTGATCGGTTAATTTTTAAACACAGTGTAAATCGAGGCTGCAGTGTGTTAATGGTTTTTATGAGCTCTTTGTATTTATAATAAATAAAATAAGGTCTCCTAAAAATAAAGGAGACCTGCAGAAATTGTGTTACAGCAATATTTTTGCTAGTGATGCTAATAAAAGAATCGCAACAATATTGGTGATTTTTATCATTGGATTGATTGCTGGTCCTGCGGTGTCTTTATATGGATCACCTACAGTATCTCCGGTAACTGCTGCTTTGTGAGCTTCAGAACCTTTTCCTCCGAAATTTCCATTTTCTATGTACTTTTTCGCATTATCCCAAGCTCCACCACCGGATGTCATTGAAATAGCAAGGAAAATTCCAGTCAAAATTGTTCCAAGCAACATTGCTCCTACGCTTGTGATACCGGCTTTATTTCCGCCGATATATCCAATAGCAAAATAAAGAATTATTGGAGCCAAAACAGGCAGAATTGAAGGTAAAATCATTTCTTTAATTGCTGATTTTGTAAGCATATCAACTGCCGCTTTATAATCAGGTTTTGCTTTCCCGGTCATTATTCCTTTGATAGTTTTAAATTGACGCCTTACTTCCATCACAATTGCACCACCAGCGCGTCCGACAGCCATCATACCGCACGCTCCGAAGAGATACGGAAGTAATCCTCCGATAAACAATCCGACAACAACATAAGGATCGCTGAGCGCAAAATCGATTTTTAGATCTGGAAAGTAATGTGCAATGTCTTGTGTATATGCCGAAAAAAGTACCAAAGATGCCAATCCAGCGGATCCAATAGCGTATCCTTTTGTGACGGCTTTGGTTGTATTTCCCACGGCATCTAATTTATCCGTTACTTCTCGGACATTCTCTGGTAATCCAGCCATTTCAGCGATACCACCAGCATTATCTGTAACCGGACCATAAGCATCTAGGGCTACAATCATGCCTGCTAAGGCCAACATAGATGTTGCCGAGATCGCAATTCCATATAATCCTGCTTGCAAATATGCCGCTAAAATTCCAGCGCAAATTATTATTACTGGAATCGCAGTTGCTTCCATAGAAATTGCCAGTCCTTGAATAATATTTGTACCATGTCCTGTTTCAGAGGCTTTTGCGATGCTTATAACAGGTCTGTAGGAATATGAAGTGTAGTATTCAGTGATTCCCACAAGAAGAAGAGTGACGATTAATCCTATAGCTGCACACATAAGAATTGAACAACCTGTAAACGAATCCGAGCTTCCATTTACAACGAAAACCGCTGAACAATCAAACATCTTCTTGGTAACAGCATATATTGCTGCGAACGAAAATCCGACGGCTGCCAACAGACCTTTATAGAGAGCGTACATTACATTTTTTGATTTTCCGAGTTTTACAAAGTAGGTGCCCAGTATAGATCCTAAGATACATACTCCAGAAATAACTAATGGATACATCATTAGTGTATCTTTTGCCGCATCTTTGAAGAATATACTCGCAAGAACGATTGTTGCGGAAATTGTAACAACATATGTTTCGAAAAGATCTGCCGCCATTCCTGCGCAATCACCAACGTTATCGCCGACGTTATCTGCTATGACCGCTGGATTTCTTGGGTCGTCTTCAGGAATTCCTACTTCTACTTTTCCTACTAAATCTGCGCCGACATCTGCTCCTTTGGTGAAGATTCCGCCTCCCAAACGCGCAAATATAGAAATTAAAGACGCACCAAAACTCATTCCAATGAGTGATTCTGAGATAATTCTTGCATCTTCCGTGATTGCTCTGAGATAGAAATAATAAAGCGCTATTCCAAGCAATCCGAGGCCAACCACTAAAAATCCAGTAATTGCCCCTGATTTATAAGCGACAGATAGAGCATAATCTATCCCTTTTTTTGCTGCTTCTGCCGTTCGAACGTTCGCTCTGACGGAAATATTCATACCGACATATCCGGCAACACCTGATAAAACAGCACCGATTACAAATCCAATCGCCGGATAGTATCCAACGCAGACAGTGACTATGGCTGTCATCAAAATTCCAACCATGCCTATGGTTGTATATTGTCTATTTAGATACGCGGAAGCACCATCTTGAATTGCTGCCGCTATTTCGATCATTTTGCTGTTTCCTCTATTGAGTTTCAGCATACCAATAGCGTTTAAAGCGCCGTATACCAAGGCTAAAATACTAGATATAACGACTATTAGTTCCCAATACCACATAAATACATCTCCATGAAATATTAAACAATTACGAGATAAAATTCCAATAATCCCTGCGAATTATCACATATTTTATAAAAAATATCAAATTTTAGACGACTTCTGTATGAAGTTTCGTAGTTCGATGAAAATTGTAATCCGCTTGTCTTATAAAAAATCGTGCGTTACAATTCGGATGTATATATAAAATGAGGTTTAAGATTATGAAAAAGACGTTAATTTTATCTTCGATACTTTGCTGCGGTTTACTATTAATGATTGGATGCGCCAGAAATATTTCTTCTTCCAGTTACACTGAAGGAGCAGTAGGGTCTGTATCAGAATCATATCCATGTACAGTTGTCAGCGTTCGTAAGGTTATGATAGAAGGAGGAGATTCTCTTGAGAATAACAAAATTGGCGCAATAGGCGGAGCATTGGCGGGTGCAGCAGTTGGTCAAGCGTTTGGCGGAGGTCGAGGCAGGACATTAACTACAGTTGGTGGAGCTCTTGCTGGTGGTGTTGGTGGAGCTATGGCAGAGAGAGCGATGAAATCTCAAGAAGGTCTTGAATATACTATAAGGATGCAGTCGGGATCCTTGAGAACCATCGTGCAAGGAATGGATGGAGCTTTATCACCCGGGCAATCTGCTTTGTTAATGATTTCTCCTAAAGGTCGCTCAAGATTAATAGCTGCACATTAGCAGATATTGTTCTGTTAGTTGATTATTTAAAAACAGCCCTTGGATTAATTTTCAAGGGTTATTATCTTTTATTGAGAGACGCGATGTTTTTATTAGAGATTAGAGCTTTTAATTGAGTATATAATCTCTAAATCTATGTGTTATTAATTACGTATTTTAGTATGAAATTATTTTACTTGGATCGTCATCTTGTTGTTATATAAAGTGGCGACAGCGTCGTATATAAGCGGTTTATTATAATTTCCATGCCCAAATTGATCTGTGATATAGACAGGGATATCAATCTCGTTCGCGAATTTACATAGGAAATTTCCAATTTCTTTTTGATGACCGCTGTTTATAAATCTGCCAAATACTATTGCGTTAATCCCCTTTAATTTTCCAATTTCTTTAAGATGATACATTGAACGATATATCCATTGAGGTTTTAAATTGTTATCTTCTACAAAAAGAATTTTTCCACGAGTTTGTATTTCCCAACATGCACCAATACTAGCTTCAATCAATGTTAGATTACCCCCAGTTAATTTTCCTGTAACATGATTTTTCTTTTTTGCGTGTTCATTTATTGGATAGACTTTATCAATAGTATATTGGTCTATGCGGTTTTCTAAAATATCTAATAAAGTATCAAAATTACATTTAGAAAAATTACCTTCCGCAAGATGAATCATAACGGGTGCATGTATAGCTTTCCATCCCCATTTCTGAGTGACAAACAACTGCAGTGACACAATATCGCTAAATCCAACAAGTGTTTTCTTTACTTTTGGTATTGGTTTTTTATTTAAATCAGAAATTATTAGGTTAGTACCAAATCCGCCGCGCATTGCCCATATGATGTTGTGTTTAGATTTTACAGCTGTTTCAAAAAATTTTATTCTATTTTGCTCTGTATCAGAGCAATGATAAAATTCTTTGTTGTCGATAGCTGTTTGTGGAATATTAACATGATATTTTTGGATAAGAAGATGCATTAATTTTGCTTGTGTAGAGTCGATACCGCTGCCTGGAGCAACAACCGTAAGATCTATTTTTGTAAGTCTGCGACAAATTTCATCAAAATCTTTATCATTGAATCGTGTATCAAAAATATCTAGCGGTGCAGATGTGGATAATTCTTTCTTTTTTATTTCACTACATCCGAAGCATAAGAAACAAACCGCAAGAATTATAACGTTTTTTATTTTCATAATAATGCATATCAATAAATATAATGCGCACATAATACGAAAGAATTAGATATAAGAAAATACTATTTTTAGCAACTCATTTAGATTTCGCTTCCGTACTCAGTCAGTTGTTAATGTTTTTGTTACCAATGAGGGTGTAAAATATATACGTAATAATTGTGTACAGATGGAGTTTTAATGGCAACATCCCAAAATTTTTATTTTGAAAATATAGGAAGTATTCTTTTGAAAAAAGATTTGTTATCGAAAGAACAAATTTCTATTATTTTAAAATCGCAAAAAACCAATAACATATTATTTGGGCAATTAGCTGTGAGACTCGGCTTTTTAAGTGAAAATGATTTGCTGGCGATTTTAGCAGAGATATATTGTATCGAACCCATAAGTTTAGAGTTTTTGTATATCGATCATGAAATCTTGCGCTCGCTGACTTACGATATCGTGACATCATGCATGGCAATTCCATTTTTTATTGATTATAAGACGGTGAAGATCGCAATTTCTGATCCCGGCAATTTGCGCGCTATAGATAAGATTCATCAATGTTTTGCAGATCGAAAAACTGAATTTTTTCTAGCAAAAGAGAGCGAAATTTTACGTTATCTTGAAATAATAAAATGCAATGCGGTTGATATCGAGCAGGATCCACTTCTTTTATTAAATAAAATTATATTTAAGGCGATTGAATCACGAGCAAGCGATATTCATTTTGAGCCATCCGAAAGTTTCGTAAGTGTCCGACTAAGGATTGATGGTATTTTATATGTTATGCAATCTATAACATTGGAATCCTGGAAAACAATTAAATCGAAATTAAAAATCATTTCAAAATTAGATATTGCAGAAAGCAGATTACCTCAAAGTGGCCACGCACGCATATATTTAGCTGGGAAAACTGTGGATCTGCGAATATCAACTCATCCGGATCGTTGTGGGGAAAAATTAGCAATACGAATCTTTGATTTGTCATATGGTATTAAATCATTGATAGATCTTGGTTTTTCTAATGAAGATTTTTTATGGCTGAAAAAAATTATTTCGTTTCCCTGTGGTCTTTTTTTGATTGTAGGTCCGACGGGATCCGGTAAAACTACTACTCTTTACTCTTTATTGAAAGAAATAAACACTTCTAATCTTAATATTATGACGCTTGAAGATCCGATTGAATACCAAATTGAGGGAATTAAGCAGCTTGAATTAAGAGAAGATGGATTATTATCATTTGCAGATGGTGTACGATCGATACTGCGCCAAGATCCAGATGTTATGCTGATAGGGGAAATTAGAGATGGCGAGACAGCTGCAACAGCTGTCCGTGCGTCATTAACCGGTCGTCTTGTGTTGGCGACATTACATGCAGCAACTCCTCTTGAAGGTTTGCGCAGATTAATGGATCTTGGATTAAGTCTGTCGGATTTTATTCCTTCATTAATAGGAATTTTTTCCCAGCGATTAGTCAGGTTTCTAAGAAATAATGATTTGGAAAATAAATATTACGGCAGGTTTCCTATAACAGAATATATATATTTTTCAGAAGAAATGAAGAGAAATCTTTTGAAAAATAAAAATATAAATTGCTGTAAAGTTAGTAAAACTTTTGAAGTATCTGCTGAAAATGCTTTAAATAATAAATTAACAGATCTCGATGAAATAAAAAGGATCCTGGGAGATGCCAGCATATAGATATATTGCGCTTTCTATTGATGGACAGAAGGTTAATGGATCAATTCTAGTTGAGAACTACGATGCCGCATATAATTATATTTGCGCTAGAAAATGTCATCCTATAGAGATAAAAAAAGAACCTTTATCTTATAAAAAAGTCAGCGTTGAAGATTTGCTTATGTTTTTTTTGCATATTGATTTGCAGTTAAAATGTAAAGTAAGAATAAATGATGCTATAGAATCCTTTTTAAGCGCTCACGGAAGCAAAATATTGAAATCTTCTCTTACGGCGATTCTTGAAGATCTTAACAAAGGGTTGTCTTTAGGAGAAGCATTTGAAAAATGCGAGTCTATATTTGATAGCGTTACCATTGGGCTTTTAAAATCTGCTGAAAAAACAGGAAGGCTTTCCGACATTATATCTAATATTTTGAAATTTCTGAAATTACAATCTGAATGGAAAAATAGCGTAAAAAGGTCAATTGCGCATCCAATTTTTGTCGCAGTTATCTCTATTTTAGTGTTAGCTTTGAGTATTGGTTTACTTGGACCGCAGATTACATCTTTGATTCAAAGTACTGGAAATGAAAATATTCCAATATTAACGCAATTTGTGCTTTATATGCTGCCGGCATTTTTTAGGGTAATATCTTGTTTTTCTCCAATAATGTTTTTAGTAATTTGTATTTTGCTATCAAATAGAAAAACAAAAATGATTCTAATGGATTTGATTTTACGAATTCCTAAAGTAGGAGCTTTAATTGCAAAGATCAACCTTTGGCAGTTTTGTAAAATATCACAGATTGCGCTAGATGCAAAGTTGGATTTTATACAGGCGTTGGATTTGGCAGTTGATACAATAAAATTAGAAAATATAAAGCAAGAGTTACTGGCTGCAAAAAATTATATTATTGAAGGCAATTCTATTTCTGAGTCTTTTTCGAAAGTAAAATTCGTCTCCGCTTCGGTGATGGCTGCAATTGACATCGGTGAGGAAAGTAGCGATTTGTCTGCAAGTTTCAATTATATGAGCAAAGGGCAATATGATGAAATTTTGCTGGATATCAGATCCTTGGGACAATATCTCAATTCCGGTATTAAGTTGTTTGCGGGACTGATTTTTGTACTTATCTTATATGGTTTGTTTTTTCCGATTTATAGCTATGTTGAATTTGCGGGTGTATAGATGTATATCCTTTTTGGAAAAAAGAATGTAAGGATTTTTGATTTTGTAAAACACACCAATGTTTCGATATCCTATGACGAGTTCCATGAAAATTATTCTGAACTAGAGTGCAATAAAATTATTGTAGATAGAGCTGATATAGATTTTGTACTTGAGCATCTGAAGAATTGCAGTATTATCGATGCCTATAAAATTCTGCGATGTAGAACGGAAATGTTGAAGTCGCATGAAAGTATTTTTTTGATACGGAACGATAATTTCAGTGTATTAAAAAGAAATAATTTTTATTTACAAAAAAATACTATTGATAATCCTGATTTTTATAAAAAAATAAAATTAAGTAATGGTATTTTTCTTTTTGAAAATGTGATTTCTGAATTTTGCAAGAGTGTATCAAAAATAGATGAAAATACATGGTGGTTATATGTCGGCCAGCATCAGTCTAGTGGAATAAAATTTGTGGCTGGCGTTGGGAATGGTATAGTTTTTTCGCGCATTATAGGACAATTGGAGAACTATAAGGAAGATATCCAGGAGGAGATAGAATCCCATATATTAAAAACACTTCAATATATAAAAAGATTTGGTTTTAAGGATGAAATAAAGATTATTTCCGCTATTGATGGTCTTATTATCAAGAATCAATTTATTAAAATAATTGATTTAAAAAAGAATTTTTTAGAAAACGGTGTCAAGAATACAGATGATATTGAATATTTATTGGTTGATTTTCTTTCAAGAAATAAAAATGTAAAAACAGCTTTTATAACAGAAAATTTTGTTAGGTATTTTTTGAAAAATCATCTTAATAAGATTTTTGTTTTTTTGTTATTATGCTTTTTTCTTCTTGGATTTTGGTTTTTAAATATTCAAAAGCAAATTTATGATTTAAAAAAATTTATAAATCAAAATGAAAAAACGCTGTTATCGACAATCAAAGATTCGTCAAAGGCTTTTGAAGTAAAAATTGATGTTGATAATTTCGAGTATATACAATATGTTGCTCAGTTTTTGAAAGAATCCAAAAATCCAATTGATATATTTAAAAAACTATCTGTCATCCTTCAGGAGCACAAAATTCAAATTGAAATGTTATCTGTAGAAAAATGCTGTAATATCAAACTAAAATGTAAATTGAATAAAAAACTATCTGAGCAGTTGCAAAAGTTATCCAATGATACAATGGAACTTAATGTAATTAAATCTGAAAATCAAAAAACCGATTATGAAATTATAGATGATAATGAATATACAAATTTTGGTGCTGAAATATGCATAAAATTGAAATAAAAATCTCTTTATGTATTGGATTGCTGTGTTTTTTATTTATATTTTTTATTTTTTGCATAAGTAAAGAGCAAGAACTATCTGATTTTACGATAAAAAAACACGAGTTGTTAAACCAGAAAAGTAATATATCCAAACTTTCCGACGATATTGCGGAATGCTCTTTTGGTTTTGCAAAACCGTCGTGCTTGAATTGTAATAAACTTGATGATTGCAAAAATATAATAAAAGAAATTTGCAAAGAATCTCATCTTGAAAATGTATTATTTAAAATTACTTTGACAGACGATCAATATTTTAATATGAAAAATGTCGAAATAAAATTTTCCACCAAATACGAGCGAAGTGTATATAATTTTATTATTGCGTTACAAAAGAAACTGAATGAAGTAATAATTTTTGATGTAATAAAAATTATTAAAAAAGATAAACACAATTTTGTTGCAAAAATTCTATTCAGATTGCTTTCGTTTGGTAAAAGTATTTATAAAAAATCTATTATTATCAATCCATTGCTTGCAAATGTTTTTTCCGATATAAGATCGATATGCTTATTTCCTACAGACGAAGAATTGAAAAAATATACCTTATACTGTGTAATTGAAAATTCACAGGCTTATATAAATGACGTATGGATGAATATTGGGGATGTGTGTGATAATTTCAAGGTAAAAAATATCTATCAAAATTCCATTGATATTCAAAGAGAAAATGAAATAATAAACGTTAATATCGGATATGATTGGTAGTATTTATAAAGAATATTCATAAATCGAATAATTTTTACTATCAAATAATATTTCTTTCCGAAAATTTGATAATAAAGGTGCATCAAGAAAATTATCAGATTCAAAATCTTTATGAACTTGTGTTACCAAAGCATATTCAATTATTTTTTTATTTAGAGAATAATTATAAAGTTCAGCTCCGCCGATGATCCATATATCATGAATGTTTTTATATTTTTCGATGACTGTTTCTAATGATGAAAATAGCTCAGCATTCTCGAGTGTTTTCAGAGTTCTCGAGACAACACAATTAATCCTATTTTTTAATGGGGCGCTCAGAATAGTAAAAAATGTTTTTCTTCCCATTACAACAACGCAATTTTCTGTATGAATCTTAAAAAATTTTAGATCTTCACGGAAACTCCATGGGATACATCCATCTTTGGAAACACCGAATTTCTCATCAACTATCGCAATTAACTTTATCATTGAATTGTTACTTCTGATAGAAATTCCATACGCAGGTTGTAGTTATCTTTCATGTTTCCCAAGAAAGTTTTTGTAACGAATTTGGCTCCGTGCTTTTTAACTCCGCGATGAGATATGCAAAAATGCTCTGCTTCCATATAAACGCCGACGCCTAATGGATCTAATATTGAAGATATAGCATTCGCGACTTCCAACGTCATTCTTTCTTGCAGTTGTAGTCGATGCGCAAAACAATCGATAATGCGGGCCAATTTGCTTGCTCCTATGATTTTTCCATTTGGGATATATCCAATGCTGGCGGTACCAATTATGGGAACGATATGGTGTTCGCAATGGGATTCAAAAGGAATTTTTTTTAAAATAATTATGTCGTTTATTTCGGAGTCATAAATTGTACCGGCTATTTTTTTTATATCTAAATTATATCCGGAAAAAAACTCATCATACGCACGTGAAACACGTTTTGGAGTTTCCTGTAATCGTTTCGAATCAGGGTCTATATTGTTTATTATGTTTTCTATATTTTTTTCTATGTTTTTATTATGCATTATATTATTCCTGGGAATTATGAAATTATATAACGTTTTATTGCGTATTGTATATCTTGCGAGTTATAAAAAATTTTCATATTTTATTGAAGTATTTCTGTTGTAAATCAAAGTGGCGAAAAATCTTTTATGAAAGAACTTTTTTTATTAATAATGTTGTATGTGTTTCAGGTGGATGCTTCATCTAAAGTATCTGTGATTGTACCGGTTTATAATACAGAAATATATTTATCTCGTTGTTTGGAATCCATCATAAATCAGTCCTATAAAAATATTGAGATTATATGTATAAATGATGGATCACTTGATAGCTCTTTGAAAATTTTAAAAAATTACGCCAAAAAAGATTCTAGAATAATTGTTATTGATCAAAAAAATACTGGTGTTGCAGGAGCAAGAAACGCAGGCCTGAATAGGGCAACAGGAGAAATTATCACATTTGTTGATTCTGATGATTATATTCATCCTGAAATGATAGAGATATCATTAAGCACTTTGATTAAATATGATTCCGATATAATTATGTTTATGGCATTAAACTCGAGTCCTATTAGCGAAAAAACAAATTTTAAAAAAATTGATATGAAAAATTTAAAACTTACAGAGCAAAGTGTATCCGATCTAAACTTTAGCATAAAAGATAAAATGCGATGTATTTTTTGCTGGAATAAAATTTATAAGCGTTCTGTCATAAATAATACACGGTTTAATACAACAGTGTGTTTGTCAGAAGATTTTTTGTTTAATTTTTTTGTTTTCAATAACGCAAAGAAATGTGTTTTTTTAGATGAAAAACTGTACTATTACACAGGCGATAATCAATCTTTATCAAGATCAGTATTTACTAAAGCGAAAGTTGAGTATAATAAAGTAATTCTAGAAGAAACATCAAAATATAGTAATTTTATTCCAGCAAAAAAAAGAGACGAATTCTTTTCTGATATAGTATATTGTTTACTTTGTTATGCTTTTTTAACTTCATTTTCATTAGATGTTTTTTTGTCTGCCTGCGATGTTGTTTGTGATTTCTATTTCAAAAACTCATATAAAGTACATCAGCAAAGCATGATTCAAGAGTTATTTATTAAATGCTGTTTAGGATTGGGAAAAGTAAGGAAAATGCTTGATTTTAGCAATAAAAAAATATACATATAAGGTGATTTTACATTAAAATAAATTAATTAGTATAATCACATATCTGAATAATCATAAAATCCCTTTTGGCTTTTTTTGCCTAATGCTCCACGGGAGACATAATTTTCAAGAAGTGGGCATGGGGCATATTTATTTTCCCCCAATTCTTTTTGAAGAGTTTTTAAAATCGCAAGTACTGTATCGAGACCGATTAAATCTGCTAGCGCCAATGGCCCTATTGGGTGGTTTGCTCCGAGTTTTAGTGCGTCATCTATCTCTTTTGGTGTTGAAATACCTTCATGCAATGCGAAAATCGCTTCATTAATCATGGGAATGAGAATTCTGTTGAGTACGAATCCAGGTGCATTTTTCGAGGCGATGGGAGTTTTTTTTAAATTATTTGCGAGTCCCCAAAAGAAATTGAAGGTATCTTCGCTAGTATAAAGTCCCTTGATTATCTCTACTAATTCCATAATTGGAGGAGGATTCATGAAATGAAATCCGATAAATTTATCTGGCCATGGTACCATCTTAGAAAGGGAAGTAATTGAGTATGATGATGTGTTTGTTGCTATCAGAGATGTGGGTTTCAATATATCATAAAGGTTAGAAAAAATACTTTGTTTTATTCTGAAATTTTCAAAAGCGGATTCTATAAAAATTTCGCAATCCGAGAGTTCCTTAATATCAGCGTGATATGAAATTCTGTTTTGTATTGTTTCGGTCGTATCTGATAGTAAATCTTTCGACTCTAATCTTTTTAGAGAATTGAAAATTCGATTTTGTGATGTTTCAAAAATGTTACCAGAAGTATCATTGATTTTTACGTGATAACCACTGGATGCAAATACTTGTCCTATTCCTGACCCCATCTGTCCGGCGCCTATTACAGCAACTTTGCCTTTTTTCTCCATACAAGTCTCATTTTATTAAAATTATTCTGTATTTTATCATTAACCAATCAGCATATATAATAATATTGCAATAATTGTTGCAAAAAATGGTCCGAGAAGTGCGACTACAAATATATCTTTATAAGATTCTTTATGTGTCAAACCGCATATTGCAAGTAGTGTTATGATTGCTCCGTTGTGAGGTAGCGCGTTTAAACTGGCAGATGAAATCGAGATTATTCTATGCAATGTTTCAAGATTTACGCCGGCAGCGTTTGCCATTTCTAGATATTTTGCTCCTAACATTTGTAACGAGATACTCATTCCTCCAGATGCGGATCCAGTTATTCCTCCCAATATTCCTGTGACGAAAGCGCTGGATATAATCGGATTGCCGGATGAAAATGTCAGTATCCAGTCTCTTGTATATACGAATCCCACTAAGCTGTTTATAACAGCTCCATATCCAACAACCGACGCGGTATTGAATATCGGTGCCAATGAATCTACAGCTCCGGTGTTTAAACATTTTGTAATGTCGATTTTTTTATAATGTGTTGCCAGTAGAAATACTATTGCGAAGAAAACTGAGATAATAATCGACCAATTGCTAGCAACGGTTTTGATATCCATAGCTCCGTATTTTTCTTGAGATAAATAGGATGTATCAATGTTAGGCAATATAAATTTTACACTTATATAGTTAACAAGAATTACAATTATAATTGGTGTAACTGCTATCCAAAAATTCGGCAATTTATCCTCGTCTATGGTCATCACGTTATCTTGAGAGCTGCCATATTTTTCATTGTTGCATTTTGCTGTTTTAGATTGATATCTCAACCACAGCATTCCGACAACAAACATAAAAACACTGCATATTATGCCTATAGTTGGAGCTGCAAAAGTGTTGGTTCCAAAATATGAAGAAGGAATCGCGTTTTGTATTGCTGGAGTTCCTGGTAATAAAATCATTGTGTAGGTAAATGATCCGAGAGCGATGGCTCCTGGTATTAATCGTTTAGGCGTTTGAGGTTTTTTAAAAAGAGCTACTGCAATTGGATATACAGCGAATGTAACTACAAAAAGCGATACTCCGCCGTAAGTTAAAACGCTGCAAGACAACACTATCGCTAAGATGGCGTTTTCAGCGCCGATGTTATCCGAAACATAGTTTGCTATTGATCTTGCGCTTCCAGAACTTTCCATGATTTTTCCGAAAATGGCGCTTAGTAAAAACAGAGGAAAATATACTGTCGCGAAGTCACCTAGTTTTACCATAAAAATTTGCGTGTAATGCGCGAGTAAAGTTTCACCACAACTAATAAAAACAGTAAATATCGCCATCAAAGGAGCTAATATTAATACTGAAAATCCGCGATATGCAAAAAATATAAGCATCGCGATTGATACAAAAATACTTCCGATTTCCAACATATTTACACCACACATAACTTATTACAATAAATATCTTTAACGCTTCATAAGATATCTTTACAGCCTATTGGTTAATTTTTAGCTGATATTGAAATTTATTATTTTGAGGAAAATGTAGTAATTAAATGATGTATACTTTTAACCAACGTATCAGAAAATTCAATGGTTAATATTAAAAATTTTGTTGATAAATAAAAAGAACAATCTACTTATAACCGCTAGTTGTTCTTTTTATTGAGATAATTTTTACTCTTTTAGTTTATTCCGAGTTCTGCGGGAGTTTGGGCATAATTAACACCTAAGAATTTCCACCCTTCTCCAAAATTTGCACGAGTCATTATTTTTTCGCCGGGTATTACATGGAAAACTCTACTACTGCTCTCTTTAAGCATTTTTTCAGATCGTCGACCAAAGATTCCGCCAATGGTACTGAAATGCATTTTATAAACCGCACACCTAATGTCCATTTCTATTCTTGCAGTGGGAACTAAGTTATGAACAGAAGCGGGGTCTGCTTTGCGCATAAATATGTGATTTATAGTAATCGGTCTGCCATCTGACAAAGTAGGAGTAGAGACAGTTATATGCTTATTTTCTTCTGTCCACCGAAGCTCTTGTTGTTGAGTGGCAACTTCGCCAGCTTTAGCGTATGGATCATGCGCGACTTCATCCATTCCATTTACATTTAAAAAAAGTAGAAATCCTATCGGAGCTAATAGTAGCTTTTTCATCGCAATCTCCTAAATTTAATGAACGGTAATAACAGTATACATCAATATATGGAATGATAATACACTGCCGGCAATATTTATTTTATTTTTATAATTATGTTTTTGTCGTTTATTGTAATAGAGATTATTAATAAATATTTTGTTTAATGAAAATAATTGCTTGTAAGAATCATAAAGACGACATCAAGTTTATCAAATTGTATATATATATTCGTCAGTTTTTTATTCCAATTTATGCTATCTTATCAAATCTTGCGTGTATTTTCTATTTTTCTTGTTAGAATTTTAGTATGTGTTTCGTTGATCTTTAACCATAATTATCGCTGATGATTGATATTTTTCGACTCAATCTTGCTTTATAAGATTGTATCGTGGAGCAATAAAAATGGTGTCCGCAAAATAATACTTCCCTAGGTATATTACTGGGGTTTTTTCACAGTATTTTTTCAATGAAATATATAACAATCTGAAATTATTTTTTATAGGAGATTGTTATGAAGAAGATTTTGTTTGCGATAGCAATATTATCAGGTTTCGAAATGCATGCTATGATTGCAGTGACAGAAGGTAATCCTGATAGTATCTCTACATTCTGTAGAGTAATCAGAATGGCAGATCCTGAAAAAGTTAAAGTAACTTTTGAAAAAATTGAAGCACTTGGATCGACCGAAATGCACGAAAAAATTGTAAACACAGCAGAATTAGGTGCTGATGAGATACACGATGTTTTAGGTGGAATTGGAATATCTAAAGGATCCGCTGGGGAATTAGTATTACATATAAATGACAAAAAATTATACAATGCGAATTTGAGCTTTCCCAATGGTGTAATAACAATGCGAGGATTCAAGCTAAGCACCCTTAGGGCTACCTGTTCAAAATTAATTGTATATCGAACTATGAGGGGTGGTATCAAATGTGAGTGCCCATTCATTGTTGAACCTAAAAACGGATACATTGAGTTCTTGTGGTTAATTAAACGCTAATATATACAAATATCTCCGTCGTTTAATGACGACGGAGATTATACATCTAATTACTAGAAATTAGATTGATTTTCAAAGCAAATATTTCTTTTATTTACTTTCATAAAAGGTAGGGCACTGTGGCTCAACTAATTTATATCCATGTCGTAAAGTATTAGAGCACATTTCTGCTATTAAGTCTCTTGAGTCTACTTCAACAACTACGTCAAAATCAGGAATATCGAGAGTAGTACTAAAAAATTGTTTTAGCTCTTTCGCTACAGCAGCAGTATCACATGTATTGTAGTCTAATCCACCCAACATCTTGAGTGCTTGATCTATAAGCCCAGGTAAGAGACCGCTCTCTGGAATAAGACCTCCAAATATCACGCCGCTGGCAGAGTGAAGTATATCAACTGACGGTACTATTGTTAATTGATATATAGTAGTTCTAGATTTATTATGCATTGTTTCTGACAATTCCATTCCCTTAACTTCAAAGCCGAAACCAAACATTAGAGCTACAGCTGTACACGCACATAACATAACTTTTTTCATCCTTATATACTCCTTTTCCTTATTAAAAAATGAAAATAAACAAAACAACAAAAAATTTTGAAAGATAAGAAAAACAATAACTATCGACAATATTTATATATGGTTATCTTACAGGAAGTCAATAGATTTGTTAAAAAATCTTTAAAAAACAACGATATTGTGCAAATTAGACAATATCGGAGATGTGAAATATCTATCTTATTGATATTTCTAGAAACATATGCCGAACAGTGTTTTTTATCTTTTTTCAACAAATTGTTTTTTTGCTACTTATCGCTGACGGTTGATGTTTTTCGATCAAAGTTGTAAAATGCACCTGTTTAGGAAAGAGTTTATAATGGCTGGTTCGATAAATAAGGTTATTTTAGTCGGGAATTTGGGTAAGGATCCAGAAATACGTACATCGCAGGATGGATCAAAAATTGTCAGTTTTTCTATAGCTACATCTGATGTATGGAAAGATAAGGCCACCGGAGAGAGGAAAGATAAAACGGAATGGCACAGAATTGTTGTTTTTAATCCTAATTTATGTGATGTCTGCGAAAAATATCTGCGTAAAGGATCAAAGGTATACGTTGAAGGGCAATTGCAAACTCGCAAATGGCAGGATCAGTCCGGCGCAGAAAAATATACTACGGAAGTCGTGCTTGGACGGTTTAAAGGAGAATTATCGCTTCTGGATTCGAGATCGGACGCTGTTTCTCAAGGCGGAATCGGATCTGTTAATGAAAGCGTAGATTCGATGGGAATAGATGACGATATTCCCTTCTAACAAGTATTTCAGATTAATTATTAAATGATAGTTTCACATTCGGAGATTTTTAGTGGCTTTAGAAAATGAAGATATAGTTCCGGTTTCTCTTGAAGATGAGATGCAGCGATCCTATTTAGATTATGCGATGAGTGTAATCGTTTCGAGAGCTTTACCGGATGTCCGAGATGGATTAAAGCCCGTACATAGACGTATCATATATAGCATGATTGAATCCGGATATGACTATAACAAGCCGTTTCGTAAATCTGCTCGTATCGTCGGTGATGTTATGGGTAAATATCATCCGCATGGCGATTCTGCTATCTATGAATCTATGGTTCGTATGGCTCAGCCGTTTTCTATGCGGGAGACCCTGATTAGTGGTCAGGGAAACTTTGGATCGATGGATGGCGATTCTGCTGCCGCTATGCGATATACGGAAGCTCGATTAGCCAAGATCGCACATTCTCTTGTGGAGGATTTATACAGTGATACTGTGGATTTTCAGCCTAACTATGATGAATCACTGCTAGAGCCTAAGTTACTTCCGGCTCGTTTCCCAAATCTGCTTGTAAATGGGGCAGGTGGTATTGCGGTGGGTATGGCTACTAATATTCCAACGCATAATCTTGGAGAGGTTGTCGATGCTTGCGTAATGTTAATCGATAATCCGGATGCTGGGTTGGACGAAATTATTACAGTTATGAAGGGACCCGATTTTCCGACCGGTGGAATTATTGTAGGTCGTGGAGGCATTTTATCGGCGTTCAAAACTGGGCGCGGTTCCATTATGATGCGCGCAAAAACGCATGTTGAAGAAATCAGAAAAGATCGTCAAGCAATTATTGTTACGGAAATTCCCTATCAGGTAAATAAATCAAGGCTTATAGAGAAAATTGCCGCTGTCGTTAATGAAAAAATCGTAGAAGGAATTTCTGATCTTCGCGATGAATCTGATAAAGACGGAGTTCGCGTAGTTATAGAACTTAAAAGAGATGTAAATAGCGATGTCGTATTAAATCAGTTATACAGAAATACACAGCTGCAAACTTCTTTTGGCGTAAATACATTGGCACTTCACAATGGTCGTCCGAAATTGATGAATTTGCAGGAAATTCTTACTGCGTTCATAGAATTTCGTGAAGAGGTTGTGGTTCGTCGTACGAGATTTGATCTTAATAAAGCTCGTGATCGCGCGCACCTATTGATTGGTCTGGCGATTGCGGTTGCGAATATCGACGAGATTATTCGCATTGTAAAGACAAGTCAGGATCCAGCCGCAGCTAAAAAAACACTTATGGAAATTGATTGGAATGCTGAAGATGTTGAGGCGCTTATTCAGCTTGTTAATGATCCATCGAGTATTTACCAAGATGGGAAATGTCGTTTAACGGAACCTCAGGCACAAGTGATTCTTGATTTAAGGCTGCATCGATTGACTGGATTGGAAAGAACTAAAATTTCTGACGAATTAACTCAGCTTTCTGAAAAAATTAAGGATCTTCTCGATATATTAGGATCAAAAACGAGAATCTATCAAATAATTCGCGAAGAGCTGATAAAAATAAAAGAAGAATTTGCCACGCCTAGAAAAACCTTGATAGAAGAGGGTGGCTCTGATTTGGAGGATGAAGATTTTATCCAAAAAGAAGATATGGTGGTTACCATCAGCAATACTGGATATATCAAAAGAGTGCCGCTTAGTACATATCGTGCGCAAAAGCGAGGAGGAAAAGGTAGAACTGGGATGACAACAAAAGACGAAGATTTTGTCCATGATCTTTTTGTCGCAAATACTCATACGCCGGTGTTGTTTTTTTCAACGATAGGCATTGTATATCAGATGAAAGTGTATAAAATCCCGCTTTCGTCATCTCAATCTAGAGGAAAAGCGCTTGTAAATGTACTTCCTATAAAAACTAATGAATCGTTATCCACAATTTTAGCACTTCCTGATGATACTTCAGTATGGGAGGAGTATGATATAATATTTGCAACATCTCATGGAACAATCAGACGAAATAAATTAAGCGATTTCATTAATATAAAAGCAAGCGGAAAGATTGCAATGAAGCTTGAAGGAGATGAGAAGCTTATTTCTGTTGCTCTTTGCAAAGAAAATATGGATGTTATGCTGGCGTCAAAGCTTGGAAAATGTGTTCGTTTTCCTATCGGTGAATTACGGGTGTTCAGCAGTAGAAATTCTACAGGCGTACGAGCGATAAAATTAATAGGAGATGATAAAGTTATTTCCATGGCTGTTTTGAATAACGGAACTTCTACTGCGGAAGAAAGAGAAGAGTACATAAAGTATTCAAATTGGTTGAGAAGAAGCAGTGAAGAGATTATTGTAGATCAGCCAATGGATGTTCCTAATAAGTTTGATGAAATGAAAGAAGTGGAACAGATGTTGATTACAATTACTGAAAAAGGATTGGCAAAAAGAACTTCTTCTTTCGAATATAGAACCAGCGGCAGAGGCGTGCAGGGCGTTAAAAATATCGATATGAGCTCAAAGACAGGAAAGGTTGTTGCGGTATTTCCAATTGAAGAAAATGACGAAGTCATGCTTGTGACCGATAGCGGAAAATTAATTCGCTGCCCAGTTGATAATGTCAGGGTTACAGGACGCGCGGCTCAGGGAGTAATCTTGTTCAGAGTTGAAAAGGGCGAAAAAGTTGTTTCTGCGGTACGTCTGGCAGACAGCAATTAATTTATTGGATATAAAATGGTAGATATAGTTTTAAGCAAAGTATGTAAATCTTTCAAAGATAGCAACATAATAAAAGACATTGACTTAACTATTGAAGATGGAAAGTGTACCGTTTTAGTAGGTCCTTCAGGATGTGGAAAGTCTACAGTGTTAAGATTAATTTGCGGTTTGGAAGATGTCTCATCTGGAGATATTTTTATTGGAGATAGACTTGTAAACGACGTTCCACCTGCTAGCAGAGGTCTTGCTATGGTTTTCCAATCATATGCATTATATCCTCATATGACAGTGTTTGAGAATATGGCATTTGCGCTACAGGTAAGAAAGTTAAAAAAGGATGAAATAGAAGAGCGGGTTACAAACGCGGCTAAAGTCTTAAAGATCGATCATTTATTACATCGTAAGCCCAAGGAGCTTTCCGGTGGTCAGCGGCAAAGAGTAGCAATTGGAAGAGCGATTGTAAGAAATCCGTTTGCATTTTTATTTGATGAACCGTTATCTAACCTCGACAGCGCGCTAAGATGCCAAATGAGATACGAACTTGCAAAATTAAAAGAGCAGCTGAAAACAACTATGATATATGTTACGCATGATCAAGCTGAAGCTATGACATTAGCTGATAAAATCGTTGTTATGAGAGATGGAATAATTGAACAAGAAGGGTCTCCCCTGGAATTATATACTTCTCCCGTGAATACATTTGTAGCGAAATTTATCGGATCGAGTGAGATGAACATTCTTGAGCTTTCTTTTTTGGAGCATTCAGGAAAACTTTCGGTTTTTAGATTAAATAGCGGTGAAGAAGTTTCATTTCATTCAAATGAGAAGCTGAATTTTAAGACAGGTGCAAAATATTTTCTCGGTATCCGCCCTGAAGATATAGAAATACAATCACAAGATACAATATTTTTTGGAAATAGATTAGACGGAGTAGTCTTGTTGTCTGAAAATCTTGGTGGAGAAGGATACATTCATGTCAAACTTAGTGATGGAACGCAAGTATCTGTTAAAGCAAAAAAAACTATCAAAGAGTGTCCAGGTGATAGTGTAAGATTAGGATACGTATTTGATAAGTGCTATTTATTTGATGAAAACGGAAAAACCATTTTAGGACAAAATGGAGTTGTTAATTGTATAGATATAAAATCAGATGATGCTTCTAGTATGAATTGCACAGATTATTCATGTGGTAGCAAAAAAAAATAATGTGACAATTTTGACTATAAAAACTTCTTAGTTTATATCTTTTATCTTTGAAACTCTGCTTGAATTTTCACTGCCCTCTCGTCTCTCTCTTCTTTTGTAAGTTTTTTCATGTCTTTTCCCCAAACAACTTCCGGCCATAGAGAGTCATTTTTATTTCGAGAGATGATATGTATATGAAGCTGAGGGGTTTTATTTCCAATAGCCGCAACATTTAAAATATCTGTCGGGAATAGTTTTTCCATTATATTGGATGCCATGGTTATTTCTTTCATCAATGTAGCTTGATCCTGTAAATTGAGATGATTCATTTGTTTCAAGTTAGGTCTTCTTGGAATCAGCAATATCCATGGAAACTCTTTATCTTCCATTAGAACCGTACATAGAGAAAGATCTATAATAAAATTTTTCTTTTTGAATGCTTCCAATAGTTCAAATTTGTTATCCATGGATATTATTTCCTATTTTTAAAACCTAAATTTCGTTCCGATCATAAACATATTGGCTCTGTTTTTTCCGGTAGATGGACCATCGCATGCTTTTTTATATGCTCTGGCTCTATCACAAGTATCGGTATTAATATTATCATACTCAAAATAAGCGCTTACAGCTTTTGTAAATTGGTATTCAGCACCAGCAGTTATTATATCAGCAGAGGCTTTTTCATTGAAAGAAAATTTTACAACAGATCTGTAATATCCGCCGTAAGTCTTCAATTTACCGAAATCGTAAGATGCACCATACATGTAAACTTCTCCGGCGTTGGCTCCAGCCTTTATACCAACGTTATCCTTTAACTCATAGGTAGCATTTTCGTCAAATGGCGTTGCATCTCCAACGGCATGAACTTTCGGAAGGAGTGATTTACCATTATTAATGTATCCTACGGAGAATTTAAATTTCTTGTATCCTAATAGCCCACCTATTCCAAAAGCCCTTACGTTATGCACATCAAACCCTTTTACCCCAGAATCTCCTTTACCGAACCATCCAAGCACAGAAATAGCAGCGTTAAAAGCTTTTTGACTTCCGTATTCATACTTACCTGCAAGTGTGATGATATTTTTTGAGTGTGCGGAATCACTCGCGAAATCATAGCGTCCATTGTTATCACAGCCTATACATTTATTGCTTTGACTAAATGTATGGGCGTATTTGCTGTTGGGTGTGAATGAGACTCCTGCAGAGAATCCTCTTATCACAGGCGAATACCAAACAATTTTTGCTGCTTTATTGTCGTCTATCTTGGATCCTGTGCATATAATTGATCCAGCAGATTGATTATAGAATGATTCAAAGTTACAACTTCCAGGTCCCCCATATCCAACAAAAAGTTTGTCACCAGCGATAGTAAAATTATCTGCGGCTGTGTTTGTATATCCCACTCGTATTTCGCCGATATTGTCTGTTTCAAGAAAAATATACGTTGTATCGAATATTGGGTTTCCTTGTTTTATGATTCCCGAGTTTTCTTTGGTGCATACCTCAAATCCGTATCCATAGCTGTCAGCTTTTTTGTGCAATCTCAGATCAATATTCCCCTGGAACGAGAAAACCTGCCCATCTTTGTCGTCGGAAACACTTTGATTTATAAACGTTCCTGTACAATGCGCTAGACCAGAGAGGTATAAATGCAAACCATATCCAGTTTGGAGCTTATCATGCAGTGTTTCACTAAGCAAAATATCGTCATCTGCATTTTCTTTGGCAATAAAGTCATTCGTTGCTGCAAATAATAAATTACAACAACACATTGTCGAGATAATAAATTTTCTCATAAATACTCCTCCTCACTTTTAAAAAATTATACCATTTTACTATACACAACTTTTGGTTGCATTTTACAATAAATCTTTTCCTGTTCTGTCTTTTATTTGAGTTAATGCAATCAATCCCATGACAAGGACTACTGTTACAGGAATGATGGAAAATAATGCCGAAATTGATGTAAAATAGTTCATTATAAGCGATGTTGATCCTCCGACAATAGCTTGAGCGAGGCTGAGAGAGATTGATACTCCAGTACATCTAATATGTTTTGGAAATGCTTCAGAAAAGAAGGCCGCTCTACTTCCAAAATACATACCGAGAAATAATCCGTATAATGAATGCATTATTATCCACATAGTAACAGATTGAACACCTGTTAAAAATATAAGATACACAACGATCGTAACTCCTATCATACCCAATCTAAGGAAAATTTTTCTGGAAAAATAATCTGATAAAAATCCGCATCCCAGTGCTGCTAATATCACAGACGCATTAGCAAAAGAGCAGCAAACAGTTGCTTCTTTTAATGTAAGAATTTTTTCTCTGACTAAGTAATATGGAAAGAATGTAAGTAATGTATAAAATCCAACAGCGCTGAATGCTGTAATTGCCATTGTACATATAACTTCTTTTTTGCATTCGCCGAGCATTTTTATAATGCTTTTTTTTGGGACAGTGTTATTGCTTTTTGGTTCTTTAGTTTTATTGGAGATTGTGAAAGCGAATGGAATTAGGATAATCGCACAAATAAATGGATATCGCCAGGCGAAGCTGTAAATTTCTGATTCCGAAAAAAATAAATGTAAAAATACAAGCAGCTGTCCAGAGATTAGTACTCCAATTTGGCTACCAACATCTGTCCAGCTTCCAAAAAAACCGCGACGATTACTTGGCGCTAATTCTACAAGATTTACCATTGCTGATGTATACCCACCGCCAAGAGAAATTCCCTGCAGAATTCTACAAAATACGAGCAAAATAGGAGACCAAATTCCTATTTTAGAATAATTTGGGATGAAACCGATGCAAAGTGTGGGAATTGCCATCATTAAAATTGATAACGAAATTGCTCTTCCTCTTCCTATTTTGTCTCCGATTGGACCGAAAATTGCGGCTCCTACAGGGCGAAAAAACAATCCCATTGATAACGCTAAAAAACTGACGACGGAACATAGAGCAACATTATCGATTGGAAAAAATTGCTTAGACAGAATATGTAAAAATGGCATAAATAACGCAAAATTGTACCACATTAATATATTGCCTATTGCGCTGATAATTAATTCATAACTTTCAGAATTTGTTTTTAACATCTTTCACCAATATTTTTTAATAACTATCCGTTGTAATTTCTGCAAAAATTCAAGAATTTTTCATTACGATGAGATTTCAAATCGCTAATGTTAGAGAATTGAGATAATGCGGATTTAATTCTATCGCTGACTGATTTGATGACGGTTGCCGGATCTCTATGTGCTCCGCCAATCGGTTCATCAATAATAGAATCAATCATTTTAAAATGTAAGAGATCCTGCGCGGTGAGCTTAAGAGCGTTAGCAGCATCTTTCGCTTTTTCTGGGTTTCTATATAAAATTGATGCACATCCTTCTGGGGAAATCACTGAATATATTGAATGTTCAAGCATAAAAATCGTGTTAGCAACAGCAAGCGCGACTGCCCCTCCGGATCCGCCTTCTCCAATGATAGTAGCAACAATTGGTCTTTTAAATTTCAAAGATCTCTCAATGCATCTTGCAATGGCTTCGGCTTGTCCTCGTTCTTCAGCTCCAATTCCGGGATATGCTCCGGCCGTGTCTATGAACGTCAGAAGAGGCATGTTGAATTTTTCTGCGATATCCATAATTCTGCATGCTTTTCGATATCCCTCAGGATGTGGCATTCCAAAATTGTGTTTTATTCTATCTTGAGTTTCCTTACCCTTTTCATGTCCAAGTACGGCGACCGACATACCTTTAAATCTTCCGATTCCAGCGATGATAGCTAGATCGTTCCCAAAGCATCTGTCTCCTGCGAGTGGTATGAAATCATCGATCAATGTTTTGATATAATCTGAGGTCTGAGGACGTTCTTGATGCCGCGCAACGAGTACTTTTTCCCATGGAGAGAGTTCGGAGTAAATTTTTTTGAGCAGTTTTTTCTGCTTATTTTCGAGACGTTTTACATCTTCAATAATACTCAAATCGCCTGTATTTAAGTTTTTGAGGTCTTTTATTTTCGCATCAAGTTCAAAAATAGGCTTTTCGAAATCCAAAATAATCATAATAATCCGTTAATATTTACGTATCAGCCTATAATATATAGTATATTAGGATCGTTGCATAGAGAGCGCTTATATGAATAAAAAAATACGCCACGCAGAATTATTAAAATTACTTGAAACCTATTCAAAGCAATACTATCTTTTTGATGAATCAACTGTAAGCGATGCAGAATATGATAAACTTTACAATGAATTACTTGAAATAGAAAAAGAACTTCCAGAATTAAAAACATCAAAAAGCCAGTCTCAAAAAGTCGGCGAAAAACCTTCGGAAAAATTTAAAAAAATCGTTCATTCGACGGAAATGCTATCGTTAGATAACGCGTATAACGAAGACGATATTTCTGCCTTTATGGATCGTATCAAAAAATTATCCAGATTAGATGATATAGAACTTGTACTGGAACCGAAGTTTGATGGGTTATCTGTATCGATAAAATATGAAAAGGGTATATTAACTACTGCCGCTACTAGAGGAGATGGGTATATTGGAGAAGATATCACACAAAATATACTTACATTAGATATCCCAAAAAACATTCCTATTGAAACGGATGTTGAAATTCGCGGAGAAGTAATTATGCTTAAGTCGGATTTCCAAGAATTGAACACGCAGCGTAAAGCAGCTTCGGAAAAAATATTTGCAAATCCAAGAAATGCAGCAGCCGGTTCTTTAAGACAGCTGGATGCTGAAATTACAAAATCGAGAAAACTAAGATTCTTAGCGTATTCTATTATTTCAGATGAAACACAGTTCAAATATCAAATGGAGATTTTGTATACACTTAAGCAGTTCGGATTTTGTATTGCTGAGAAATTCGCGCTGTGTAGAAATCAAGTAGAGGCCTATGATTTTTATAAAAACATGGAAAAACATAGAGCAGAATTTGATTATGATATGGACGGGATTGTATATAAGGTAAATGATCTTGATTTGCAAAAGAAAATGGGAGCATCGACGAAATTTCCTCGTCATTCTATTGCATATAAATTTCCAGCAGAAAAAGCTGAAACGATTGTAAAAGATATTATTGTGCAAGTCGGAAGAACCGGTAATGTTACTCCTGTTGCGGAATTGGTGCCTGTTTCAATCGGCGGAGTGATGGTATCACGCGCGACTCTCCATAATAAAGAAGATCTAGAAAAACGCGATATTCGTATTGGTGACAGGGTGCTTGTACAGAGGGCAGGGGATGTTATACCTCAAATTTTATGCTCCATTCCTGAAGATCGATCAACCAATTCGATTCCTTTTGTTTTTCCTGAAATATGTCCAAGTTGTGGTTCAAAATTGGTGAAAGAAGAGGCCGAAGTCGCAATTAAATGCGTTAATTTGAATTGTGCGTCTCAACTCGTGGAACATATCATTCACTTTGTATCCAAGATGGCGTTTAATATTGATGGGCTTGGCGAGCAGAATATTCGATTTCTATTTGAATTCGGAATGGTAAAAAGTCCTCCGGATATTTTTGAGCTAGAAAAAAGAAATGTGGATTTTCGTTTGGAGAAGCATTCGCGATGGGGTAAACAATCAGTTAACAATTTATTTAAATCAATAAATAAAGCAAAAAAAATTAGTTTGGATAGATTTATATATGCGTTAGGGATTCCGCAAGTTGGGCGAGCTGTAGCAAAAATGATTGCTCAATTTTTTATTTCGTATAATAAATTATTAAAATGCATAAAAAATAACGAATATGAAAAACTGCTTTCAATTCATGGAATAGGGCAATCAATCGTTGATGATATAAAGAATTTTTTCAGTATTTCCAATAATATGAACGTTTTAGTTAGATTGGGAGGTGATGAGACTAATGAAGGTCTTGTCACAGTTTTAGATGTAGTAAAAATTACAGAAAAGAACTCTCTATTTAATAAAACAATAGTATTTACAGGGACATTTGAAAATTTTACTCGAGATGAAGTGAAAGAGCTAGCAGAAAAACTTGGAGCTAAGACATCATCTTCTGTTTCATCTAATACTTTTTTAGTTGTCGCAGGAAAAAATGCTGGTAAAAAACTTGATGATGCAAAAAAACTTGGTGTAAATATCATAAACGAAGAAGAATTTCAAAAAATTTTAGAAAAATTTTAAAAAGTTAACCTTTAATAAAAAATTTTTATTGCAGAATCTGTTATAAGTAACAGGTTTTTGTAATATGAGTTTATTTAGTAGTGCCGTAAGGTTTATCAGCAAAAGAAAAAAAACTGATGCTGAAGAAGCAAATATAAAAAAATCAGAAAACGATTCTTTAGTTGTTGAGCCATCTATCGAGTTAGATTTTTCTATTAGAAACTATGCAAAAGAGTCTTTTTCTGTTTTGATAGTAAAACCACTTTCATCCTGTATGCAAAAACTTTTACGGGGAACTTCATTTATAATTACCGGCTTATTATCCGGAACAATAGTCGCCTTGATTTGCTTTGCGATTTCATTGCAATTTGGATCCGTTGAGAATTCTATAATTTCTTCCTTTATAATAAACAGACTTGAGAAAATATTACCAGATTCAGATATGTCGGTAAAATCTGCAATGTTAAATTGGAATAAGGAATTCAATTCTCTTGAAATTAATCTAAAGAAAGTTAGAATAGATGACTTTATCATTCCTCGGATTTCAATTTTACCCGATTATGCCGCATCTTTCAAAAGTCAAAAAATTGTAACGAAATCTATTTCTATTATTAACCCAAAAATTGCTGTTGATATAGCAGATGACTTCAAAACGGTTTCTTTTAATCCGAATATGGAAAAAGGAATAATGAATAAATCATTTTTCGAACCGATTTCTTCTGTTAGCCTGATCAAAAATGTATTAGATAACAATACGTTAGTAAAATTTATAAATGCAAATGTTTTGGTACATGAAAACGGGGTGCAGTGGGATTTAAAAAATGTATATTGTGAATACAAATTGAGTGATATATTTCCATCAGTATTTAGTTGTTCTTCAATTCTTCCAGGTCAGAAATATTCATCGGATATTCAATTTGGAAAAATAGGAGGTTTAGATACATCTTTATATAATATAAAAATAAACTCATTGAATCCTTCTGCAATATATAATGCATTTGCAAAACGCAACACATCGATCGAATATCTATTGTCGATGATCGAAGGATATAACTTACCTGTTTCTGGAAATATGCAGATAGTTTTTAAAGGTGATAATTTATCGGATTGTAAGTTTGATTTGATTGCATCTTCAGGTAGCATCAGACTTCCAAATAGAAATACACTTTCATTGAATTTGGGTAAAAAAATAGATAACGGAAGTATATCCGGTATTATTTCCGAAAATAAGGCGCTCATTAATTCGATCAATATATCTTATGGCAACTCAGGTTTGCAATTAACGGGTATCGAAGCTCCCATGAGTGATTTCAGATTTCTAGATGTCGCGAACATTAACGGCACGCTCAGTCTCACAAACATAGATATAAAAGATATGGACAATATGCTGCCACTTAATATTGCAAAATCGGTTGTCCCTGCTTTTAAAAATTATCTTCCAGGATTTAAGTTGGAGCTGTTTAAGGTAGATTTGAAAGACCCTATCGCGTTTGGAAATAGAATGAGCAATGAGACGCTTGCTGTCGGTCAGGGAATTTTTAAAATACATGACGCAAAAATTCCTGTGGGTGAGCATGTGGTTACCAACGTTAGTGCAACTGGAAATATTATGACTGATGGCATAGATATCAAACTTTCCAACGCGATGTTTCAAAAAACAAAAATTAACAGTGGTGTATTTTTCCTATCTCATCTTGATAATTCTTGGATAGGAAAAGTAAATGCAGATGTTGCGGTGGATGAAATATCTTCATATGCGAAGGAAGTGTCTGAAAAATTATCGTCCTTGCCTGTAGATAAGTTAAACATAAAGGGGATTGCTAATTTAGACATGAAGTTAGTTCGCATTGTTGGTGATAAATTACAGAAAAAAGATCTTCCATTTAGAATTGTTGAGGGAGATGGTGTAATAAAATCGGCTGATAATACAAAAAACCTAAAATTATCTTGGAATGAAAAGAAACTTTCTGTAATAGGAGATGTATCAACTGGGAAAAATAGTATCCATATGAAAATTGAAGAAGATTTTTCTAATAGTAGTGGCTCCGGAGCGTTTAAATTCATTGGAAATTCTGATTTTTTGAGATCGCTGATACCAATTGCTCCGCAATGGTTTTCTGGAAATTTCGATCTTAATATTTCTAACAGTTGGGATAATCGTATAGATAGTTTTGATATAAATATGGATTTAAAAAACACGACTGTTACATTACCAGTGGTTGGAAATATAAAATCAAGCAAGGATGCCGGCAGCTTTAAAGCGCATGTAACAAAATCTGATGACAGATTAGTTTTTTCTAAGATGTCTTTGATTTCTAAAGATACAAAAATTAATGGCCAAATTACAATGTCCAAAGAAGGGGAAATTACAGAATGCGCATTGAATGACTTAATATTAAATGGCTGTTCAGCAAAAGTTAATCTCTTAAAAAAGGGTGATAATCATTTCTTGTTTTCTCTCGTAGGAAATACTATGAACGCGGATAGTTTTATATCTATATTCAATCAACTAAAAAAGGATACAAAATTAACTGCATATCTGAATTTAAAAACAGTTAATATTTCCAATATTCATAAAATGAGAAATCTTAAGGGGACTCTTGAAATAATAGGTGGGAAAATCATCGGTGGTGCATGTATAGGTGTGATGGGAGAGGAGACCACTGTGGCTTTAACTGCAAAAGACCTGAACGGCACAGATGAATATTTGATTTCAATTTCTGCGTCAAATGCTGGAGAATTTTTAAAAACCCTTGGAGTTACAGATTCTGTTAACGGAGGAAATATTAACTTTGTTGTAAAATCATCTAAAACTTCAGATCAATCTTTATCAGGGGCATTTGAAATTAAAGATTTCATTGTGAAAAACAATAATCACCTTACGAAATTGATTTCTTTATCATCAACAAATTGGCTTCCTGGAACCGGTGATTTTGTTGTTGGATTTAATTCATGCACAGGAAACATAATAGCGACAAAAGAGTATGTAAAAATAGAAAATTGCAGAGCTATCAGTCCTACAATGGCGATTTCATTAGATGGCGAATATGATAGGTTAAACGATGATTTTAAAGCCGCAGGTATATCCTTGCCTATTTCGTCCTTAAATAATCAGAATTCCAGCGCTGCATTGGCCGCAAATTACAAACTTTCTGGATCACTGGGCACATTATCAGTATCTGTACAAAATTTGAAACCTATAAACAGAGATATATTAGGCGACATTTTTGGAAATTTAATTCCTTTCAATACTTTAGAATCGGGCAGTTATGCTAATGACAATGCCGATCTTGTCGAATCTAATGCTGAAAGTCAGCAAGACCCATTTTCCAGAAATGCTTTTGATAATGAAGGTAACAGAAAAACTCGTGCCCCGAGAGTAGACAAAAGATTCGGAGTAACAATTAATCGCGGTTTGAAATAGAGAGAGTTAAAATGGTAAATAAAATTAAAAGTAGTAACGATAATGATAAAAGCAACTATGTTTCGTTAAAAGTCAATAGAATAATCACGTTGATGTTTATCGCTCTTTTGGCAGTTATTATCGGAGCAATTTTTATATCGAAGTTCCAGATGGGAAAGAGTTCTGATTTGCGGTACATTAGTATAGATGGAGAAGCCGAGAAAGAAGTCATAGCTGATACAGCAGAATGGTCTTTGTATTTCGAGCACATTGGCGAAAAACAATCTAATCTTAATAAAAGGATATCTACGGAAAAACCTCGGGTTCTTGATTTTTTAGTTAAAAATGGAATTAGTAAAGAGGAAATCGAGTTTTTCAATTACATAAAAGAAGATTATCGCAACAGAAAAAAACACGAAGATATTCGTTATAGAATGGGATATTGCGTGCGTATAAAAACTAAAAAAATGGGAATAGTTACTAATTTAAAAAATAATTTATCTGAATTATTTAGTGAGGATATTGGAATAGTCAAAAATATACTAGAGGTCAGCTATTCTAAGCAAGCAAAAGCGGAACAAGAACTGTATAAAGAAGCTGTCAAAAATGCTTTAGATAAAGCATCAGATTTAACAAAGTTTTTAAAAATCAAACTTAGAAAAATTCTAAAAATAGAAACACCAAGATTTTATACATCATCATTGGTTCCAAATGTTGATATGGCCGGTGAACACAATAGATTGATGGCTGTTTTGCACAATCCAGAAGAATCTGCTTCAAAGGAAATGCTTAAAAGAAAAATAAAAGCCAATGTCAGTATTCAAGTGAGAATAAAGTAAAATTTTATTTCCAAAATCTGCATAAATTCTTATATATCTAGTTTTGATTTTATGCAGATTTTTTTTACTTTAATTCCCTTCAATTTTTGCGCTTATTGATGTCTGTAAAAATTCGTCTATTTCCCCATCCAGGATTGCGGAAACATTTCCTTTTTCGAAACCGGTGCGTAGATCTTTTACCATTTGATATGGCTGCATAACATAAGATCGAATTTGGTGTCCCCAGCCAATTTCATTTTTATCTATGTTGCTGTTTTGCTCTTCTTTTTTGCGCAATTCTAGTTCATATAATCGAGATCTCAACATTTCAAATGCTGTCGCTCGGTTGCGATGCTGCGATCTATCCGTTTGGCATTGAACCACAACTCCCGTCGGTAAATGTGTTATGCGAATCGCGCTTTCGGTTTTATTAACATGCTGTCCTCCAGCGCCGGATGCGCGATATGTATCAATTCGCAAATCACTATCATTTATTTCGATATTTATGGATTCGTCGATTACTGGATATACTCCTATGGAAGCGAAGCTTGTGTGCCTCCGTGTATTTGAATCAAATGGCGAGATTCTGACAAGTCGATGTACTCCGGATTCACTTTTTAACCATCCATAGGCTTTTTGTCCATCAATTTTTAAGGTTGCTGATTTTATTCCAGCTTCTTCACCCACACTTTCTTCCATTATTCCTACAGAATATTGGTGATTTTCCGCCCAGCGTGCATACATTCTTAAAAGCATCTGGGCCCAATCTTGCGCTTCGGTACCGCCGGCGCCCGCGTGTATTTCAAGATAGCAGCTATTATTATCTGCTTCTCCAGAAAAAAAACATTCTAATTGATAAATTTTTACATAATCTTTCAGTTTTTTAATACTGTTTTCCGTTTCTTCTATTAACGATATATCATGTTCTTCTTCTGCCAATTCTAGCATTAGTTTTAAATCGATAAATTCTGACTCTGTTTTTAGAAATTTATTGAGATCACTTTCCAGCTGGGACTTTGTCTTCATTGTTTCTTTAGCTTGCTGCTGGTCAAGCCAAAGATCGCTGGATTCGCTTAGTATAGTTATTTCCTTGAGCTGCTTTTTTAACGCTTCTAGGTCAAAGAAACCTCCGCAATAAGGATAAATTCTTTTCGATGAATTCTAAATGCTGCCTTATCTCTTCTTTCATTTTGCGATACTCTGCTGTTCTTTTACTCTGTTTGGTGATACGAACATAACTCCAATAGCAGCAACAAAAGTAATACCTGCATTTACCATGAACGCAACATCAGCTCCATAAAACTTCCACAGATTTCCAGTTACTGCGTTAGAAATACAGATGCCAATACTGTAAATCAAATTAAAGATACCGATTGATGTCCCCTTGATTTGCGGTGGCGAGTAATCTGCAACCATCGCGTAAAACGTTCCCTGAGTAGCTCCGAAATGTATTCCATATATCGCAACTCCAACAAATACATGCCAAATCTCTGTTGCCAATGCCAGTACCATACACGATGCAAGCATCATGCAGAAACCGAATGCTAAGAACACTTTTCTCTCATGTCTATCTGACCATGAGCCAATAATTTTGGCGGTTGGGGTGTTGAATAAATACATAACGGCCAATATCAATGGCACATATTTTAAAGATAATCCAAGTTCTTTCGCTCTTAATGCTAAGAAAGCTTCGCTGTAACGTGCGCACATAAATATGAAGCAGACGAACATGTAATACCAAAAGCTTGGCCCAAGCTGCTTAATATCTGCTTTTTTAATTGGGAATCCTTTTCTATGTTTTAAGCTAGTGATATTTTTAGGTTCTTTTATGCCAAAATATATCAGCAACACAGCTATAAAAATTGGAATAGAAGCAAGCATATATACAAGGCGAATACTATCGCTGGAGCTTCCTTGAAAGTTCGCTAGTACAAAAAAACAAGCTATGGATCCTACCATGGATCCCATAAAAGCAAAACTTTGTCTAATTCCATAACTTTCTCCCTTTAATTCTTTTGGGGAGCAATCGGCGATGAGAGCATCACGTGGCGTATCTCGCAATCCGTTTGTTATTCGTTCTAAAAGCTGCGCTGATATATATAGTCCTAATCCTTTTGATAAAGCAAACATTGGTTTTGCAAAGGCGGCGCATAAATACCCTATGAGGATCAGTATTTTCCTTTTTCCAATCCAATCGCTTAGGATGCCAGAAAAAAGTTTTACAAGATAAGCGATGGATTCAGAAAAACCTCTTATATATCCCAATACAGCAGCATTAGATCCCAGAACATTTATAACAAATTCGGGTGTTAAAGCAGTTATAACAACGGCAGATGCATTAGAGAAAAAACTGACTATTCCTAATACCCAAATAGTCATGGGGATAGAAGCTAAGTTTGGCTTATTTATGTTTTCATTTTTCATAGGGATTTTCCGCAATTAAGCTTATGCGCTACTTTTATCATATAATTTTATTTTTTGATAGAACGCAGAATAAATTATTAAACATTTTTCTAATTTATATCTGCCAAACGGATGGAATTTTTGTGCTTTGTGATAGATCGAATAATTCTGTCATTCCCCAAACCATGGCATCCAGCCTATCTGGAGATTTGCTTTTTGGTTCGTAGGTAGCCATTTGCATTTCTAGTTTGTGAAATTGTTTTGCATGAAATATCATTTTTTTCTGATATAAAATTGCTATCGGCTCTGCGCGGGAAATTTTTGAGGTGTAGGCATATACAGATTTGACTTTTATATCAGGATTTATTGATTTTAAAAGATTTTCTAGAAGCTCACCGCCAGCGTTTCTTTCTATTACAACTAAACGCGCGTGATATTTTTGATATGTATCGGCAACTCGTTTGCCCCAAACTTCCGGCGTGGCAGAGATACTAAGATCGTCCAATACATATGCTTTTCCGAATCCGTCCCTTCCGGTGACTATGATTCCTGTTTCATCGCTATCTTTGTGGGATGTCATTGCGGGATCCACACCTATTATTATATTTTCCAGAAAATGTGGCGGATTTTTGTAGCATTTTTCTATATCTTCCCATGACCAGAGTGTATTTTGGTTGTTGTCTACAATTTCAGCATAGATTTCTTGTGCTTCTAATCTTGTTCCCTTTAGATATTCTAATTGTTTGATAAATGTCGGTGATAGATTTTGTAAGTTTTCAAGAGAAGTTCCGCGTGTTGTTATAACATCATCTCTTTTCATAAGGTCTTTTATAAATTGTATTGGTCTTGGCGTCGTTGTCAGAATTGTTTTTGGATTTTCTCCGAGACGTAAGGAAAAAGAAAGTTGTTCGAACGTTTCTTTTGGATGCTGAAATTTCGCAAACTCATCGATCCAAGCGGCGTCGAATTGTGGACCGCGCAATTGCTCATAATTTTCTGCTCCATATAATGTCGCTATAGCGCCATTCGGCCATTTCAGTAATCTTCTGGAAGGATAAAATTCTAATTTTTCAGATTCTTCTGAAATCGATAATAAACCACTTTCTCCTTCGACCATTACTTGTCTAGCTTCTTGTATTGTATTAGAAATAAGAGCGATTCTTTTTATTTTTTTACTGAGAACCCATTTTTTAATAGTTTCTGCTGCTGCACGGGTTTTTCCAAATCCTCTTCCGGCTAAAATCATCCATATATTCCAAGTTCCTGGCGGAGCAAGCTGATTTGGACGAGAAATTTGTTCCCAAGGGATTTTTTTTATTTTGTTTTTTATTCCCATATTTTTCCTTTTTTTTGTAAAATATTAACTTTTTGCTGTGATAATTTTATGTACTGTAAGATAGTAGGTTGCTTTATTCGAAATGAATCTATTTTGAAAGAATTGTGGTATTAAGCATAACAATATGCTGTAAGAGAGGCGAAAATGAATAATAATATGGAATTAGATGAAGCTTTAGCAAAGAACAACGAAATGTGGGCAAAAAGGTTATTGCTTCTTGTTATGACTATGATGATTGCTTTGTTGGGTTTAGACTGAATGTTCTAATAGTGCTATTTTTAAGTGTATTAATTAGAAAACAAACTTTCTATAAGAATACCATGGTATACTTATACTAAGTTCGACATATTATTTAAAAATTTCGATGAGACCTATAAAGCATAGCTTTCTTGCATATAAAAACACCGTATATACTATCATAAATACCGCTTTTTGTCAATGTTTTTGGCAAGTCTCTATTATTTGATAGATTTTTGATATTCAGTGGATTAGACAGCCATTACTAATAGATTCCAAATATTGGTTTTACTGTTTGATTATCGTTTTCATTGCTATCTTCGTTTTCTAATGTCTTTTGTTCATTTTCTATATCATTCACTATGTCTTTTATACTGTTATGTTTATTTTGTATATTATAAATGTTTTTCTGATCAATTTCCTCATCCTCTTTAAATGCTTCTATAACAGAGATTGATGAATTTTCTATTGCTGGCCCGCCGGACTCAAGATCTATTTTTCTCAGTTTGATTCCTTTTGGTATTTTAAATGGTTTTGGTATAAGAAATGTTTTAGCTTCTAACATAAAATCGATGAAAATCGGTAATGCTGTATTGGTTCCATTTGCGTTTTTGCCTAAACTTTTCGAGTGTTCATCGAATCCAACAAATATTCCAATTGTTATTTCAGGCGTGTATCCAATAAACCATGTATCGCGACTTTCGTTGCTTGTTCCTGTTTTTCCTGCCATTGGGAAATTCAAAAATCTTGCTGAAGCGCCTGAACCTCTTAGAATTACTCCTTCTAAAAGCGAAGTTAATTGGTAAATACTTTGTTCACTCAGTATTTGCTCTCGATTATCGTTTAGTTTTGGGGGAAGGTCGATTTCAAAATCTGAATTATCGACGATTCTATTATCTACTTTATATAAAATATTACCATGTTTATCTTGTACATAGTCTATCATTGAAGGGGTTATGCGTTTTCCGCCATTTGCAAGCATTGCGTAAGCGGTTGTTAATTTCAGTAATGTTGTTTCTCCTGCACCGAGTGCGAAAGATAGATATTCAGGCATTTTTTTATCAAAAACGTTGAATTTTTCTGCGATTGTTAAAATTTTATCTACTCCGACTTCTTGCGCAATCCTTACTGTTGCTGTGTTTACAGAGCGTTCAATCGCTCTTCTAAACGTTATTTTATCAATGACGGCTCCATGATAATTTCTCGGTTTCCAGATTCCCAGATCATCACCAAGATCGATTTCTATTGGACTAGAATCTATGACAGAATTTGGCGCGAATCCGTTTTCTAATGCTGCGAGATAAACGAATGGTTTAAATGCCGATCCCGATTGCCGCATAGCCTGAGTAGCACGATTAAATTCACTTTGCAAAAAAGAATACCCTCCCTGCATAGCAAGAATTCTTCCGGTTTCATTTTCGATTACGATTATTGCTCCTTGCACATGAGGTAGCTGTATTATTTTGAATTTACTGGAGTTTTTCCCTTCTTTTATTTTTGAAACGAGAATTATTTCCCCTGCTTTTGTTTTTTGACTGATCCACTTTACATCTGCGTCTAAAAGATTTCCTCTTTCTTCGAGTTCTGTAAGTATGGCAGCTTTGGCGTTATTTATAGAAGTGATTACAGCTTTCTGGAATTCTTCTGATCCCTTTGGACTCTTTATACTTTTTAATGTTGATATTATTTCTGCATTACTTTTTTCTATGTCGATTTTACCTATGGATCCACGCCATCCAAATCGTTTGTCGACTTCTTCCAAGCCCTTACGAAGAGCATTATAGGCGCATTTCTGCATCCTTGGATCTAAGGTTGCGCGAACAATTAATCCTTCTTTATTCAAGCTATCAGATGGAAATTTTTCTATTAAATATTTCCTGATTTCCTCTGAAAAATACTCTGCTTCAATATATTTTTCTTGTTGATTTGAAGTTATTAAATTTTCTTTTGTTGCAATATCTGCTTCTTCTTTTGTAATGAAGCCGTCTTCCAGTAGACGATTGATAGTCCAGTTTCTTCTAGCGATTGCTTTTTCTTTATTTTTTATCGGATGATAATTGTTTGCTCCCTTTGCCAGTGATGCTAAATAAGCGCATTCTGCAATAGTAAGTTCATCGACGGTTTTATCGAAATAAGTTTTTGCGGCTGCGGCTACTCCATAGGAACTTAATCCCATATAAATTTGATTCAAATATAGTTCTAGAATTTTTTTCTTTGGTAAATACGATTCAATTCTATAGGAAAGAATAGCTTCTTTAATTTTTCTGACATATGATATCTCATTGTTTTTTATAAGAAATATGCGGGCAATTTGTTGAGTAATGGTTGATGCTCCCTGAGGGCGTTTGTTGGTGCCGAGATTTTCTAGATTTTTCAAAGCTGATCTTACAATTCCGATGAAATCTATTCCTGAATGTTCATAAAAATGTTTATCTTCTGCAGAAATAAATGCATTAATGAGTTTTTGAGGGATTTTTTCTATGGGAATGAAATATCTTTTTTCATATGAATATTCGCAGAGCTTGCTACCATCCTGTAGAAACACGCGGCTTGCAACATCTGGACAGTATTTTTGCAGAGATGTATGATCCGGCAAGTCAGATGAAAAAAAATGAAAAATCAAAAAAACGGATATAAGTCCTATAAATACTCCCACTATGAATAAATATAATAAAAAACGTATATATCGAAATATAAATTTCATCTAAATTATTTACCTTTTTCGAAAAAACGGTCTAGTGAATACAAAATAGCATAATATATTCTTTCGCGGAACGGTTGAAAATGCAGTAATTGATTATCCATTTTATTTGAGACATTTCCTGATTCTATTAATATTGCTGGAGATTTCGTTTTTAAAATTTTTAATTCACTAAATCTATAAGGAAGATTTTTTATCTTGCACTTATCCGGAATGTATTCTGCTAGGATATTTGAAAATTTTCTGGATAAAGATAGAGTTTTATAATAGCTTTCGGGGTTAATTTGCGAATAATATTGATCTCCGGTTTGCTTTAAGTAATCTAAATTTGGAAGAGTGTATATAGATATTCCGCGAGCGTTTTTATCTTTGTTGCTATCCGTATGTAAAGAAAGCAGCATATCTGGATTTATTATATTAATTTTGTCACGTCTTGTATCTGCCGATATAAAATTATCGCTGTTTCTTGTAAGTACTACTTTGTATTTTCCGCTGTTTACCAATATGTTCCTTAATTCTATAGCCATTATTAGGGTGATATTTTTTTCATAGTCACCAGTTAAACATCTTGTTCCAGGGTCTTTTCCTCCATGTCCGGCATCTATCGCAATTAAATGTTTTTTTTCGATTTTAAATCCAAGTTTTATTGAATTTTCTGTATATCGTTTGTCCGTAAAAACTACGCTCTCCTTAAGAGAAAGAATCATCATTAATGAAGATGGGCTGAATTGTTCGAAAAAATATCCATTTATAATATTATGATTGATTTTTTTTGTTTTAGGAGGTGTGACATTTTTATCAAATGAAAGTATTACTTTTGCCCCATTTGGTAGGACGTGTATTCTCGGAGTAATTTTTATATCTTTTATAAATTCTATACAAAAATAATATTTATCTTCTTCTTTTTTGAAAGATATTTTTTTAATTGGTTGAACAACATTAGATTTTTCTGCTTGAGAATAGACATTATATATAAATAAAAACACCATTACTAAGATTAATAATAGTTTTTTTATTATTGGTGTTTTGTTGAATATATCGCTAACCATCTAGACCAATTAAAAAGCAATATTTTATATATTTTTTAATAAATGTTTTTCTAAACAATATTATTGTGACATTGTAACAGCATTTACATATAATATATAGTATAATAAACTTGTGCGATATTTCCCCCGATTGGGGTTATAAAGAGAGAATTTTACGCTGCGATTATTGTTCGTGAGCGTCATTATATTAGGTAAATTTTTTTTATGATCTTTTGCCGATATTTTTTAGAGAAGTGTATTAAATGCATTTAATTAAAGTAGTTTTGAAAAAATTAAATGAAGATTTTTGTTGTTTTTCTGTTATTGATATCGGCATTCAAAATTATGGAGATTTAAATGTCGAAAAACATGCTGATAGATTCAGCTCATTTGGAAGAAATAAGAGTAGCAATTGTTGATGGGGAACGATTAGATAAGTTTGATTTCGAAATTCCTTCCAGAACGCAGATTAAGGGAAACATATATCTAGGAAAAATTGTCAGAGTCGAACCATCTTTACAGGCTGCATTTGTTGATTTCGGTTGTGAAAAACACGGGTTTTTAAGCTTTAGCGAAATACATCATGATTATTTCCAAATTCCTGTCGGCGATCGTGAAGAGCTTGAGTCTCGCCTTCAGAGTGCAATGGACGCGTTTGCAGAGGAATCCGTGTATGAAGAAGGAGAAATTGATTCCCGAGAGCTATCTAAATTAAGATATCAGTTTTATCGTCGATATAAGATACAAGAAGTTATAAAAAAACGCCAAATTGTGCTTGTTCAAGTCACTAAGGAAGAACGTGGCAACAAAGGTGCCGCATTAACTACATATATTTCTTTGGCTGGAAGATATTGTGTTTTGATGCCTAATATGTCTAAAGGAAGCGGTGTTTCAAGAAAAATTTCTAATCCAAAAGATAGAATGAGATTGAAAAAAATTGTTTCCGAGCTTCATGTGGAAAATGGAAGTACTGTAATTCGTACCGCTGGTATTGGTCATTCAAAATCTGAAATAAAAAAAGATTTTGATTATCTCACAAAAAGTTGGAATGAGATTCGTGAAATAACGTTAAAATCCACTGCTCCAAGCTTAATTCACGAAGAAGCGAACATCATAAAAAGGGCAATTAGAGATCTTTATTCTCGCGATATCGAATCTATTCTTATCGAAGGAGAAGCTGGGTATAGAATGGCAAAAGACTTTGTAAAAAAGCTTATGCCAAGTCATTCTAAAAAAATAAAATTATATTATGACAAGAGAGTTCCGTTATTTAGTAAATATAAAATCAATGATCAGGTAAATCAGATTTATTCTACAAGAGTGGATTTACCATCCGGCGGATATGTTATTGTAAATACTACAGAAGCCTTGATTTCGATCGACGTGAACTCAGGAAGATCAACTCGCGAAAGAAATATCGGTGGAACAGCTTTAAAAACAAATCTTGAAGCAGCAATGGAAATTGCGAGGCAATGTCGATTGCGCGATCTCGCCGGATTAATCGTTGTTGATTTTATTGATATGGAAGAAAAACGTAATAATTCCCAAGTTGAAAAATGCTTGCGGGATGCTTTGCGTGAAGATAAAGCTAAAATTCAAATTGGAACCATTAGTAATTTTGGATTGTTGGAATTTTCACGTCAGAGATTTAGATCCAGCATTGTTGATGCAAATATGGTGACATGCCCTCATTGCAATGGCGTCGGATCTGTTTGGTCTGATGAGTCTATCGCTCTACAAATACTAAGAAAAATTGAGGAAACGTGTTTTGTTGTGGAGTTAGAGGAAGTAGAGGTGGCGCTTTCGGCTGATGTTGCCTTATATCTTCTCAATAATAAAAAGTCCTTTATAGCTAGTATAGAAAATCGCGGTTTAAAAATTGTATTTAAAATCGATCCAACAATTGCAGCTTCTGATTTCAAGATATCGCAGATAGTTAAGACAATTCAAAATAATGAGGATTTGAATCCAGAAACACAAAGTCCTCTTGAAAAGAATCGAAAAGATGAAAAAAGACACAAACAGCCACGTTCTAATGTATATTCTGATCAGCGCAAAGTATTTGATAAAGAAAATAAAGTGTCAAGCAATGATGCTATTTCCGATTCTGAAGAATCAAAAGCTACTAAACCTACAACATATGCAACAAGGTCAAACCGTAATAGAAGAAGAAGTTATCGACGAAATACAAGCGAAAATATTATAGAAAAAAATGAAGTCACCGATGTTGATGCGAATAAATTAGCAGATAATATTGAAGCGTCAAAAAATGTATTTGATTTAACTATTAAAAAAACAGCTCGAGAAGATACAGACATGGGGGATATTGAGAATAATAATGTTGAAGGTTTGAAGAAAAAGAATTACCGCAAAAGAAGACGTAATAGAGATGATAAAAATTTTAATAGGAACGCAGGGGAATTGCCGGAGGTTTCTACTGAATCGAATGCGGAAAGTCTTACAGCAGGTAATATAGATTTTCGTGAAGAAAAAGACGAACTTGTGAAATTAGCAAAGACATATCGTGAATTAGAGCAATCACTAGAGCAAATTAATTCTCAGGAAGCTATAAGTGGGCCGACAAAGAGAATTAGAAAAGAGGGATGGTGGCAACGCTTGATCAAAAAGCCGTCGGATCAATAAAAATATATAAAAAAAGAAATCAAGATGCCTATTTACAAAAATTTGGTTAGATTTGCTCCATCTCCTACAGGATTGCTTCATGTAGGCAATTTTCGCATTGCTATTCTCAATTATCTTTTTGCGAAAAAAACAGGTGGCGATTTTATCCTGCGTATAGACGATACAGATACTGAAAGGTCAACAAAAGAATCAGAAAATTTGATTTTAAAGGATTTGAGGTGGATTGGCATTCATTGGGATAAATTTTACAGACAATCTGAGCATTTTGAACATTATCGAAAAGCTTTTGAATATCTAAAGAGTATAGAAAAAATTTATCCATGCTACGAAACAAAAGATGAACTTTCATTAAAAAGAAAATCACAAATAATGAGCGGCATTCCCCCGGTATATGATCGTTCGTCGTTAAAACTTACGGATTTGGAGAAAAAAAAATTTGAAGATAATGGGATAAAACCTCATTGGCGCTTTAAACTAAATGAATCTGAAGCAGCTGAATGGATTGACTTGGTTCATGGAAAAATTAATATCCCTCTTAGCACCATCAGCGATCCTGTTGTTATGAAACCAGATGGATCATTTGTTTATACTTTTGCGTCAGTTATCGATGATATCAATATTGGTATCACGCACATTATTCGCGGTGATGACCATATTACTAATACAGCAGCGCAAATTGACATTTTTAAAGTTATTTCTGGTAATGTTCCCGATTTTGCGCATATTCCACTTTTGTCATCGATAGATGGTCAAGATGTATCAAAAAGAAGCGGTTCATCTTTAAGTATTGTTAATATGAGAAACGATGGAATTCTTCCGGAAGCAATTTTAAATGTTCTCGCATCATTGGGAACGTCTAACAATGTTCATTATCAAGACAGCATCGAAAGCTTGATAGAAAAATTTAATTTTGAAAAAATGAGCTTATCTTCTCCGAAGTTCAATCTCAGCGATGTAACATTAATTAATAAAAAAATTATCGCGGATAAATCTTTTGATGATGTAAAAATTGATTTAAAAAAAATAGGGATTAAAAACGCATCAGAAAATTTCTGGGAAACAATTAAGGGAAACATCAATTATATTAAAGATGCTGTTTTTTGGTATGACGCTATTTTTAATGAAGTTGTTAAAAGCGGGCGAATATCTGAAAGTGACGCTTCATTTGTCAATCAAATACAGGAATCTCTACCGAATCCTATGGATTTTGATGCTTGGATATTGTCTTTGCAAAAGATTTCTGGAAGAAAAGGAAGGGATTTATTTCATCCACTCAGAATCGTATTAACAGGATTGAATCATGGACCGGAACTGAAAAAGATCGTAGACCTAATGGGGTATGATCTTATAAAAGATAAAATAGAAAAAGCTATTGCAAGTATCCAATGAAAAAAAAACTTCAACTTTACAATTCACTATCAAATTCTTTAGAAGATTTTGTTCCGATTGATGAGAATAATGTCAGAATGTACGCATGCGGTCCGACGGTTTATGCAAGTCCACACGTTGGAAATGCACGTCCATTGGTAATTTTCGATGTGCTGTATAGATTGTTGAAAAAAATATATGACGGCAAGGTCACCTATGTAAGAAACATTACAGATGTGGACGATAAAATTAATAGTCGCGCTAAAGATCTTTCTGTTTCCATTAGAGAATTAACAGATTCCGTTACCGCGGAGTTTCATAAAAATCTATCGTCGTTGAATATAGCTGAAGTAACTTATGAACCGCGGGCAACGGAGCACATTTCAGAAATGCTCGACATTATTAAGAAATTGATTCAAAGCGGATTTGCCTATGAATCTGCTGGGCATGTTTTGTTTCGTGTAAAAAAAATGCGGCAATATGGGATGCTTTCTAAGAGAAATATCGATGATATGATTGCTGGAAGCAGGGTAGAGGTTGCGCCTTATAAAGAAGACTCGGAGGATTTTGTATTATGGAAACCATCAGATGAAAATACTCCTTCTTGGGATAGTGATTTTGGATGTGGTCGCCCTGGGTGGCATTTAGAATGTTCAGCAATGAGCTATAAATATCTTGGAAAACAATTTGATATTCACGCTGGTGGGCAGGATTTAATGTTTCCACATCATGAAAATGAAATAGCACAAAATTTTGGAGCCTTCGGATGTCTAATGGCGAACTATTGGATACACAATGGAATGCTCCTGGTTGAAGGTCAGAAAATGTCCAAATCACTTGGCAATGTAATATTATTAGACGAGGTTCTAAAAAAATTCGATGGTGAAGTAGTGAGATATATTCTATTAAACTCACATTACCAAAAAACTTTGAACTGGACTAATTTAGCGGTATTGCAGGCAAAACAATCTTTAGATAGATTGTATGGCGCTTTGAAACTGGCTTCTGCTGATGATTTTTATAAAAATATTGAGCTGGAACAAAGTATGGTAACTAACGCTCTTTGCAGGAATATTAATACTTCTTTGGCTCTAAATTGTCTACATGAAATTTCCGATAAAATATATAAGAGTAAAAATCAAAGCGAAATCAATGAGTTATGCATGATTTTAAAATCGGAGGCGGAGATTCTCGGTTTGCTATATAAGAATTGCAATGATTGGTTTAAAGGTGGAATAGAAAACATATCCGAAAAAGAAATCGAAAAATTGATTGTAGAACGCACAGAAGCGAAAATTCAAAAAAATTTTAAACTCGCAGATGAAATTCGTGAAAAACTTTTAGAAAAAAATATTCAGATAGATGATACAAAAGATGGAACTACCTGGAAAGTGATTCATAATGAATGATTGAAATATTTTAAATATGCCATTAATAATACTCCATAAACCGCAGCTTGCTGAAAATACGGGAATGGCTATGCGGGCGATGGTCAATACAGGAATTAAAAATCTGCGATTGGTGCTTCCTATTCATGGATGGCCGTGCGAAAGGGCGATATTAGCGTCAGCGGAAAAATCTAATTTATTAAATATTGAAATATTCGATTCATTTGAAGGCGCGATTTCTGATTTACAGATTGTATTTGCAACAAGTGCTCGTCGTCGTGATATGATACAAGAAATTTATACTCCAGTAGCTGCTGTTGAGAAAATTTTATCATTTAAAAATGTTGGAATAGTATTTGGAAACGAAAAATTCGGATTAACAAATGAAGAAATGTCGAGATGTAATTTCGTGATTGAAATTCCTTCGGTTGATTTTTCATCCTACAATTTGGCACAAGCAGTTTTAATCATCTGCTATCAAATAATGAATGCAAAACTTAAGTCTAAAGCAGAGAAAATGTTTCGTAGTGGTAAAACAGCCGTCGCATCTCAGCTTCATCTAGATTATTTTTTAGATTCTTTAGAAAAAGAATTGGAATGCCGAAGACATTTTCCATCAGAAAGAAAACATGTTTTGATGATGCAGACTATTCGGAATTTATTTAAGCGTTCAGTATTAACATCTCAAGAAATTCAAAGTATGCTGGGAGTAATTGAGACTCTTAAAAAATAATATTTGGAGGTTTTTATGGTGCTTAAAGATATTTCGTTCGTTACTGATTTTATTGAAAAAAGTAGTGTTGTCGTGGGAGTGTATAGTAATGGAGAACTATCAAAAAGTGCTAAATCTTTAGATGATAAATTAAATGGTGAAATATCCAAAAACATAGAAAAAATCGAATTTAAAGGTAAAATATTTGAGTCAGTTTCTTTTGTTTCCGCAAGTGATTTTTATAAACAAATTGTTTTGATAAGTCTTGGAGATGTCGACAAAAAATTTACGAATTATGAACTTGAAAAACTTGGGGCGGCTATTTATTCCAGTGCAAAAATTTTGGATTCCTGTGTCGCTGCGATTGGACCTGAGGATATACAATCAGATTTAAAGTCTTTTCAATCTATTATTGCATTTGGATCCCTATTGAAATCATGGAATTTTGATAAATATAAAACAAAGAAAGATGAAAAAGTAAAATTATTAAATCTTCAATTCTTAACAGCAGATACGGAAACATCTGAGAAAGATTTCAAGAAATTCAAAAATCTTGCGGATTCAATTTTTTTAACACGTTCAGTGGTTTCAGAGCCGGCGAATGTCATATATCCCGAAAGTTTAGCAGAGATTGCGCAAAAAGAATTATTACCGCTTGGAGTAGAGGTCGAAATTTTAAATAGACACGATATGAGCGCGCTTGGAATGAATGCTTTACTTGGAGTTGCACAAGGAAGTGTTCAGGAGCCGAAGTTAGTTGTACTTCATTGGAATGGCGGATCAAACAAATCTGAAAAGCCAATAGCATTTGTTGGAAAAGGTGTAACGTTCGATAGCGGAGGTATAAGCCTTAAACCGGGCGACGGGATGCATGAAATGCGATATGATATGACCGGCTCTGGTGTTGTGCTTGGATTAATGAAGGCTATTGCCTTAAATAAATTGCCTGTAAATGTGGTTGGCATAATGGCTCTTGTGGAAAATATGCCTTCGGGAACAGCGCAGCGTCCGGGGGACATTGTAAAATCTATGTCTGGTCAAACAATAGAGATTTTGAACACGGATGCTGAAGGAAGGTTGATTCTAGCAGATGCGCTTTGGTATACGCAAAACAGATTTGCTCCTGAAGTCATGATAGATTTAGCGACTTTGACAGGGGCGATTGTTGTTGCGCTAGGCCATGAATTTGCAGGGTTATTCAGTAACGATGATGAACTTGCTGCGCAAATCACAAAATCGTCTGAATTTACCGGTGAAAAAGTATGGCGAATGCCGATGACAGATCATTTTGATAAAGGGATAAACTCCGAAATAGCTGATATGCAAAATATGGGTAAGCCAAATGTTCGTGGAAGCAGTATTACTGCCGCTCATTTCCTAAAAAGATTCGTGAATGATGTAAGGTGGGCGCATATAGATATTGCTGGTGTTATGATTTCTTCTGATGATTTATTTATTTCCTCAAAAGGAGCGACAGGATTCGGAGTTCATTTATTGTACGATTTTTTGTGCAAAGATAGATGCGGCAGTTAATGCTTATAAACATTAACGGTTTATAATCAATAAAAATTATACGACTTAATAATTTATACCTCTGTTTTTTCGGCAAACTCAGGAACTAGGATAGGGACACCATCTTTTATTGGATACGAAAGTGTTGAATTTCTGCATACTAAGCTTATGGTTTTATTGGTGCTATTTTTATTGCTTTTGATTTCGAGCTTTCCTCCGCTTACAGGACATACTAGAAAATTTAAGAGCTTATCGCTGATTAAAGGAGTTTCTTTTTCCATCATTGATTCATGTTGTTAAAAAAATCAGAATTGTTTTTCGATGTTTTCATTTTACTTACGAGAAATTCCATTCCATCGCAAGTTCCCATTGGCATAAGCACTCTCCTTAATACCCACATTTTTGATAATGTTGGGCGATCAACAAGCAGTTCTTCTTTCCGAGTGCCTGATTTCGTAATATCAATTGCCGGGAAGGTTCTTTTGTCCGATAATTTTCTATCCAAAACTATTTCTGCGTTACCTGTTCCTTTGAATTCTTCAAATATAACTTCATCCATTCTAGAACCTGTTTCCACAAGAGCGGTTCCGATTATCGTAAGAGATCCGCCTTCTTCAATGTTTCTTGCCGCGCCAAAAATTCTTTTTGGACGCTGTAATGCATTTGCATCAACTCCACCTGTGAGAACTTTTCCAGATGATGGGCATACAGTATTATAGGCTCTCGCTAATCTTGTGATGGAATCTAATAAAATTACGACATCTTTTTTATGTTCTACCAATCTTTTAGCTTTTTCGATAACCATTTCAGCTACTTGAACATGACGGGTGGGAACTTCATCAAATGTCGAACTGATAACTTCACCGTTTACAGATCTGCGCATATCGGTCACTTCTTCAGGGCGTTCATCTATAAGTAGAACAATAAGATAAGTCTCCGGAGAATTTGTTGTAATTGCCCTTGCGATATTTTGGAGCATTACGGTTTTTCCAGTCCGCGGCGGAGCAACGATTAACGCTCTCTGCCCTCGACCGAGCGGAGAAATAATTTCAATTATACGTGTTGTTAGATCTTTTTCTTCAGGATTATCTATTTCAAGAGAAAGTTTGGAATCAGGATATAGTGGAGTTAAATCATCAAAATTGATTCGGTGTTTTGCGGTTTCTAAAGAATCTCCATTAACAAGATTTATTTTTGACATCGCAAAATATCTTTCACCTTCCTTTGGAGATCTGATAATTCCTTCGAGCGTGTCGCCGGTTTTTAAGCTGTATTTTCTTATTTGGGATGGAGAAACATATATATCATCTGATCCTGCCATGTAATTTGCCTCTGGAGATCTCAAAAAACCAAATCCATCCTGCAAAACTTCTAAAACTCCCTCGCCGATAATTTCAATACTATTTTCTGAAAGCTTTTTTAGTATTGCAAACATTAAATCTTGACGTTTCATGGCGGCAGTATTTTCAATTTCTAAACTTTCTGCAAATGCAACCAGCTCAGCTGGCATTTTGACTTTTATATCTTTTAAGCGCATACTCTCTCTTCAATTTTTTGGATAAAAACAACGATCTTCATTATCAATACAATAACTATTTTTATATTGAAATAGCAAGTGTAAATGACAACGATTAACTATATCAACAATATCCCGTTTTTTATTTAATATACTCTTAATTTTGATAAAAAACTATAAGATGATTGTGGTGCCCAGGGCCGGAATCGAACCAGCGACACGAGGATTTTCAGTCCTCTGCTCTACCAACTGAGCTACCTGGGCATTTATGATAAGAAATTCTTGTAGAAATCTACATGTATCTCATTATCAGTGATATTATAATTATATAAAATTATTATATTGTCCAGATCTTTTTGATCTTAATTTGAGTTTTTTCTTTATTGATATATTATTGTGTGGCATTAAGATTAGAAAAATGAATAGAAAAAAACATTCGAACGCAAAATCATTTCTGAGCTATATTTGTTATTCGGCAATATTTTTATTGTTTGCTATTGTAGCCACTTGTATTTTATATAACGCAAATTGGATATTTGGCGACGATTGGCAAATAATGGCTACTACTGCTGTTAATAAGTTCGGGTTACATGGCCATTATGGTGGAGGAAGATTTTGGCCACTAGGATTATGCGATTATAATTTATTAATTTTTATAAAGGGAGGAAATACTCCATTAGGACATTACTTGTACAATACTTTTATACTTGCAATATTTTTGATCACTATATTTTATTTGATAAAGGAGATTGTCAAAGACAATCAACAAAGTTTATATCTTTTTACTTTTTTCTTTCTAATTTTGCTTATTACAAAAGATTTTATAAGAATTCATATAGATGTTATCTATCCAGAAAGAACGATGGTTTTTGTGCTTTCAGTATTTTTATTATTCTATTTGAAAGGATTAAATACAGATAAAACTCTATATTATCTTATCGCTTTTTTATCGGCATGTTATCTTACTTATTGTAAAGAACCAATGTTTGGAGCGCTTCTTGTAATATCTTCAACAAATTTGTTGTTAAAATATAAAAAAATGTCTGATAAAGAATTATATTTTTATGTAGCATTGATAGTTAATTCCATTGTTTATTTTTCTCTATGGTATTTTTTTGCTTTTAAAACAGAAACTAAATTCTATAATTTAATATTCTCTAGTTATCTTTCGGTTGTTGAATTGATAAAAAAAATTATCAATGATAAACCTATTTTTATTTTAATAACAGTTATTGGGGTTACTCATTTGTACTATATAATAATCAAAAAAGATTATGAGCGATTATTTTATGATAGTTTATTATTTGCTGGAATCGCCTATGCGGGTGCTTTTATATATTTAAATTTAATACATTCTTACTATTTTTTGATTGCGTTGTTATTCACTTTTCCATCATTTATATATTGGATAAATTATGGATTCAAATGTGAAAAAAAAATATTTTCATTTATTTTTATGTGTGCTGTTTTCGTATTGTCCATATATAACATTAATTTAACGATTAAATTCATCGAGTGTATTCATACTTTCCGTGAAGAAGATAAGAAGTTGATTAAAACACTAGAATCGCTACAACAGAGTGGAAAAAAAATAGTTTTTTTTGATACTCCGGACAAAAAAGCTTGGTGGTATTATAATATATGCAATTCGTTTTTTAAATATCAAATAAAAAAGGACATTGATATTCTAATTGTTACTAGCTTAGAAGAGATATCTCCCAATGATGTTGTTATATATCCCCCATTTGAAACGCTCAGATTAAAGAAAATGATAGAAAAAATAGATTTTGAAAAAATATATTTCCATCCGATTATAAATACGAGAGTGGGGATAGTCTACGTTAAATAATCATTATTTTTTAAGTTTATATGTAATTTTATCAAAAATTATTGCAATAGAGCCGTTCCCCGCTACATTGCAGGCCGTAATTATCGGATCAAAGAGTATATATAAAGCGGTTATCAATCCGAGCATATCTGTGTTAAATCCTAGATATTTTTGCAAAATAGGAAGCATTACTAAAATTCCGCCTCCTGGAACTGCGGCGACAGCAAATTTTGCAAGCATAAAATAAAAAGCGAAAATCAGATAATTAGAGAAAGTTGGAATATCAATCCCAAATGAGGTCATAACAGCAATGGATATCATGGGAATGAAAAAGCAGTCTCCTACAAGATGCACATTAACTGTTGCGGGAATTATGATTGCTGCATTTTCTCTATTTGTAGAGTTATTTTCCGCAGCTTTTATAGATAACGGAAGAGCCGCTGCACTGGACATTGAGCCAAATCCGGTTATTACGGCTGGCAGAGTGTTTTTTAAGTACAAAATAAATGTTTTGAAATTACAAGATGATAGTAATATAAATTGCATTAAAACAGCACCATACGCGGATATTATAAATATCAATAAAATCGGGAAGTAATCTTTGCAAATCGTGGAAAGCATCCCATCGTGCTCCAATTTTAAAGTTGTTCCGATAATAAACAGCGGCATTATTGGTGTAAGGATTTTGAAAAAATATTTTTGAAATGAATCAAAGGTATTAGATATTTTTTGGAAAATATTTCTTTTCAAAAATCCACTTATGAGTCCTAAAATACATCCAGAAATAAGTGCTAAATCATTTGATATGATTTTTGGTATATTTATAGAAAACATCGGAATTAACAAAGACGATCCTTGATTGACTTTTACAACTGATTTCATCATGCCGAACCAAGTAAATAATAGGCTGATCATATATGACAATATTGTGTTAATAAAATTTGAAAAGCATATTAATGGGATGATAATCGCTATAAATTTTAAAGCTTTTGTTTCCAGTTTTCTAATTGAGTTAAATACTAAGGAAAAAATTATAAATGGCAGAAAAAATATCAATAATTCCTTTATTGTTAAGCTAATTGAATAAAAAAACGATTTCAAATTATATGAGATATATTCGCCAAAAAAAAATGAAAAAAGTACACATATTAACAAGATTATCGGCATTACAAAATTTTTTATTTTATGAATAGACATAATTAACAACAAGCAACTTATTAATTTCTCACACTTTTTGATGCTTCGTTTAGCAATCCATTTATGAATGATACTTCATTGTATTCAAAAAAGCCTTTTGTAATTTCTATATATTCATTAAAAATTACATTAGATGGAATTTCTTTAAAAAACATCAATTCAGCAATTCCTAATCTTAATATGCATTTTAATACGGAATCAATTCTTTCCAATGTCCAATTTTCAGATAGATGACGAGATATTGTTTCATCTATATGGGGTAAATTTTTAGAAGTTGTTTCAAGTAGTTTTTTGAAAAACTTTTTATCAATTTCTAGAGTAGAAATGCTATCAGTTATGAAGGCGCAGCCATCAAGATTAAAATTTTCGATTGTTTTTTCTATAGTATGATTACATAACTCAGCGCTATACATGGACTGTACGGCACAAAATCTAGACATTCCCCGCCGTCCGATTTTTGGCTTGCGTTTTTCTTGTTCTTGCATAATAAAGGCCTGTGTAATATGTAAATGCCTAGTATAGAGGAAATGCCTTACACAAAGCTAGTGTTTCTGATCTTACTTTTTGTTTTATTGCAGAATATTTTTCCTTTCCATAATTTGAAAGCACAGTATATATCATATCTGCAATTTTTCTAAATTCAGAGATTCCTAATTTTCTAGTTGTCATCGCAGCTGAGCCTATTCTAATACCAGATGCTAATGAAGGAGATAGTTTATCGTATGGAATCGTGTTTTTATTGCACGTAATTCCAACTTCTTCTAATTCTATTTCCGCGGTTTTTCCGTTAATAGGTAACTTTGAAAGGTCTACAATTGATAAATGGCTTTCTGTACCGCTGGAAACTATGTCCAATCCAAGTTCCTTTAGTCTTTCTGCCATAGCTACTGAGTTATCGAGGACATTTTTCGCGTATTGTTTAAATTCCGGACGTAATGCCTCGCCAAATGCAACTGCTTTTGCTGCAATTGAATGCATTTGTGGTCCGCCTTGCACACCAGGAAACACCGCGCTGTTGATTTTTTTTGCAAGAGATTCATCATTAGTAAGAATTATGCCGCCGCGTGGTCCTCGTAATGTTTTGTGCGTCGTTGATGTTGTTACATGTGCGTGATCTATAGGAGAAGGGTATAATTCCGCGACAATCAATCCAGCATAATGTGCAATGTCAGCAAACAAAAATGCGCCAACTGAATCTGCTATTTTCCTAAATCTTTTAAAATCTATTTTTCTAGAATATGCTGACGCGCCTGCAATGATGATTCTTGGTTTGTGTTCATTTGCTAATTGCTGCACTTGGTCGTAATCAATTAATCCGTTTTGATCAACTCCATAAGATACTGCGTTAAACCATTTTCCTGATATTGTTGGTGCAGCTCCATGCGTTAAATGACCGCCCATATCCAAACTCATTCCAAGTATTGTATCTCCAGGTTTTGCGAGTGCATATAGTACCGATAAATTTGCCTGTGCTCCAGAATGAGGCTGAACATTTCCGAATTTGCAGTTAAATAATTTACAGATTCTTTCTATTGCTAGGTTCTCTGCAACATCGACAAATTCACATCCGCCATAATATCTTTTTCCGGAATAACCTTCTGCGTATTTGTTTGTCATAACGCAACCAAGTGCTGCCATGACTTCTTTTGAGACAAAATTTTCAGATGCGATCAATTCGATTTGAGCTTGCTGTCTTTGCAGTTCATTTTTTATGGATTCGAATACAGCTTTATCTGTGATTTCACTTTCATTCATTAAATATCCTAAAAAATTCATCCTAGTCCCCCTTGATTTGCTTATCGATTAAATGTAGCCGACCTTCATGCCTGCCGTATTCAAACTCTGTTTTAAAAAATATTTGAACACATTCTAGCGCTGTTTCTTTATCAATAATATTAGCGCCAAATATAATTACATTAGCGTTATTATGCTTTCTTGACATTTCTGCCATTTTTTCATTAAAGCATAGCGCGGCACGTATGCCTGTATTCCTATTAGCGGCTATAGACATTCCAATACCAGTCCCGCAAATCAATATACCATAATATTTATTTTGAGAAGAAGAAAGAATTTGATGAACTAATTTTTGCGTAAATATAGGATAATCACAGGATTCAATATTTTTTGTTCCAAGGTCGATTATGTTTTCATGTTGTAATTTTTCTACCAAATATTGTTTTAATAAAAATCCTGCGTGATCAGATGCTATAAAGATTTTTTTGTTAATCATTTTATTTTTCTAATTATTTTAATTTTATATTTTTAGTAATGATACGAGCTTCGAGTTATCCTTCCAAATAATTTTTACTGGAACTACCGCTATAAAAGTGTGAAATCTTTTTGGAATTCTCATAAGGTCTTTTTCTGTGGTTACTAATTTCGCGTTATATACTTTTGCTTCATCTATAAGATTAATGATGTCATCATCTGAAAATGGGTGGTGATCAGGGAAACTTAAAGTTTTCACTACATTTAATTTCTGGATTAATGAATCAAAAAATTTTTGAGGATATCCAATACCGCAGAATGCAAAAATTCTTGTGCCGGGTTCTATATTTGATAAATTTTGCTCCAGATATCCAAATATTACCGGCATAGAATCTGGAATTTTTGATTTAATTTCTTCTGTATTTTCAATTGCATTACTGGTAATAATAATGACGGCATCAATATCTTTTTTTATTATATCAAAATTTAGTCTATTTGGGCCAAGAGGAAGCATTTCGCCATTTCCAAATTTTTGCGAATTATCGATGACTATAATTTTGATGTTAGGATATAGATATTTTTGCGTTATTCCATCATCTAAAATAAATAAGTTATATCCGTTTTGTTCGGCTGATCTAGCGCTTTTTGCTCTGTCCTTACCAACAAATATGTCTGCATATTGTGAGAGGAGTAGTGGTTCATCTCCCACATCTCTGAATGAATGAGTTTTATTATTAACAATGAATGTTTTTTTAGACAATCTGCCGAAACCTCTGCTAATGATTGCGGGTTTCTTATCTATTTTTTTTAGAATATCGCATATTGAAGCAGCGACTATAGTTTTTCCCGATCCTCCAGCAGTAATTCCACCGACTGCAATTACTTTAGATGTTGCAGATTTATATTTATATTTTTTCCCATAATTAAACTTTGCAATCAAGGAATATATTTTACTGATGGGATATAAAATGCATTTTAATAGAGCATTTATGTCAGATTGGTACCAAAACTTTGGAGTCATCCAACGTATTTCCATATTATTTTTCTATACTTTTTTACTTATCGCTACGCGATTTTGTTGACTTTTTGGTAGTAAAAATCTTATTAAGCATAACGCAATAATTGAAAACAATATGCTATACAAGAAACTGTAAGTGCTACCATACGTATCCCAAATTCTACCACCGATATTTGATGCTGTCCAGTAAGCAAAGCCAACCATAAGACAATATATTCCTATAGCTGTAGCTCTTAAATGAGAATCTACTTTTTCAGTAATAATAGCCAGGAACAATCCCTGAATCGCTGTCATCTGTCCTCCCCATAAAAACGCTCCTGCGTAAACACAGATTATCGGATGAAAGCTGACAAATCTCGCGGAAATAAACACAAGATTTGCGAGAATCATAAGTAGCATACATACTGCAATCAATCTTCTTTTTCCATATCGATCAGCAAGAATCCCAATTGGAAATGACATTAGAACTTGTCCAATGCTGACAAATGAGCTTGCAGTTCCAGATATCGTGGTACTTAAAAAGCAAGCAGCGTATAGTGGAAATGAGTGTTCGCTAAAATGCCCTAATTCAAAAATTAAAGCCAGGATAATTATTTTCCAAAACCCAAAATCGAGAGACTTTAAGTACTTGCGTTTAAAAATATTTTCAGTTTTTCCTTTTCCCTCTGTTTTTTTTTCTTTATTATTTTTCACAAGAGTAAGGCATATAATAGATATTACAACCGGGATCACTGCATATCCAAAAACTATATGATAATTACCGGATGTTTTTATCATGATCCATACCCCTATCAGGGTTCCCATGAGACTTCCAATTGTTTTACAAGAACGGGAAAAGCCAAACGCTCCCGCGCGATATTTTTTGGGAGTTATATCTGCGATTAATGCATCACGAGGAGTCGCTTGTATTCCATTTCCGATTCTTTCTACAGATTGGGTAACTATTACTGATAGCCATGAATTTGCCATAACTAGCAATGATCGTGAAAATAGGGTGAAAAAACATCCAATATATAAAATTAATTTACGCTCTTTCAAAAAATCACTAATAGGACCTGAAAAAATACGAACTATAAATGAAAGTGCTTCGACCATTCCATCAAGTGATAATATTTGTTGAGTTGTTGCTCCGATCTCATTTTTCAAGAACAAACCGATTTGGCTGTAAACCATGGTTGTCGATGTACCCAGGAATAAACCAAATAAAGAGACTGCAAAAACTCCTTTTGGTAATGAACTAAATGCCGAAAAAAACTCTGATAAAATGCTAATGTTTTTTGAATTACTTTTAGTGGCAACTGATCCATCATTTGATTTTTCACCGCCAAACGATTTCACCATAGTCACCCCGTATACAAATTGATAGTCTTATACTATGTATTAGTTCAAAAGTCCAGAAAAAATTAAATAATTGTTAATGCTAATTTTTTTGCTGTTTCCAATACATTCAATTTGTTTTTGGTATCAAAAATAATAAGTATTGTGTCGGAACACATTGCTCCACAGCCTTTAGCCGCAAATACGCCTTTGAGATTCATAAAGATTTTGATCAATTCGTTGGTTTTATCTAGTACAAGTCCAAGTTCTTTGAGAGAAGAAAAAAATAAATTCACATTTGATATAAGACAATCACTGTCTTTATTGACAAAGCTCTGTTTGGCATTTTCAACATAAATATTTAATTCAGATATATTAAGATTGTCATCCAATTGAGATAGATGAAGATGGGTTGTTGTTTTAAAATTTGTTTTAAAAATAGCAAAATCTATATTTTTAAAATTCCATTCAAGATTTTTGGTTATATTATTTTTACTATTAAAGTATATGTGATGATTATAAATTTGAGATACACAATCAGCTCCACTAGCTTTTCCTGCGAAATGTTTATACTCTTTCAGAAAAGAATTTATTTCTAAATTGCGCTGAGTTAGTGATAAATATAGTTTATATAGAGTAGTAAATTGCGCGCTTGAAGCTCCTAGTCCACCAGATCCTTTATAGGGATCAATAAATTCTATGTTTAAATTTTTAAAAACATTTTTATATTTTATATAAAATAAAAAAGCCGGAGACTGTTCACTAATTCCGGTGATTTTAGATTCTCTCTTATTTGTTTTTATAACCAATTTAAATTCTGGCTTTGTGGTAAGAATTATTGAGCTTCCTCCAAAAAGGACACAATATTCACCAATCAAAAATGTTTTACTTTTTGCTGTGATTATTTTATGCATGAATTTTTGTCCTTGATATATGGCACCTCGGGACAAGTTCGAACCACCGACTTAGTGGTTAACAGTCGCTTCTATCTTTTGTTGACATAAAACAATGTTCACGCATTTTTTCTTTCAAATCAATGCGTTTTGATGGATTGCATGCTTCTAGAAGTTTATATTCCATTACATGTGCAAATGAAAAAAAATGAGGCAATAACGGGGCTAAACATTGATTTTCTGCTCCTTTAATACTAAAGTGAATATCATATTAATCCTTAATTAAGGTGTAGGAAAGATAAAAAAATATGAAAAAAAGGCGGCTCTATAAGGAGAGTATGTTATAGAGGGCATAAGACTAGTAAGCATGGGGAAACAAAAGGATAAGTATTTCTTTATAAGATATCAGCTAAATGGAAAAAACCAAAGAAGAAGGGGTCGGATGGGTTTCTGAAGGGTGGAATGAAACAAAGTCTGCATCATGTTTATTTGAGCTAAAAGAGAATAATAGAACTGGAGTTGGATGTAAAACATTATCTGAAAAAAGCAGTTGGAATGCTTGAAGCTAAATTTAAGATTACTCACGCAACGACAAGCATTTAGATAAAATTCCTCAATAGTTTCTAGGATATTTAATTAAAAAATCAATCTTTTTCAAATAAGTCTTTTACTTTGCAAGTACGGACTTGAGCTACTTTTTTCAAAGTATTCAGCTTGTACTTTCCAATAAACGATGACTTGCGAATTTTTAAAAGTGTACTTTCTGATAACGACAAAAACATTATAAGCCTTAACGAAACAGCAATTAGAATATTCAGCTTTTGCGATGGTCATAACTACATCAAACAAGTGCTAAGATCATAGTAACACAATCCAATACAGAGTTTGAAACTGCTCAAAACGATATAATCAGGCTAACCCGATCATTAGAAGGTGCAAAAGTAATTACTGCCAACTCATGAATGATATCAATTATTAAGCACTATTACCGCCTGGACCGGCAAATTCTTTTTCTAGAAATTCATCGATTTCGATTGTGTTTCTAATTTTATTTGTATTAAATTGTATTCTTAATCGATTTCATACAGTATTCTTATGTTATAAGAGGTTATAATGACAATGAAAAGATGTGCTTACTCTGAATCCACTGGGTTATTTGCAAAATACCATGATAGTGAATGAGAAAAGCTACTCCATGACAATCAAAATTCTTTAAATGTAGGTGAAAAAATGCCTGATAAGATACTGATTCGCGGAGCGAGAGTTCACAATCTAAAAAACATAGATGTGGATGTTCCACTGAATAAAATCGTAGGCATTGCAGGTGTATCAGGTTCGGGTAAGTCTTCTCTTGCCCTTGGTGTATTGTATGCTGAGGGTTCGAGACGCTATTTAGATGCACTTTCTACTTATACTCGAAGAAGAATGACCCAAGCCGCAAAGGCACAGGTAGACGAGGTGTTATATGTTCCGGCATCTCTCGCGTTGCAGCAGCGGCCTGGCGTACCTGGGATCCGCTCAACCTTTGGTACTGGGACAGAATTACTTAATAGCCTGCGTTTGATGTTTTCAAGACTTGCAAACCATCGCTGTCCAAACGGGCATTATATCGAGCCTACACTTAAAGTGGCAGCGGGACATGAACTTATGTGTCCTGAATGTAAGGAACATTTTTGGGCTCCATCAGCTGAGGAACTAGCCTTTAACAGCCAGGGAGCTTGTCACAGATGTGGCGGAACAGGAACTGTGCGCACAGTAGATAGAGCAACTCTTGTGCCTAACGATTCTCTTACAATTGACGAGGGAGCTGTTGCTCCGTGGAACAGCCTTATGTGGTCATTGATGACGGATGTATGTAGAGCAATGGGTGTTCGCACAGATGTGCCATTTAAAGACTTGACGGCTCAAGAAAAAGACATTGTATATAATGGTCCTGCGGAAAAAAAGCATATTTTTTACAAAGCAAAAAACTCCAATTTGGCAGGTGAATTAGATTTTACATATTTTAATGCTGTATATACTGTTGAAAATGCCCTTACAAAAGTAAAAGACGAAAAAGGCTTGAAGCGTGTAGAAAAATTTCTAAAAGAAGATATCTGTCCGATTTGCGAAGGGTCAAGGCTTTCGGAAATAGCAAAACAACCCAAGTTGTGTGGTATTTCTCTTGAAAAAGCTTGTCAGATGACATTGACAGAACTTGTGAAATGGGTGGAGAAAGTACCATTTTCTCTTCCAAACGAAATGCAATCAATGGCGATTAGTATCTGTGGATCTTTCCAAGATGTAGCAAAGAGACTTATGGACTTAGGAGTTGGATATTTGACCTTGGATAGAGCTACTTCCACTCTTTCTACTGGAGAGCGGCAGCGTATGCAGCTTGCCAGAGCGGTACGAAATCGTACGACAGGAGTTTTGTATGTGTTGGACGAACCGTCTGTCGGACTTCATCCTTCAAATATTGTCGGTTTAAACGGTGTAATACATGATCTAATAGCAGATGGAAATTCAGTGCTGCTTGTTGATCACGATACGCAGATATTGAAAGAGGCTGACTGGCTCATTGAGATGGGGCCACAGGCGGGCATAAATGGCGGAGAAGTAATTTTAGAGGGCACAATTGATGAGATAAAGGAAAATAAGATATCACAGATAGGCCCTTTTTTATCAGGAAAAGCAGAGATACATGTCAGAAATCAGGCGGATGCAGCTGATATGTTTTCTGAAGGAAGCATTCATCTTTCTACATCGCAGATTCATACGGTAAAACCGCTTGAAGTTGACATACCAAAAGGCAGGCTCACTGTTGTAACTGGTGTGTCAGGCTCTGGAAAGACGACATTGATACTAGAAAGCCTTGTACCGGCTTTGGAATCATCGACAACAGAGAGAATAATGCCCAGTCATGTAAACTTCATGACAGCAGAAGGTGTAAAGCATGTGAAGCTGATTGATGCTACACCGATAGGTATCAACGTTCGCTCTACTATAGCGACATACGCCAATGTACATGATGAGTTGCGAAAAATATATGCGAGTACAGCAGATGCTAAAGAAAAAAAATTAAAAGCTGGAGATTTTTCATATAACACCGGAAAATTACGCTGTTCGGTCTGCGATGGTACTGGCGTTATAAATCTTGATGTACAATTTCTTCCAGATGTAGATGTTCCTTGTTCAGAGTGCCGTGGCTCACGATATGCAAAAGCTGCATACGAAATTATATTGACTAACAAAGCAGGATCAATGCATTCTCTTCCTGAACTTATGAGCATGGATGTGAATACGGCCCTCAAATTTTGTAAGGACATGAAAACTGTCCATCAAAGATTACAAGTACTGCAAAGTCTTGGTCTTGGATATCTAACATTAGGAGAAGAAACGCCGAATTTATCCGGTGGCGAGGCTCAGCGATTAAAGCTGGCAAGCGAAATGGAAAAGCTACAGTCGGATTCAATGTTCGTATTCGATGAGCCCACCATAGGACTTCATCCGTTGGATGTGCAGACATTGCTTGGCGTATTCCAGGTGCTTATCGACAATGGTGCTACAGTAATTGTTATAGAGCATGACCTTGATGTAATTCGTAATGCGGATTATGTGATTGATATGGGACCCGGGGGCGGTGAAGAAGGCGGCAGAATTATCGCCATTGGAACACCAAAAGAAATTGCAAAGAACAAGAAAAGCCTCACCGGAAGTTTTATATATGAATAAGCGCTATTTTTCTTTATTCTTGAAAGAATTCAGCACTAAGCCAATATCTTTTTGCTTAATTCTCTTAAATTCCGAAATAGCTTTATTAATTCAGTCTTTGCCATTTTTACCTCAATTTATACAAATTCTAGAATACTCAATCTTCTAACTCTGTTGCAATGAAGAAATTTTGAAAAACTCTCGAATACAAATCATTGATCTATAAAAGAGAATTATATATTTTTTATATCGTTAACTGTCGTGGACACATACCATTTTTGTGAAGAATAATTGTTTGCAATTGATTCGGACATTTTTTCAAAATCTTTTCTTTCAATATTATGCACTAGTTCTGTTAAAGTTTTCGATAATTTCATTATATCAAAGAAAAAATTCTGAAATTTCTCAATAGAATTACGAGCAATATACTCTTTTTCACCATTTATTCTCCAGACATTTTTACCAAATTCAGCAAATCTTTCTATGTGATCTTTGTTTATACAAAACTTATACCATTTTATGGCTACAAAAGCTAAACTCACTCCATGTGTTATATTATATTTTGCACTTAAGGCAAATTATATTAATCAAAGGTTAATTTCGCTGATTTAAATAATTATTTTGCATTTTAAGTAAAATAGTTTCGATTGATCTAAACTTTTCTAATTTTTCCTCATTTGTATTTTATGGCAATTGGTTAGCTGCAGTTATCAAAATTCTAAGCAAACTAGCTGCTCTATCTTGATGATCGAGTTGTAGGTCATTGTCTAATTCGATATTGCCGATGGATAGAAAATGAGTGAGTTCTAGCTTTTTATTGTTATGTTCTTTTAGCTTGTGCTGCAATGCGGCTTTTTGCGATCTCAGACAATTGAGGGATATTTCGATATCCGTAATTTTTATTAAAATTACGCTGCATAATTTGTTTCTTTTTTGTTTATGTAAGAGCCAAAATAATCAAAAAAAATTGTTTGCAATCGAAGAATAAATCAGTGAGGCTGTAATTTCCGACCACATTATTCCTTGATTTTTTGTGCAGAGAATATTGTTTCTCGAATCTGTGCGCTAAGATCCGCTACATTCCCCGGAGAATGCGGAACAAAAACAACGTTTGACTTTGAACTCGCCGATATTTCTTTCAGGGTATCAATGTATTGAATTAATAATACCATATCCATCACATGAGATGCTTGAGCACCGGGAATTTGACGGACAAATCCCTCTACAGACTGTCCGAGTCCTTCAATAATAGCTTGTCTTTGACCTGCGATTCCTTTTCCATGTAAAATACTGGATTCTGCCTCTGCTTCCGCTTGTTTCACCTTTAATATTTTTTCTGCTTCACCTTTTTCTGCTGCTGCAACTCGTAATCTTTGAGCGGTATTGATTTCGTTCATGGCAGCTTTTACGTTTTGATCAGGATTAATATCTGTAATCAGTGCTTTTATAATGCCATAACCAAATTCAGACATAGGTTTTTCTAGCTCTAGTTTTACTGCATCCGCAATATCGTCTTTTTTGGAAAATACATCGTCTAGGACTAATTTTGGAACTTGCGCTCTTACTAAATCAAAAACAAACGCTTTTATTTGGTATCCTGGATCTTGCAGCATATAACAAGCTTCATATACCTTTTCTGGTAGTATCTTATACTGAACTGCAACAACGACGTTAACAAACACGTTATCTAGAGTTTTCGTTTCAACTGCTACATCAAGTTGGTGAATTCGAAAAGACAATCTTGCAGCAATGCTATCGATAAATGGAATTTTGAACCATAATCCAGACTCTACTATTCGATGAAACTTACCTAATCTCTCAATAACGGCGCAAGTTTGCTGATTAACTATAAAAAACCCAAAAGCAACCATAATAATAAGTACAAAAATTAATAACGCTACAAACATGTCCATGACATTCCTCTTATGTTATTTTGCTATTTCTTCAGCTTTTTAGTTAAGCTATCAAGTTTCTCATTGAAATTATCACCAATATTTTAAGACAGCAACACCTTCATTTCTAAATTGTGTGAAATCTTGTAAGGTAGCGAGTCGTCTAAATAAGTGCTTCTCTGTATACCAGATAGTCTACGATGTATAGAGTTCTCACGACAGCACATTAACGTTTACAGCGATCGGTGCTACCATAGCTAAGTCTATAATTCAGCGATTTTAGTGTATTGGATTCTAGATGGTAAGAAATTAAAGAAAATATAGCAATAAACGGAAAGGTTGCTTATACAACTGAAAATATTATTAAGTGTCTTGAAAGCAGAGTAAAGAGTAAGGGAAGAAAAAACAAAGACGACTAAATAAAAATGATACTCTTTTAAAGACTTAACATATTCATAAAAATAGCACAATAATGGTGCTTTAATCTTTTAAGATTGAGACTTTTTTGTTGTACAAGATGATACAATAAGTGAGGCTATGTTTGCTTTTTTGCATTCTTAGTAATAGACTCCACAGATTATAGATACACTAATAACAACCCTTAATAAAAATTAATCGCAAAGTCAAAAAAGTAGTGCTACGGTAGTAGTAAATACAAGATCAACATTTCGTAATCTAAGAATTTTATAATAAAAACCCCGAATTTTGAGTGGTGCATCCGAGAGGATTCGAACCTCCGACCTTCTCCTCCGGAGGGAGACGCTCTATCCAGCTGAGCTACGGATGCATAAAAGTATTTTAGTTCGCTATTTTAGCATGCGGCTTATTCTTTCACCACCTAAAACATGTATGTGAAAATGCTCTACTTCCTGCCCGGCATCTGGGCCTAAATTTGTTACCAGTCTATATCCTGATTTGGACAATCCCAGAATTTCAGCGACTTTTTCAACTGTTTCAAGGAAGGATTTAGATTCTTCTTTAGAAGCCATTGAAACAAAGTCAGCAAAATTTCTATATAATCCCTTTGTTATCACGAGTACATGTACCTTGCAAACAGGATTTATATCATAAAAGGCTAGTGCTACATCGTTTTCATATATTTTTTTCGTAGGAATTTCTGATTGCAATATTTTATAAAAAACGTTGTTTTTATCATACATGATTTTCTCCGAGGGCTTAATGTATGCATTTTATATTAAAAAGGCCAGAAAAACGATGTTTTAATTAAATTAAATTAAGTGGATCAAAATCTCCAGAATTTTCTACTGTTTTTATTCTTGATGCACATGATCCACATTTAATATATTGAATCAGCAAGGTGTTTCGCAGTATCCAAAAAGTGTTTGCGGATGGTTTTATTATAATTCCACCTTCCGAAAAGATTGGTTTATTGTCTTCCGTATCTATGACAAACGCGACGATATCTTTGCTTGTCGATTGTGATGCTATTTTTATTTTTGGATCAGCTATTGGTTTACAAAAATATTCTCCACTTATTGTTACTTCGCTTTCATATATTGATGAGAAAGTATGTGTAAGATTAATTTCGACAACATAAATTAACGGACGCGAATTGCCATCTACTGAATTTTTTTGCGGAATTCCCAATGTGTTATAAGGAACGGTTCCTAGTTCACAAAGCTCAGTACTTTCCAATCCACTGTTATTAGATGATGGGCGAGGCAATCGATTATTGCTTGCTAGATATGCTGCCAATGCAGACGTTACAATTTCGATATTATTTTTTGTTTTTTGAACTCGCATTGCGCGGTTGACAGTCATTGTTTTTGTTATAAAGAATCCTGAAATTATGCTGAATATGGATAATCCTATGGCTACTTCGAGCAGCAGTGATCCATTGCATTGTTTACCAAATTTTGAACATAATAACGTAATTTTTGTTTTTATTTTTGATATCATATTTGTGTCCGATAGATGTCATATTTTGTGCATTTAAAGTGCGAATTTCTCCGGTAGATGGATTCCCAGTGTCGTTCTTTTTATCGAGGTGATATGCGTCTTCTTGAGATAAAATTCCTTTAAAATTGCTATTGTTGCTGGTTCCGTTGCTTAGAATTAACCAAGTACCTTCATGTCCTTGAATTTCTGATGATACGGAATAAAATCCACCTAATTTGCTTATAGGATATCCATTTATCAATTCGATACTTAACGCACCCGATGCAACCAAGTGCTTCCAAAATCTTTTTGCGTCACCTATAGTTTTGATGGATCCGTGACCGCTGCCATTTTCCAATCCTTGCCCAATCATCTCGTTTGCGTTTGCTAAATCTCCAGGCATAGAGCTGTATTTATCAACAAACATTTGGATGGCAACTTTAAAAGAATTGACCTGCTCCGCAATCGAATTTAATTTAGCTGTGTGAATTAACTCCTTTCCCTTTAGCGTAAAGCTCGCGACTAATCCTATAATTACGATCGCAATCGCGACTTCGATTAAAGAAAATCCTTTAATTTTATTTTTTAATATTGTTTTTTTCATCTTTGAACTTTAATTTTCTAGGATCTGTGGCAAATGTATTATATATTTTCGCGTCTGCATTGTGATGCATTTTGTTTTTTTTACGCAAAATGGTCGCTTTTAGAAATATAACTAACTCTGTAACTTCGGTTCCTTTTTCTCTTTCGCTTGTTATGAAGTCGATGGGAGTATCCTTGAATCCAGGAAGACCGTCTCTGTTATTGTTAGATTTTTCATGCATTAAGCCGCCCATAACTACTATCTGTCCAGAGTGCAATTTCAAGACGGAATCCAATTCTCTTACATCGACTATAGGTACTTTTTGCATTTGAACTTGTGAAGTATTTGAGGATTCCGAAGATGTAGTACCACTTGTTTGTTTTATATAATTATTGAATAAAAATGGGATTTCTTTATATCTTGCGATTTTTGAAATTGTCGGGCGCAGAGTAAGTAATACCGTATTGTTTTTCTTATCTATAGATGGCTGAACTGTCATAATAAGTCCTATCGGAATCGTTTTCATGTTGGTCGACAGCATATCCGTGATATTGTTCGAATTTGTTCCATTATATTGTTTTTGGAATTCGGGTGTGTATACAACCTCATTTTGCGCAACTTTTAAGACGGCGGAATGATTATTCAATATTGTAATTCGAGGACTTGATAGAGTTTTCACAGCTCCGAATTTTTCAATAAATCCCGATACTATACTTAAATTTTTTCTATCTATTCCCGCGGAAAACAATCCTGTCCGGTCATAGCTTTTTTCGATCGTGGCGCCGCCTGTACGCATGATTTGCCAGTTGATGCCGCTCTTGAATTCATCTTTTAAGCTCACTTCAAGAATTTTTGCTTCTATCAACACCTGTGTTTCTGAGGAATCTTTCAGTAATTTAATATACTTTTGAATTTCCTCATGTTTGCTTTGAGTGGTGTAAGCTGTAATTAATCCTCCCTGCTTATGAATTGAAATGTAATTTCCTTCCGTCTCGCCGATTATTGTTTTTAATGCAGCTTCTAACTCTGCCCAAAAGTCGTTTTTCGCGGATCCAGATACTAAGCTATTAGAACCATTATTTGTTGTCGATGGAGATACTGTGCCCTTAATCGTATCGTTGGTTTGAAATCCTGACGATGAAAGCATATCTCCACTAAAAATATCTGTTGATATAGCCATGGAGCTCTGTGTTTCGCGCTGTATATTGAGAGAAGGAATTGTATAAAATTTCATCATTGGTGAATCAAATTCTATTTTTACAGAATTTCCATTAATTATGTATTTAAGATTGGAACTGCTGCAGATATCTTTGAGAATTTCGATGAATGGGCGGTCTTTTGCTGTAAATGAAATATTACCTTCAATATCTTGAGCTATGAAAATATTTATATCAGCTAGGTTTGCCATCTGCGTAAGTACTTCGCGCATACACATTTTTTCTGTCGCGGAAATTGAGATTCGCTTGTAAAAACATTCATTTATTACTGTTTCAGTATCGATTTCATCATCTATAATATCTGAAATATCAAAGTCAGATAAATCTATTGTCGAATCTTCTACTGGAGTGGATAATACATCAAAGGCTTGTGGATTAAGATTTTTTTGCTGCGGAGTTCTTGGATCGTTAAGATCTGTGCATCCGGTTAAAAGAATGCAAATAAAAATAATAGATCTGAATATATTAAACATCTGTACCATCGAAAAACTAAACAACAATATTAAAAATTAATTAAAATTATAATATTGTTTCCATCTTTTGTATATATAAATTATTCAAGAATCTTCTATCAAAAACTTGTAATATATTTATTTTTTCTTTAGAATTTAATCTCTTAACTTCAGATGTTCTTATTTTAACAATATCTTGGATGTTAATTAGATTTTTAAGTTTTTTGCTGTTTTTTTAAAATCGAAACTTAATCAATATAGAATTATATTAATATTTAATTTGGGTATTAATTTTAGCCTTCTTTCGATGAAAGAATAATTATTATGAATTGGACTATTGCGCAAATAGCATCTGTTGTATTATGTGCGATGGGATCTGGAGTGATTCTGTCGTCGCTAGGGCATAGCCCAATTATCGGATATATAATCGCCGGAGTTCTACTGGGGCCGTCTTGTCTACAATTTATTACTGATCGAACCGTTGTCGCAGTATTTTCAGAAATGGGCATCCTATTTTTATTGTTTACAATTGGTCTGAGCCTGTCTTTTGAAAAAGTAAAAAACATGTGGAAGAAATCTATCCTGGTAACTGCTTTTTCCACTTTATTCATATATTTTTTTATGTTTGCGATTGGATATTTTTTGAAAATACCTCAAACAGGAATTATATTGATGACTTTCTGTGTGACATTATCTTCAACTGCAGTAACTGTTAAATCATTGAAACATTTGAAAGAGCATGATGCTTCTATAGAAGCAAGTACCTTTGGTATTCTGATAGCCCAAGATGTTTTTGCTATCGTTATGGTGCTGATTATAAATTTCTTAGGAAACAATTCTCACTCAATAGGAGAAGTATATAAAATAGTACTGATATTTATATTTCTAATAATACTTGGATTTGCGCTTCTGAATCTTAATCATTACGTACATAAATTAACAAACTTCATAAAAAAACATAATGATATGCTAACGATGTTTGTTTTTGGAATTTGTCTAGGAAGTGCTGTCATAGCAGAAATTTTTGGTTTATCAGCAGCGTTTGGCGCATTTGTCGCTGGATTAATTCTTGGAAATTCCAGCATGGAAAATGAGATAAAAAACATTACTCTTCCAATTGAAGAAATTCTTTTAATGACCTTCTTTTTAAGCATTGGACTGTTGGTTGATATAGAATTTATTCTTTCAAATTTTTCTATAATTTTATTTGGTCTACTGTTCGTAACTTTTGGTAAAACAATAATTAACGTCTTTGTTTTGAGATTGTGCAAGTTCCCGTTAAAAGAATCTTTTGTTATCAGCGTATTATTGGGGCATATTGGCGAGTTTGCTTTTATGTTATCCTATTCTGCCAGTAAGGTCGGTCTTATAAATGAGTTCGGGTTAAAATTTTTAGTAAGTTTGACTGCATTGAGTTTGTTTTTAAGTCCTTTTTGGCTGGCGTTTGCAGGTCGTTGTAAAGTTCTTGCAGAAAAGATACATATTAAGTCTTCTTGGGAATTTTCTCGGGTTCTCCTAGATCGCGAAATCAAAAAAATGCATCATCTTGTTGTTTTTGTTACCAATTTTTGTAGTGGTATAATTTCTGTTTTGAAGGACAAAGCCAAAAAGCGATAGAAAAAGCTAAAAACAAAGTCGGAAAATAAATATGTTACTTATGTTCAGGAAGAGCAGGGGTCGGATATTTATCGTGTAAATCTTTAAGGTAAATGCAAATGTTTTCTGTTTTAATGCAGGCTGTTTTATGTTCAGAAAAAAGTAAATTTATTTCTTTTTCTGACGCATGCATAGCCAACAAATTTATATGTTTTTCTCCTTTGATTTTTTTAAAATTATCGTTAATAGTTATACTTTGAATATTATGAATGTATAATCCAGAATGAACGCGGAAATAATGTTTTCTTTGAGATTTAGTTTCGAGATTATCTTTTATTAATTCCCAACAGAATCTATTGATCATCAATCTCAAGCATTTTTTGTTTTCATGAAAAGATAAATCAGAAACATGAAATATAGAATCTTGCAATAGAGATGAAATAATATCGCAATTTTCTATATCTGTTGCTTTTAAAAAAACTCTTTTAGGATTCATTTGCAAATAAAATAATTACACAACAAAATTATGATAAAATAAATGGAATTATTGTGCAAATAATAAAATTAAAAAGAAATGTTGTGAATTTAATTAATGCTTTTTATTTCTCTAGTGTTTTCTTCTATTGAGCTTAATTCGATAATATTTTTTTCATGAATTTCTAGATCTTTGAATTTTCTGGCGCTGACCAATACTCTGCTTTCGAGGGACGCAATTGTTGAATTATAGCTCTGTACTGCAGAATTTATGTTTTTCCCGAGTTGGGATATGTGCAATGTCATGTCAGATAATCGTTTATATAATTCTTGGCCCATTTTTATAATGTGTTTAGCATTTTCCGCAAGATTTTCTTGTCGCCATCCGAGTGCAGTGGTGTGTAATAAAGCTAGTAATATAGTTGGAGTGGAAATGATTACTCGCTCCTGCATTGCGAATTCGATTAGTGAAGAATCATGTTCCGTTGCAGCAGAAAAAAATGTTTCGCCCGGCAGAAACATAATCACAAATTCTGGAGATTCCTGAATTTGTGACCAGTATTTTTTATTTGCTAAGCTTGCGACGTGTGATCGAATTTGCTTCGCGTGTTCCGTTAATAGCGACTTTTTTGTTTTATCATCACTCGTTTCCATGGCTTCAAGATATGCAGATAATGGAGCTTTCGCGTCAACAATTATTTGCTTGTTTCCTGGAAGATAAATCACCATATCCGGTCTGATTAATTTTCCGCCATTATTTGATGCTGATGTTACCTGTTCTTTGAAATCACAATGTTCAAGCATACCAGCTAATTCAACGACTCGACGAAGTTGCATTTCTCCCCAACGTCCCCTGATATTTGGAGTTTTAAGCGCAGAAACCAAATGATTGGTTTCGTTTTTTAGTGAATTTTGTGTGGTTATTAAATCTCCAACTTGTTGTTTCAATGCTTCATATGCTCCAATTCGACTTTTTTCCAAATCATTTATCTTTATATCAACGTTTTCTAAGGCAGATTTTATTGGAGTCATGAGATCGCTTACAGATTTTGCGCTCATCGAAAATTCTGATTTTGCTTTTTCTTGGAATTTTTCGAATACAGATTTTGCGAGCTCCATAAAAGTAGCATTGTTTTTTGAAAGCGCATCTAAACTTATGGATTTAAATGTATCGGAAAGTTTTTGTTCTGCACTTTCTAAAAGTTTTACTTTTTCTTGGAGGTTTTTTCTTTCCTGCTCTAGATTGGATGATAGCAAAATGGTCTGCTTTTCCAATTCAGAATATTTTTCCACTAATTCATTGTATTTTAAAGAAATAATTTGCTGTTGAGAACATCTTTCTTCTAATTTTGCGTTATCTAATAAACTTGTGTGATATAAAGATTCAATATTCGAAAGTTTGTTGTTTTTTTCTGAAAGATTTTTTAGTTTCGATCTCTGTGATAAAATTACACAGCAAAAACAAAATGTTATAGTAAATAGGGATACTCCTAATATAAGAATCATTGTTCTGAGCTTTCTATAATTGATGAAATCTCATTAACAATTTTTTGTAGTTCTTCTTTGTTTTCTCCTTCCGCAGATATTCGTATGAGTGGTTCAGTCCCAGATGCACGTACTATCAATTTTCCACGATTCAGCAATTGCTGTTCAAATTTTTGTATTTGTTTTTGTATATCTGGTTTTAAAATTATTGACTTATCTTTCGTATTTAAGTTTGTGCTAACTGTAGGATATGTTTCAAAAAGACGTAATTCACTGCATTTCTTATTGTTTTCGATCATATATTTTAAAACTTTCATAGCAGCAAAAAGTCCATCACCAGTGTATGCGTGAGATGCTATAATAATGTGACCGGATGACTCTGCGCCAAACTTCGCGTTTGCTTTCAACATAGATTGTGTAACATGTTTATCTCCTACCTGTGTTTTTATAAGTTCAACTCCAATAGATGTCAGATATTTTTCTAGGGCATAATTAGACATTATGGTGGAAACAACTTTATCGCATTTTTCTGCTGTAGCTAAGATAGCTAATATGTGATCACCATCTAGTATTTTCCCATTTTCATCCGCAATAATAACGCGATCACCATCTCCATCAAATGCGATTCCAATATCTGCTTTATTTTCTAAAACAGCTTCACTTATTATATTTGGATAAGTGGATCCACAATTTTCATTTATGTTAGTTCCTGTCGGGTTATCGCCAATAAAAACAGTATTAAATCCAGAATCTACGAAGAAATCTGCATTAGAATAAAAAGAAGATCCATTCGCAAAATCAACTACGATCTTTGTGTTCTGCAGTGTTTCTTCATGCAAACCAAATGCTTGTTTAACATCATTAATGTAAGTTTTAGCACACGCAATATTGTCATAGTTGCATCTGCCTAAAGCTATTCCTGTTGGTATTGAAATAGGACATTTTTCTTCCATTGTTGTTTCTAATTCTTCTTCCTCTGCTTCTGTTAGTTTTAACCCAAATTTATTAAATAACTTTATCCCATTATCATAAAATGGGTTATGAGAAGCGGATATCATAATCCCGCATGATGCTTGAGCTTTTTCGACCATAATGGATAATTTTGGAGTTGTTATGCAGCCAAGTGGTAATACATCTACTCCATGGGAATAAAAAACAGCTTGCATCGCGCATGAAAACATATTTCTGGAAAGCCTAGTATCTTCCCCTATTAAAATGAGATGTTTTTTTTCTTTTGAAGGACAAAATTTTACGATAATTGCTTTTGCTAATTTTTGACAAACTTCGATTGTCATTGGATATTTATTTGCTAATCCTCTAATGCCGTCGGTTCCAAATAATTTTCGCATAGCAATCCTTTTTAAATATTAAGTAATTCGATATAGTTTTTGTTAGCATAATATAACTTGATTTTGAAATAATATGAAATATAAAGACATAATTTGCTATCTAGAAAATCAAAAAAAATCACATGATGTCGCATACATTAAAATGGCGCTGGACGTTTTCAAATTAAATATCGATCCTTCAAAGGTAATAATTGTTGCAGGAACAAACGGGAAGGGAACTACTTGCGCAACACTACAGACTTTACTTGTAGAAGCAGGAAAAAATGTCGGATTCTTTTCATCTCCTCATCTAGAAAAAACAAATGAACGCATTAAGTTTAATTGCATTGATATTTCCGATAATGATTTTTGTAATGTTTTTTTGAAAGTGCACGAAAAAGCTCGCAACTTCGACCTAAGTTATTTTGAATACTTAACGATTATGGCGGCTTATTATTTTTTTGAATATCATAAGTCAGATATAGATTTTGCAATCTTCGAAGTTGGGTTGGGTGGTACTTTAGATGCGACAAATGCAATTCCTCATAATATCAGCGTGATAACAAAGTTGGGTTTAGAACATGAAGGAGCTTTAGGAAATACATTAGAAGAAATTGCTGAAAATAAATTTGGAATTATTTCAGATAATAATATCGTTTTTCATACAAAATTTGATCCAGAAATACAAAAAATATCTGAACAATACGCTAAGAAATATTCTGCAAAACTTGTAGAGGCGACATCTTACTCTCTGCATGTAGATTATTCAAAAAAATATCCAACTTTTAAGGTGTCGAGCAAATTTGGGCATTTTAATATAAATCTTCCTGGAAATCGCGCTGCGGAAAATTCAATTCTTGCATTCACGATTTTTGATTATCTTATTGATAATTCAGAAAAATTTTTATATGCAACAGAAAGGGTATTTTGGCCTGGGCGCATGGAGAAGGTGTTTTATAAAAATCGCGATATATTTCTCTCAGGAGATCATAATCCCCAAGGAACACAGAGTTTGCTGGAAATTTTGCAGTATTATGAATTCAGTAGGGTGCATTTTGTAGTTGGTATCTGTAATGATAAAAACTATGTGGCAATTTTGGAAATATTATTCAATGTTCCAAACGCAAATCTGTATTTAACTGAGACGCCAGAAAGACCTCTTCATATTAATGAGTATGGAGAAAAATTTATAAATGCAGCAAGATTTGTTTCGTCAAATGCTATTGAATCATTAGATTGCGCTGTAAAAAATGCATCAGATGAAGATTTAGTTATTGTGACGGGTTCTTTATATCTGGTTGGATTTATAAAATCTATAATCAAAACAATTAATAGCTAGTGATCTATTTTTCAAAATTGAAATGTTGTTTATCATCTTATTCCATATAATGCTTGAAAAAATCATGAATTTTATGTATGTATGATGTGCTATATTATAATATAACAAATCTAATCATAAAGAATTTTATTTTAGGAGAATGTCATGGCAGTTCCAAAGAAAAAAACGTCTAAATCCCGTAGAGATATGCGTAGATCACATCTTGCTATTACACCTGTTAATTCTGTTGCTTGCCCAGTTTGCGGTGATTCAAAATTACCTCACAGTATGTGTAATAACTGTGGAACATATAATGGTCATCAAATACTGAAAGATAAACGGCAAGACGCTTAGCAGTCAGGAAAGTAATAAGTGGCTTCTTCTAACCATAACCGAAAAATTATAGCCATTGACGGAATGGGTGGCGATAATGCTCCTGAGGCTGTGATTAAGGGTATTTCTGGATTTTCTTCATCAAATTGTCATTTTATAATTTTTGGCGATGAAACGAAATTGAATTTTTATAAACATCTTTTGTCACCAAATTTATCATATGAATTTAGATATTCCGCCAGTATTATTACATCTGATATGGAAGTTATGACAGCATTGCGCGCTGGCAAAAACTCCAGTATGGGGCTTGCGATTCAGTCAGTACAGTCCGGAGAATCGATGGCTGTTATATCTTCTGGTAATACGGGGCTATATATGTCTCTTGCAAAAATCATACTTAAAACCATTGAGGGTATAGATCGTCCCGCTATCGCCTCTATTATTCCTGGAAAAAATGGGAAAACTGTATGTCTTGATCTTGGCGCAAATACAGAATGTGATGTAAAAAACATGGTTGATTTTTCGATTATGGGAGAGGCATTAGCTCGTTCAGTTTTCAACAAAATCAACGTAAAAGTGGCAGTATTGAATATAGGATCGGAAGAGGTCAAAGGAAGTAGGTTAGTAAAAAAAACATCAGAAGTATTAAAAAAGTTATTTGAAAATTATGTTGGATTTGTCGAAGGGGACGATTTCGGCAAAGGAGATGTGGATGTAATAGTTATGGATGGATTTACTGGAAATGTTGCATTAAAAACTATAGAAGGCACAGCGAAATATATAATATCCGAAATGAAAGATGTGTTTTCTAGTAGTGTTTTTTCAAAGCTTGGGGCTTTGTTTGCTTCATCTGCTTTGTTGAAATTAAAGAGAAAAATGGATCCAAGATTGTATAATGGTGCTATATTGCTCGGATTGAATGGAGTAGTTGTGAAAAGCCATGGAAACAGCGATGAGGTAGGGTTTGCGAATGCAGTAAAATTCACTATAGATATTTTGAATCGAGATATTTTTAATAGAATTCGTGAGCAGCTTGATAAATCAAAATTGGACTATGCGTTGGAATCGTTTTCAAAAGAGGTAGATGGGAAATGAATTCTATTCTTGTTGGAATCGGCGCTGCGCTGCCAAAAAAATGTGTACTAAATTCTGATTTGCCAGCTGAATTAAATACTTCAGACGAATGGATAATTCAGAGAACGGGTATAAAACAACGTTATATCGCTGAACAAGAGACAACTTCATCTTTAGCAGCAGAAGCGGCACGTAATGCTATAAATCATGCCAAACTTTCTAATGACGATATAGATTTAATAATAGTTGCGACAGTCACTGGTGATTACACATTTCCGTCAACAGCTTCCATAGTGCAAAGAGAGTTGAATATAAAGCATGGAGCTGCGTTTGATATCAGTGCGGCGTGCAGTGGTTTTGTATATGCAATTGATATTGCGGATACACATATTAAAAGCGGAAAATCTAAATGTGCATTGGTTATAGGAGCGGAAACTTTTTCTAAAATAGTTGATTGGACCGATAGATCAACCTGTGTTTTATTTGGAGATGGCGCAGGCGCGGTTATTCTTCAAGCTCAAGATACCAGTGATCGCGGGATACAATATTGCAAAATATATTCAGATGGTTCCTATGTTGATTGCTTAAAAACATCTGGCGGAGTTTCTACGACTCAAACATTTGGATTTGTACAGATGGATGGGCGTGAAGTATTTAAATTCGCGGTAGAAAAATTTGCTTCTTCTTTGAATAAATTATTAGTTGATAATAGCATGACAGTAGATGATGTTGATCTACTTGTTCCTCATCAGGCCAATACTCGTATAATCGAAAAATTAATAGAAATGTCCGGAATTAAAAAAGAAAAAGTATTAATAACTCTAGATACGCATTCAAATACCTCGGCTGCTTCTATACCCCTCGCTTTAAACGAAATAAGAGACAAATTTTTTACAAAAAGGAATGTTATCTTGCTTTCTATGGGAGCCGGCTTTACATGGGGAGCGGTGTTGATTAAACTATAATGGTTTTAAAGTTAATAGGTGATGTGTGGAGAAAAAGGATATAAAGACATTAACTAGGTCAGATATTGCGGACGCGATAACTGAAGAGTTTAGGGTTACAAAATTTAACGCGTCTGAAATTGTTGAAGATGTTTTAGATGAAATTGCGTCCGCTTTGATCAATGGAGAGGCTGTAAAAATATCAGGATTTGGAACTTTTATTGTTCGTCATAAAAAAGAGCGGATTGGAAGAAATCCAAAAACTCTTGAAGAGGCGATAATTTCATCCAGAAAGGCTTTATCTTTCAAAGCATCTCCTATATTAAAAAAAGTTATTAATGGCGAGACTGCATAAATCTAGAGGAGAGGGATTAATGAAACTAATGGAAGGTAAAAAAGGCATTGTGATGGGAATAGCCAATGATAAATCTTTGGCTTGGGGAATAGCAAAAACTCTTGCTGAGCACGGTGCGAAAATGGTTTTCAGTTACCAATCTGAAGTTTTATATAAAAGAGTAAAACCTCTCGCAGATTCTCTTGGAAATGTAGAAATGATCGAATGTGATGTTTCGAATGATGAAAGCGTTAAATTGCTTTTCCAGACGTTAGGAAAAAAATTTGGAAAGATAGATTTTATTGTACATGCTATCGCGTACTCCGATAAAGAGGAGTTGACAGGAAAATATGTCAACACATCTCGTATTAATTTTATTAATACCATGGATATTTCCTGCTATTCTTTTACATCTGTATGTCAGTATGCTTCGGAATATTTAAACGATGGTTCATCTTTATTAACTCTCACATATCTTGGCGCTGAAAGAGTTATGCCGCACTACAATGTAATGGGAGTTGCAAAAGCGGCTCTTGAAGCTAGCATAAAATATCTAGCTGTAGATTTCGGGGATAGGAATATACGGGTTAATGGCATTTCTGCTGGTCCTGTAAAAACCCTTGCGGCCTCAGGAATTGATGATTTCCGATATATATTGAAGTGGAATCAATATAACTCTCCTTTAAAAAGAAACACAACAATTGAAGATGTAGGTGGAACAGGAGTATTTCTGTTAAGCGGTCTTGCATCTGGAGTTACAGGGGAAATTGTTCATACCGATTCCGGATATCATGTTGTCGGTATGAAATCTGTTGATGCACCCGATATATCAGTCGTTTAGATATAAAAATATACATACAAAGCAAAATAACTACAAATGATCAAAATTAACTTTTGATTAACACCGAACGGTTTAGTATTATTAGGCAAAATACTAATAATCTAACGAGATAATTATGAAATTTATTAAAATAATTTGTATATCATTATGTTTCTTCTTTCTGAATCTGAGCGGGATGCAACAACCGATGCCATTTCGTGTGGGCTTTGAATTTCAGATGAATGGTAGATTATGTGAATGGGCATTACATGACTATAGTTTGCAAAAAAAGCCAATATTTACTATAGAATCAGGGGAAGGCAAATTATGTCGTATCGAATTAGATGGTCCAGATATAGAATTTGTTACAGAGCCTTTTTCAAACAAAGAAGGACACCTACTTGCTGAATGTATGAAAAACATAAAGGCTATTATTAATCTTACAAAAGATCGCTTAGATGCTAAGCCTGAAATAGATTTTGATAATTGGCTAAGCCTTTTATCATCGGAGATCGGCACAGTTAGAATTATACCTACTCCTTTTTTTGATGTTATAAAAACTAGCACAATAAGGAAATTGAATCCTACAGCTCCATGGGAACCAAGCTGGCAACCACAAATGACGGTACAACATCCGTTACAGAGCACTATTACTCTATGCAATACATTATTTCCTACTATATCCGCTATGCAAGCATTGATAAAACAGTCTATCCCCACCAAGGTTCCATCTAATACCTCAATAGCAGGATTAATGTTTCTAGCTGCGCATGAAATGGTAGGTATGACAAACTCATACTTAATGCCATTACATACAGATCATATTCTCGATTTGGCAATGGCTTTAGCAATATATTTTCATGGGCAAGATCTTACAATAAATTTGTTGCAGCGTTCTATAATTGCTTTATCAGATCCAACATTAAAGGAATTGGAAACACATACTTTAATGAGACCTTTTTTAACAGCGATATTTGAGCAAGATGCACAGAAACAATCAACGCTTTTATCTAAATTATCGATGGAAGATCGGTTTGTACAGCGAGCGTTAGCAGCCACTGCCAATATAGGAACTTTTGTGCCAATTGCAAATGACGATGTTTTTATGTATAAGGCGCTGCTAATGCGAGACACATTCGAAAGTTTTAGTACAGCACATCAATTTGATGCGAAAAGGTGGACTAACTTTATGTCCAGACGTCCATTTTCTCATATGTTTATCGAGATAATCAAAAATGAAAGTCCAATAGTTTCTGATGTTTTTTCCAGATCTGTTTTGACTAAACCAGGTGATTTTTTAGAAGCTTTTAATCAAAATATAGAATTCGCCGATCAATTGCCAGGTGGTTTTTATTTAGCAAATTATGCAGAACAATTTTTCGACGAAACTGGCGCTAATCCCATAGATTTGAAAATGTTACTTCCATATTTTCATCCAACAATTCGGGAAAGCACTTTTTTAAATAATCTTCTTCAAAACGGAATTTTTAGTACGACAATGTTCAGTGTTATGAATATAGATGAAACTGTACCAAATACTTTGATAACACCTACAGCAAAAGCGGTAATAAAAGAAATGCTAACACCAATATATTCTACAGCTGTCTTAAGCTCTATTGAGCAGCCACAAGAAAGAAGTTTTCTGCTCATGACTAGAAAAAGTTCTACTCTAGAAATAGATGCAGCAAAACTGCCTCATTCAGATGTACCGGCAGATCTTCTTTCTCCTCCTTTTCTCTTAGACAAATCAGATGCAATGGGACAATATAGGGAAGGAGTATTTCACGCAAAATATACTCCTGAAGCTTTTGGTAGTGCAATTGTTGAATTTCGAAATATACAACAAGCAAAGCACTTAAAATCAAAAAGGAACTCTCTTGCTCAAGCTGGTTTTCTTACTATTCCAGATTTTGTTGAAGAAGAAGCCTTAAATGTGTTTGTTGAATTGTCTAAATTGACAATGCAACCTTAAAGAGATATCATAGAGTGGTGGAAGGTGTATTATGAAAAATAAATTCTTATATATTGCTTTTGGTGTTGTTCTGCAAATTGCAGGCGTTGATGCTATGGATGGTTGTTGCGACCATAAAGGGCTTGAATCAACGGCTAGAAGATATGCGTTGTCTATATCAAATGCTGAAAAAATTGATACTAAAGGAATACTTAATGACTTGCAATTTTTATCCCCCGAAGCTGTAAGAAGTAGTGTTTTTTCAAAGTATACATTAGATGATTCTTTTGAAGCAATAACAAGACAAGCTGTCACTGCAGATCAGAAACACGCAGTTGAGATTTTTTCTCGAGAATTTGATTCTATCAAAACAAATAGCTTGTTGAGAGCTCAGTTCTGTATGTTACTAGATAGAATTATTATAAATTTAAGGCCATCTATTCCTATAAACATACGGACACATCCTGCATTGCAAGGACTAGCAAAAAATCCTTTCTTTTCATCTCAAAAAATGTTGTTGCCACTACTCATAAGTGGGCCTATTGACGATTAGTTTGATATTTCTGAAAATAGAGTGATTTCGTAGTTTGAAATAGAAGTATGTTAAGTTTTTTAATGCGATTTAAAAAACTCCAGAGAGTTTATATTTTCTAATTTCATATTTGGATCAATACGTTTTATGAGTCCTGTAAGAACTTTTCCTGATCCTATTTCTGTGAATTTTGATACACCGTTTTCTCTAGCGAATAGGATGCTTTCTCTCCATCTTACTCGTTCAGTAAGTTGTTTTATTAATAACGCCTTGAAATTATCGTTTTCAGCTTTTGCTGTGACATTGGAAATAATAGGTTTAGACGGATTTTTGAATGCGATAGACTCTAAACATTCACATATAGGATCTATGGCATTTTTCATTAATTCACTATGAAAAGGTCCACTTACTTCCAATAAAACAGCTTTTTTCGCCCCATAATCTAATGATTTTTCCATTGCTCTATCAACTGCTTTTTTGTATCCGCTTATTATTACTTGCCCATCTGAATTATCGTTAGCAACCTGTACAAAACTATCATCTGAATTCACTTCTTTTATAAGTTTTTCGACCTTTTTAATATCTAAACCAAGAATTGCTGCCATTGCTCCTCCAGATGGAAAGGCGTTGGACATAGCCCTGCCTCTGAGTCTTAAGATCTTTGCTGTATCTGCAAGAGAAATAACGCCCGCAGTACAAAGCGCAGTGTATTCACCTAATGAATGTCCAGCAAAGAATTTCGCGTTTTCTGTAATATCGACTCCAGCTTCGACTTTTAATGCTCTGATAAAGGCTATACTGACAGTCATTAGAGCCGGCTGAGTGTTTTCTGTAGATTTCAGGTCATCTTCTGTTCCATTGAAAATTAAATCGGATAATTTATATGAAATTGCATCGTCAACTTCGTGAAACACATCACGAGCGCTTTGAAAGGCATCATATATATCTTTTCCCATTCCAATTTTTTGGGAACCTTGTCCAGGAAATACATAAATCATATTATTACCCTTTTTTCCAAAATGATTTTATAGTTACCATAAAGAACAGGACAAATTCAACTCTTCCGGCAATCATGGCGCTAATTAATATATATTTTGTAAACGATGATAATTCGGAAATCTGCATTGGAGTTGCTTTGTGCAGACCAAAAAATGGACCGTTATTATTCATCGTTGTTGCTACTGCTCCAAATGCTCTTCCGAAATCCATTTCAGAAAACGATAGTGCAATGGTAAAAATTAAAGCGAGTATTGCATAACACACGAAATAGGAAAGTATGCTTGTTACATCAGCTTCTCCTAATCTTTTTCCTCCATAACTTGGAATATATATTGCTTTGATTTTTGTGATTCTCATAAAGTAATTTTTTATCAACAAATATAGAATTATTATTCTAAAAATTTTGATTCCACCTGTGCATGAGCCGGAACACCCACCTATAAAGTTTACAATATATAGTATTGTGTCTATAAAATTTCCAAAAGTTTCAGATGAGGCAATTGGCAACCCAGTTGTAGTTATAGATGAAGTTATGATGAGAAAAGATTTTTCGAGACCTTCTAATATATCTGTATGTATTAAAGAAGTTGATATTATATGGATAGTCAGTAATATTGTCAGCGCCAATATTATACTTGTATAACATATAAATTGTTTGTTTTTAAATGCTGAAGTTCCTTCGTTAATTAGATTGTTTATAAAACCTGCCGAACAACCGCCAATAAACATCAATATAGAAAGTATCCAATTAATTCTATGTGAAATTTCAGAAATATTGTAGCTATTATCAGATATGGATCCGCCGCTTGATATGGAAGAGAGAATATAACAGATGGAATCTATTGCTGACAATCCAGAGCCTATTAATAGAAAAGAACTAAATGTTATAAGGGTTAAATATACTAAAATGAGGTTTTTTATCTGTTGAATTATGTTACTGGAGTTTAATTTTTCAAATGCATTGGTATAGGAATACTTTAAATCACGAAATACATATAGGCAGGAAAGTATAAAGAAAATTCCGCCTATAAATTGAAGTATTGCTCTCCATATTGAAATTCCATCGGAGATACTTTTTATATCATATATTACTGTTGATCCTGTAGTAGTTAATGCAGAAGTGGCTTCAAATAGGCAGTTTATAAATGAAATATTGGAAGAAGATAAAAGAATTGGTATGGCTGATAAAACGGGAATTGTAATCCATGCCAGCAGCACAATTAATATCTTTTCCTTTATATTCAGTAAAGTTTTTTCATCAGAATTACTTGAAAAAAACAATAATCCGGCAAAAAAACAACAGAATAAGCTGCTTATTATGAAGCAGGAACAAGTATCATTTTGCAGACATAAATCGAGTGCGGCTGGTATAAGCATTAATCCAGAAAATATGAAAAGAAGAATCCCGAGTATGTAAAAAACATTTCTATAAGAAATCATTAAATTCGTTTCTCCAGGTATTTCAGTATAACAATATCTTATTTATAAGGCGGCATCCATTAATTTCAATATCAGATTTTTGTGGATATAAATTCGATGTTTAATTTACTTGATATTTTTGTTATAATGTATTATTATGCTAATACGATCAGGAGGAAAATTATGACAAGTGACCATCACATTGCTGATTTAACTGATATAAGTGACGCAGTTTTAGAACTTAAAACTAAAGATGAAATTGAAAAATTTCTTATAGATTTATGCACTCCTCAAGAAATTGAAGCATTAAATGAAAGATGGCATGTGTGTCAATTGCTGCACAATAAAAATTTATCCTATCGAATGATAAGTGAACTAACCGGAGTGAGCACTACTACGGTTACTAGAGTATCTAGGTTTTTAAATAATGAACCCCATAAAGGTTATAGAATAGCTTTAGAGAGAATAAAAAATGTCAAAAATGGTAACAATTGTGACGTTAATACTACTGAGTATAACGGGATGCGAGAAGAAAAATGAAAGCAACAGAATATCAATTTGCAAAGTAATAGAACATGAAGCCATAAACTCCGTTGTTGCAGGAATGCAATCATATTTAAAGAAGAGCAAAATTTTGAAATATGATATTGAAACTGCGCAAGGAAGTCCTTTATTGGCATCGCAAATAGCGGCGAAATTTGTTGGCTCGAAATCGAATATAATTGTTGCTGTGGGCACCTTGCCAGCACAATGTGCATTTAAGTATGCAAAGGAAGGAAAGACGCAGCTGATTTTTAGTTCTGTAACTAATCCCGCTGTTATTTCAAAATCATTTGAAAATTTTAACACCAGCGGAGTTTCTAATTTTGTAGATATAGAGCCTCAAGTGGAATTATTCAAAAAAATACAGCCGAAATTAAGAAAATTAGGCATAATTTACAATACTGGAGAAGCTAATTCGGTAGAAATAGTTAAAAAATTAAGAAAAATAGTGGATGCTTATAAAATAGAATTGATAGAACAGGGAATACAAAAATCGTCTGATATTCCTCAGGCTGTTAGTCAATTATCGAAAAAAACAGATGCCGTATTCATAAGTAACGATAATACTGTTTTAAGCGGAATTTTATATGTGATAAAAGTGTGCAAAATTAATAAAATTCCTGTTTATGTGAGTGATACAGACCAAGTAGAGAAGGGATGTCTTGCAGCTTTGGGGCCTAATCAATATGAAATAGGAATCCAAACAGGCAAAATGGTCGAAAAAATACTGAATGGTGAGAATATTAATAATATTAAAGTCGAATTTCCATTGAAAATGGAGCTGTTTATAAACCTTAAAACAGCCGATGAATTAGGAATAAATATAGATACGAAACTTTTAGAAAAAGCAGATAAAGTATTTGGAAATTTAAGATGATTCCTGCGCAAGAATTTTTTGTGAGCATCAATATCGGCCTAATTTATAGCATGGTTTCTATTGGCATCTATCTTACATTTCGCACAATTAATTTTACTGATTTAACATGCGACGGAAGCTTTGTGTTAGGCGCGTCTATATCCGCTGCAATGATTAGGTACGGAATAAATCCTTATTTTACCTTATTAATTGCGTTTTTATCAGGAGGATTTGCCGGCTTTATTACAGGTGTTTTAAATATAAAACTAAAAATATCCGATTTGCTTTCAGGAATAATGGTTGCATTCATGTTGTATTCGATAAATTTAAGAATAATGAATGAAGCCCCCAATATAACAATTGCCGATTGTAAAACGATTTTTTCTAGTGAAAATTCAAGCGTAATTCTTATAATTATCATCTTTTCACTAGTTGTATTTTTAATATATTTATTATTATCGGATTTCGGACTGGCACTCAGAACTACCGGATATAACAAAAAATTTTCTAGTAATGCAGGTATTAATATTAAATATACTACTGTTGTTGGCCTAGTGATCAGCAATGCCTTGATCGGGTTAGGTGGCGCTTTATTTACTCAATATCAGGGATTTTGTGATATTTCTCAAGGTATTGGAACATTGGTAATCGGTCTTGCATCCGTGGTAATCGGGGAAAAACTTTTTCCTTTTAAAAAAGAGGCTTTTATTATTTTTTCATGCGTTATGGGATCGATTTTATATAGAGTTTTTATAGGAATAGCCCTGTGTATAGATTTTTTAGGTTTAAAAACTCATGATTTAAACTTGATAACCGGCATTATAGTGATACTGACAATGACATTAACAACTAGGAGTGATTATGCTGCAACTAAGTAATATTTATATTCGTAACACTCTAAAGGGGCTTAACTTGACCATATCAAAAGGAGAATTTGTTTTTATAATAGGAGCGAATGGAGCAGGAAAAACAACTCTCTTTAATATTATTTCAGGTTGCGAAAGGCCTGCTTCTGGCAAAGTTTTGATAAAAAACAAAGACATTTCCCTGCTGCCTCAATATAAAAGAGCAAATTGGATTTCCAGTGTTTTGCAGGATCCAAAAATTGGTACAGTCGGAGAAATGACATTGCTGGAAAACCTTACGGTTTCTTATAATAGAGGAAAAAAACGAAACCTCTATGTAAAAAACAAGAGAGATTTTTTTCAGCGGAAATTGTCGGCTTTTAATTTGGGATTAGAGAATAGATTAGATGAATATGTTGGAGATTTATCGGGAGGACAGAGACAAGTATTAAGTCTTATAATGGCTACCATGACGAATTATGATATATTACTCTTAGATGAGATAACGTCCGCGCTTGATCCCACAGCAGCAAATTCAGTAATTGAAGCTACTAAAAAAATTGTGCTGAGTGAAAAAAAGACATGTCTATTTATCACTCACGATATGCAGCATATTAACAAAATTCCGGGAACCATTGTTGAAATATTAGACGGTTGTGCTGTGTATAGAAATTTATGATCATCGAATTTCCAATGATAATCTTGCTTCAATAAGTATTAGTTTCACGGTATAATTATAAAACGATGATATATAAATTTGATCCAAAATTAGAGCCAGGGATAATAATCTCTAGATCCAATCGGTTTATCATGAATGTAAAAGTCGGGAATGACATTATAAAATGTCATTCCCGACTACAGGAAAAATAGGAGATATTATCTTAAATGGATTACCATGTCTTTTATCCTCTTCAATTGCAAAAAATAGAAAAACGCAATATACAGTGGAAGCGATTTCGGTAAATAATGCGGCGTCTTGGGTCGGTATAAATCAAAATGCTGTTAATCGATATGTGGAATATTTTTTTAAAGGCGGACAACTTGAAAGGATTGTTGCTAATGGTCATAAAATTCTTAGAGAGCAGCAAATAGGAAAATCAAAACTGGATTTTAAAATCGAGAACACTTACGTTGAAGTAAAGATGCCACTTATGCATTTGCCGGGTGTAACACCAAGTACAATGCTTACTCAACGAAAAACTGTAACATTTGAACGATTTGTCCGTCATGTTACAGAATTAGATAGCCTTTTGCGAGCAAATGAAAAAGCGGTTATGATTCTAAGTTTTATATATGATGCTCCTATTTTTCAGATACCGCCAGTTAATGAAAGAAATAAAATTATCGCTGATACTGTATTTAATGCCGTAAGATCAGGAGTACAAATGTGGCAGGTGAATATGTCAATTGACCCTTTTGGTATTAGTCTTCTACGATATTTTAATATCAATCATCTATTTCTTTAAAAATGAGAATAAAAACTAAGTGTCACTCCATTACATAAAAATATGTTCTCCGGATTTTAATATGGCTCAAATAGCGGATTCGGGACAGTGTTTTCGCATAACTAATATTTCTTCTGCTGATTGGGAAATAATGGCATACAATAAGGCATTAAAAATTCATAGGGAAGATGATTATACATTTGCTATTGAATGCACTCGGGAAGAATATAAAAAGATATGGTTCGATTATTTTGATATGAACCGAGATTATGGATCACTAAAAAAGAAAATCATATCAACCAATGATCCCTATCTTATCTCCGCGGTTAATTATGGCTATGGCATACGAATATTAAAGCAGGATTTATGGGAAATAATGGTTACTTTTCTTATTTCTCAGCAAAACAATATTCCTCGAATAAAAAGGATTATTGCAAATCTATGTGCACCCTTTAAAACAAAATTCCCGACACCTTATGATTTGAAAAAATATACAGAAAAAGATTTTCTGTCATTGGGGGTTGGTTATAGGTCGATATATCTTCAGAATATTGTGAAGTCTGTAATAAAAGGCGATTTGAATTTGAATAAGTTAAGAGAAATGGAAACTGAAAAAGCTGTAACATTTTTACAGTCATTTCGCGGAATAGGGATTAAAGTAGCAAACTGCATTGCTCTCTATGGCTTACATAGAATAGAAAGTTTTCCCGTAGATATTTGGATAAAAAATATTATTAAAGACCACTACAACAACAACTTTGATGTAAGTAAATTCCCTGGATATGCCGGAATAGTACAGCAATACATGTATTTTTACGAAAGAAAAAAGTCCACAATTTAGTAAAAATTAATAGCAAAGATCTTTATGAAATTATGACCTTTTCTTCAACAAATGAAGCCTTAATCCGAGATCCTTCTTTGAAATCCCCAGATATAATTTTACGTGCTATTAAATCATATAACTCTTTTTGTATACATCTTTTGAGTGGGCGTGCGCCATAAGTATGATCGTATCCAATTTCACAAAGGTGATTTTTTAGTTTTTCATCTATATTTATGGTTATTTTTTTATCTCTTAGCCTTTCTTCCAGCTCATGCAATTGTATTTCTAGAATGCCGTGAATATTTTCTTTAGAAAGGCTGTTGAAGACAATTATTTCGTCCAATCGATTTAGTAATTCAGGTCTGAAGGTCGATTTCACGATTTTCATAACCTCAAATTCTATTGTTGTTTTTGATAAAGATTGATCTTGAAAAAACTCAGATCCAAGATTTGATGTGAGTATTATTATAGTATTTTTAAAATTGATCTTTCTACCAAGTCCATCAGTCAAATGTCCTTCATCTAGTACTTGCAGTAAAATATTAAATACATCACTGTGAGCTTTTTCAATTTCATCAAATAAAATAACAGAGTAGGGGCGTCGCTTGACGGCTTCCGTCAATTCTCCACCTTGCTCATAGCCGACGTATCCTGGAGGAGCTCCGATTAATCTTGAAACAGAATGCTTTTCCATATATTCCGACATATCAATGCGAATCATATTATTTTTATCATCAAATAAAAATTGCGCTAGAGATTTTGATAATTCTGTTTTTCCAACACCAGTAGGGCCTAGAAATAAAAATGAACCTATTGGCTTATTGGGATCCGAGATTCCAGCTCGAGATCTACGAATGCAATCAGCTATTAAATTTATAGCTTCATCCTGTCCAACCACTGATTTTTTAAGAATTGATTCTGTAGATAATAGCTTTTCTTGCTCTCCAACGATCATTTTTTCTACTGGAATTCCAGTCCAACGAGAAACTACAACAGCAATATCTTCATTTGTAACTTCGGTGTGTTTTTGATTGGCTGACTGTTCTTTTTGAAGTTCGTCTAATCTTTTTTGCAAAGCAGGAAGCTCGCTGTATAAAAGCTCTCCAGCCTTTGTAAAATCAGCATTCCTTTGTGCTATTTCTATATCGTTTTTTGTCTCTTCAATTGTATTTTTTATATTTTTGATTTCATCTATATTTTTCTTTTCAAGATTCCATTTCATATTCATTTCAATAGATTTTTTTTCTAAATCTCCAAGTTCTGATTGTATTTTAGAAAGACGTTCTTTTGATGATGTGTCGGTTTCTTTTTTCAATACTTCTTGTTCAATCTTCAGCTGCATAATTTTGCGATCAAGCTCATCTATTTCTTCTGGTTTGGAATCCATTACCATTTTTAGTCTGCTTGCCGCCTCATCCATGAGATCAATTGCTTTATCCGGTAAAAATCTATCAGTAATATATCTATCGGAATAAGTGCAGGCAGCAATTACAGCAGAGTCGCTTATGCGAACACCGTGATGTAATTCATATTTTTCTTTCAATCCTCGTAATATAGAGATTGAATCTAATACACTTGGTTCACTTATGAACACAGGTTGAAATCTACGAGCAAACGCAGCGTCTTTTTCGATATATTTTCTATATTCTTCAAGAGTTGTGGATCCTATACAGCGTAGATCTCCTCTTGCGAGTGCCGGTTTAAGCATATTTGAGGCGTCCATCGCTCCCTCTGCTTGTCCTGCACCAATTAATGTATGAATTTCATCAATAAACAAAATTATTTTGTCATTTTCTGATACTTCTTTTAAAACAGCCTTTAGTCGTTCTTCAAATTCTCCTCGAAATTTAGCTCCTGCAACAAGCAATCCCAAATCTAACGACATAATTTTTTTGTTTTTGATGGAATCCGGTACATCTTGCCTAATTATTCTCAAAGCCAAACCTTCCGCTATAGCTGTTTTTCCAACACCTGGTTCTCCTATTAGGATAGGATTGTTTTTAGTTCGCCTCGATAAAACTTGTATTGTTCTTCTTATTTCTTCATCTCTACCTATAACTGGATCCAATTTGCCATCATTGGCCAATTGAGTGATATCTTTTGCATATCTATTTAATGCGTCAAACCCTGATTCAGCATTTTCTGTATCAACAGTTTTATTCATTCTTATTTCTCCTATTGTTTTTTCGAGATCCTCGATTGTCCCACCGCAATCAATAAATAGCGATTTTATAGGATCATTTGAGAGTACACAAAAGACAAGATTATCTAATCCTATATATTTGTCTCCAAGTCTTTGTGCTCTTTCATTCATTTTGTTAAAGATTATTGATAATTCTTTAGATAAAGATAACCCCTGTTCTCCGTAAACTTCAGGCATTTTTGATAATTTTTCATCACATAACTTTTTTAATTGGTTTTTGTTGATCTTTTGTAAACATTTATAAATGATATGCTGATTGGTATCCTTCAATATACATTTCAGTATATGAAATGGAGATAATTGCTGATGATGAAGTTCAATGGCTTCATTTTGAGCATCTTGTAAGATTAACATAACAGATTGCGTCATATTTGGATTCATATTGACATTCCTCTGAAAGACTTTTTGTAATTTTTTTATTATAACATGAAAATTCGTGTAATATCTATTTTACTTAATTACATCTTGTTTTGAAGTTTATCTATATTCCAACCGCCGCCTAAAGCCTTGCATAAGTCCACGACTGCAGTAAGTTGATTTTGCAGAGCGCCCGCAAGTTCCATTTCAGCGGCAAGTAATCCTCTCTCTACATCAAGAAGATCCAACATACCTATCAAACCAGATTCTTTTTGAGTCTTTGCAATTTGATAGCTTTTCTTTAATGCGTTAACCTGTCGGGTTCTCGAAACTACGATTTCGCGATTTTTTCTTGTAGAAATCAGAGAATCGAGAGTTTCTTTAAACGCGATTTGTATAATTTTCTCATAAGTCGCAAGCATTTTTTTGTAACGTGCTTTTGCGGCATCTGACATCGCATTTAATTTTCCGCCCATGAATATCGGCAGTGAAACTCCGCCTCCAAAATTCCACATTTCAGATGGAGCACCACCAAATAACGTACCTAATGACTTACTTTCAAATCCAAACATTCCCGTTAGTGAAATTGAAGGAAAATGCGCTGCTGCCGCTTGTCCTATTGCTGCATTTGCTGCAATCAGCTGTCCTTCTGCTTGTGCAACATCAGGTCTTCTTGCAAGTAAATTGGATGGCAATCCGCTAGGAATATTTGAGGGAACTCTTAAACTTTCGAGCGATGATGAGCGTTTCGTTCTGCGAATGACAAGTGTTTTTGGACTAGCACCGATCAAAACGCCCAAGGCGTTTTCTATCTTTTCAGCGGAAGATTCTAAATCCAGTACAACTGTTTTCACGGAAGCCATTTCTGATTCCATTCGGAGATAATCAAGTTCGGTACAATATCCGCTCTCGAATCTACTTTTATAGACAAGATAGCTTTCCTGGCGGGTTTTGAGCGTTCTTCTTGCGATCGCTAATTTTGCGTCTAATGCTCGCAACATAAAGTATGTTTTTGCGACTTCGGAGGTAACCGTTAATAAGAGAGATTCTTTTGCCGCGCGTGATGATAATAGATTTGCCCGAACGGCTTCATTAGCTCTGCGATATTTTCCGAAAAAATCTATTTCGTATGACATTCCTGTGGATGCCACATAATCTATCATATCGGTTTTTCCATAATATATAGGAGCGTTTTTTGAGGTGTGATTTTTTTTACCATTTCCTGTCAATTCAATGGAAGGGAAAAAGTCTGCGGCGGAAACTCCTGCCATAGCAGCAGCTTCATATATATTAGCCACCGCCTGCTTTATATCAGCGTTATTTTTTAAAGCTTCTTCTTCTAGTTTATTTAGAGTTGAATCACGAAATATATTCCACCATTTTTCTGATAAAAATGCAGTTATTTCACTATCCGCTTTTGTCCCAGAAGATTTTGGTAAATCTATTTTTGGAGCAACGTAATCAGGTCCTGCAGAACAGCCGATTAAAGATATTCCAATCGATAAAATAAATACACTTGTAAAGCAATTCCGTATTAACTTACGCATGCTTCTTCCTTCCTTTTCTTCCTCTAAAATTTTCACTGAGAGCGGTTATTAAAATATACATAAGTGGAATAAATAATGGAGCAAACACTGTAGCTCCAATCATTCCTCCAACAACTCCAGTTCCAAGAGAATTTCTGCTTGCGCATCCAGCGCCAGTGCTGATGGCTAAAGGTAAGCATCCCAAAATGAATGCAAGTGATGTCATAATAATTGGACGGAATCGCAACTGTGCTGCCTTTATTGCTGCATCAACTAATGATGCTCCTTCTTTGCGTAGCATGACAGCGAATTCAACAATCAAAATTGCATTTTTAGCCGATAAGCCTATTAAGGTTATCAGAGCTATTTGAAAATATATGTCGTTGCTGAATCCCCTTAGTAACACCGCAATTACAGCTCCAAACATAGCGAAAGGAACAGCAAAAATAACGGCGAATGGTAGGGTCCATCTTTCATATTGCGCGGCAAGAATTAAAAAGACAATGAGTAAACCTAAAATTAAAGCAGTATAAGATGAGCCGCTACTGGTTTTTTCTTGATAAGATGATCCTGCCCAAGATAATAAATATTCATCATCAAGAACTTTCTTTGCAACTTCTTCTATGGCGGAGAGAGCTTGTCCAGACGTATATCCGGGAGCTGGATTTCCTAAAATTTTTGCAGCAGGAAATACGTTAAATCGCTCAATAATGTCTGGTCCAACACTTGGTACTAATTTAACGAAAGAAGATAGCGGAATCATGGAGCCGCCTGTAGAACGTACATATACTTCCTTTATTTGCTCCGGATATGCACGATAATCTCCCTTGGACTGCATCATTACTTTAAATCCACGGCCAAATTTTGAAAAATCATTAACATAGTAGGAGCTGAAAGTTGCTGCCATTGTGGCGTATATTTCATTAATTGGAACATTTAGTGACAATGCCTTTAAATTATCAACTTCCATATATAATTGTGGCGTGCTGGCATTAAACATTGATGTAACGCCTGTTAATTCAGGTCGTTTTGAAGCTTCCGCAAGAAAATCTTTAATTTTTGTTTCCAGTGCTTTGCTATCCATATCTCCAATTTTTTGAATGTAAGCTTCGAATCCTCCGGTAGTACTCATACCAACAATGGGAGGCATGCAGATACCAAGCACGATACCATCTGTGATTCCCATTCCAATACCAAATACTTTTTTTGCGATTGCTTGCGCTGACTGACTTGGGTCTGTACGATATTTCCAATCATTAAGAATAATAAACATTGTAGCAGCATTTGTAGAAACAGCGCTGTTTAACATGTTATAACCAGCTACCAACATGGAATCTTTTACTGATGGATCTTTTGAGAGCGCTAAAGCTACTTGTGATATCACATTATATGATCTTTCAAGAGATGCTGCTGGATCCAAAATGGCACATGACAACAAAACTCCCTGGTCCTCCTCAGGTAACAAGCTTCCTGGAGTGATTTTAAATAATCCGACTGTAACGACTATAAATACAGTCATTGTTGCAAGAGCTATTTTTGCATTTTTTATAAAAAACTTAACTATAGCAGAATATTTCTTGGTAATTTTTTCAAAAAAGTCATCAAAGGCAGTGAAAAATCTATTGGTTTCCAATTTTGCAGAAGATTTTGAATGGGATCCAAGAAAAATTACACACAAAGCAGGAGTTAATGTTAACGCGCAGATTCCTGAAATAACAACAGAGATAGCGATTGTTATGGCGAATTGCTTGTACATGGTTCCAACGAGTCCGCCCATAAATGAAACAGGTACAAAGACTGAACATAATACTAGAACGATGGCGACTAATGCTCCGGCGACCTCATCCATTGCTTTAATTGTAGCTTCTCTTACTGGTAATTTTTCTGTACGCATAATACGTTCGACGTTTTCAATAACAACAATAGCATCGTCAACAACTATACCAATTGCCAAAACTAATCCAAATAAAGTAAGAGTGTTTATCGAAAAACCAAATAATAACATTCCCGCAAAAGCGCCGATAATGGATACCGGAACTGCAAGGCAAGGAATAACTGTTGCTCTAAAATTTTTTAAAAACAGGAGTATTACTAAAAAGACCAATATGATCGCTTCCAACAGTGTTTTAACAACCTCTTTTATGGAATTTTTAACAAACCCAGTGGTTTCAAATGTTACCTTGTGTGCGATTCCTTTTGGATACGCTTGAGCTAATTCATTAAGTTTCGTTGTAACTTTGTCCGCTGTATCCAATGCATTCGCGCCTGGGGATAAAGAAATCATTATCGGGATTGCATCTAATCCTCTGGTTTTCGCGATGATATCATAGGATTGAGCCCCAAGCTCGATATCTGCGACATCTTTCAGACGCAATGCGGTTCCATCAGAATTTGTACGCAGGATTATTTCTTCAAATTCTTGAACAGTGGAATATCTTCCTTGTGCGGTAATCATGTAGCTGCGATCTACTTTCACATTTATCGGATTTTTTCCTATAGCACCAGCTGAACGTTGCGCATTTTGTGATGAAATTGCGTGTGCAATGTCACTTGTGGTAAGTCCTAATTTTGCTAGCCTGTCAGGTTTTAACCAGATCCTCATGGAATAATCGTTCCCACTGAGAACAACAGCATCACCAACACCTTCCAGTCTTTTAAGTTCATCTACTATGTTTAATAATGCATAATTTCCAAGATATGTTGCGTCATAGCGTGAATCTTCTGAATAAAGAGAAATAACTTGTAGAATGGAAGACGATCTTTTACTGACAGTAACTCCATATTTTCTGACTTCTTCTGGAAGAGTAGCTGTTACCATCTGTACACGGTTGTTTACGTTAATCATCGCTTTATCTGGATCTGCTCCAACTTTAAAATAAATGGATGTTACAGAACGCCCATTACTTGAAGCAACAGAGTTTATATAAATCATGTCTTCTACGCCGTTAATTTTCTGCTCAAGTGGAGCTTGTACGGTTTCTGAAATGATTTCAGCGCTAGCACCAGGATAGGTTGCTTCTACAACAATTGTTGGAGGAGTAAGGTCAGGATACTGCGCAACTGGAAGATTAACAATTGAAACCAATCCTGCAAGTACAATTATTAATGAAACAACCGTGGCGAAAATTGGCCTATCTATAAAAAAACGAGAAAACATTGCCGATACAAACCTTTCATATTTATTTAATAATTACTTTGATTGTTTTGATTTCGCTAATGTAATGCTTTCAGATTTTATAACCGCGTTTACTTTTTGTCCTGGGCGAACTTTTACGATACCTTCACAAATTACAATATCGTTTTCTTTGAGACCATCTTCTACAATAGCTTGATTGCCTATAAGTTCCGCTTTAATCGGACGAACCTCTACAATGTTGTCTTCTTTTACAACATAAGCGACGTATCCTAGGTTTGTGGATATCAAAGATGAAGCAGGAACAACAACTGCGTTTTTATATTCAGCTCCAATTAATTTTACACGAACAAATTGCCCAGGTAATAAAATTTTCTGATGTTCATCACTAGGAATTTCAGCTTTAATTGAAACACTTGACGTTAAGTTATCTTCACTACTATCAACAAATATAATTTTTCCGATCTGTGGGTATTTTGTTCCATCAGACATAATGACTTCAACTTTATAGTCATCGAATTTTAATAATTTTACTTTCCCGCTAATATGTCCTTTGGCCAAACTATTCCATATGGAACCCGCTATGGAAAAACTTACATGTAGAGGAGATATTTGCACCATGGAAGTTAAAAGACTAGACTCTCCATTTGCTGAAATTAAATTTCCAACAGACTGGGCTTCTTTTCTTACGATCCCGGAAATTGGAGCTTTTACTTCCGTATATCCTAGGTTGATTTCAGCTTCCCGCACAGAACCTTCCGAAACTTTGAGGTTTGCTTGAGCTCTTTCATGTGCAGATAAAGAATCATCATGTTCTTTTTGGCTGATTGCTCCAGCTTTATATAATTTTTGCATACGTATGTAATCACGATTAGTTCTGCGAACTTCTGATTGCGCTTGCGCCAATGCCCCATTCGCTCTTGTCAGCGCTGCTTGATATTGTTCAGGATCTATTTCAAATAGTTTTTCTCCTTGTTTTACATATTGTCCTTCCTGAAATAATCTTGTTTTTAAAATTCCACTCACTTGAGCACGAACTTGTATTTCAAGAGATCCAGTAATTTTTGCAGGAACCTCTATTTCAAACGGGACGTCTTTTTTTATTGCTTTTGCAGCACCAACAAGCTGTTCCGGCATCTGTTGTGATTGTTTTTTTTCATCGCATCCAGCAAAAACTAACAATATTGGGAAGGAAAAACAAAATATTTTCTTAAAAAGCACCAAAGCCTCCACGTAATGAAACTCATATAACAAATGTTACACATCATATATTTAACGCATAATTATCTTACACATTACCTGTAAGAGTCAATTAATTTTTGGTTAATTTAGATTCATTTGGTTATCTATAAGAAATTTTGCAGGAGTTTTTTCTAGACAATAAGCATGCTTGTGTAATATATATTCTCATAAGTGTACAATTGTCAGCAATGAGGAAATACAATGTTTAAAGAAACCTTAGGTTATTCAGCCATTTGTGCGTTATTATTATTATTTTCTAATTATGCGATTGCCGATTCTGATAAAAAACACAAAACAAAAACATCATATACCGACAGTACTAAAATTGATGGTTTTTTAAATATAAAAGCAGTGCATGAGAGAGCAAATGAATATCCGTTTGGTCCTAAGAATTGTTCTGGCAGTGCATTTAATCCTGTTTTTTCTGTAGGAAATTTTACAGTAGATGCTGATTTTTATTATGGTCGTCAATATAGTTATGGCGGCGTTTTTAGCAGTGAAAGAAATCTTTTTAAAATTACCGGTTATGATAAAAGAAGTAAATTTCGCGAAAATTTTAAAAAAATAAAAAAGGATCTTTCTAGTGCTATGTTACCGAATACTGATAAAGCGCATTTTTATAGAAATTATGCAAGAGGTATTTATGAAAATCAGTCTAATAATTTTCGTGTGGTAATAGGTGACACAACAACTAGAAGCCATATCGGATTTCAACAAGCTTTATCGGGCGTTGGTATAAGTATATTTAGGCAAAGTGGAAACGGAGAAATAATCAATAATTCTACTCCGATAGTCATTACAAGGGTTAGTAAAATCGAATGCAAATTAGGTGATGAAATTCTTAACTATAGAATATTTACACCTGGCGTTTATACTTTAGAAGATCTTCCTGAAGAAGCAAAAATTCCTGGCGCAACAATAAAAATCAGCGATCAATTAAACAGAACATATACTTTGAAAGTAGATTACTTTTCCGGATATGGAATGTTAGAAGCTGGAAAAGATGATTTTGATATCGTTATCGTTCGTGAGCATAAGTGGAATGTGGATGATCCGCATAGAATAGGGTATTTCAAAAAGCCTAGATATAGCGCGAATTATCGATATGGTATATCTGATGAAACAACGATTGGGATTGGGATACAAGGATATGAAAATACTCAAATATTCGATGCGACCGCTATTTTGGCTACTGATTTCGGTATGTTTTCTCCTCATGCATCTTTTAGCAATGGAAACGCAATTAAAAGCTCCAAGAAAGCGGTTGGTGCAGGTATTTTATATGTGATTCCTAAAAACGAACTCGGAATATTTTTTGAAACATTTTTTGGTATAAAAGGGAAGGGGTTTGGCGATCTTGGAAAAGAAAAAGATGTTGGCGATGAATATAATAAATTGATTGACAAGTATTTCACAACTGAAAGTTTAAAAGAACAATTTAAAAATTCTGCTTCAGAAACTTCTACAAAGCAGATAATAGCTAGAATTTATACGAAGCCGGTATTCGGGATTACCCCATCATTTACATTCAATGGTTCCTGGACAAGAGATAGTAGATTACGCGAATACACCCTCAGTTTTACAAAGAAATTTTGGGATTGTTTGTTTACCATAAGCGGAGGTTTATCGTATGATGACCCAAGCAAGGGGGCAAATCTACAGTCTCCTGATAGAAGATTAACAATAGCTTGTTGTATTCCGATCGGAACAGATTTTAAAGTGCAGGGATCGTACTTCCATCATGATGAAGATAGATACAGAAGTTATGAAAAATTTCAATATGCTCCGTCTGACATACCTGGACTCGAGGTTAATGTTGAGCACTATAGCAGGCCTGATTTTAGAAATCCCTGCACATCTGTCAAATATGACGGAAAATATTGTAACCTGAAAGCGGAAGAAACAATCAGAAATTCTTATGTAAAAAACAACAAACAACATACTAATCAACAGAGATTCTTTTTTGGTACGAGCCTTTCTCCAAGCAGAATTCGTGCATATCAAAAAAACAATTTTAATGTTTTGAGAACTGGCAGGGACGAAAAGAAAAAATAAATGAAAATGTTCGGAGCCTATTAAATATTTTTTGCGATAGGCTCTTTAATTTTTGATAATAACAATTCTATTTATATCATTGAAATCTTTAATGATTTCAAAATTTGTAAAACCATAATGTGAAAAAATTGTTTTCACATCTTTTGCTTGATCATATCCCACTTCCAAAAATATTATTCCATTTTTGGATAATATGTTTTTTGAGATTTTTGCGATTTCTTTGTAGGAATTTAAGCCATCATTTCCGCCATCTAGGGAAACTAACGGATCATAATTTTTTACGTTTTCATCTAATAATTTGATATCACAGGATTTTATATATGGTGGATTGCTGACAATTATATCGAATTTTTCATTAAAAGCAATTTCTAAATCATTCCAACCTATATTTAAAAAATCTGCATTTTTTATATTCATGACGTTTTTATTGTATTCTGCTATTTCAATGGTTTTTTTACTGATATCTATTCCTAATCCGACTGAGTTTGGATATTCATAAAGAAGGCTAAGTAATATACATCCGCTTCCGGTTCCAATATCTAGAAATTTGATGATACTTTCTTTAGATATGCGAGATAATATAGAATCTATAATTAGTTCAGTTTCGGGTCTTGGATCTAATACGTCGTAGTTTATAAAAAAATCATGTTTCCAAAAAGATTTTTTATTAATAATTTTTGAAATTGGTTCATTGTTTTTATATCTAAGTAACATACTGGAAAACAAAGATTGTTCTTCATTATTTAAACAAATTTCTTCGGGAGCAAATACGATTTTTTCATATGTGATATTTTTGATTTTAGCGATAAGTAATCTGGCATCCCGCATTGAAATGTCTATTTTTTCCAAAATACATTTTGCTGTTGCCAATTTTATTATTCCTGAAAATTGGAGATTTGATCTTCCTGATCTGCTTCAATCAGCGCCTTAATAACTTCTTCGAGACCTGTGCCTTCCATGATTTGAGACAATTTATATAAAGTTAAATTAATGCGATGGTCGGAAACACGCCCCTGTGGATAATTATATGTTCGGATTCTTTCAGATCTTTCGCCAGATCCTATTTGCAATCGGCGATTTTCCGATCTTTCAGAATGAATTTTTTGACGTTCAAGTTCATATAATCTTGATCGTAAAATTTTCATTGCTTTCATGCGATTCATATGCTGCGATCTTTCGTCCTGCTGTGCAACAACTATCCCAGTCGGAATATGTGTGATTCTTACGGCACTTTCGGTTTTATTAACATGCTGACCGCCGGCTCCTGAAGCCCTCATAACTTCGATTTTTAAATCAGTATCATCGATTCTTAAATCAACTTCCTCCGCCTCAGGAAGAACTGCTATTGTGGCTGTTGATGTATGCACACGCCCGCTGGATTCGGTTATTGGAACTCTTTGTACACGATGTACTCCTGATTCAAATTTTAAATATGAAAAAACACCTTTCCCAGAGATACTTGCAGAAGCTTCTTTTATGCTTCCGATTCCTGATTCATGAGCATATAAAATTTCAAATTTCCACCCCCGATAGTCGGAATATTTTTGATACATTCTGAAAAGATCCGCTGCAAAAAGTCCAGCTTCATCTCCACCGGTTCCAGCTCTGACTTCAACAATCGCGTTTTTTTCATCAGTCACATCTTTTGGAAGTAAATACAGTTTTATCTCTTTTTCATACTGTGGAATATTGTTTTTTAGATTCGCAATTTCTGCTGTGGCTAATTCTCTGAACTCATGGTCAATATCCGTATCTTTTAAAGTGATTTCTAGCTCAGATATTTCTGAAATGCTTTTTTTGTATTTATTGATAATACTTACAAAATCTTCAAGATCAGAAAATTCCTTCGACAATTTTATGAAATTATCAGAATCTGTTACGTTTTCTAACATTTGATTTTTCAAAAAATCATATCTTTCTAAAATCTTGTTTAGAGTTTTTTCCAAGGACACACTGCCTCCTCTTTATTTAATTTAATGTTGCTAATTTTTCTATTTCAAATCGGAAATCATTATTTAATTTATCTAAAAACTCTTCTTGAGAAAGTCCTGGTTGAATTGGATCTAAAAATTTTACAGTTATATTTCCTGGTGTTTTTAAAAATCCATGCTTAGACCAAAATTTTCCCGAATTATGTATAACAGGTATTACAGGACAATTTGCTTTTTTGTAAAATAATGCAATTCCTCTTTTTATACCTAAATAAGTTCCTGTGGATATACGAGTGCCTTCAGGAAAAATAATAACAGGATGATTATCTGCTATGGCTGTATTTACTTTTTTTACTGCGCCGATTAATGATTTAACTCCAAGGTCTCTATCTATATCTATAGTTCCTGCTTTTTTAGAAAACAATCCGAAAAGCGGAACATTTAACAACTCTTTTTTCAATATAAAAATCGGTTTATGAAATTTATGAATTAATATCAAAGTTTCCCAAATTGATTCGTGACGAATTGCATAAATAACAGAAGATGCGGCTATATTATGCGGATTCTCGATTGTATATTTAATGCCGGCAACTTTTTGAGTGATAAAATCAAGTAATTTAGAAAGATTGTTCCAAAAAACAAATGTATATTTTACATCTAAAAATAATATTGGAAGCCCTAATATCAAGAAGCTACTAATAGTACTGAAAAATAAGACATTAAAAATAATGGACCTTATAAAAATCATTTCTCTTTATCCCTTTGAAAAACTCAATATATTTTTGATATAGACATAAATTGTCTTATGAAACTCTTTTATACAATTTATTAAGAATTTGAAGTTTAGTGACGATTTGGAAGCGTATGGAATAATTTCTAACTCCTTATTAATATGTTTTATTTCTAAAATACTTCTGCGCATATGATAATCTGATGTTATTAAGAGTATTTTCTTTATTTCGCTTTTTGTAATCCAATTATTTATTTCGATTGCGTTTTCAAAAGTATTACTAGCATTTTTTCCTAATATAATGGAAACGTTGTTTTCATTTTTTTTATTTCCAAGTATGTCATTTAAAGTTGTTTTTTGATAAACGCCTGATATAAATACATTTTTTGGTTTGTTAATATTGATTGATTTTAGTGCGTATGGAATTCTGCCTTTTCCACCAGTTAATACAACAACGTTATCGCAACAAGCATCTGATACATTACTGTAAAAAACCGTATCAAAAAAAAACAAACAGAAAGCAAAAATCCATATAGCAATGATTGATAAAAAAAAATATATTGAAAATTTCATCAACCTATCCATTTATCATTATTTAAAAAAAATACCACAGAATTTTTAGAAGTAACCATAACAAGAATTGTTGTAATGATTGGAATAATAAGAAAAATGATTATATATTTTAATACTGCCGTATCAATCCCTGAAGAAGATATAAAAATAATCCCCGAAACAGTGAGTATACTAAATAAAATGGATAATAATGAAGCTTTGCATCCTATAGAAAAGTAATATCTTTTAAATTGATTCGCAATATATGAATTATTTGCTCCGATTAGTTGTAAAATTTTCACAATATTTTCATGGGAATTTAGAGTTTTTTTCGTTATAAAGATAACTGTTGCACAAACTGTTATAAATATCAAAACAGAAAGTAATATTGCGAAGAAAAACAATCCATTGCTTATTTTTACAATAGGGGCATACCAATTCGCATGATCATGAATTTTTACACCCTGTGATATTTTTGATAATTTTTCTGTTAATAATAATAGGTCTATCTTTTCGTTTTTTTGCGCTTCAACATCAAAAATTGTCGGAAACGGAAAATCATCAGGGATGGATGTGCTGCTTAACCATGGTTCTAATATTTTTAAAATTTCAGTTTCGCTCAGTATTTTAGCGCATTTTATTCCAGAAGTTGACTGTAAAATTTTTATTACTTCCTCTTTTTGTTTTTCTGTCAGAGTTTCTTCGGCACCGATAACATTGGCCTGGAATTCAATTGTCATATGGCCATTCAATGCATTACTCCATTCTGATGTTAAGCTGTTTGTGAAAAAACAGCTCATTATAGCAATTGTTGCTGAATACATCAGGAATCCGATTATAAATGGTATGAATCTATTAGATTTATCGCCACTGAAGTTAAAATCACTATTCACAGATAAATCCATTATTAAAAGCCTCCTTTATTAGTTTGAAAATGTTTTTGTATTGTAACTTGTCCATTTTCGAGATGCATTTCGCTGTAATGAAATTTTTCCGCGAGATGTTTACAATGGGTAGCAACTATAACGCATGTTCCCATTTTATGCATACCATAAAATAAATTCATAAGTTTACTGGCAATTTGATCATCAACGTTTCCTGTGGGTTCATCTGCAAGTAATATTTCTGGGCGGATAATTACAGCGCGCGCAATTGCAACACGTTGTTTTTGTCCTCCGGACAGCGTATCCGGTAATGCATTAAAATGTCCACCAAGGCCTACCCAATCAAGAATTTCTTTCGCTTGCCGCTCTCTATTTTCCGGAGTCACTCCTATAACTTTTAAGGGTAACGCCACATTTTCTAAAACAGTAAGATGATTTAGTAAATTAAAATCTTGGAAAACAACCCCTATCTTTTGTCTCAGTTTACATAAGTCATTCTGTGGAATTGAAGATATATCTTGTCCAAAAATTTTTAACGTTCCAGATGATGGTTTTATTCCAGAATATAATAATCGCATCAAAGTAGTTTTTCCAGCTCCACTTGCGCCAGTTAAAAAATGAAAGGATTTCTTGTGGAATGATAATGAAATATTTTTTAAAATGGGAGCGCCGTCATCATATTGCAACATAACATTTTCAAACGAAACAATTGGGGCTTCTTTCGTCATGTAAACTCCAAAATAATACTGATAAATTACCCATAATTAATATTTAAACTCATTTTCAATTTTAATGAAATATCTATTAAGATCAGAGCTTAGCATACTTAGAATAGAGTTTCGAGTTTTTAAAATTAATATTAAAACTCAAATTATTAGATGATATATAAAAAATCTTACTATTTAATGTAGGCTAAATAAAACATGTTTTTTTAAAAAGATCAAAGGATTTTATTTCATTATTATCTAAGTCTGGCACTATAGAATCAGACAATGTAAAATAATAAGTTTGATATCCCTCGATATGCTCAACAGGATATAAATATCTTTCCCATTCTGATATTGGAGGAAGTAGACCTATTCTACTATGGGAAACAATCATATATTTGCGGCTCTGAAGTTTTTGCAAAACATTGGAATCTATTTCACCGGATTCAATGCCAGTATCGATGATTCTACTTAGTTCATTTTCAGTTAATACGCTTAGTACTTTTGCCTGACCGTTTGCTTTTAGCAAAAGATAACTTCCAAAAATATCCAACATATAATATTCAACAAAATCATCCGACGAAAAAATCTTCGAGAAAAAACTGGAAAATATTGGATCATTTAAATGGGTGATTTCACCGATTGAGACATGTTTAGCTATATAATCTGTATATACTCTGAAATATTGATAAATAGATTTATCTATGCTTTCCAAAATATCTGATTCGAAGTCGCCGCTACCTTTTCTTATAAATTGCTGAATAAATCCATTATTAAAAGCCTCAATTACTTTTTTTTCTTCTGCAACTCCAGTAAGAAGAATCCTTTGTATACTCTTATCCAGAATATTAGAGCAAAAATCTACACCATTTATTTCCGGCATCATATAATCAGAGATAACGGTTGAAATTTTAGAAAACCTATCGAAACTATAAATTTCTCGATGTAACCCATTAACGTTCAAAAGTATAGATTTCCAATCAGAAGTACTTTCTTCTCCATCTCTTATAAGATTAGAGTAATCCAATTTATTATATTTACTAATATCATTAATATAATCCAGTGCTTTTAATGGATTGGTGAATGTTTTGAAAATTACATTGGTTTGTTTAAACAGAGATTCTTTTAAACTATCGACAAAAGAAGAACTATCATCTACTATAACGATGGTCGTAGGAAAAAAACAGCTAAGTGCATTGTGCATTTATAACACCACATTCTATCAAGTAAACTTATCACAAAGTAAGCTATGATTTGTAACATATATATCATCTAAATACAAGCGAGGTAAAAATATTAACTTGTATCAATATCATAATATTACTATGTTTTTTATTATTGTGTAAGTATCTAACTAATTGTATTATATAAATAATTTAAAGTTAGTAATGTTTATTATTTTTAATATGGCGTACATTTTAATATAATTTTTATTATTTGTCGTTGGTTTTTAGATTAACGGTTAACTTTGTATTATAAGAAATTATTGGTTTTGTTTTTGGAAATAAAATGTCAAATAAGTTGATTTATATGGATTATCAAGCGACCACTCCTTGTGATCCTCAGGTATTAGAAACAATGCTACCTTATTTTTGTGAGTATTTTGGGAATCCGCATTCTATTTTTCATGTTCAAGGAAAAATTGCCAGCGATGCAGTAGAAAAGGCTAGGAATCAAATTGCAGAATTAATACATGCATCAGATAGTCGAGAAATTATTTTTACATCTGGCGCCACTGAGTCTAATAATATCGCAATTCAAGGGGCGGCGAAGTTTTATCACGAAAAAGGCAACAGAATAATTACAAGTTCTATAGAACATAAGTGCGTAATGGAAACCTTTACATCATTGAAACGAGAGGGTTTTGATGTTGTTTTTATTCCTGTTTTAAAAAATGGAATCATAGATATTGACGCCTTAAAAAATGCTATAAATGAGAGAACAACGCTTGTTTCTATTATGTCTGTAAATAACGAAATCGGAGTCTGTCAGCCGATTGATGAAATCAGTAATATTTGTCGGGAGCGGGGTGTGTTATTTCATACAGATGCCGCTCAAGCTATTGGTAAAATCGAAGTTGATGCGTCAAGAGTAGATTTGATGAGCATATCTGGGCATAAAATTTATGGACCAAAAGGTATCGGTGCTCTATATGTAAGAATGAAGCCACGCGTAAGGTTGACGCCATTGTTTTTTGGCGGAGGTCAGGAGCGTGGAATGCGTTCAGGGACATTGCCTACTGCATTGTGTGTAGGTATGGGTGCTGCTTGTGAAATTGCGAAAAAAACAATGATAGACGAGGGAAAAAAGCTGAAAGAATTCAAAAATTATTTTCTTGAAAAGATCTTTGATAATTTACGAAAGGTCTATCTTAATGGAGACCTTAAAAACAGTATACCAGGATGTATAAATCTCAGTTTTGAAGGCGTAGAAGGTGAGGGGATAATGCTTGGCATGCCAGAGATCTGTATATCTTCAGGATCGGCTTGTACTTCCGAATCGCTAGAGTCGTCGCATGTATTAAATGCTTTGAATATTAGGGAAGATCTCGCTCATTCATCATTGCGAATAGGATTTGGTAGATTTACAACTATTGATGAAGTAGAATATGTATCGTCAAAAATTATAGATGTGGTAAATAGACTTAGATCAATGAGTCCTTTATGGGAATAAAAAATGCAGTATTCAAAAAAAGTAATGGATCTTTATGAAAATCCAAAAAATGTAGGCAGTTTTGATGAAAGTAGTGAAAATGTTGGCACTTCTGTTGTTGGCGCTCCCAGCTGTGGAGATGTTATTAAATTACAAATAAAAGTTGATGAAAATGGCAATATCAAAGACGCTAAATTCAAAGCTTTTGGCTGTGGAGCCGCCATTGCTTCAAGTGCTTTGATAACAGATTGGATACAGGGAAAAAGCTTGGAAGAAGCAAAAACAATTAAAAATGAAGAGGTAGCCGAGTATTTATCACTTCCTCCAGTGAAGGCTCATTGTTCTGTATTGGCTGAAGAAGCAGTCAACAAAGCAATAGAAAATTATCTTTCTAAAAAGCAATAAAATGTATTTAAAAAGGTGTAACAATGGAAAATTTTATCAACATTACCGAAGCTGCCTTAAGTTTTATTCGTGAATCAATAGTTGACAATGGATGTTTAGGTATTCGTATTGATATACGGTCAGGTGGTTGTAGAGGAATGACGTACAGCATTGACTTTGTTAAAGAAGCTAATCAGGCAGATTTATTGGTGAAATACGAAGGCGTTAATATTTATGTTGCATCAAAAGCGGCTGTTTTCGTCCAGAATATGACTATGGATTATGTTAAAAATCCAATGGGTGGAAATATAGTTTTTGAAAATCCAAATGCAAAATTAAAATGCAGCTGCGGAAAATCGTTTTGTATTGATGATTCTGGGGAATCATGTGACGCTGGATGCTGTTCATAAAAATGAAAAATTTTTTTGATATTTTTGGTTTTCCCGTTTCATATCGCTTAAATGAATCGGAATTAACAGATAAATATTTTGAAAAACAGAGATTATTACACCTTGAAAAAAATAATAAATACTGCGCTTGTGAAAATAATATCGCTCTTTTAAATGAAGCATATAAAACATTGATGCATCCTGTTGATAGAGCAGAACATATAATCAAACTTCAGGGATTACGAATTGAAAAAATTTCTTCCGAGCTTGCTGTTGAAATGCTTGAAATTCATGAAAAATACCTCTTGCTATCATCTGAAGATGCAAAAAAAGAGTATCATATATTTTTAAATCAGCGTATATCTGCAATAATAGACTTGTTATATGAGACAAATGAGTATAGTAATGAATTTTATTATTATACTTGTTTGCTGCGGTTTATTTATTCGTTTTTAGAAAAAATTAGTACTAATGTTTACAGTAGGAATTGATTTGGGAACAACGGCTTCTGTTATAGCCTTTGTTCAACAAGGTAAGCCTCGTTCCATTTTAGTGGATAGCGGAAAAAAAACGACTCCATCAGTGGTAAATTACGGAGAAAACAATCCAATTGTAGGAAGAGAAGCAATATTCAAAGTTGATTCCGGCAATACTGTATTTTCTGTGAAACGTTTTATGGGAAGCAATGAAAAGTTTTGTACAAGAACTCCGGAAGAAATTTCTGCAGACATACTGACTTTTCTAAAAAAATCCGCCGAATATCAATTAAGAAATACAATCGATGCAGCAGTGATTACTGTACCAGCGCATTTTTCTGAAATTCAAAGAATAGCTACAAAAAGAGCGGCATCAATTGCGGGAATTAAGGTTTTGCAATTGATAAATGAGCCGACCGCGGCTGCATTCGCTTTTGGACTGGACAAGCAAATTGATGGTATTTATGCGGTATATGATCTTGGCGGAGGAACTTTTGATTTTTCTATTTTGAGATTAAAAAATGGAGTTTTTCAAGTTTTAGCTACAGGTGGGGATAATTATCTTGGGGGCGACGATCTAGATAACGCAATTGCAGCATACAACTTCAAACGCTATGGTTTAGATATTTCCGAAATGACCGATAGCGAAAAAATGCTGGGAAAGTTAATTGCAAAATCTATGAAAGAAAAATTGGAAACCAATAAAGAAGTTTATAAAAATTATATATATAAAAATAAAAGCTATGAATTCTACCTTTCTAAAGATGTAATGGAACAAATTTCTGTAGCATATTTAAATAAAACATTCGAAATTGCAGATCAAGTGCTTACCGATTCCAGAATAGATCGTGCGTACTTAGACGGTATAGTTCTAGTCGGTGGAATGACAAAAATGCAACTTATTAAAGAAGCTGTAAAAAAACATTTTAATGTAAATATATTTACTGATTTGAATCCTGAAGAAGTTGTCGCGTTTGGAGCAGCAATTCAAGCAGAAGCAATAGCAAAAAAAGAAAGTGCCATGCTACTGATCGACGTTACTCCCTTAACTTTAGGAATTGAAACAATTGGAGGAGGAGTTGATAAAATAATTCATAGAAATACTCCGATTCCTATAATGCAAAAGAGAGAGTATACAACTTATCAGAATAATCAAACGGGAATAAAATTCCATATTGTTCAAGGAGAGCGTTCATTGGCGAAAGATTGTAAATCTATTGCTGAATTTGAACTTACTGGAATACCAAAAATGCCGAGTGGAACCCCTAGAATTACCGTAGAATTTTCTATTGATATGAATGGATTATTGAGTATTAAAGCTTATGAAAAAAACACAGGAATAACCCAGCTGATTACAGTCGAGCCATCATCAGGATTGACAGAAGAAGAAATGACCGTAATCTTAGAAAATGCAGCAACAAACAAAGAACAAGATTCCATTGAAGCTTCATATATAACTATAAAAGTGGAATCAGAGCGTCAAATCAAATTTTGGAGATCAATTTTGGAAGATATTCCTCGCAATGAAAGAAAATATATAAAAAAAGAAATTACAAAATTAGAGAATTCGCTTGCTGCAAAATCCTATCAAGATGTATTAGAACACAAAAAAAATATTGAAAATCTTATGGGAAAATTTTTAGATGAAATTATAAGCAGTAGGTTAAGTAAAAAACCTATGAACATTTCACAATTTAAGGAATAAAGCTTATGTATATTGTTTTTATTTTGGAAGATCTAGTAGAAAAAATTGTGAGTTTTTCAGAAAATCAAACAATTTTACAGGTTGCTGAAGAAAATAATATTCCGTTATTTGGAAATTGTGAAGGGTTTTGCATATGTGGTTCCTGCCATGTAATTATTGAAAATTTAAATGATAAACTTCCCACCATTTCTGATAAAGAAAATGATGCCTTGGATAGCGCGCATGGCGTTACAATGAAATCCCGTCTCGCATGTCAGATAGTTCTTAACAAGTCTCTTAATGGATTACGAGTGAGATTAGTAAATTGAAATCTCTACTTAATTTTTATTGTTGTAATGAGAATTTAATCAGTTTTTTCTGCGATGATTCCCACAAAATCGCTAGGATTGTCGTAACTTTCTCCTTCAAAAACCTTCCATTCAAGATTCTCTTCTTCAACCATCTTTAGTGAACATGAGAACACTATTTTCATTCCGTGTCTTTTAAAAAGATTCTCTAAATCGGTTTTGCTGAATAGAACCATTTCGTCGGGACCCTTATTGGAATATATGACTTTTTCTGATTCTTCAAGCTTACTCATTACGTCAGGAAAATGTCCTGGAAAATTCTTCCCTTCTTTTGTTTTTTGTGCATATTGTTTTTTATAAGAAGCATTATTTCCAAGCTTTGAATAAATTGATGTTGTGGTTATGTAAATTCTGCCTTTTGCGACAAGAAAAGACTTCGATAATTCGATGAAACGCTCTATTTCGTCCGGAGTAAAGAAATGCATCACTTTATCGGCGAAAATAGCATTATACTTGCCCTGCAATCTCGACATAATGTCAGGAGCTTTTCCAACTAATAATTTAAGTTTTGATAATTTATCTTTTCCAACTGTCTCTCTTGCTCTTTTTACAAGAATTTTGAGGTGATCTTCAGAAATATCGCTTGCTGTATATTCCGATATTCCTTTTTCAATAGCTTTTATTGGAATATCTCTGAAACCGCAGCCAATATCGACAACTCGTTTACCAGGAAAACACTCTTCATTTAAAAACAGCTTTCCTATTGGGGTTATTCGGAAGAATACATATCCTGCACCATTTAATGTGGGACTCTCTCCGAATTGATTTTTTTCAGGGATTTTTACAGCACCAACAGATATATCTGTTGCCGAAAAGATTTCACTATTCATCTTATTTCTAGCGTCATTTTGATTACTACAAGAAATCAAGTAGATGAAACTTACAAAAAACGGTAGCGTATATATTTTCATTTTTTATTCACTTCTGTAAAACAATATATCCTTTTGTGATTTTTTTAAATTCTTCGATTGTGATCCCTTTTGTGAATCCATCTTCTTGTACTAGATATAATTTAAATCCTGTTAAAAGCAATTTTTGTATAGAAGAATGTCCTTTGAAAGTCTCTTTATTAAAAGACAACAAAATTTTTATTTTATCTGATTTTTTTATAAGATTAGTTGCTCCATCAAGTATTCCAGCTTCATCGCCATTCACATTTATTCTTAAAAAATCGATGTTCTGCAAATTTGGAAGCAGTTCATCAATTGATGAGATTTTTACAACCATAGCACTGTATCCTAGAGGTATAGAATAATCTTTATTTTCTAGCTTTCCACTCATCAAAGGAAAGTTATTTTTATGTACCAACAAACCACTATAAGTGTGATCTGATATTCCAAAGGCTTGTATAAAAATTCTGTTTTCAAAATTGTTTGCAATAGCGCTGGAATTTATCGAATCAACATATTTAATATATGGATTATAAGAATATATTCTGCCTGACTGTCCAACTAATTTAGCAATTAATAGAGTATATATTCCTATATCGTGGGTTACTTCTACAATCGTATCTCCTTTTTTCAGATTTTCTTTAAGATAAGCGACAATCTCACTTTTTTGATATTCGCTTCTTACTGCGTCGTGTGAAAATGCATCATCGTGAATTTTTAGATATATATCATCAAAAATTGTGGCGGTTTTCAAATTTATATTTTGATTAGAAATGTTTGTTTTTATGATAGTCCTATGCTTTTTAAATAAAGAAATCGCAAGTATGAGAAAAATTAATATTAGTATGGAAATACCTGTAAATTTCCATAAATTACTTGTTATTTTTTGCGAGGTTGTATTGTTTTTTTGGTTTTTGTTCATTTGTTGTCTCTATGGTTGCTACAGCAAATCACTCATTAATTATAAAGATAAAAAAGTTAATATATGCATAACAGTTTATGATGATAATATAATAATTCATTGTAAGAAAAAATTGTGATATATATAATATATTTTTGTTCTTGAAATACATTATAATACGATAATTTGTTGTGTATTTTTTATGGTGTTGCTATGCATGATATGAAATGGATTAGAGAAAATCCTAATTCTTTAGATGAAGCGCTTATAAATAGGAACTTATCTCCTATATCGTCTTCTATTTTAGAAATCGATGCGCAAAAAAGAGAACATATGTCTAGATTACAGCAATTGCAATGTAGAAGAAACGAACTTGCGTATTTGATAGGAAATGCGAAAAAAAATAACGCTAATGCATTTGAATTAGAGAAAGAAGCCTCCAATATCAAGCATCTTATTCAAGAAGCTGAGCAAAGCACAACCGAAATCAGTAGTAAGCTAGAGGAAATTCTATCCGGTATTCCCAATGTTTCGCTAGGTGATGTTCCTGTCGGGAAAGATGAATCCGCAAATATTTGTGTAAAAACCTTTGGGACTCCTCCTAATTTTGATTTTCAACCAAGGCCTCATTATGAAATTGGGGAACACCTTGGGTTAATTGACTTTCAGAATGCCGTAAAAATATCTGGAAGCCGTTTTGTTATCTTAAGAGGAATTATTGCTCAAATGGAACGGGCATTAAAATCTTTTATGTTAGATATTCATACAAAAAAATTCGGATATGAAGAAATTTACGTGCCATTGCTTGTAAATTCAGAGTGTATGTATGGAGCGGGGCAGTTACCTAAATTTGCAGATGATGCATTTAAAACCACAGATGGAAGGTGGCTGATTCCTACATCTGAGGTGCCTCTTGCTAATCTTGTCCGCGAGAGTATTGTTGATATATCGGAACTTCCTATCAGAATGACAGCGTATTCTGCATGCTTTAGGTCAGAAGCAGGAGCGGCTGGAAGAGATACGCGCGGCATGATCCGCAATCATCAATTCAGCAAAGTAGAGCTTGTAAGCATTGTTCATCCGGATCATGGAGAAAGCGAATTGGAGCGCATGACTTTTGCCGCTGAAAGTGTTTTGCAGAGTTTGGGACTTGCGTATAGAGTAATGTTGCTTTCTACTGGAGATATGGGATTTGCATCTAGAAAAACATATGATATAGAAGTATGGATACCTAGTGAAAATACATATCGGGAAATTTCAAGTTGTTCGTTATGTGGTGACTTTCAGGCACGGAGAATGATGACACGTTATAAAAATGGATCGGAAAAAGGGTATGTTCATACTTTGAATGGATCAGGTTTGGCAATTGGAAGGACAATTGTCGCAATTTTAGAAAATTATCAGCTTGCTAATGGCAATGTTATGATTCCTGAAGTTTTAAGACCTTACATGAATGGAGCGAAGGAGATAAACAAAAATGGCGAATAATCAATCTCTTTCTGGTTTACGGATTCTGATTACAAATGATGACAGTATTAATTCTCAAGGCATAAAGGTGTTAGAAAGAATTGCGAATTCCATTACGCCTGATGTTTGGGTTGTCGCTCCTGAAGTCGGTCAAAGCGGAAAAGGATTTTCTGTAACTTTTGATTCCACTATTAGAATCAAAGATATTTCTCCAAGAAAATTTTCAATTTCTGGAACTCCAGCGGATTGTGTGTTTGTTGCGGTTGGTGAAATTCTGAAGGATAAAAAACCTGATTTGGTTTTATCGGGAATAAATCATGGCGCCAATGTAGCTGACTTTATTGGATTGTCTGGAACTGTCGGTGCGACTTTTGCCGCAGCATCACAAGGGATTAAGTCTATTGCTATCAGCCAGGATTATAAAAAGAAAAATGGTGAGATGATGAAATTTCCATTGGCAGATCATTTTCTTTCAAAAATCATAAAGAAACTCATTTCCTTCAAATGGCCTGATCAAATTTGCATGAATGTAAATCTTCCAGATGCTGCTGTCGGCGATATTTCTGGAGTAAAAATTGCTAAACAAGGAGAACTTGATGTAACTTGGAATGTTCATAAAAGAGCAGATCCTGTTGATGATCCTTATTATTGGTTGCACGCGACATATTCAAACGCCAGCAAAGATGAGATGGCAGATGTATCTCTTTTATCACAAAAGAAAAATATTATTATTACACCTCTTCAAAGCAGACATGAATATTCCGGTTGTATCGATAAACTTGAGGAGTTATTTCTCTCAAATGTTTAGAATTTATACTTTTAACTTACTTCAAGGATTTGTCGCAATATGCTTATTGTTTTTAGCAGCTTGTGAAAGAAATGCCCCATCTCCTGTGGAAATAAAAATTGATGAAAGTTTTGGATATTCGGATATTAGAAATGTCTCTCAACAAATGAATATACCTGCAATACATGTCGTTTCTGAAAAAGAAACATTGTTTGATATTGCTTATAAATATAATCTTGATCCTATGCATTTAGCAAGAATCAACGGTATTTCGTCGCCGTATACAGTAAAAAAAGGTCAGACTTTGAAATTACCTGAAGAAAGCAATACATCTTCAGCAAATACTTATACATCAGTGGATATGACAGGTAAGGAAATACCAGAGTTTAGTGATGACCCTTCTTTAAAAAAAGAAAAAAAGAAAGATGAGTTGGACGAAGAATTTGAAGATGTAATTCTAGGTAAAAATGATTCTAAGCCTAAAGAAATAGGTATGAGTTTTAATGATCAGGCAAAAGATCTATCCAAACCTAAAATTACGGAAACAGCTACTGGAGAATCCACTAAAGGAAAATCCAAAAAAGACACAAAAAAAGAAGATTTAAGGGTAGAGTCTGAAAAAAATACTAAACCAATTGAAAAACTACAAGAAGCATTTAAGCCTATAGATCAGAGAAAGTCGTCTAAAATGATCAGTCCTGTTGATGGAAAAATAATATCTAAATTTGGGGACATTAAAGATGGCATATCAAGCGATGGAATTAACATAAAAGCCCCTATCGGAACTAAAGTAAAATCAGCTGCTAGTGGAACGGTAATTTATGTTGGAAGTAAGCTTGAGGAATATGGAAATATTGTTATAGTACAACATGAAAATGGGTTGATAACTTCCTATGCGCATCTAAAGGATATAATGGTAAAGAATGGGGCGTCAGTTAATTCCGGTGATATTATTGGAACCGTAGGAAAAACCGGTGATGTAACAGATTCACAATTATATTTTGAAGTAATGAAGGATAAAAAACCAATTGATCCAACTAAGTATTTAGAAAAATAAACGTAGCATTTTAAAGAATTGTTATAGTTATGTGGTTTTAAATTGATATTAAAAACGAAAGGTAAAGATATATGACTGCAACACAAACGACTACTACAACTCCTGCGACAAGTGGAGTTTGTCCACCATCTGCAGGACCTAGCGGCCTTCTTGGCTCATTGGCTCCTATGTTGTTGATATTATTGGCTTTTTATTTTTTATTAATGCGTCCGCAGCAGAAAAAAGATGCCAAACGTCGCGAAATGATCAATGCAGTAAAACGCGATGATAAAGTTTTGACTACCAGCGGCATTGTATGCAAAGTTCATAAAATTCTTAATGAAAAAGAAATAATACTAGAAGTTGCTGAAGGTATACGTATGCGTTTTCTCAAAACTGCTATTTCAGAAATTTTAGAAAAAAGTGCTGATATTGGAGTAGAGGAAACGAAAGCAACTACAACTCCTGTTGGTGATAATAAAAAATCAACAAAAAGTATAGCAAAGAGCAAAACAGCGGCTAAGAAAAAATAGGTTTATGGAGAAAAATGATGACTTTTCCGAAATGGAAAGAAATACTTATAGCGTGTGTGTGTGCTTTTGGAGTTTTATTTGCTCTGCCTAACATATTGCCTCAATCTGTATTGAATAAACTCCCTAGTTGGATGCCTAATAAAAAAGTATATTTAGGATTAGATTTAAGAGGCGGCGCGCATCTTTTGCTTGAAGTTGATCTTGAAACCGTTGCTAATGATTATCTAAACCAAATTTTGGATTCTGCAAGAAGTACTTTACGAAAAGAATCTATTCAATACGGCGCTAATTTTCCAAAAACAATATTTCGTGATCAGCAAGCTGTAGAATTTGATTTAAAAGATACATCAAAATCAGGAAAAGCGAAAAGTGTTCTTGCTGCAATCGATTCCGATATAACAATTGAAATTGTCGGAACTCATGTTAAAATGACGCCAACACAGGAAGCTATGAACAGGAGAAAAAATGACGCCGTTGATCGTTCCATAGAAATAGTGCGCAAAAGAGTTGATGAAACCGGAACAAAAGAACCAAACATTCAAAAACAAGGAGTAGATCGTATTCTATTGCAGATCCCTGGATTACAAGATCCATCACGTGTGAAAGGATTACTGGGACGTACAGCGAAAATGACATTCAGACTTGTTGATGAAGAAGCCCCTGAAATCATGGATCGCAAAAAAGCAATAGCTCCAGCGGGAAGTACCTATGTCAAATCTTCCGAAAGTGGTAAATACATAGCCATAAAAAAGCAAGTTTTGGTCGGAGGGGAAACGCTTACAGATGCTCGATTAGAGCATGATGAATATAATCGCCCACAAGTCAGTTTTAAATTTAATAAAATAGGTGCTAAAAAATTCGGCGAAGCGACGCAGGAAAACGTCGGAAAAAGATTCGCGATAGTTTTGGATGATCAGGTAATAAGTGCTCCAGTTATTAAAGAGCCGATTATGGGTGGAGCAGGTAGAATCAGCAGTGATCATTTTTCCATTGAAGAAGCGCAGGACTTATCTTTGTTGCTTCGTGCTGGAGCATTACCAGCTCCACTTAATATAATTGAAGAAAAAATGGTTGGACCAGATCTTGGAGCCGACTGTGTGCGATCTGGTGTTACAGCGACTATTCTTTCCGGACTTTTCGTCCTAGTATTTATGGTAATGTGGTATTCATCATTTGGTATGATCGCTAATCTAGCGGTTGCTATGAATTTGATTCTTTTAATCGCGGGATTATCTTGTTTACAAGCCACATTGACACTTCCCGGTATTGCTGGCATTGCATTAACAGTCGGAATGGCTGTTGACGCAAATGTTCTGATAAATGAAAGAATAAAGGAAAGCCTTAGAAAAGGTGCGAAATTGGTGAAAGCTATAGAGGATGGTTATAACTTGGCAATGTCATCCATTATCGATTCCAATTTAAATACCATTATAGGTATGATATGCCTGTACCAATTTGGAACCGGACAAGTTAAAGGATTTGCCATTACTACTATTTTAGGCACGATTATCTCGTTTTTCACATCTACTACATTAACTAGATATATCGTGGCAACTTTGATGAAATTAAAACGTCATATTTCTATTCCCGTTTAGAAAGGCAAAATTATGCAATTTTATAAACTTATACCTCATGATACAAAAATAGATTTTGTTGGAAAAAGAAATTATATATTTCTATTTTCAATACTCATAACAATTGCTAGCATTTTGGCTTTTGCCTTTAATGGATTGAATTTTGGCGTAGATTTTCGTGGTGGATTCGTTATGGAAATCAGAACACAAGAAAAAGCTGATTTAGGATCTTTACGTGAAAAATTAAACAACTTACATATCGGGGAAGTATCTCTTCAGGAGTTTGGATCCGACAGAGATGTTATGATAAGAATGCCAAGCTCAGGAGAAACTCAAAAAGAGCAAAATATCGCTCTTGAAAAAGTAAAAGCGACGCTAGGTGATAGTGTAGAATATCGTAAACTCGAAAAAATCGGCCCAAAAATTGGAAAAGAACTGGTTCATGACGCAATTCTTGCAGTAATTATTTCGTTGATGGCGATTTTGATATACATATGGCTTCGTTTCGAATGGCAATTCGCGATTTGCGGTGTCATTGCTCTCGCGCATGATTGTATTGTGCTGATGGGGTTATATTCTGTGTGTCATTATTTTGAATTTAGCGTAAATGCTATAGTTGCACTTTTAATGACGGCCTGTTATTCGATACATGATACTGTAGTTGTATTTGATAGAATAAGAGAAGATATGCTAGCATATAGAAATCTTACAGTTGCCAAGCTTTTAAATAAGGCAATAAATGAGACTCTATCAAGGACGGTGCTTACATCTCTTACAACAGTTCTGTCATTATTAGCTCTGTGTTTTTTTGGCGGAAAAGTTATTTTTGATTTCTGTTTTCCGATTTTATTTGGATTGGTATTTGGTACTTTTTCATCGATTTGTTTAGCAGCTCCGTTGCTGTTATTCACGGGAATTAAAGTTGATGGAAAAGATTTAGAAATCGGTATTTAATTATGAAGCCAATTGTAGCGATAGATGGTCCTGCTGGAAGCGGCAAGGGAACAATGGCTAAGAAACTAGCCAATCATTTTTGTTTTGCGTATTTAGACAGCGGTATGATATATCGGGCCTTTGCATGTATTAAAATGGCGTTTTCTGACAATTCTTCCATGTTGGTAGACCTAGCTGATAACTCAGATTTTCTTGATACTTTATCAGATGTTTTTCGCATAGAAGATGATGAAAATAACTTTAATAAGTATCAATTTTATGGAAATGCAGCTGACTTTATAGAATCCATACAAAATATTCCTGATAACGTTTTACGATCTGAAATTATCGGCATGAAAGCATCTAAGTTAGCAAATCTTCTTGAATTCAGAGAAATTATTAATGACATTATGCGTAAATTTGCTGCCAATCCTGGAGAAAAATATTCAGGAACCATATTGGATGGTCGCGATATTGGAACGGTCGTTTTTCCAAATGCAGATTGTAAAATTTTTCTTACATCAAACGTAGAAATTCGTGCAAACAGGCGATTTGAAGCAATAAAATCAACAAATCCAAATATTACTTTTGATGAAATTTATGAAAATTTAAAAACAAGGGATGAGCAGGATTGCTCCAGAGGTATTGCTCCATTGAGTTTTGATGAAAGTTATATTATTGTAGATAATTCTAACGATACAATTGAAGAATCTTTTATAAAATTAACAAAAATAATAGAATCTTCTCTTAGCAAGATAAAATAATAAATTATTGAAATAGACCTTGTAAAAATCAAGTTTACTGCTATAAATTCATTTTTGTAAATCGCACGTTTATTTCGTTTATATTCGATTAATATCTCTTAGTAGTATACTGTTTTGTTTAATGGAAGAGCATGCGTTGTGTTTGATTTTTTGAAGACTTTAATAAAGTTGCCAATAAAAAGCCGAAGATCTAACAAAAAATTTGCGTTTTTTTTGTTGTTTATGAATGTTATTACATCAGCGGCTGTAAGTATCTATATTCCATGTCTAAGGCAAATGGCGATAGATTTAGATACAACCAATGCTATGCTGCAGGTCAGTCTTATCACACACTTAATAGGTGAATTTTCAGGACGATTTCTTTATGGTCCACTTATTGATTCGTATGGCATTCGCAGAATTACCATTCCCGCTCTTGTGCTTTCCGTTTTCGGACATTTGGGATGCTTTTTATCTAGCTCAATAACTATATTTTTAGTAATGAGATTCTTGCAGGCATGTGGAGCCAGTGTAATATATATAGCATCTATTAGTATTATAAACGCTGAATTCAATGAAAAGGAAAAAAGTGGAATAATAGGAATTTTAGAACTTTATCAGCCGATAGCATGGATTTTATCTCCTTTTGTGGGGTGCATTTTTGCTGAAATTGGAACCTGGAGATCGTCATTTTTAGTATTGATGATTTCTCAAATTATAGGTTTATTTGTATTCGTTAATTATCGCGAAAAAAACGATAAAGAATCAATAAGAAAAATTTCTGTATCAAGAATTTTTTGTAATTACGGATCCATTCTCAGAAATTCATATTTTTTAATATACGCTTTAATTCCTGGATTATTTGCCGGTGGATACATGATATTCGCTTCTAATGCTCCCTTTATTTGTTCTAGGATTTTTGGAAATAATTCAGCCGCAATAGCATTATTTCAAGCTATACCGCTTATATTTTATGTACTTGCAACGTTTGCATACAGAATTATTGTGCAAAATTTTAATATAGCACTTGCAAAAAAAATAGGAATTGCAGTTTATGTCATTTTTGGTGCTTATATTTCGTTGTTACTTATCGGACATACTGCATGGACAGCATATCATTTACTAGCGTTAATGTGCATCCAGTGTGTCGGAAGTGCATTTTTAGTCCCGGTTTCTATTTTAAAAGCTTTGCAGTCAACGGAGCATATTTCCTGTATCGGGGCGTCTACAGTTGTTGTTTTTAGGAATATTATTATGTCATTATGTATTGCTGTTAGCACCAAATTAAGCGAAAGCATTACTATGGTAATGGGATCAGTTTTTATGACAGTCGGAACAGTAATTGTGCTGATTACAGCAAGAAGGATCATGAAAATAAGATCACTAAGAAAACATGCTATGAAACTTTAATTCCAATGTTAATAATATCATTTTTGCTTTTTCATAAAACTTGGATTGTTCTGTAAAATAAATTATAATCACTGTTGATTTAACAAGTGGAAATTAAGCTGTGAGCAACGAAGATCTTTCTATACTTGAAGAAATAAATGAAGAATTAAAGCATGATCAGCAAGTTGCGTTCCTAAAAAAACATAAAAATATCATTTTAGGAGTTATATCTTTTATAGTAGTCGGAATATTAATTCATTCTTCTTGGTATGAGCGAAAAAAAAAGCAAAAAGAGGATATAACAAACGCTGTTTTGAGTATCATACAAAATCCGGAAATAAAAAGCGATTTAACTATGCAGAACTTATTGGAAGATGTGCCTGTGGAATTACGACCCATTCTTACAATTATGAAATCAGGAAAGCAGCTTGTTTTGGGAGATTTTGCTGAAAAAACACTAAATCCTCTTCTTGAGTTGTCTCAAAAACATGGAGTTGATTTGATTTGGAAGGATCTTGCGTTGTTAATATATGCTTCATATCCTACAAAATCCTCATCTGAGTTGATAAAACTTCTGAATCCGCTGACAGGTTCTGAAAGACCGTTTCGTTTTACAGCGCTTGAATTAATAGGAATGATTCATGAAAATACAGGAAATCATGAACAAGCATTAAAGCACTTTGATAAAATACTTGCTGATAAAGAAGCGCCAAAAACCTTAAAAGAAAGAGTTTCGATGTTGTATTCATACATAAAAAATAATGCAGAATTTAAAAATATTAATAATCAAAACAAAATAGAGAAAAAATAATTATGAAAAGTAATTTATTATCACTTATTGTACTGTGTACGCTATTGGTTGGATGTTCATCAAAAGAACCATTAAAGGGGAAGAGAGAAGGTATTTCTCTTTCGGAAGATAGTTATGAATCAAAAATTGTTGCAGATAAATCTCCTGTAGTTATCGGCCTTGAATCGGAAAATGTTGAATTTACCCAGGTTTTTTTAAATTCAACCCATTGTTATGCTCCTTTGAAGATATCACAAAACTTATCAAATATCTGGACAGTTCGCTTAGATTATGAATCGAGTAAATCCAATAAAATGATGGCATCTCCGATTGCTGCAGAAGGAAAAATATTCTGTATTGATGCTGGTGGCATTGTTTATGGCATTGATCAAAAAACAGGATCTCAGGTCTGGAGAATTAGTTCTACTGTGATCGGAAAAGATGGGCAAATTGGTGGAGCGATCGCTTATGATCGTGGCAAAGTCATTATGACTTCTTGTTTTTCCGAATGCTTTTCTATCGATGCAAAAACAGGAAAAATTTTATGGAGGATCAAACTTCCGGCCTCTAGCAAAGGCGATGGCATAAGTGTTTATGATGGAAAAGCGTTCATTTTGTGCAACAATAGTACTATACAAGTTGTGAATATAGATGATGGAAAAATTTTATGGTCGCATTCCGGAACGACAACTGAGTCTGCATTTGTAGGCAGTGCAAGTGTTGCTATTGCAGAGGGATTGGTCTTTGTTGCATATCCATCTGGGGAAATTTACGCGTTGCAGATAGAAACTGGAAATCCTATGTGGGAAGCAATGTTTTCTAAGATTTCACTAACGAATACCGCTCGAACAATTGCTCATCCGCGAGCATGCCCTATTGTAAAGGATGGAATTGCTTATTTCACCGCTGCAAACGAGCAGGTCGCCGCTTTCGATACAAAAACAGGCAGAAAATTATGGTTTAATAACTATGGCGGAGTTCAGACTCCTACAGTCAGTGGCAATAGTATTTTTATATTTAATTCACGAGCAGAATTAGTATGTTTGAATAGATATTCTGGAGAGCTACGTTGGAAATCAAATTTAGATCCAAAATCTGAAAATCCAAGTGACTGGTATGGGCAGATTTTAGTAAAAGATCATATTGTTATGTTATCTCCAGATGGCAATCTTTCTTTTGTATCTGTATATGATGGAAAGGTAAAAAAAGTTTTAAATATCGGAGGCGGAAGTGATGATATTTCATTAAATCCTATAATCTGCAATTCTGCTATGTATATACTGACCAATAGCGGAAAACTTTCTAAATATAAATAAAATGAAAATAGCAATCATTGGAAGACCTAATGTCGGAAAATCGACTTTATTTAATAGATTAGTCGGTAAAAAATTGGCAATCGTAGGAAATATATCCGGAATAACACGTGATAGAAAATCTGCAAGTGCCGAACTGTTTGGAATTAACTTTAATCTACTTGATACTCCAGGAGTTGATACATTTTCCAAAGATTTTCTTGCTGAATCTATGAATGAACAATCCTTTGCAGCACTAAAAGAATCTGACATTGTTTTTTTTGTGATTGATGCCATCGAAGGAATCACGGAATACGATAAATCTATTGCCGCTTGGATTCGTGCTTCTTTCAAAAAAACGGGAAATCGTTCTGTTATCTTAATAAGAAATAAATCTGACGGAAAAATTATTGCCGAAAGTGTAAGATCTTTAGGTTTTGGTGATGGTATCGCGGTTTCTGCTGAACATAATCTTGGAATGGATGAGTTATATTCGCAATTAACAGAGTATGATATCAAAACAAGCGACAATTCTAGTGGTTCAGAAGAAAATCATCATATGAAAGTAGCGATTGTGGGGCGTCCAAACGTTGGAAAATCGACATTAATCAATGCAATTATAGGAGATAATCGTCTTTTAACAGGTCCGCAAGCAGGAATAACACGAGACGCAATCTCTGTAGATTGGAAATTCAAAAACCAGAAAATATCTATTATAGATACCGCAGGGCAGAGGAGAAAATCCAAAGTTGATGACAAAATAGAGAATATTGCTGTACTGGATGCTTGGAGATATATACGTCAGGCAAATATTGTAATTGTTGTTATGGATATCCAAAATCCACTTGAAAAACAGGATGTTACTATTGCCAGAAAAGCATTTGATGAGGGAAAAATTATTATATTTGTTCTAAATAAAAGTGATACAGTTGAAAATGCTAAAGAAATATTAAAGACGGTGGAATTTAGGCTGGAAAAGGAATTCGCGCAGCTTCCAAAAGTTCCATGTCTTCTGGTTTCTGCAAAAGAAAAACTGGGATTAGCAAGAATTTTCAATGTTGGATTTAATTTATTAGATCTATGGTCTAAAAGGATTTCCACAAGTATCTTAAATCGATGGTTTGAATCAGCTGTTGCGCAAAATCCGCCTCCGCTTGTAAATGGATTCCCAATAAAATTGAAATATATTTCACAAACAAATATCAAGCCTCCAACATTCGTTATATTTGCGAACAAAATCGAACAACTTCCAATAAGTTATGAGAGATATTTGCTTAATCGACTGCGGGAATCATTTGTTTTATATGGAATACCCTTGAGATTAGTTTTAAGAAAGTGATAATGTATTTTCAAATTTTATTTTGGATAAAATTAACTTTTGTTTCTTTTGGAAATCAAAAAATTTTTAATCCACTAATTGATACATAAAAGTCGATTGTTTATTGTTTTTTCTACTATATCGCTCGCTATAAAGTAATCTAATTTCAGTTGGTTATTTTATTTCTCGTAAGAATTATCGTCAAAAACATTCCTTTATTAAGGAAAATTCTATGTAATTTCAATGCTTTTCATAAAAAAATGATGGATATAAATGATGACTTTATTTTCTGAATGATATATGATCCCTATATCAATTATAGAATTATTAAAGGAAGTCAGTATCTAGCTGATATTTTTGCGGCAGATTATTTGGATAATGTGCTAAGTGATGTTTTTGTATGGTTGCTTAATTAAAAAAGGGAAGATTCATAATGAACAATCTTAAAAATGCAATGTTGGTCAATTTTAGTAAACCAGAGTTCATTTTAAAAAGAGATGGCACAAAAGTAGCGTTTGATTCCGAAAAAATCGTAAATGCTGTAAAAAAAGCAGGAATTGAAACAGGAGAGTTTTCGGAGCCAGAAGCAAGGCATATTACTTTCAAAATTTTGAAGATATTAAAGCATAGATATGATAATACTCCACCTGAAATTGAGCAAATTCAAGATATCGTTGAGCAAACATTAATAAGTGAAAATTATTTTAAAACCGCAAGAGCATATATCGTTTATCGTGAGAAACGCGGAGAGCTTAGGCGCGATAAAAAAAATCTTGTTGACGTTGTTTTATCTGTAAATGAATATCTTGATAAACTAGATTGGCGAGTCAATGCCAACGCAAATCAGGGGTATTCACTCGGAGGTATGATTTTAAATATTTCAGGAAAAATGACTGCTAACTATTGGCTAAATAAAGTGTATCCTGATTATGTTGCAGCGGCACATAGAAATGGCGATTATCACATACACGATCTCGATATGCTTTCTGGATATTGCGCGGGGTGGTCGTTGAGAATGCTTTTGAACGAAGGATTGAATGGTGTTCCAGGAAAAGCGGAAGCGAAGCCTCCTAAACATTTAACGAGCGCTGTCGGGCAAATGGTTAACTTTTTAGGGACACTTCAAAACGAATGGGCTGGCGCTCAAGCTTTTAGTTCATTTGATACATATCTAGCCCCTTTTGTTAAAGTCGATAATCTACCATATGACATTGTAAAACAATGTATTCAAGAATTTATCTATAATCTTAACGTACCATCAAGATGGGGTACTCAAACTCCGTTTACGAACTTAACTTTCGATTGGGTATGTCCAGAAGATTTAAAAAATACTGTCCCATTGATAGGTGGAAAAGAAGCCAATTTCACTTATGGCGATGTGCAAAAAGAAATGGACATGATTAACAAGGCGTATATAGAGGTTTTGACCGAAGGTGATGCGAATGGTCGTGTATTCACGTTCCCGCTTCCGACTTACAATATTACAAAAGATTTTCCATGGGAAAGCGAAAATGCGTCACTTTTATTTGAAATGACAGCTAAATATGGTTTGCCATATTTCCAAAATTACGTCAATTCAGATTTAGATCCTTCCATGGTAAGATCTATGTGCTGCCGTCTACAGCTTGATCTACGCGAATTGTTGAAACGTGGAAACAGTTTATTTGGCTCTGCAGAGCAAACGGGGTCTGTCGGTGTTGTGACAATCAACTGCGCACGTCTGGGATATCTATATAAAGGCGATGAAGAAGCTCTCATGAGGCGAATGGAAGAGCTTATGAATTTCGCGAAAACGAGTCTCGAAATCAAAAGAAAGGTTATACAGATGTATATGGATAACGGATTATTTCCGTATACAAAAAGATATCTTGGTACCCTGAGAAATCACTTTTCTACTATAGGAGTCAACGGCATTAACGAAATGATTCGTAACTTTACAAATGGTAAGCATAATATAACTGATGATTATGGTCATAGTATGACTATAAGATTTTTAGATAAGATCCGTGAGATTTTGGTAAAATTCCAAGAGGAAACCGGACACATGTATAACCTTGAAGCCTCGCCAGCAGAAGGAACGACATATCGCTTTGCAAAAGAAGATAAGAAGCGTTTTCCCGATATTATTCAAGCTGGTACGAAGGAAATGCCATATTACACAAACTCAAGTCAATTGCCGGGAGACTATACCGAAGACGCTTTTGAGGCTCTCAAAATGCAGGACGAACTTCAAAGAAAATATACTGGTGGTACAGTTATGCATTTGTATATGAAAGAAAGAATTTCCAGCGCAAAGGCTTGTGGAAAATTAGTAAGAAAAGTCGTTGAAAACTTTCGTTTACCTTATTTCACTATTACTCCAACATTTTCAATTTGTCCTAAGCATCAATATATTCCCGGTGAGCATAAATTCTGCCCGAAATGTGATGCTGAGCTTATTGAGAAGAAACAAAAGAAGCAAATCTGATAGAGTTTTACTTATGTTCTGATAGAGAAGATTGATATTTTCAGTATTGATCTTCTTTGTCGTTTAAAAGCATGTTTTCTTTTGCTTCTTAAGCAAAAATTAATGTTTTGTTGATAGTATAAATCAATAAAATACTTGGAGAGAAATATGAAAAATTTAAAATACTTTTTGCCACTATGTTTAGGTGCATTATTCTATATAAACGAAGCAGAGTCTGCAAACACTAACTTGCAAGGTTTTGCGACAAGTATTGGAGGCTTTGTTGGAAACATAGTTAAAGGCGCAGTGGGAAATGCCGCTGTAAACGCTGGTGTCGCCACTTTGCAACAAGTTGAAAATGCTAGAATGCTTGCGGAAAACGCAAAAAATTATTGGAATCAATATAAAAACGATATTAATATGCGCCAACATTACGCTCAATCTTATTTTAGCAGTGCGGAAAATTATTTAAAAACAGCTGAAGCTTACCATAATCATATCAATATGACTCAACAGAATAATCCAACGAAAATAATGAATGCTCAGAATTATGTTAATAGCGCAAATGTCTTGGTAATAGAAGCAAGGAACGCTGCAACGCAAGCTGGTTTACAGCTAACGACTCAGCAACAAGTCGGCGTAACAGCGACTTCATATCCAGCAGTGGTGCAACCAACTGTATATCAGACAACGGTACCGGCGCAGACTGCAGCGACCACAACTGGAAGAGGAAGATAGCTGTACTTTCTTGTTAGAATTTAAAAGACCGCTTTCTGTAATGGCTTAGCGGTTTTTGTTTTCCTTTCTAATAATGTTTTTTACACTTCAGCTTATTATTTTTTTATTCTTTTTTCTTCAATTTCAGCATTGGATCTGCTTGCAAAAACAAGATGTATGTGGTAAAAGCAATAGTCTAATACGCATGTTGAGGTTTTATGGCTAAAAAGATTGTAGGGTATGTAAAACTGCAAGTACCAGCAGGAAAGGCAAACCCATCTCCTCCAATTGGTCCGGCACTGGGACAGAGAGGGTTAAATATTATGGAATTTTGTAAAGCGTTTAATGCCCAAACGCAAAATTATGAAGCAGGAACGCCGCTTCCGGTAGTTATCACTGCTTATGGTGACAGAACATTTTCATTTATAATAAAATTACCGCCGGTTTCTTATTACTTAAAGCAAGCAGCTAACGTAAACAAAGGTTCTTCTGCTCCAGGTAGAGGAGGGAAGGCTGGCAGCATAACCATGAGTCAGATAAAAGAAATCGCAGAAAAAAAGATAAAAGATTTGAATGCAAATGATGTTGATGCGGCAAGTATGATGATTATCGGATCTGCGCGTTCAATGGGGTTGGAGGTCGTACAATAATGGCTTGTTCCGGAAAAAGATATAAAAAAATTGCTGATAAATTTGATAAAAACAAAATGTATAGTTTATCGGAAGCTGTTTCGTTTCTGAAAGAAAATACCGTTTGTAAATTTGATGAAACTGTAGAGGTTGCGATAAATCTGAATGTAGATCCCCGCAATGCAGATCAGAATATCAGAGGTATGGTTTCCATGCCCGCAGGAACTGGAAAAAATGTACGCGTTGCTGTTTTTGCAAGAGGAGCGGCAGCTGACGAGGCAAAAGACGCAGGAGCTGAATTTGTCGGTGCAGAAGATCTTGCTGATAAAATCAGTGCAGGAGATATTGAGTTTGATATCTGCATAGCAAGTCCTGATATGATGGGTATTGTGGGTCGCCTCGGAAAAGTCTTGGGACCAAAAGGATTAATGCCTAATCCAAAGCTTGGAACCGTAACTCCGAATGTTGCTGTGGCTGTTAAAAGCTCCAAAGCAGGGCAGGTGGAATATCGCTTAGACAAGGCTGGGATTGTTCATGCCGGATTATGCAAGATTAGTTTCACGAAAGAAAAAATTGAAGAAAATATCAAGGCTTTCGTGGGAACGGTTGTAAAAGCGAAACCAGCGACTGTAAAAGGTTCTTACTTGAAATCCGTTACGGTTTCCAGTACTATGGGCGTTGGATTAAAATTAGATAATAGCGAAGTTTTTGCTTTCTAATATCTGATATTATGAAATTCCGTCATGAATAATGGCGGTATTGAGTCTATCGAAGACCATCGGTGTTTTGAATGTATTTTCAAAACTTAATTTGTGCCGTTGTAGATTGGCTGAATTGTTTTTCTAATTCTTCAATCAATGAAATTCGATATTCTCTGTTTTTTATATGGAGAAAACTGTGGAAAAAAGCAAAAAACCAGAGGTGATTGCGGAGATTAAGCAGCGTTTTGAAAAAAGCGAAGCTGTATTCGTCGTAAATCAAAACAAAATGACGGTTGCAGACACAGAATCTATTAGAAAGCAACTGAGAGAAGCGTCAGCCAGCTATCTTGTTTGTAAGAATACTCTTGCAAGATTAGCGGTGAAAGATACTTCTTTTGAGTGTGTTTTGCCTCATCTTGGAGGTCAGACAGCTCTTGTTTTTTCTAAGAACATTACTGATTCTGCAAAAGTTATACAAGGATACGCTACGAAAAGTGAAGGTAAGATAACTGTTATATGTGGTGGATACAACAGTAGCTTATTGAGTGCGAACGATGTTAAAGCGCTGTCTCAATTGCCATCTATGGATGAGCTTCGCGCCAAGGTTATCGCGGTTATCCAAACGCCAGCACAGCGTATGGCTACATTATTGCAAGCACCAGCATCTCAGATTGCACGTGTTTTAAGTGCGTATTCCAAAAAATAAATAGTAGTAAATAAATAGGAGATAAAAATGGCTACAAATTTAGATAAAATCGTTGAAGAATTATCAAAGTTGACAGTTTTAGAAGCTGCTGAATTAAGCAAAAAATTAGAAGAAGTCTGGGGAGTTTCTGCAGCAGCCCCAGTCGCAGTTGCTGCTGCTGCACCAGCAGGCGGAGCTGCAGCTGTTGAAGAAAAAACGGAATTTGATGTTATCTTGACAGAAGCCGGAGCTTCTAAGATAGGAGTAATTAAAGTCGTAAGAGAACTTACTGGACTTGGATTGACAGAAGCGAAAGCACTTGTTGAATCTGCTCCAAAAGCGGTAAAAGAAGCAGTATCAAAAGATGAAGCTCAGAAAATGAAAGCAAAGCTAGAAGAATCAGGCGCAAAAGTTGAATTGAAATAGTCGATTTTTCTTTTAATTATACTTACAACAGCGCAATTAATATTAATTACGCTGTTGTTTATATTCTATTCAAAAACAAACTTATATTATAACTCAACTTATCTTGCTAATAAATAGAATCATTAAATGATTTTTGCAATCAATTGAATGATATTAAAATAATTACCATTTTCGACTTTTATCATTTCTCTCTCTCTAACAGCATATGGATTGGAACTGGTTAACCATTCATCCCAAGTTTGCTTGCAACAAGCCATTTTGCCGCAGTCTGTAATTTCAATGCCTTCTACTTTACCACATAAATCTTTCCACCAATTTAGAGTATAGAAATTCGCGTTGTCAGGCAAAAACGGTTTTAATTCATCTGGAGTACCATTTTCAAATTCTCTTTGTAAGCCGGGAACCGCTACTGCGATACAGCCTCCTTTTTTCACATAAGAAATAAGTGATGGAAGCATTTCTGGTGAGTGACCAAAATAATGGTAAGAATCTATACTAAATATAATATCAAAGTAACCATTTGCAAAAGGGAGTGTTTTAGTTGCATCAACAAAAAGTGGAATAGTTTTATCATCAATTCCAAGAATTTGAAAATTCTTATAGTTTTCGGTTGGCGAAATCCACAAATCGGCAGCAAAAACTGTAGATCCATATTTTCTAGACAGCAATAAGCTAGAAAGACCATATCCACAACCAAGATCAAGTATTCGCATACTATCTCGAATGTCTAAACATGACGCCAATTCTTCAGATATCCGCATTGCATTAGGCCCCATCATAGTGGCTTTCAAAAATTCTACATTGCCTTGATTAGAAATAAATTGATATGTAAACGTATACATATACTATCTTTCTTAGATGCTATAATAGAATAGCCATTTTTTCAGTACTATTCAAAAAATAATTAGACAGCGGTTTATATTAATGTAAAAATCATAATCGCCATGAATAGCGATTTATTAAATTCTTTAAACCCGGAACAACTGGAGGCCGTCAGTACTCTTGATAAAGCTTTGCTTGTTTTATCAGGGGCAGGAACCGGAAAAACCAAAGTATTGACCACTAAAATAGCCTACATTATTGAAAACGGATATGCATTTCCTTCACAAATTTTGGCGGTAACATTCAGCAATAGAGCTGCGCGGGAAATGAAAGAGCGACTTTTTGGAATTATTTCAGGAGCGGATGGAGTTTGGCTTGGAACATTTCACTCTATATGCGCAAAAATCCTTAGACAACATTCTGATTTAGTGGGAATCAGTAGGGATTTTACAATTATAGATTCTGATGATCAATTGAAAGTTGTCAGACAAATTCTGAAAGAACTTAATATCGACAAAAAAATGGCAAACGGATTTGCAGCAAAAATTTCAAGATGGAAAGATAGTGGAATCCAACATAACGACTTACGCATAAATACTTCATCCTCAGAAGGAAAAGTATATAAAATATATCAAGAACGTATTAGAAGTTATGATTCTGTGGATTTCGGCGATTTGCTTATGTATATAATTCAAATATTTAAAGAAAATCAGGATGTTCTACAAAAATATCGCAAGAAATTCAAATATATATTAGTGGATGAGTATCAAGATACGAATATCTCGCAATATCTGTGGTTGAGGATGCTGTCTCCGTCCGGAAATGGATTATGCTGTGTCGGAGATGATGATCAGGCGATATACAGTTGGCGTGGGGCAGAAATCGGAAATATTCTGCGATTCGAAAAGGATTTTGTAAATACAAAAATTGTAAAACTAGAGAGAAATTACAGATCTGATGGACATATTCTTGGTGCTGCTGCATCTCTAATAGCAAAGAATGAAAATCGTCTTGGAAAAACCATATGGACAGAAGGAAATAACGGAGAAAAAGTTTTAATACAACGTACATACAATGGATTTGAAGAAGCCAAAATCGTTGCCGATAAAATAGAATATTTTCGTAGAAATTATACTAATTACGGAAATATGGCGATTTTGGTTCGAGCAGGGTTTCAAACAAGAGAATTCGAAGATCGAATGATCGCGTATGGATTACCTTATAAAGTTGTTGGTGGGTTAAAATTTTATGATCGCCAAGAGATTAAGGATATTATTGCTTATATGAGGTTAATATATCAACCAAACGATAGCTTAGCATTTGAACGTATTATAAATGTTCCCAAAAGAGGAATCGGTGCATCGACCATGTCTCAATTTCATCAATATTCCATAGAGCGCAACATCTCCTTATATCAAGCAGCAAATGAGATGCTATTATCAGGCACTTTACGACCGACATTAAAACAATCTCTTTCAGATTTTTTTGATTTTATGAATTCCATGAAAGAACGTAATGATTTGCGGCCCGCAGAAATCGCAAAGATTATTATTGATGAAACAGGATATATTTCAGCATTGAATAACGAACAAACTTTAGAAGCGCAATCAAGAATAGAAAATCTGAAAGAATTACTGATTGCTATTGAGGACTATAATGATCTTCAAACATTCATCGAGCATGTGAGCTTAGTTATGGATTCGCAGAAAAACACTACGGACGATCTGGTAAATATAATGACTCTCCATAGTGCGAAAGGATTAGAATTCGATGTGGTGTTTCTTGCTGGCTGGGAGGAGGGGATTTTCCCACATACCCTGAGCCTGCAAGAAGGGAATCTTGAGGAAGAAAGAAGACTTGCCTATGTTGGAATTACTCGAGCTAGAAAATATGCTTTTATTACATATGCAATGAATCGAAAAATATACAATCAATGGCAGACAAATATGCCATCAAGATTTTTATCTGAATTATCCGAAGCACATACAATTCATAATAAAATGAATTGTAATTTAAATTAATGAATTTTTTTATTTATTTTGATGCGGTAAGAGTACAATTATGTCATTTTCATACGAAAATCCAAGAATGTTCTGTGCTTGTTCCTCTAATAGATCCAAATCTAGATTATCGTTTCTTAATAAACTAATTTTATTTTCAAGAAAAGCATTGTCTTCTTTGAGATTTTTCAACTCTCTCTCAAGAGTTTCTACCTCTCTAGTTAGCAAAGCCCACGATACCGCGCCACGTGCGCCAGTAAATATATGATATATAAAATATCCTGCGACACAAATCCATACAATATTGGATATGATAAATCTTATGTTTTTATTAATTGATGGCGAGGAAAAATATATCATTATTACTCAAATCAGCATGACATATCTGTATATCTCGAATTTTTAGCAAGTTCATCAAATTTTTTTATGGAAATCAGAAAATCTTTCATTGCATGAAGTGGTATCATATTAGGGCCATCGCAATATGCGTTATTTGGATCAGAATGTGTTTCAATATATATTCCCGCTACTCCGATAGATACGGCTGCTCTTGCTAATAGCTCGACGTGCTCTCTTACTCCCCCGCTAGATTCACCAAGCCCTCCGGGTTCTTGAACAGAATGAGTCGCGTCAAATATAATAGGATATCCGAAATCTGCCATTATCTTTAGCGATCGCATATCCGAAATAAGTCGATTGTATCCAAAACAAGTTCCTCGTTCACAGAGCATTATTGAACTATTTCCGGATTCAATTATTTTTTTACAGACATTTTTCATATCCCATGGAGCGAGAAATTGCCCTTTTTTGATATGGATAGTCTTTTTTGTTTGCGCGGCTGCCGTAAGCAAATCTGTTTGACGACACAAAAAGGCAGGAATTTGCAAAACATCGACAACTTCTGCAATTGACTTGCATTGGGACGATTCGTGAACGTCTGTAACCGTTAAACATCCAAAAGTTTTTTTAATTTCTTGAAATACCTTTAATGCATCATTTAATTTCATTCCTCTTTTTGCGTATAAACTCGATCTATTAGCTTTATCAAATGACGATTTAAAAATATAAGGAATTTCTAATTCATCTGTTAATTTTTTAAGGTGTTCAGCATGTCTCAGAGCCATATCTCTGTTTTCCATAGCACATGGACCGGCAATTAATATTATAGGATTATTATTGGATACTGAAATATTCCCAATTTTAATTGTGTTCTGCATTGCTATCCTCCTATTTTTTAGGCTTTGCTGGAACTTTAGTTGTATTTTTCACATCATTTACTTGATTCATTGGCAAAGAATTTGCTTTTTGATCAGGAGGAACAGCTTTATCTGCAATAGATTTTACCGGCGCTGTACTAGCCGATTCGCTGGCTACTTTATCAATGATAGATCCTTGTGCTGGAGTATGTTTTACCATTTTCGCCATTACTAAGCAGTTTATTATAAATATAGTCATTAAAACAGCGGTCGCTCGTGTTAAAATATTTGCCTGACCGCGAACTGAAAACATTCCGCTTGCAGCTCCGCCTCCACTCGAACCGAGAGCACCATCAGAATCGTGTTTCTGAAGGAGGATTAAACCTATTATAGAAAGCGTTAATACAAAATGAATGGCTAACAAAAAAGACAACATCACATCACTCCAAATAATAAAAATTAATCGTAGGTAATAGCTTCTTCAGGACATGTTGATGTACAACATCCACACCCTAGACATATTTCATAATCTATTTCAATACGGCTATTTTTTTCTGATATGGCCTTAACGGGGCATATTTCAATACAGGATAAGCATTTTTTGCATTTTTCTTGTGAAATCTTCAAAATCAATATACCTTATTTATTCAGATATAGTTTGCTCAGTACTACTTACTTCGGAAGCAACATTTTTATTTTTTGTATATGTGTTTTTTTCTACAATTCTTGCTGATTTTCCAAGTCTACTGCGTAAATAATACAATTTTGCTCTGCGAACAACACCATGTCTAATAACTTCAATTTTAATATTTGGAGAATAAAGAGGAAAAACTCTCTCAACTCCTTCGCCAAATGAGATTTTTCTTACAGTAAAGGAGGATCCTATACTACGATTACGCCTCGCAATGCAAACTCCCTCAAAAGATTGCATGCGCTCTTTTTCTCCTTCAACAACTTTTACCAATACTTTCAGTGTATCTCCTGGAGCAAAATCCGGAATCGCTCTGTTGACTGATAATCTCTCTTGTTCCTGTTTTTCAAATTTTTGTAAAATATTCATCTCTTTATAATTCCTGAACAGACCAATATTAAATAACATAATTCTATAACAAACTCAAATGCTATAATAAAAATAACACAATTTAAAAAATTAATTATCGATACGCGGTAATCAATTGACATTGCCATGTTTTATATCTAGTTTCTAATGATATATGAAGCGTTTGATTGCATTCTATTAAAATATTTGGATAAATACTACTATGCCTATAAATTTTAAGGATACTATTTTTCTTCCTGAGACTAATTTTCAAATGCGCGCATCTTTATCCAAAAAAGAGCCTGAGCTTTTGGAATATTGGAAAGGCTTGGATATATATCAAAAACTAAGAATGAGTTCTGACGGGAAAAAACAATTTATTCTACATGATGGCCCCCCATTTTCCAATGGCAATCCTCATGCTGGCACTGCTATGAATAAAGTTTTAAAAGATATAATTGTCCGTATGAAACAGATGCAGGGACTCGATGCTCCTTATGTTCCAGGATGGGATTGTCATGGACTTCCTATCGAGTGGAAAGTGGAAGAACAGTTGCGTGAAAAAAATATCAATAAAAAAGATATATCAATTCCAGATTTTAGAAATATGTGTAAGGAATTTGCGGAATATTGGATAAATATCCAAAGAGAGGGATTTAAACGACTAGGAGTAAATGGAGATTGGGAAAATCCTTATCTTACAATGAGTTATGAAGCTGAAGCAGCTGTTATTAGAGCAATTGGTAAATTTATTATAGATGGAACTTTCTGTCGTGGAGAGCGTCCTGTATTCTGGTCGGTTGTTGAAGAAACCGCTTTAGCAGATGCAGAAATTGAATATATGAACAAAAAATCCACAAGTATTTATCTTGCGTTTAAAATAAAATTCTCACAACAAGATTTTTTGCGAGATGCGTATTGTGTGATATGGACGACAACGCCTTGGACAATTCCTGGGAATAGAGCCATCGCATATTCAAAACAAATTACATATTGTTTATTAGAAGCTCTCGGAAGGAAAATCATAGTTGCTAAAGATTTGGTTGAAGCCTTCAAGGCAACCACATCTTTAGAATGCAAGGTGATAAAAGAATTCAGTGGTGAATTGCTGGAGGGAACAGTTTGCTGCCACCCTTTATGCTTATCTGGATACGATTTTGATGTTCAACTTTTACATGGAGAACACGTTGAGATAGAATCTGGTACCGGATTGGTTCATACAGCTCCGGAGCACGGAGTTGAGGATTTTCAGATTTGCAAAAAGCATGGAATCTCTGTGCTGCAAAATGTTGGCGGAAATGGATATTATCATGACCATGTACCATTATTTGCTGGAAAACACATATTTAAAGTAGAAAAAGAAATACTTCAAACATTAGAAGAGGTTGATGCTTTATTATTTAAAACTACAATTGTACACAGCTATCCTCACTCTTGGAGATCGAAGGCGCCGTTAATTTTTAGAACAACTCCGCAATGGTTCTTGAGTATGGATAATACAGGACTTCGCAAAAAAGCGTTAGAAGAAATCGAAAAAGTAAATTGGATTCCAAAGCAGGGATATAACCGCATAAAAGCATTTGTTGAATCCAGAGGAGACTGGTGTATTTCCCGCCAGAGAGTCTGGGGAGTTCCAATGCCTCTATTTATTGAGAAGAAAACCGGAGAACCATTAAGAGATACTGAAGTTATAAATCGTATTGCAGAAATTTTTGAAAAAGAAGGATCAAACACTTGGTTTTCGAGAAATGCAGAAGATTTTCTTGGTGAAAAATACGATTCTGCTGACTATGAGCAGAGCATGGATACCATGGATGTCTGGTTTGAAAGCGCTTCAACGCATGCGTATGTTTTAAGAAAAGATGATCACTCGGTACAAGCAGATATTTATCTTGAGGGATCAGATCAGCATAGAGGCTGGTTCCAGCATTCTCTTTTGAATTCTTGTGGCGTCTTTGGGAATTCTCCATTTAAGTCGGTGTTAACTCATGGATTTATAGTCGATGAGAATGGTAAAAAAATGTCAAAGTCTTTAGGAAATGTAATCACGTTAGATGAGGTAGTGCAAAATTGGGGCGCGGATATTTTTAGAATGTGGGTTGCCAGCAGTGACTTTACGCAAGATCTTAAACTTGGATTAAATATTCTAAAGCAGCTCGAAGATGTATACCGCAAAATCCGCAATACATTAAGATATATGCTGGGCGCTCTTTCGAAATATGATCATGATGCTGAAAAAGTTTCCTACGATGACTTTCCAGATCTCGAAAAATGGGTTTTACATAGATTATATGAGATTGAAACCGAACTAGATCAATGTATAGATAAATACGATATAAACAGATATTTTACTATATTACATACATTTTGTTCGGGTGATTTATCAATGTTTTTCTTTGATATCAGAAAAGATTGTTTATATTGTGATCATAAGAGTGATAAAAAACGCAAAGCATATCGCATGGTTTTGTATATTCTGTTCCAACATTTAGTTAGAAGGTTAGCTCCAATTTTAGTTTACACTTCGGAAGAAGCTTGGCTAAGTTTGCATAAAACATCAAGTGTTCATCTGGAACAATTTATATCTTTGAATGAGCAGTGTATCAATCTTGAATTATTTAATAAAATTAATAGGGTGAAAGAAATTCGCAAATCTGTAACAGCCGCTTTGGAAATCGCCAGAAAAGATAAAATATTGGGATCCAGTTTACAGGCTTGCATAACAATTTATGATCCAGAAAATATAATTCCGATTTCATGTGATGATTTTTGGAAGGAAGTGACAATTACATCAGAATTTAAAATAAAAAAAACAGCAATTCCACAAGAGGCGTTTGTTAGTGATGATTTGAAAAATATAGGTGTTGTTATAGATCTAGCAGAGGGGCAAAAGTGTGAAAGATGTTGGAAAATTACTACTAATTTGAAAGACCAAATATGCGAAAGATGTCAAAAAGTCTTAACTCAAAGAAATTAATTACATTTTTAGCGTTTTTTATTTTGTTAAGCGATCAAATTTCAAAGTGGCTGGTTATAAATTCAATGACCTTAGGAGAAAGTTGCTATGTATTCCCGTTTTTCAATATTGTTATGGTGAAAAATAACGGTATAACTTTTGGAATGTTAAGAGGTGTTATTCCTTCTGTTGTTTTGATATTAATTGCCATTGTTGTTATGATATTTGTATTTATTTGGGCAAACCGCAATAAATATTATATGCTACCAGCGGCGTTAATAATAAGCGGAGCGATCGGAAACATGATCGATAGAATTGTCTTTGACGCGGTTATCGATTTTTTGGACTTTCACTTATGTGGATATCATTGGCCTGCATTTAATATAGCGGATAGCGCTATTGTTATTGGTGCTGCTATTTTATTTTTTATTTCTTTTGGAGAAAAAACGTGAAGAAACAGAATTACTTTTTTCTAACAACACTTTTAATTCTAACTGCCTGTGGCGGTCAAGAAAACAAGACTATTAATACAGAAGAACAAAAAACTCATAATAATTTATTGGTACCTCCTTGTTTGGATCCTTCATATAACAGCAATAAATAACTCAAGATAGATGATAGGAGACTAAATTTTATGCTTAAAAAGTTTGCTTTTAGTATTTTCTTATCTTTATTATTCTCTACATCTAATGCAAATAAAATTCTTCAAGAATGTCGTTACAGCTCTATAGAAAAATTGGATAACGATATTTCTGTTGTCTTTATAGATACGACCCAATCAGAATCTATACTGGTAATGCTTTGTATATCCGTAGGTAGCGTCGATGAAATAGAAAAAAATGGAGTCGCGAATTTATTATCAAAAGTTTTTGTAAAAAAATTAAACGATAGCGCGCATTCCCTACACTATGGTTCAGAATGCAACTCATATGTTGGGTATGATCAGAGTGTGTATTATTTTTATGGAAAACAGGATAATTTAGATGGTTTTCTGAAAAATCTAGGTTCTGTTTTTTCAAATTTTGTTTTTTCAAACGATGAATTAGAAAATTGCAAACAAGAGATTAAGCAAAGTATTACAAACGAAGATCAGATAGACAAACTTGTTTTACGCAAAGAAGCAAGAAAGGCTTTATTTTGGCATTCTAAATACGGCGCTAGTGTATGTGGCACTCATGATGATTTAAAAATTATTACAGTTGAAGATATTAATAATTTTAAAAAGCAATATTATACAAATAAAAGAGTAAACATCATAATCGCGGGAAATGTTAACAAAAAAGACAGCGTCACATTAATCAAAAAGTACTTTAATATTCAATCAACAAAAGAAGATGTTAAAATCAATAGACTGCAGGAGCCTTCGCATCATGGGTCGACAACAAAAATCTTGAAACACAGCAATCAGGCGGCTGTACCTATCATAGAATTTTATTGGAGAATTCCAAATTACAGGCAAGAGAAAAGCAAAGCATTAAATACAGAAATTTTTATTAATTCATTGGATGAATCGTTGCATAACAGCCTGATCGAAAAACAAAGAATGGTCTCTACAATTTCTTTTTGCTACTCATTTTGGAATCATGATTATGGTGATTTTTGTATAACTGTTACAGCAAAAAATCAAAATAATATAGATGACGTAGTCACAGCAGTTTTATCAGAAATAAAGTGTATAGCTTCAGATGGCATAGCAAAAGAACAAGCAAAAATTGCTTCTAAAAAGTTACATAAAGCATCTAATCTAGTTGGTATTGATATGATAGATGCTGTTGATAGGATTTCTAAAAAACTCGGTGCTTTTTATGATTATGAATTTATAAGGGATTATCCCAAATTTGTAGAAACATATAATATTGATGAGATAAATACTCAAGCAAAAGAAATATTTGCACATGATCCATCAGTAATTTCAGTAATAATACCTGAAACGAATAAAAATAGGCTATAAGTATGTTTTCTCAAGAAATTTTATCTCCCAAAAAACTTTCAGAATTTAATTTTGATTTTTTAGATGAAATAAAAAGCTTAGATTGTTTTTCCATAGTCAATGAAAGAGCTGACTTAAAATGTTTAGAAAATCCTAGACTGCAAAAATGGTTGCAGTTTGATAATTTTTTGATTATTGGAACAGGTGGGTCAAGTCTTGGAGGACAATGTATTCATGCTATATCCGAGAATGGCAAATTAAAGAATAAAATAAAATTTATAAGTAATTTAGATCCAAATACATTAGAGAAAGTCATTTCTCAGGCTGACTTTTCAAAAACAGGTGTTTTATGCATTTCAAAAACGGGAGAAACTTTAGAAGCCATTAGTCAATTGATTCTTATGATAGCTCAATTAAAAGAAAATTCAAAATACATCAATGTCTCAGAATCTGTAATAATTATTACAGAGGATAAGCCGTCGTCATTAAAACAGATTGCCTCTGAATTTGATTTTTTGTGTTTAGATCATCCGAAAACAATCGGTGGACGATTTTCAGTATTTTCGATAGTCGGTATGCTACCAGCATTAATGTGTGGCATCGATCCTATTAAAATCAGATCAGGCAGCAGGGAAATTCTAAATAATTCTGATATTGCAAAAAGTGGATCAGCTTTTATTGCTCAAAGTTTTAAAAACATGCTTACACAGCACGTTTCGTTTGTTTATTCAGATAGATTATCATTTTTTGCCAATTGGTTAGCTCAATTATATGCTGAAAGCTCAGGAAAAAATGGGAATGGAATTACCCCATTAACAGCAATTGGCTCAATAGATCAGCATAGCCAGCTACAGCTATATCTTGATGGCACAAATGATAAATGTTTTACTTTTTTTATAGAAGAATTTAATAGCGCACTTACTATAGATAGTAGTATCTATATACCAGAGCGTTTTAACTATCTGAAAAATAAAAAAGTATCCGAAATTTTCAATGCTCAATATGAGGCGACCACAACTTCGATTTTGGAAAAAAAACGCAACATTAGAAAAATAAAAATTCCATATATTACAGGAGAAGTAATCGGATCATTATTTATGCATTTTATGTTAGAAGTCGTTTGCGTATGTAAGTTAATTGACGTAAATCCCTTTGATCAGCCTGCAGTAGAATATGGAAAAATCATTACTAAAAAAATATTGAGTAACGATTAAATGAAGTTTACTTTTCATAAAATGCAATCTTTGGGTAATGATTTTGTGTTGATAGATACATCGCAATTCATAGAGCAAATTTCATTTAATCAAGAATTTTACAAAGCTATTTGTGATAGAACTTTAGGAATCGGGTGTGATTTAGTCGTTTTATATTCTTCCGAATATAAAGATAGGGTTAATGTTTTATTTTTTAACGCTGATGGAAGTGAGGCAGAAATATGTGGCAATGCAGCTCGTTGCATCGGATTATTAATGAGAAAACTAAAAAATATCTCTAGCTGTATTATTAAGGCGCATACAAAAACATTTAATGTTCAAATAGTTAATGATGAAAATATTTCTATTTTATGTGAAAAGGCGAGCTTTGAACATTCAGATATAGGTCTTTCAAATGAAATAAAAAATGCGCGTAATTTAACTAAACAATCTGATTTACAAAAAATAATTAATGATATTGATGTATATCATATCTCAGCGATTTCTGTAGGAAATCCACATGTTGTATTATTTGTAAAACAGATGCCTTCAATTGAGCAGATAAAAAGCATAGGATCGCAAATTGAAATTAGTTGTTTATTTAAGAATAGAGTAAACGTTTGTTTTGTAAGAATACTATCCGATTCAAAAATTGAATTATTTGTTTTTGAAAGAGGGTGCGGTTTGACATTAGCATGCGGAAGCGGAGCATGTGCAGCTGCTATATCTGCATCTAACAATGGTCTTATTGATTCTAAGTCTGTTATTGTACAGCAACGAGGTGGAAGTTTGCAGATCGATATACATGAAGATAACAGCTATTCGCATACTGGATCTGCTGCATATGTTTTTTATGGAATTTCTGAAAATTTACTTAAAGAAAATATGTGTTCTATCATGGAAAATAACATCTTTGCAAAATCTCACGAGGCAGATCAAGTCATTATATATACTGATGGTGCATGCAGTGGGAATCCCGGACCAGGAGGGTGGGGAGCTTTGGTTATATATAGTAGTGATGAAAAAACAGAGCTTTCAGGATACGAAGAAAATACTACAAACAATAGAATGGAATTAATGGCCGCAATAATGGCATTAGAGAGCTTAGATCAGCCATCCAAAGTCAAACTTTATACTGATAGTAAATATGTAAAAGATGGTATTACAAATTGGATTAGCAAGTGGATAGAAAACGAATGGAAAACATCCGAGAAAAAACCTGTAAAAAACAAAGAATTATGGATTAAATTGTTAAATTTATCGTTTAAACACAGAATTTCATGGCATTGGGTTAAAGGACATGCGGAAAACGAGTTTAATGCTCGCGCTGATTTTCTTGCACGAAGCGGCTATGAAGATAAGAAAAGATAATCAATTGAAAAACAAAGAAAATTTACTTGGATTGCCATTTGAGAATTTAAAAAATATTTTTCTGGAAAATGGTTTTTCTATTTTAGATGCTAAGCGAGTATTTCCGTGGATTCACATAAAACTTGCAAAATCTTTTAATGAAATGAGTGATCTTTCTAAAAAAACTCGCGAAGCTTTAGATAATTTTTTTTCTATCGACAGGCCACAATACATAGTTATGCAGGAATCGTCTGATGGAACAAAAAAAGCACTATTGGAGTTTATTGATGGGACACAAATAGAAACCGTCTTTATTCCAGATGAAAAAAGAAATACAATTTGCATTTCCTCTCAAGCAGGGTGTGCGCTCGGATGTAAATTCTGTCACACAGGAACACAAGGATTTTTGCGCGATTTAAATTCTTCAGAGATAATGTCCCAAGTGTTTTTCTGGAAAGACGCTGTACAGGAATTTGAAATTCAAAATCCGATTACCAATATAGTTTTTATGGGAATGGGAGAACCGCTTCTTAATTCGCAAAACATACTAAAATCTATTGAATTATTGCTAAAAGAAAAATCTCATAATTTTTCGAGAAACAAAATAACCGTTTCGACTTCCGGAATAGTAGATGAAACTCTTTTTAAATTATCAAAATTTGGCGTAAAACTAGCAGTTTCTCTTCATGCTTCCAATGATGAAAAGCGTTCAAAATTAATGCCTATAAATCAAAAATATAACATAAGTAGCATATTAAGTGCTTCAAAAAAATATTTGGAATTGAGTAACACAGAAAATGTTACCTTTGAATATTTATTGCTATCAGGAGTAAATGATTTTGACGAAGATGCATTTCAGCTCGTGAGAATTTTAAGAGATTTTAATAAAAAATGCAAAGTAAATCTTATTGTATTCAATTGCTGGAATGGAAGCGAATTATCTGGAACTACAATAGAAAAGGCTCATCATTTTTTAAGAGTCCTATTGGCAAAAGGAATAAGAGCAACCATTAGGAAAACAAGAGGAAATGATATACTAGCAGCTTGTGGTCAGTTGAATATAAAAAACCATTCAGAAACTTAAACCACATAAATTATATAATTATTCTTCTATGTCGTTTCGTTCTTCAATCTGAATATCTTCTACGACAGAAACACTATCGGATTCTAAAGATTTCATTTCAATACCAGCATAGGGACTATATGTATCTTCTTCCGTTAACTCTTCAAGATCCTCTTCGAAATCTTCCTCAAAAGAAAATGCTCTGAACCTATCTATGACTTTTTCTTTTAATTTTTCTACAGAAATATTCCCTTCAGCAATTTCTCTTAAGGCTATAACAGATTTTTTTTCATCTTTTTTTTCTTCGATGGTTATTTTATCTCCAGCAAAAATTTGACGTGCGCGTTCTGCCGCCAAAATTACAAGATCGAATCTGTTTTCAATAACTTTTTCACAATCTTCTACAGTTATACGAGCCATATATACCTCATTAATTTTCTATGAAATCACGTAAATGAACATCAAGGCAGAGTGGATTATACCACAATAGTTTTTTTATTCAAATTCTTTTAAATCCTATATTAGGAACGACTTTTTTTCATCTTTTTTTTCGAAGTTGATGTAGTTTTTGTAGAAGTACTACTACTGCTGTTTGAGCCCCTTTGCTTTAATGTTTTTTCTTTTGTTGGAGTTGTTTGTTCTGAAGAAGTTGCTTGTGATGTTTGTGAATTTGTGCTTGTTGTAGAAGAATTTTGCGCTGATTTTGCTGTCTTAAGACTACTTACTGCGGTAGCTAAATTGGATGCCAATCCTGCGATTGGAGTTGCTGCGGTTGCTATTGTATTTGCGGTTGATACGGCCTGATTAACTGATGTGCTGACTTTACTGAGAGTGCTATCTAGTTTGCTGGTTGGTGTATTATTAGCTGCTGTTCCGGCAGCTAATCCCTGAGCTTCCGAGGTAGCTGGTGAAAATGAGCCATCAGTATTCTTAACATATCCGTATGGAGCAGATGTTCCTGCTAATGAACTCATTGGAACTAATTGGCCTAATGCATTCAAAACCATTTGATTTCCAGAAGTTGCTGACGCAGTACTACCTGCCACGGTTGTTGGTTGACCGGCAACAGGAACTGTGGAATTAGGCGTAGTTGTAGCAATCGGTAATCCATTAGCGTCCACCATTCCCATAACTGGCATTGTCGTTCCCGATGTGGAATTTGCTCCTGAATCAACGTTATCTTTATGTAATAGAGAAGATATTCCACTGCTTAATGCACTTTCAAGCTGTCCATTCATACCTGGGATACTGCTTAGAGCTGCTCCAACTATCCCGCTTGCTGCATCAGGCGTATTATTTTGTCCCGCCATACCATTCATGCCTTGTCCGTTTACATACTGATTTCCACCAGAATTAAAACTATTTCCATTAGTAATCCCCTGCGTATTAGAATATGAATTCCCATTGATTCCAGAGTACATGCCAGCCGCACCTCCTCCTAAATTGTTTGGTGATGTGTACCCAGATCCTCTGGATATAAAACCATCAACCATACGCTCAAAGCAATTTGAGCAAATGTTATACATTCTTTTTCCTGGAATGATATGAACAAGCCCATTGGTTCTACAAGACATACAGATTCCATTTTTAAGTCCTCTCGACAATTGAGACATTTTACTTTCATCTAATACCCCTAGTTCTTTAAAATATTCGATTACATCTTGTACAATTTCCTGATAATTGTCAGTGCCGGTAGCAGAAATATCGCCACTCGAATCTGCAGATAAACTATCCGCTGATTGTAAGGTTGCATCCATATCTGTTGTATTATCTGGCATCGTCAAATCATCAGTTGATTTAGGTGCAGCGTCCAAATCTCCGTTAGGATTATCTAAAGTATCTGATTCTTCTGGATTTTGTGTTTCCTGCTGTTCTTCATCTAAAATTTCATCTTCTGAATCGTTTCCATCATTTGAATCCTCTTGAGTTTCAGTGTCATTATCTTCTTCAGATTCATCTTCAGATAGATCGTCAATATCATCTACATCATCTTCCGATTCTTCTTCTATGTCACCTTCAAGATCTTCATTTTCAACTGTGCTCATGCTTTCTTCTTCATCGATATTTTCTTCTATATTCTCATCATCTTCATCTCCAGTTTCTTCAGACTTTTTTTTCCCAAATGAAATACCATCTAAACTTATATGAAGATAATTATTTGATCTTTTAGAATCAGGAGTGAGATTTTCGCTTTCATCTATATAAAAACTTTTTTCTTTATTGTATGTATGAGCACACAGTTGACATCCAGAAGAATGTCCGCAAAAACGACAATAGGTATCTGTTCCTATCTTTACTCTTGCATATAAGCATTCGATATTCAGAATGTTTGAAAAAATAACCAATATAATTGCAAAAAGACATTTTTTAAACTGTATGTCATGTTGCATCTTAATATTTAAAAAGCTTTTGATATGCAATAACATTGATAATGAGATAAAATCACGCATATAACACCCAATATGGAAACTCAATGTAATCAACATCGGCTTCGTAATATAAATTATTTCATGAAATGATTTAGTTTTTGTTAAATTTTATTGAGTTACGTGTAAGTTCAAGCCTGCATAGTTTGATTTTATTCGATAATTTAGCAAATCGCATATAAAATTCATGATTAATAGTGTATTATTAATTTATATACAATTAGTAAGTATTGTGGAATCAAAATGGGATTTGGCTTGTGTTGCGGAGCTTTAGCAACTTGTACTTTTGGAACCGCTCCAACTCCGCTAATGTTTTTGCCTGCATCTATGATAATGGGAAAGGCTGGACCTATGGGGAATATGCCTGATTTTGTACCATTCCTGAACGTTATTCCATTTGTTTTCTGTAATAATCCTGCTAACCCAATGTTTTTACCGCTAAAAATAATAGGAATGCCATGTCCGTGTATACCAGTTCCTGCAGGACCATGGATGCCGATGAAACCAAATATTATGTCTAAATTAGGTCCGATGTTAAATAACGATTCAATGTTGATGTGTGCATATGGCGGAATGATCAAAGCTGTTATGCCGGCACAATTTACTGTTATGATTTAGATCCAATTTGCATAAAAAATATTTTTTATGCAAATTGGATCTTAGGAAAATGATTGGGCAGGGGAGCTGTAATTTCAATCCCAAATTCTTCTATTTTAATTTTATACGCGTGTAAAAAAAGCTCGTTATGAATTGAATTTTTATTATATTTACTATCTCCTAAAATAGGAGATTTTAAAACTTCTGCACAATGAACTCGTAATTGATGTTTTCTTCCGGTCTGTGGATTTAATTCTAGCAGAGTGTAATGAAAATCCCTATCATTATTATCGTCTTTTATATCTTTGCTAATCGGTTTGATAGGTTGATATTCCGTTATTGCACGCTGCCCAGATATAGCTATACGAATTTTTTCTTCATTACTAATTACAGATTTTTCAAGGTAATTATCTATTATGCCGGATGTTTTTATCTTTCCATCTACAACAGCAAGATATGTTTTTTTAATTTTATTTTCTCTAAACAATTCAGTTAATTTTTTCGCTGTTTTCTGATTTTTAGCAATCAACAGCACGCCTGAAGTATCTTTATCTAAACGATGCACTAATTTGCAATTTTTGTTATAAGATTTCATAAATGTTTCAACACATATCGAAATTTTCGTTCCCAATTGTACAGCCAATTTAGTTGGTTTATTAATCGCAATTAAATCATCATTCTCAAAAATAATCGTTTTTTTGAATTGATTTATCAGTTTTTGTTGATATTCAGGATTTTTTTCAGTGGTTTTTCTATCTGACTCAACTGCAATATCTGCATAAATTCTTATAATATCACCTGATTGGATCCTATCAGAAGCTTTTCCTTTTTTTCTATTAACAACTACCTTATGTCTACGAAAAATTTTTTGCAAAAGCGAATAATTAATATTCTTATATAATTTCTCTATAAGTTTATCTGCTCTGATACCATCTTCTTCTATTGTAACTATATGTTCTATATGCATTTTTATAAAGCATCAAGAATATTTTGGATCATTTCCGGAATTTTCGATTTTCCTGTTCCGCCGCCTTGCGCAAAGGATAATCCACCACCTCCTTTCCCATTAATAACTTGGAGCCCGGTATTTAAAATTTCTCTAGCATTATATTTGCTTTGTAAGTCGGCGGTAATCTTTAGAAGAGCATTTACTTTATCTTTTTCATTAGAAATTACTATAGCAATTGTTTTTTTAGGGTTTTGTGATTGGATTATTTCGCTAATTGTTCGTAATTCTTCCATATTATAATCTTCGATAACCGCAGATATAATATTAATATCATTTTTTTCAAATTTATTTATATTGCTAATCGCTACCTTTTGTTTAATTAGAATAATCTCTTGATTTTTCTTCTTTAATTCAGATAATAAATCATCAATTTTTTGTAATATTTCACCTGGCGTACATTTTAATTGCTTTGAAACAGAGATGATAGATTTTTCCAACTCGTTTAAGTAATTCAAAACCCTTAATCCAGTAATCGCTTCGATCCTTCGTATTCCAGATCCAATGCTAGATTCAGATAAGATTTTTAAAGATCCGATTTCTGAAGTGTTTGAAACATGTGTTCCTCCGCAAAGCTCAAAAGATACTTTACAATTATCTTCTGAGGCATCACTGCATATACGTATTGTTTTTACAAAGTCCCCATATTTTTCTCCAAATAAAGCAGTTGCTCCAGATGAAATAGCTTCATTTTTCGATATAGTTTTTTGAATCACATGTAATCCTTGCAAAATCCATTCATTAACTATTGCTTCAATCTTTTCAAGATCTTCCTTCGATATTGCAGAGTTATGAGAAAAATCAAAACGCAATCGTTCGTCATTCAAAAAGGATCCACGTTGTGAAACATGGTTACCAAGAATCAATTTTAATGCAGCATGCAAAAGATGAGTCGCCGTATGATTAGCCTTTATCTTTTTCCGTTTTTCAGAGTTGATTTTTAAAGAAACTTTATCAGAGACACTAAATTTCCCTGAAACTATTTCTCCTTTATGAGCGATAATGGCATCACAAAATTTTAATGTATTGCTGACTTTAAAAACTCCACCAGACTTTTCTATATAACCTGTATCGCCGCATTGCCCTCCACATTCCGAATAAAATGGGGTAGAGGAGGTGATCAGGAATATTGTATCTCCAGATTCGCAGGATGAAACTTCTGCTCCATCTTTTACAATAGCAATTATTTCACTGTCATCATTTTCTTTTTCATATCCAGTGAATTCAGTTGCCTTCAACTTTTCTCTCAAAGTATGCCAGATTTCATCTTCTTTTGATTCTCCGGATCCCGACCATTGTGCACGACTTTTTTGCTCCTCAAGAGATTCATTAAATCCATCAATATCTACAGACACATTTTCTGATTTTAAAATATCTTGCGTTAAATCAAGTGGAAATCCATATGTATCATATAATTTAAAAGCAATTTTTCCATCCAATACACCTCCTGTAGAGATTCCACTCGTATTCGTTTGTAATATTTTTAGACCCCGATCAAGAGTATCTAGAAATTTTTCTTCTTCATCAGAAATTATCGTATTGATTGCAGCTTGAGTCTTCTTAAGTTCGGGATATGTATCTTTCATCTTATTTATTAAGGTGTTTGAAATTTTAAATAAGAATGGTTCTTTTTTTATACCAATCATATTTCCATGTCTCATCGCTCGCCTTAAAATACGACGCAAAACATATCCGCGGCCCTCATTGCTTGGGATCACACCATCTGCGATTAAAAATGCTATTGACCGAATATGATCTGCTATAACTTTATAAGAGGGGTATATGCTCTCATAATTAGTCTTCGAAATACTTTTAACATCATCTATAATCTCCTTAAAAAGATCAGTTTGGTAGTTATCGTGAACTCCCTGCATAATACTCGTGATGCGTTCCAGTCCCATTCCTGTATCTATCGATTGATTTTTTAAAGATATTCTTTCGCCATTTGCTTTCTGTTCATACTGCATAAAAACGATATTCCAAATTTCAACATAACGATCTCCAGTTTCATCTGGAGTGCCGGGCAATCCACCAAATATTTTATCCCCATGATCGTAAAATATTTCACTGCATGGACCACACGGTCCAGTATCTCCCATAGACCAAAAATTATCAGATGTTGCAATAGGGATAATATTTATATCTCCCGCAACTTTCTTCCAAATTTTTTTTGCTTGTTCATCTGTATGATAAACAGTTACAGATAACTTATCTCTTGATATTTCAAGCTCTTTTGTAAGAAAATTCCACGCGAAATCTATCGCATCATCTTTGAAATAGTCTCCAAAAGAGAAATTACCTAACATTTCGAAAAAGGTATGATGCCGTGCAGTAAATCCAACTTGATCTAAATCATTGTGTTTTCCGCCAGCCCGAATACATTTCTGCGAAGTAGTCGCTCGTTTATATTCTTTGGTTTCAAGGCCAGTAAAAATATTTTTAAACTGAACCATACCAGAATTGGTAAATAGTAAACTCGGATCATTTTGTGGAACAACAGAGCTTGAATCTATAACCCTATGGCCATTTTTTTTAAAAAAACTCAAAAAATTGTTACGTATATCTGCCGCCAACATCTCAAAACCTCATGAAATTTAATGAGAATTATATACTTGATATTTGTGTATTACCAGAGACATAAAAATGCACAATAATTGTAATATTGTATTTTCTTAGAATAATTAATGAAAATTATATTAATGAGATAAACAGCTCTATCAGAGATGCAATAGCGTTCATATGTGATATTGATCTATTTATTAAGCGGACATTTTACTGATGAATTGCTAAAGAATCTTCGTCAGGCCTCATTTGAAATTTATGGTGAAGAAGACGCGAAAGATTTTATCTAATATTATTTTAATTAAATAATCAAAATTATGTTAAATGCATATTGCAGTTAATTATAGATGTGCATTTAACATATATGCTTACCTTTGAAATAATTCTAGATTTCTTTTTAATCCTCTATTTTTTTCGATTTTGAATTTTCCTAAACATCCATTGTATTCTATATTTAAAAAATTGAGCTTTTCATATTTATCGTTGTTTAAAACTGTCCAAAACACTGTTCCACAAAGATCATATCCTAAAATATCTAAAATATTCGGCGTACTTTTAAACATTAATTTATATTTTTCCGTAAAATCTGAAAGTCTTTCAACGTCAGGAAATGCAAATATTGCACCATCCCACGCTTGTGGATCAGAAATTGCATGGCTACTGAGAGTAAATACTTGAATTTCTTCCAATTTCTTTATATTCAAAATTGGATCGAGAATGAAAACAGCTTTTTTCCCGGAATTTTTCACGCATTTCATTGCATTCTTTTTAGAAAGGCTTTTATATCGGATAAACTCAATATCGTCTAAATCAAGTTTCGAATGTTTTATTGCAGATTTTACACAGCTCAAAATCTCGTCGCCATATTCACTTTCAGGTAATAAAACTAAAAAACTATCGACTTCTTTTGATCGAGCATATGAAAAAATTTCATTTATTTCATCTTGAGGAGATAATCCACACGTAAATATGTGATCATTATTTGCCTTTAGATTATTGGAAAAAGTAAATATTGGGATATTAGGAAATAAAGCACCATATTGCCTTGATTCACTGAAAAATACCGGACCAATTATCGCTATTATATTATGATTTTTAAATTTTTTGTGTAATTGACTTTTCTCTAAATTAATATCAGCTGTATCTACTATCTGAAACTTAATATCCGTATTTCTAGATTCGTGAGCGGAAAGTATACACGCATTTAGTATCCCCTTCCCTAATTTTTCGTTGTTTCCAGATAGCGGTAATAATAGTAAAATAGTATTCTCGGACTTTTTCAATGCTGTGTTTTTTAATTTTTGATCAATTAAATAATCAACATCTATTGGTTTTTTTTGTACCGTAGTATCATCTTTTTTAGTGGAACATGAAACCATATATAATAAACCTATCGATAGGAGAAGTTTTATTGTCCGATGCATTATTATCACCTCAATTATTAGAGAAAATATCATCCAAGATCTCTGATCAGAAGAATAAACCAGGATTGTATATAGTTGCAACTCCAATTGGTAACATACTGGATATTACATTCCGTGCTTTATACTTTCTAAAAAATGCGGAATACATTTTTGCGGAGGATACGAGGCAATCGAGAAAATTATTGAATTTTTATGATATAAAATCTCCCATGATATCTTGCCATCAGCATAACGAAACAAGTGAATCCTTGAAAAAAATTATGAAAAAGGAAGGAATTTACGTATTAATTTCCGATGCTGGCACTCCTTTGATTTCAGATCCCGGATATAAAATTGTAAACTGGTGTATACAAAATAGAATCGATGTTTTTTCAATTCCAGGAGCTTGTTCCTTGATCGCGGGATTAAGTGCATCTGGAATGGCGACGGATAACTTTATGTTTTGTGGGTTTTTATCTCATAAAAATAACATTAGAAAAATTTCATTAAATAAATTAGTCGAAGCCTCTTCTACGTTGATATTTTTTGAATCTCCGAAAAGAGTTATTGAAACATTAATAGATATGAAAGAAATATTAGGTGATAGATATTGTTGTATTTGCAGAGAGTTAACAAAATTTTTTGAAGAATTCAAAAGAGGTTGCTTAGCTGAGTTAATTGAATATTTTTCTATAAATGAACCCGTTGGAGAATTTATTATAATTGTTTCTGGAAATAAAGAAATCAGCGTTGATGAAGAAAAAATTTTTCAAGAATTAACTCATTTATTGAAAAATACTTCTTTAAGCTTGAGGGATGCCAGAAAAAACATTGCAGAAAAATATCATATAAATAAAAATCACATATACAAAAAGGCATTAGAAATTAAAGGAAAATAATGCATACAAAATATAAAGGATATCTAGGTGAAATAATCGCTGCATTATTTTTATTTTTAAAAGGATTTAAAATTTTAGAAACAAGATATAAAACTTCATGTGGTGAGATAGATATTATCGCACGAAAGGGAGATCTTGTTATTTTCGTTGAAGTTAAATCTAGAAAAAATGAAGAAAAATGCTACTCAGCGATTACTGATAAGCAACTAAAACGCATCCAACGAGCATCATGTATATTTCTTGGGAAACACCCAAAACTTTCCCTAAGTATCACTAGATATGATGTAATATTAATATCGAATTGGAGTATTCCTATACACATAGAAAATGTTAGTATGTGAATATGCGTAAATATAAGAAAATAAAATGTTATTTTTGATTGCCGTTGTTTCCTCATTGTTACTTTTATTTATATTTCTAACAATAGGAATAATATATGGACTAATATTTTTATTCATGATTATTCTGTTTTTCTTTGCTGGTCCATTGTTGTTTTTTGATGCCTTTATTTCTCAAACTTTTTTTGTAGTTTTATTAGGCATAGAACTGTTATTTTTTGGCTTTTTAATCTTTAAAAGAAAGAGATAAGTAATGATCGAATATGTTGCTGTATCTCAACTAATCACAATCATTAGCAATATTATTTATCTTCAAAAAAATGAAATAGAAAAAATAAAATATTACATATCCGTTTTTTCATTATTAAGCACGCTTATAGCAATCACTATATTCATCTTACAAATATCAAATCCTACGGTTTCCTATAAGCATTTATATAATTTTATGATTATAGGTGAATTTGATTGCTCAATAGGATTGCTGTCAGATTCATTAAGTATAACGATATCAAGCATTTTCTGTATCATAACAGCATTAGTAAATTTTTATTCAATCGGATATATTTATCGCAATATAAGCTTGTTTCTTTTTTATATAAATCTATTTTCTTTTTTTTCTACATTATTTATTGCTTCAAATAATTTGTTGCAAATGTATATTTGTTTAGCAATATTATCTGTTATTTTATATTTTTTTATTGTTTTTGATGGTAAACGAAAATCTATAACCTATGGAATAAAAATAACTTGGCTTCATAAAATTGGCGATATTGGATTGATTATTTCTATAATTGCAATATTTATAATATTTGAATCGCTAGATTTTGATGATATCAATAAATTTTCTATACAAAACGATATACAAATGGACTTAATAGAAACTACTGCAATAATAATGATTATATCGATATTTATAAAAGCATTACAAATAGGATTTACATCTTCAATTACTTATATAAGTCGCTTACAAGCTCCCGCTGCTGCAATTGTAAATTCATCTGTATTTTTTGCATTCGGAATATTTATTATGATTCGTTTGCAGTCGTTTTTTGAATTTAGTGATTTTATACGGAATACAATTATAGTACTGGGCGCAATATCCGCTATATATAACGCAGTAGAAGCAATGTTTTCTAGAGATATAAATAAAATTCTTTCATATTCTACATCTTCGCAAGTTGGTTTAATGATTGTTGCTTGTGGATTTTCGTCATATGGATCCGCTATTATGTTATTCATAAATCATGCGTTTTCAAAAGTTTTATTATTCTTCTGCTCCGGATCTGTAATACGCGCGTTATCAGGAGAAAAATACATAGATAAAATGGGTGGATTATTAATTTTATTACCAAAAACATATGTAGGATTCATAATGGCAGCATTATCAATGATTTGCCTTCCATTACTACCATATTATTATGCACAAAAAATTTTATTAAACGATATATTAAATAGCAAATTATCACTGTATTACATAGGATTAATAACAATAGTTATTACTTTCCTTTTTACGAACATTTATATTTTTAGGATGATATATTTTATATTTTATGGAGAAAATAAAACTGAAGAAAAGACATTGGCATATTTAAATGAAAATGGAGGATATATAATAAAAGTAATATATGCTTCTGTATTCTTTGCTGTTTTTTTCGGAATTATTTTTTTCTACGCTGCCTATACAAACATAGTATGGAAGGACGTTTTTGCTTTTTCTTTTTCGCAAGAAACAAACATTGCTCCGATATCTTTTGTAACTAACCTAATTGGAATTTTATTCGCTGCCATCGTATGTAAAACGATAAAATCTAAAGAATTAATTCTACAATTGAATTTTATAAATTATTTTCACAATTCTGTGTTTCGTTCGCTAAATAATACCAAATGTACCATAAAAAAATATATACGAAAGCATTATGTTTCCAATTTAAAAAAAATCATAAATATGGATTGCAATTGTTATTTAGAAAGCAAACTGAGACCAGAAGCAAGTTTTGCATGTTTTATGTTGATAATATTTTTATATATAATCGTATGGAATAGTTGATTCATGTTTCTTTTTAACGACATAGCACGATTTAATCTTTTACCATTTATCATACAGATTCCCATATTAGGCGTATTATGCATTTCTCAAATGGATGAAAAAAAGCTAATACGTAATATTAAATCAGTATCAATCTGGATTTCTGCATTTACATTTTTATTAATATCTATTTTGTGTTTATCAGCTGAAAATGGATTATCAACTCAATACAAAATTTTTAATTTTTTCCTATCTACTAATAATCTATCGTTATTCATTATGGAAATTACTTCTTTTATCGTAATGATATGTGTTCTTGTAAGCAAGGAAGAAATAACCACCAACATAAAAAGGTTTCATATACTATTATTATTTTTGGAATCATTGTTGTTGGTATTATTCTCTACCACTAGTATTCTCATATTTTGCATTATATTGGAAACCATTATTGTTGTTACCTTTTTTTTGATCGGAAGTTTTTCGAAAAAAACTGCAGTTACTTTTAAGTTTTTATTTTCTCAATTATGTGGGTCTATTTTTATCTTTTTAGGTGTTATTTATATTATTAATATAACTGGAATAACAGAAATATATATAATTTCAAACTACACATTTTCTAACACTCAATCCTGCATAATTTTCATTATGTTTTTTATTGGTTTTGCAAGTTTATCTGCACTTTTTCCATTACACAGCTGTTTTCTGAGTTCTCACTCAGAATCCCCTACTTCCATATCTGTATTTTTATCAGGGGGATTTTCTATAATTGGAATATTTGGATTTATTACAATCCTTATACCATTAACCAAAAATATATTCTTAGAATTCCAAAAGTATATTTTATATTTACCGATTATAACAATGATATATATCACAGCAAAAGCAAGAAAACAGTATGATTTGAAAAAAATTATTTCTTATATATCGCTTATTCATATTTCCATTATCGCTATAGGAGCGTTTTCTTGTAATATAAACGGAATAACAGGCGCATTTTTCAATATTGTATCTCACAGTCTTATAATTCCTCTGATGTATATAATAATTTCAGTTATAGAAAATACGTTTGGTACAAGAAATATCAATAACTTATCTAATATTTCAGGATCATTTCCCGGTATTGTTCTCTTTGCTTTAGTTCCTATATTATCATTAATATTTACTCCATTATCCCCTTGTTTTACAGGATTTCTATTAATAATGTTCAGTTATTTTTGTGATTACTTTTTTTCTGTTGTAGTGATATGTTTTATTTCTTTATGTGGTACATTTTATATATTAAGAAATTGTAATAATGTGTTTTTTGGAGAAGAAAATTCGTCACATAAATATACGTTAAAAAAAAATGAGTTGTTATATTTAATCCCAATATTATTGACTATAATAACTATCAGCATTTTTCAAAAAAGTATAACAAGAATTATCGCATTTTCTATTTCAGAAATAATACCAAAAAATTTTATCGATAGAGGAATTTTCGAATGATTTTAAATTTTATTCCGGAAATTTTTCTAACAGTATCTGTTGTATTTTCTGTGTTTTTAAAATCTTTTTATAACAAAGAGGTAAAGATTTTTTTTATTTTACTCATCAGTGCTGGAATATGTCTTTTTCCCATATATGAATCAACAAATCATTCTTCTTGCTTTTTTGCATATAAATATTCTGATTCTATGTTGAAATCATTGCTTTTATTTTCTTCTGCTATTATTTATAAATTCATTTATATTGATTTTGATTTGTTAAAACAAAATCTTATTATTTTATCTGTTACCTCTTCTATGCTTATGTTATCGGCGTCTGATTTTTTGTCATTATTATTTTCTATGGAATTTTCGATAATTCCAGTTATGTTTTTAATTAATAGAGAAAAAACATTTAACATATCCTCCAATAAATATATTTTATATGAAGCTGCAAGCGTAATAATATTTCTTTTTGTAATTCTTTTAATGAATATTTTTATTGGATCAACGAATTTTAGTGATATAAGGTAT
>CAYJFA010000003.1:0-168476 GCA_964369545.1 uncultured Holosporaceae bacterium
GTGCCAATGTGGATGGATAAAAGGAAATAAAACAATTAATCCAGATGATATTTAATATATATCGGAAATTATTTTAAGAATCAGTGTGCAATGCGTTAGATCTTAGGAAAAACAGTTAAATATATATAAAGAGGCTTTCTTATTATAAAATTATAAAAAAAGAAATTTTATCACTGTGCCTAAATTCAGCATCACAAGTAACCCAAGTTCATTAATATTGTAGGCGCTTAATACCTAACTTATTGATTTTATAAACAACGTAGCTAGTCCAAGAAATATTGAATATCCAGAAATATCCATTATCATAGTAGTTAAAGGAGCAGAGCACAATGCGGCATCATAACCTAATTTTTCAAATAAAATCGGAAGGATAGCCCCAATAAACGCTCCCCAAGTAGCACAAAAAAACATAGATGCTGCCAAAATAATTCCTAAAGCGACGTTATTAAAATGAACACTAGCTAGAGTTCCCAATAATGCTCCTAAAAGCAAACCATTGATACTACCTATACATGCTTCTTTTATGACTATTTTTATGGATTGCTTTTCTCTTAATTTATTAAAAGAAAAAGCGTTAATAACAACGCTAACTGTTTGCATTCCTATATTTCCTCCAATAGAGCTTACTATGGGCATTAAAACAGCCAAACTTACTGCTTGCTTAATCGAATTTTGAAATAAATTTATTATCAAAGGAGAAAAAAGAGCATTCAATAACGATACAAGAAGCCATTGCAATCTTTTTAAGCTGTTATACAAAACGTTATCACTTATATTTGATTCAGAAATTCCGCCTAATTTCAAATAATCCTCTGTGACTTCAGTTTCAATAATTTTTAGAATATCGCCAGATCTTAATACTCCAACTATGCGACCTGAATTTTCAACAACTGGAATATAAGGGAAACGATATTTACTGAAAAGATCATATGCTTCTTCTTTATCCAATTCAGCGTTTATGGTCAATATATTATGGTTTGCTATTTTGTCGATTAATATGTCTTTTTCCGCGCAAATTAAATTAGAAATAGTTACTATACCTATTGGATTAAGTGAATCATTTACTATAAAAATTTCAGAGCAATCTTCTGAAAGTTTATTTTGAGTTTTAACATAAGACATGACTTTATCTACAGTCCAACAATGTGGTACCGCAAAAAAATCCAAAGACATATTACGACCAATGGAATCTTTAGTATATTTTTCTAATACATTTATTGCTTTTTTATGGATTTTACTAGTTATATCAATTAGTTGTGATTTTTCTCTGGGATCCAGCGTTTCCAATAACTTTATAATATCTTCACCGCTTAATTCATGTAGAGATTTTTTAAAATGATTTATTCCAAGATATTTTACCACCTCATTTTTATAAGGACATTCTAAAAAACAGAGTACTTTTGCATCTATTTTTTCTGGTATTATATCTAATAGTTGGAAGCGATATTTGCTGCCAAGATCCTCATATATATCTGCTATATCCGCAGGATGACAGTTTTTTAATTTTCGATCTAATTTAGTGAAAGATTTATTTTTAAGCGTATCATAAATCGTCTCAAATATTTGATGAGTCATACAAAAAACCTATATATATAAAACACATAGATTAATTATATAAATAATACTTACATATACCAGAACAATAAGCACACAATATACCAAATTTGTTTGTGAATTCATGCTCTGTTTTCTATTTTTATTTATAAACCCATGTATAGCAGTTACGTTTGACTGTCTCTATTATTTTCAAAAAGATGCTATAGAATTTTTAAATACCTTATTTGAATATCCGTTTTATATAACAGGTCGTGTTATGCATGGAAAAAATATAGTACTAAAATGGGTAGAAAGACTGTAATTTTATTATATTTTCAAAAATTAGTACAAATACTGTAGGAGTATATTTTTCTAGGATAAAAATTAGTGAAAAATTTTTCAGCAAAATTACTTATTTCGGTATGTGTTCTACCATAGAAGAGAGTAAAAAGATTCCAATAATAGAAGTACATATATTTGATTTTGATAAATATATATATAATGAAAATTAGAAAACTTACTAGGCGACCTGGTGGAGTCGAGGGGAGTCGAACCCCTGACCTCGACGATGCGAACGTCGCGCTCTACCAACTGAGCTACGGCCCCGTGCAGTATGATCTGCAATATAAGTGCAAGGTAAAATATAGAACTGACCTAATAACCTTCGCGATCCAGTCTTTTTTTCAACAATTTTCTTGTGCGGCGAATCGCTTCAGCTGTCTCGCGAACTCTTTTTTCAGATGGCTTTTCAAAATGACGACGTAATTTGATCTCCCTAAAGATCCCTTCACGCTGCATCTTTTTCTTTAAAGCTCTCAGAGCTTGATCTATATTATTATCACGTACAAAAACGAACACTATTTCCTCACAAAGTTTAAAGACAGTATTGTATCAAGACAAAACTCCAACACGAGTTCTACTAAAAAACATGTCATATAATAAATCTCGTATCACTTTTATACATAAACCTACGCTATCTTTAAAGGGATTTTTTGAAAATAATCTTAATTATCTTCTTTTTTTGAAGAAATCTTGTAAAATTTTTGAACACTGTGTCTCAAAAACCCCTCCTATTACTTCTGTTTTGTGAATAGCATAGTCAAAAACCCGACATCCATGTACAACGCTTCCATACTTTTTATCATAAGCTCCGAAATATAATCTTTTAATTCTTGAAAGTGAGATAGCTTGGGCGCACATCGCACAGGGTTCCAACGTGACGTATATATCGCATCTATCCAATATATGCGAATCTAAAGCAAGGCATGCGCGTCTAATTGCTAAAATTTCAGCGTGTGCTGTCGGATCTTTATTTTTTATGGTTTCATTGCTGGCGCTGGATATTATTTTATCTTTAAAAGTAATTACAGCTCCGACAGGTACAGATCCTCGTAATGAAGCGTTTCGAGCTTTGTATAAAGCTAATTCCATAAAAAAACAATTGTTGTTAAGTGAGTTATTCATCTAATAATCCTAAAAAATCGATATGTTAAATATAATTTTACTAAAACGTTATATCTTTATCTTATGAGACGATTAATAGGTCTCGGGTTAGAAGAGGTAATAATATGTCCAAAATTATATATCTAAAAGATATACTATTAGCTAAAGCAGAGAAAAATAATAAAAAAACTATTGGCCGTCCAAAATTAAAACCATTTAAGCATGATTTACGACTAAAATCATCGTTAGTAGAAAAAAAAATAAAGGAAGATGAACAGCAGCGAATTTGATTTTTATATTTATGTTTTTAACAATATTTTAAAATATAAAATAATATTGGCCGTTTGGTACACAGAGATTGGTTTTTTAATTTTTAGATATTATGTTTGATGCTTTGTAAAATTCTTCTACAAAGTCGTTACCGCAATTTTTCATATTCTTTGCTTCTCCGGACCAAACAACCTTACCTTTGTTTATTACAGAAACTCTGTCGGATAAAAATTCTGCAACCTTAAGATCATGCGTTATGGTTAAGGAAGTAATTCCGAGATTATTTACAGTATCTTTCAATAAATTACATATCATTCCGCCCGTAATGGGGTCTAGCCCAGATGTTGGTTCGTCAAACAGTAAGATTTCGGGCTCTATTGCGATCGCTCTCGCCAATGCTGCTCTTTTTTGCATGCCTCCTGATATTTCCGCCGGATACAAGTCGAATACTCTTTTTTCTAAACCGACGGCGCATAGTTTTTCTTCAGCGATAGATCTTATATTTGTTTTTCTATTTTTCGATTGTTTAATGCCGAATTCTACATTTTCGATAATAGTCATAGAATCAAATAATGCGTTTCCTTGGAACAGTATGCTGAATTTACTTATATATTCTTTAGTATGTTCTTTATCTTGCACACTTATGCCGCCTGCAGATATATCTCCTGAATCTATTTTTAAAATACCTAATAGGCATTTTAGTAAAACAGATTTTCCACATCCAGATTGACCAAGAATTACATGCGCCTCGCCCTTATTTACATCAAGAGAAAGACTATTCAATACATGAAGCCCACTATCAAAAGATTTGTGAACATTTTTAAAACTTATATTACTCATGTTCCAAAAAACAATGCTGTTAATAAATAATTTATAACTAAAACACTAATGCAAGATGAGACTACAGCATTTATTGTAGCTCTTCCAACTCCTCGTGCACCTAAATCGCTATAAAATCCGTAATAGCATCCAAAACATGCTAGTGAAAATCCAAATGCTGACGCTTTTACAAGTCCAGAAATTACATCTCTTAATTCTAATGTATTCATAGTTTGTGCTATATAAGATCCAGCGGAAAAATCAAGCAATGTTGTTGAAACTAAGAATCCGCCCATAATGCCTATAATATCAGCAACAAAGACCAAAAGAGGCATCATTAACACAGCGGCGATAATTCTGGGAGCCACAAGAAATTTATATGGATCAACCCTGAGTGTTATAAGTGCATCAATTTGCTCACTTACACGCATTGATCCAATTTCTGCGGCGATTGAAGAACTGATTCTGCCAGCTACCATTAATCCAGCAAAAACAGGGCCAAGTTCACGTGTCATTGATATTACTACAACGGACGCTACCGCACCTTCAGCGTTAAATCTCGTAAAACCAACATAAGTTTGTAAAGCGAGAGCCATACCGGCAAAAATAGCGGTTAATCCAACAATTTGAAGAGAATAAAAACCAATCTCCATCATATTGCGAAAAATTTCTTTGAAAAAAAATGGAGGAGAAAAGCAACTTTGCACTCCTCGAAAAGTAAAAATCGATACTTTTCCTATTTCTTGAAGACTGGCTAAAGTATACTTTCCTAACGTTGCAATTGGTTTGATCAATTTTATCTCCAAAAGTCGCATGTAGTAATTCCAATATAATACAGTAACGAGATTTTATAATAAATAACTTTGTTTTATTACTGTATAATATGAATTATGAATATGATTATTAAAATATATCATCGAGTAATTCGCACCTAAAAAAGAAAGAGTAGTTTTATGAAGCAATTTAAGAAAAAATATTTATTAAATGCAGCCTTGATTTTAATTGCAATCATATTTGGATTTGGACTGTCGCAGTTCATGGATCCTTATTCACATTTTATTGAATTATTTGAGAAACATAAACTTTTACAGAAGTGTACACAAGACAGTAGAGAAATTACCTTTCTATTAAAGGGCGGAGAGTATTTTCCTGATTATGAAAATCCACGTACTCTAAATGATAAAATAGGATATCTTCTAAACAATTATTTTCAAAAATCTCCAATAACTAAATGTATCGGAACTAAATATTTTGCAAAAAAATATATTTCAGATATTGTTGGAGAAGAACATGTCGCTAAATTACTAGGTGTTTGGGATAACCCTGAAGAGATAGAATGGGATAAATTGCCGAATCAATTTGTTTTAAAAGGAGTTAGGGGGCATTTTGGAAATCAAGTAGTTTTTATAAAAAACAAAAATGAGATTAATATTCCTGAAATCACAAAAAAATTAAAAGAATTTTGTGAATTTATTGGAATTTGTGACATGGAAATAAAAAAGAAGCGCATTATAGCAGAAGAGTATTTGGAACAAGCAAATAGTACAAACGGGATTATTGATTACAAATTCTTCTACTCGTATGGAAATCCAATTATGATGCTTTGTTATAATTATAATAAGGCAGGAACATGTGATCATAATGACAAAGAGGCCTCCTGTTATTCTCTACCAATGTGGGAAGAATTGCCAATATCGCTTAATAATCGAAAACAGGGGTCAGCTCCTAAACCTAAGCATTTTGCAAAAATGATGGAATTGGCAGCCAAATTATCGAAGCCTTTTCCATTAATTAGAGTTGATTTCTACGAAGTTGGTGATAGAGTGATTGTCGGAGAATTAACAGAAGATGCATGCGGTGCAAAATACATATTTTCTCCGTTAATTTGGGATTTTAAATTTGGTGAAATGATAAATGTTCCATCCTTAAGTGAAATAGAAAAAATGATAGAAAAGGATAAAGAAATATACAAAAAATATGCAGTTGAATAATAGTAAAGTCGATCTTAGAAAATCTCCAGGCTATCAGATAGGGCTTTTATAATGCAACCGAAAGAAAAGAAATATTTGATTAAAGCAATGGTGATTTTAATTGCAATCATATTGGGGTTTGGACTATTCCAATTCATGAATCCTTATTCACATTTTATTGAGGTATTTGAAAAACATAAATTTTTACAGAGATGCGCACAAGATAAAAGAGCATTAGCTTTTCTGAATAAAGGTGGAGAATATTTTCCCGATTATGAGAATCCACGTACTCTAAATGATAAAATAAGTTATATCTTTCGAAATTATTTTCAAAAATCTCCATTAACCAAATACTTTGTAAACAAATATTTCGCGAAAAAATATATTTCAGATATTGTTGGGGAAGAACATGTCGCTAAATTGATAGAAGTTTGGAAAAATCCTGAGGATATAGAATGGGATAAGTTGCCAAATCAATTCGTTTTAAAAGCTACACATGGATGTGGCGGTCAGCAGGTTATATTGGTAAAAGATAAAAGTATGGTCAATATTCCTGAAATCACAAAAAAATTAGCTAATTTTTGTCATCATCATGAAATGAAAGAAATGGGAGTAACAAAAGAGCGTATTATAGCGGAAGAATATCTGGAATTACCAAATGGCAGAACCATCTCTGATTACAAAATTTTTTGTTCATATGGAAAGGCGATTTTTGCATATTGCCTTACTAATCCTGTTAATGAAACATGCAAAGTGAATAATAAAACTTGTTCATTTTATTCCGTTCCAGAATGGAATAGATTTCCTGTATTGATTGACAAAGATAAACCAAATTCGATTCCTAAACCTAAACATTTTGCGAAAATGATGGAATTAGCAGTAAAATTATCAAAGCCTTTTCCACTAATTAGAGTTGATTTCTATGAGGTTGGCGATAGAATCATTGTTGGAGAATTAACAGAGGATCCTTGTTGTGGAAGATATTTATTTTCTCCGTTAATTTGGGATTTTAAATTTGGTGAAATGATAAATGTTCCTTCACTGAATGAAATAGAAAAAATAATAGAAAGAGATAAAAAAATATGCGAATTGCAAGAAGTATCCGAGATATGATTGAAAAATGCAAAAAGCAAAATTTTAAAATCAAATAATCATAGAAATTATAAAATCTATTTTAACGGACGAAATCGATGTAGACATAGTTTATGTTTTCTTGCTTTCTTCGGTAATAAAAAATGTTTTCGATGTTTCAATATACAAAGAACCGCTGTTTTCTTCAAGCCTATCAACATTTCAGCTACGGTGTTTTTTCTATGAATTGATTTCGTAAAAAAATATAAATGGCGGAGGAAGAGGGATTCGAACCCTCGATACGGATTTACATACGTATGGCGGTTTAGCAAACCACTGCCTTCAGCCACTCGGCCATTCCTCCTTGAAGATTACATTTTTTCTGATTATCAATGTAACTCAATCTCTGCAGATATAACAATTATGAATGCACTAAGTCAAGAGGATTAAAGTATTTTAGGTCAAATTTCAATTAACATTCACTATAAAAAATAATTTTTAGTATTGCCCAAAACTCATAAATCTGTTATCTGCTTGCTTTTTAAAAATTGCTGAATTTCAGGTTTATACCACAATGAATTATGTTCTATTTTAATTGGTTGCGGAAAATTAAAATTCCCAATTTTCTCCATCTATAGATAGTTTTTCTACTGACTCTGGTTTTTATAATTAATTCGTTAAAAGTAGGTTTTACATCATTATCGAAATGGTTCATATATGTATCATGCTATAAGTTACAAAAACAATTATAATATGTAAAAAACAAAAATAACTATACGTAATATCGGGTAATGTTAGATTAATATGGACATTATAGTTTTCAAAATTGCTTGTGCTAGCATTTTTTACAACGCAAAGAATCAAAAAATTAAAAATAATTAAAAAAGTCACAACATAAAATACCTAACCTGATTTATATACTAAAAATAATATATTAAAATTATATGTATATAATTTATTGAAAACTAATTCATGTCATATTTAAAGCAGTCAAAATCTAAAAAAATCTTGTTTTTATGGATATGCTGTGTAATTTTTCATATATTTCAATGCGGTATCAGAGTATCGTTATCTAATGTTTTAAATAACGAATTACGGGAACATTTCTATATTGGATCAAAAGAGCTGGGAAGTATGCTGAGTGTTGCATATATGGTATATGCTTTTATGCAGCTTCCTGCAGGCATAATTATCGATAAATTCAACGCAAAGGTGGTTGCTATAATATCTTGTTTTCTTATGTCCATCGGAATTTTTGCATTCATCGGTACTAATATTTTTTGGATCGGTTTACTGTCACAGGCCATTTTATGTTTGGGAGCTTCATTTGCATTTTTAATAGCTCTGAAGATTACAAGTAGCTATTTTCCAACTGACAAAGTAGATCTTATGTCAAGTATTGTAGTTTCCTGTGGCTGTCTTGGACCAATTGTTATAGGATTGATTACAGCATATTTATCTAAATCCTATAGCTGGGAAAAAGTTGTCTTTGGCTTAGGACTGTTGATATTATTGTTATCAGTATGCTTTCTTTTTTCCAAAAATATTAGTGATTCTGCTTTAGATAGAAAAAAAACGAACATTATAAGGTCCTGCAAATCAATATTATCCAATAAAAACATTATTTTTATCGCGATTTATTCTATGTCCATGTTGGGAGGAAGCTCCACATTCGCTGAAGTTTGGGGAATATCGTTTGTAAAATCCGCCTATTGCGTAGATACCGTGAAAGCAACATCAATTATAAGCATTTATTTTTTTGGGTTAATTGTCGGAAGTCCGTTGTTTGCGTTTCTTTCAAAAACATTAAAAAGCTATAAGAAACCAATGTTTATCGGCAGTATTCTCCTATTTATTACGTTAATATTAATTGTTTTCATAAAACACAATCTTTCTGTATTGAGAATGCTGTTGTTTTTGTTTGGCTTTTTCTCTTCAAGCCAGGTATTATCTTTTTTGTTTGCTATGAAGTTAAATTCAAAAGATGTAGTTGGTTCTGTGTCAGGAGTAGTTAATACAATTACGATGTTGGGGGGGACAATATTTGTTCCATTGGTTGGAATGGTTATTGACTATTCTAGAAATACAAATACTTTCTATTCTCCAATAGATTATCAATTAGGAATGATTCCATTGCTTATATCAATAACTATCGCAATGATAGTAACGCATTTTATAAAGGAGAAAAAACTAGAAAACTATTCATTATAGAATATTTATAATTTTTATTGTTTCTAATAATCAAGTACTTTACAAAAAAAACAAAATATTTCTATAAACGAATTGTTATGTCTTGGAGGTTTTTAATGCTCTTTAGAAATCTAAAGTTAGCAATATTTATTGCTATTTTTTCTATCTTAAATGCGGTGTATTCGATGGATCTTTCTTGGGTTGCTGAAAAATATCGCAAAAATTCAAAGTTAATGAAAAAACTAGAGCCAAAAATTTGATCATGTTACAAAGGCAGTTCAAATCTAAGAGTGCAAGATACTTATTTTATGAATCAGATAGGGAGACGTAGCCCAAGATGGATAGAAGGTGAAACAGATCATGCTGCTGCAATTCTTTTTAAGAGATAATTTTTTATTGATTCACGATAGATATTATTTCTGATTGAACATTGTTTATGCCAAGCATCTTCTCCGAGCTTGTTGGGATTACATATGGAAATGCTGCAACATGTCGCAAAATCTGTGATTCAACAATTTTAACTATTTCAGAATTTGCATAAATCTTATCGATTTTGGTCAGAACTATTTGATAAATCACACCGGAATCGTCCAATATATCCATGATTTCTTCGTCGTTTGCTTTTATCCCGTGACGTGAATCTATCAGCAGAAAAATTCTTCGTAAGTTCTGGCGGCCACGTAAATAGTCTAAAATCAATCGATCCCACAGTTTTCTAGTCTTCTTGGATACCGCCGCATAGCCATATCCCGGAAGATCCGCAAGTGAGATTTTATCTTGAATTGTGAAGAAATTAATTTGCTGAGTTCTTCCCGGCTGTTTTGAAACTCTGGCACAATCACGTTTTCCGACAACTGCGTTTAGTAAAGATGATTTTCCAACATTTGAACGTCCTACAAACGCGATTTCTGGCATGAACAAATTATTTGGAATCTGCTCAATGGAAGATGCTCCGGCAATGAATTTACATTCAGAAGTGAACAATCCTTTGAGCGTTGTCATCCCACTTTTTCTCTTTTATGATGCGCTCTCTTCTCTTCCAATTTAGTTATGTAATACTGCTGCGCTATCGCTAAAATATTGCTGAATGTCCAGTATATCACTAATCCTGAAGGAAGCTGAGCGAACATAAACGTAAACATTAGCGGCATGATCAGCATCATATTAGCTTGCGCTGGATCCGTAGGTGTTGGACCGATTTTCTGTTGCCAAAACATTGAAAGCCCCATCAACAGCGGCCAGATTCCAATTTGCAGAAAACCAGGAAGACTAATAGGTATTAATCCGAACAGGTTAAATATCAACATAGGATCTGGCAAGGACAAGTCATGAATCCAAAAAATGAATGGCGCATGCCTCATTTCTATAGAGATATATAAGACTTTATACAAGGCGAATAAAACTGGAGATTGCAATAATGTCGGAAGACATCCTCCGACAGGGTTTACACCTTCTTTTTTGTAAATCGCAGATACTTCCTGCCCTAATTTAACCTTATCATTGGCGTATTTTTTCTGTAACGCTTGGATTTTCGGCTGAATATCTTTCATTCTATTCATCGAACGATAAGATTTATTGGCTAGTGGGAGCAATAGCAATTTTATTAGAAGAGTCAGCAGAAGAATACCTAGTCCCATGTTTCCAACAATATCTTTTATAAATGCAAGAGAATAAAGGAGCGGTTTTGTGAGGATATATAGCCATCCGAAATCCAAAGCCAAATCAAAATGCTTAACACCGAGTTTTTCTTCGTACATATCGAGCGTTTTTATTTCCTTTGCACCGGTAAAAAGATGATACTTATGTGAGATTTCAGAGGATGGAGTTAATAGTTCTGATTCTCCATGACTTTCTACAGTATAAATGTTCTTATTCAAGTCGGAATAATACTTATAAAATACATTGTTATTTGCGTTTTGTTCTGGGATAAATGCTGCGAGCCAATATTTATTTGTAATTCCAAACCATCCACCACTCGTTTGATGTTTTATTTCGCCCTTTTTTACAATATCTTCGTAGGAAACCTCCTCTAGTCTTCCATTGAAATACCCGAGCGGACCTTCGTAGGCTGTCCATGCATTCACCGATCCTTTATCGAATTCACGATATATTTTTGTGGATGAACGCAGAGGAATCGTCGTATTTCCATAATTTTTTACTTTGTCGACGATGGTTATGACGAAATGATCATCTACGGAAATTATTCTTTCAAAAAGTAGCCCATTTTGATTGTCCCAAGTTAATGTAATGGGAGAATTTTCTGACAATTTCGTGGAATTTACCTTCCAAACCGTATTCTCATCAGGAAGCGGCATATCAAGATTATCTGATACCCAAGTATTGAAGGCGTAATATTTATTATTTTTATCACCAAAAACAGAAACTTTTTCATGGTTTTTATCATTTAGATTTTTATCATATTTTTTTAGCAAAATATTGTCGATTTTTACTCCATGAGTTGAAATAACTCCGCTCAAATTTTTGGAATCCAAAAAGATGTCCTGCGGTTTCTCTATATTTTTCGGTTCTGAAATTATTTTAGTTATAGATTGTTTTGTTTCTATTTTTTTATCTTCAGATGCAATTACGGTTTGATAATTCGCTATATTTGCTGCATTATTTTGCTTATCAAAAAAATGCGAATATCCAAGCATTATCAATACAGATATTGCAAAAAACATTATTATATTACGCGTTTCTTCTTTCATAAATTCTCTCGTTATACTAATTCTTTTATAAGCTGACCAATTGTACAGCACTATTCGCATTTTCGAAAGTCTATACGATGAATATAATTTCTAGAATCTAATTTCACACAAAAATTTGGCAAAATAATTGCAATATGTCAAAACGAGTTTGGTATTATACTTGAAAGGTTTATAATAAAAAAGTTGTTATTTGTACTTACATTTGTTCCAATAATGGGATTTGCCTCATGTATGAATGGATTTCCAGAACAGCTAAATGGAATTGATCAAGAGAGCTGCAGTTTATCGATCTATTGTATCATCGGGAAGTATTAGCACTCCGCAGATCGAGGACGTACAGCGGGATATCACTCAAGAAAATTTTGACGATACAATACGTTATTTTGCCAAAGTGAGCGATGGCTGGTGCATTCCTAATTTTCCGGAGGGGCTGGACTACTTAAAAGGATATTATGGGAAAATGATCCTTTGATAGCCTTATCTATGATTCATCATGGAAATGAGGAGGGTTTTGTAGAAATCGCTGAAGTTGGTGGTATCTATAATTATGCACTAGCGATTATAAATGGTCTTGATGATATTCCTGTAGAGGTTAGGAAAGAATGATAGAGGGTTTTGTGCAACGGCACCCCGAGTCTATTTTCGTTATTAGTTGGGAAGATAGGATTGTTACTATGGTTGATTACGTGGAACAAGAATTACGGTATCCGACTTGGAATGCTGATTCGAAAGATCGACATGAAATATTGCTTCATTTGCATACTCTATTGAAAGAACAAGATGAGAAAACTTTTCTGGAGCTAACAGCCAAAACACTGCCTTATGTAAAACGCTCTTATCCTTTGTATTATGATCAACATCGTCTGCGTAAAGAACTGAAGCTTAAGGGGATTGACGTGCCAAATTGAAGTTTTTTGGTAGAAATTATTTGAAAAATATAAAAAAAGAGTCATTTGTGACTCTTTTTTTATATTTTCTTTGCTGACGCAAAATCACTTTACTCAATCCTGTGCTGATCAACATTTTATTCCATTTCCAAGTTTATAGATACAATTGATTTTTTATAAAATTTTTTTTAAAGTAAAATTATATTAGATGAAACTTTATGGAGTAGTTTATGGATTCCGTTGTAATAGTCGCTGCGGCAAGAACGCCGTTGGGAGCGTTTAATGGTTACTTCAAATCAACTTCCTGTATAGAATTAGGAAGTAATGTCATAAAAAAGGTATCTGAAAATATACCAGAAAAAATTGATTCGGTTTATATGGGATGTGTCTTATCGGCAGGACTTGGCCAATCCGCTGCACGTCAAGCGGCAATTTTTGCAGGACTCGAGCACTCTGTTCACTGTGCAACCATAAATAAAATATGTGGTTCCGGTATGGCCACCGTTATGATGGCGAGAAACGCGATACTAGTCGGAGAATCAGAGATCGCTATTGCTGGTGGAATGGAAAATATGTCTAACGCCCCATATTTGTTGGAAAAAGCGCGATTTGGATATCGATTCGGTGATGGAAAAATTATAGATCACATGATTCGAGATGGATTACTGGATGCTTATGAGCAATGTGTAATGGGTGTGTATGCGGAAAATACAGCAGAAGAATATTCATTCACCAGAGAAGATCAAGATTTATATTCTGAAAAGTCTTTTTTGAAAGCAAGAAAAGCCGTTGAGCAAAATATTTTTAAAAATGAAATATCTCCGGTTATTTTAAAATCGAAAAAATCAGAAATGAAAATTGATGCAGATGAATCTCCTTTCTCAGTTGATTTATCAAAAATGCCATCGCTAAAACCTGCCTTTAAAGAAAACGGCACGATAACTGCAGCTTCCGCAAGTTCTATTTCGGATGGGGCAGCCGCACTTCTTCTAATGAGAGAATCAAAAGCAAAACAGCTCGGTTTCGTTCCTTTGGTTAGGATTATTGCACAAAGTTGTCATTCACAGTCTCCTAAAGATTTTGCGACCGCGCCGATTGGAGCAATAGAAGCTGTTTTAGAAAAATCGAATTGGAAAATTTGGGATGTAGATTTGTTTGAAATTAACGAAGCGTTTGCAGTTGTAGCAATGGCTGCGATAAAAAAGTTTTCGATGGATCCTGAAAAAGTTAATATTTTTGGTGGAGCATGCGCTATAGGACATCCACTCGGAGCCAGCGGGGCTAGAATTATCGTGACACTTTTGAACGCAATGAAAACAACGGGAGCGAAAAAGGGGCTTGCAACGCTCTGCGTAGGTGGAGGGGAAGGTGTTGCTATGACGTTTGAATCTATGAGTTAATTGATATACCTATACACAAAATTTGAAGATTTCTAATATATTGGAAAAACTTCAAGTTGGATTTATATTAAGTATATTATGGAAATAAATATATATCACGTTTTTAAAGGAAATCTGATCTCATCCGTCATTCGTCTTTTGGAAAAATCATATTTATCTGGAAAGCGATGTATTTTTTATAGTCCGATAGATGATCGTGTAAAAACTATCGATAAAGCACTTTGGACTTTTTCTACAAACGCTTTTATTCCGCATGGCGATAAAACAACAGGTTTTGCAGAACAGCAGCCTATCTATTTTACTGATTGTATAGAAAATCCAAACAACGCGGATATTTTAGTTATCATGGATACATTTGAATATGAGAATATTGAAGGAAGTTTCAAGAAAATCATGTTTGTTTTTGAAGATACGGCACAGATAAGTATTGCGGAAGATTTTTATCAAACCTTGAAAAAAGCTGATGAAAATGTAAACTACTGGAAACAATCTCAAAGTGGTTGGGAAAAGTTAAAATAAAAGATGGAGATAATATGTCTATGCAAAAAACACTTTCTATAATTAAGCCGGATGCAACAAGTAAAAATCTCACTGGAAGTATAAACGCGCGTTTTGAGCAGGCCGGATTAAGAATAGTTGCGCAAAAAAGATTACATCTTACGAAGTCTCAAGCAGAAAAGTTTTATGAAGTACATAATGACAAAGCCTTTTACGAAAGTCTATGCGAATTCATGTCTTCAGGGCCAGTTATTGCTCAGGTTTTATGCGGAAAAGATGCTGTTTCAAAAAACAGAGAAATTATGGGGGCAACCAATCCTGCGAATTCGGAAATTGGCACGATTCGTAGAGATTTTGGAGAAAGCATCGAGCATAATGCGGTTCATGGATCTGACAGCCCAGAAAATGCTGAAGTAGAAATCTCATTTTTCTTTAGTAAAATGGAAATTATAGAGTAATAATCGGACTGTATGAAATATATACTATTTTTATTGTCAGTTATTTGTTTTTCAGTAGCTCCTGCATTTGCTGTTACCGGTTATTTTATTGTTGAAGAAATAGAAGTAAAGCAGCAGGATAAAAATTCGCTTCTAGCAAAGCAAAAAGCATTGTCAATAGCGTCCCGCACAGCGTTTTCTAAATTAATAACAGAGGAGTTGAATCTTGATGAAAAAATTATGGATTCAATCTCGGATAAGCAGATATCAGACTGCATCTATGATTATTCCGTAGAGCACGAAAAACACTCGGATTCATTTTATATCGCGGAATTATCTTATAGATTCGATAAAATGTCTGTAAGTAAATTATTAAAAACACGAGGAATCGATTGTAATATCGTAGATGAAACTCAAAATAAGCAAAACATAAAACTAGCAATCGATATAAAGGATTATGTTGTAAAAGCAGGTGATTTAAGAAAAATCAACCATATTGTTGAAGCTTTTTCTGGTGAAATTGTAATCTTTACAATGCAAAAAGATGCCTTAACTGAATTCAGAAAACTAGGTATTAGGTATGCTGTTATCTAAAAATAACATACCTAATATTTTGTCTTTATCAAGAATTATTTTGGCATTTATTTTTTCTGTTCTTATCTATTATAGACTGTCGTTTTATGCTGGAATTGTATTTATAATTGCTGCTTTGAGTGATTTTTTAGATGGATATTTGGCGAGAAAATGGGATGTACAATCATCTTTTGGAAGTAAAATTGATCCACTAGCCGATAAAATTTTAATGACAGCTTCATATCTATCCCTTTATCTCATTGATTTAATTCCACTATATGTCGCTATTGTAGTTATATTACGTGATATTTTTATATTGTTTGTTGTGATTTTATGTGTACATCAAAAAATATCAATAAAAATTAATCCACTATTATTAAGCAAGATAAATACTGCATTACAAATTACATATGTCGTTATACTTTTAGCTTGTAAGTGTTTTTTAATAAATGTACCATTATTTGTTGATATATGCTCATTCATCGTTTGTTTATCGACACTTTTTTCAGCTATTGAATACATAAAAAAATATTACTGGATAAAAGATGAGATATGGAAAACTAAATAGCAGATCTATTTTTTGGATATGCATATTTTTTATATCCACTGTGTTTTTCTTCCTTTTTTCCAATATCTGCTTTCCATTTATATTTGGATTTATCCTTGCATATTTATGTGCGCCAAGTGTAGAAATACTATCGAAACATCTTAATAGATCTATCGTAAGCGTATTATTCGTATTGTCCATTGTTGGATTATTGATTTTCGCTGGATTAGAAATCGTGCCAAAATTAAAAGACTATCTAGTGTTTTTGAGTAGAAATATTCCGGATTATTATTCTAAGTTCGTTTCGTTTATAAATAAGACATTTTCATCAGTAAGTATTAGTCAACATTATATAGATATTTCGAGTGTAAAAATAGAAATACAGCAATATTTAGACAAAAAAGTATATATTTTGGCATCTATAGTAGAGCAAATTGCTTCAAAAAGAGAGGCTATAGCTTCATTTTTCTCATTTTTCATAATTATGCCAATTTCCTTTTTCTATTTTCTAAAAGATTGGAACCATATGAATGCATATTTTTATAAATGCGTCCCACATCAACATAGAAAAATATTTTCAGAAATTTCCATAATGATACGAAAAACCTTTAAGAACTTTTTGAATGGACAATTTTATGTTGCCGTTGCTTTGTCTATATATTATTCAATTTCATTGTTAACTGTTGGAACAGAGCACAATGTATATCTTGGAATTTTATCTGGAATATTATCGTTTATTCCCTTTATAGGAGCTTTATTTGCTTGCATTTTAGTACTTTTTATTTCGGTTCCCTTTTTAACAATGGCTAAATTTTATATAATAATTACCATATATTTTGTCGGGCAGTTCGTAGAAGGGTACCTTCTTTATCCAAGATTCGTCGGTAAAAAAACAGGACTGCATCCTTTATGGATACTATTTTCGTTTTTTGCAGGGATAGAACTCAATGGAATTATTGGGGTTTTAATTGCGATTCCTTCAGCTGCAGTTATCCGGAATTTGATTGGGTTCGCGATACATAAATTTAAGTCAACACAAGCCTATAAGCAGTAAATAAATATTAAAATATGATTCAAGAAACCTTTGGTTTTCACAAAATAGAGAGCTTAGATTGGAACGATTTCATTGAAAGCGAAGAAAATTGTGAAGCTATAAAATGTTTAACGCTTTGGCCATCTTCTTGGAATAGCAATGGAATTATTTTATACGGAGAATCCGGTGTAGGAAAAACTCATATCGCTAATTTATGGGCGCAGACATCCAATGCTGTTTATGTTTTGAAGCCAAGTTTAAATAACGATCCTCGAATTTTATTTGATCCTGGATGCAATTTTGTAATAGATAATTTTGATGATTTTTTAAGTATAGGAAATTGTGATTGGATATTTCACTTTTTTAATATAGCAAAAGAGAAAAATCGGTATTTTTTATTGGTAAGTAGGTTCCATCCATCTTTATGGAAAATCGAATTAAACGATTTACGCTCAAGATTATTTACACTTCCAGCGATTAATATCAAAAATCCTGGAGATGATCTTTTATTAAAAATAGCAAAAAAACTATCAAAAGATTTCGAAATTAATATTACAGACGAATCGTTAAAATATATAATGAATTTTATCGATAGGAATGTGATAACAATATCAAAAACATTAAAAATCTTGGATAAACTGGCATTACAGAAACAAAAAAGTATTAATATCAACTTTATAAGGAATTATCTGAAAAATTATGAGCAAATCGCTTGATAATATGTTTGGGTTTTACTGATCCGGATATATCGGTCATTTTTGGAGAAATATTATTAAATAAAATATCAAGTTTTTCATTCGTTGTTAGCGATGAATTCATTTTATCCAAAAATTCTTCGGAAACTCCGGTCATTGTCATTACGGAATCTACTTCACTAACATTAGCTCCAAGAATATCTGTCCAAGGAGTGTCTCCAATCATCGCTATTTTATCGTTTGTTTTGGCATATTGCTTAGCAAATTCAAATATTTCATGATGCGGCTTGCCGAAATATATGACTTTCCCTCCAAGTCTTTCATAGTATCTTCCAATGCTTCCCTGTGTAAATATTGGTACTTTTTTTTCGCTGTTATCTACTGATCCATGAGCAAAAATATCGGGATTGGCAACTACAAGCACCTTGTTGTTTTTCAGACAATTTTCTAGAGATGCAGCAAATTCAGATGGTCCTCGACGGTCTAAATCATCATGTAAATCATTCCAATTACTATAGACAACATCTTCGATATTTAGCAGATTATTATTTGTATCGAGTAAATTGTCTATTCTGAGGCTTCCATAGGATGCCCTTGGAACTCCTACATATACAAAATCTGCATCTTCATATGAATCAGCAGTTGTTATATGGGATCCTGAAAAAATATTACTGTTACCCATAAATATACATTTTACAGTATGTATATCGGATCCAACCATCTTAGCAAATTCCTGACTTTTGTTTATTATTGTCTGACGTAGAAACTCTCCTGATGTTATAGCCTCATCGTAATGTTCTCCCTCAAATATTCCACGCTGTGCATACCCTGTTTTCGCATCCAGTGCTATTTGAGTAGTATTAGATAAAATTACTATTCTTTTTCCTAGATTTTTTATGGTTTTCATAGTAGAAAGCGTATTTTCAAACAATTTTATGCCATCAAATAGCACACCATATACGTCGACAAAAAATGTATCGTACATATCGATGATTGAAAGAGCATCTTCTTTTATGAGCATAACCAATAAACCTTAAACTGATAGTTTCTTATATTTTATCCTATTAGGAATTAATTCGCTAATACCAAGTCTTCTTTTTTTATCTTCTTCATAAGATGTAAAATCTCCCTGAAACCATTCTACTCTGCTATCTCCTTCAAATGCCAAAATATGAGTCGTAATCCTGTCTAAAAACCAACGATCATGACTTATAACGACAGCACATCCAGCGAAATCTAATAACGCATCTTCTAGACTTCTAAGAGTATCGACATCCAAATCATTCGTTGGTTCGTCGAGCAAAATAACATTTGCACCGGATTTTAATATTTTTGCGAGATGTACTCTATTGCGTTCTCCGCCTGATAGTTGATTAATAAACTTTTGTTGATCAGCTCCGCGAAATCCGAAATTGGAAACATAGGCACGACTTGGAATTTTCCGTTTTCCTAATTCAAGCTCATCTAATGAATCTGAAATCTCTTCCCAAACAGTTTTTTTATCGTCAAGTGCATCTCTGCTTTGATCCACGTACGCCATTTTTACGGTTTCTCCGATTTTTAAATCTCCAAAATCAGTTGATTCTTTATTTGTAAGTATCCTAAACAATGTCGTTTTTCCGGCTCCATTAGCTCCTATAACCCCGACAATGCTTCCCGGAGGCAGATCAAAAGATAAATTTTCGAAAAGCAATTTATCAGAAAACGATTTTTTTAAAGATTCGGCTTTAATAACCACATCACCGAGACGTGGACCAGATGGAATATAAAGCATTGATGTATTGTAATTTTTAGATTCTTCTTGATCTAGCATTTCTCCGTAGGCGTTGATTCTAGCCTTGCTTTTTGCCTGTCGTGCTTTTGGAGATTGCCGGATCCATTCTAATTCTCTAGAAAGAAAACGTTTGCGATCAGTTTCTTTTTTTTCCTCTTGTTCAATGCGTTTTTGTCGATCTTCTAGCCAAGCTGAATAATTTCCTTCAAACGGATAAGTAGTGCCTCTATCTAATTCTAGTATCCATCCAACAACATTATCTAGAAAGTATCGATCATGGGTGACAAGAACGACTGATCCTTTGTAATCCTGCAGATGTTTTTCCAGCCAAGCAACAGATTCTGCGTCCAGATGGTTTGTCGGTTCATCCAATAAAAGTAAATCTGGTTTTTGAAGAAGTAATTTACACAACGCTACTCGTCTTTTTTCTCCACCGGAAAGATTTTCTACCACAGTTTCTGCCGGCGGACATCTAAGAGCATCCATCGCTATTTCTATGGTTCGATTTAAATCCCAAAGTCCCAAAGCGTCAATTTTTTCCTGCAGTTCGGATTGCTTATTTATGAGTTCGTTCATGGCATCATCGGTCATTTCTTCCGCAAATTTCGCGGATATAGCATCGAATTCATCTAAAACCGCTTTCTTATCCTTTAAAGCTGACATTATGTTTTCATAAACTGTCGCCGATTTATCCAGTTCCGGCTCCTGTGGCAAATATCCTACGGTTGCTCCTTTTGCGAGCCAGGCTTCGCCATTAAAATCCTGATCCATACCTGCCATGATCTTAAGTAAAGTAGATTTTCCTGCGCCATTTCCTCCGATAATGCCTATTTTTGCATCAGGGTAAAACGACAGCCAGGTTTCTTTTAAAACCTGTTTTCCTCCAGGATAAACTTTCGATGCGCCTTTCATTACATATATATATTGATAAGAAGCCATTAGCTGAAATCCTCAATTACGATTATTTATCTAGATTAATTATTATATAAGCTTTTAATAGTTTTTGTGAATAATTTTGTTTGAACTGAGATTATTTATAATATAATGTCAATGTCGATTTACGGAAGGATGACAGAGAGGTCGAATGTGACGGTCTCGAAAACCGTTGTACGTTTTGCGTACCGTGGGTTCGAATCCCACTCCTTCCGCCAGACTTTATTCTCCTTGTAGGATAATTTTAGTTATTTCCACATAGTGGATGCGTCCTTTAAACGCGCTGTTACAGAAGCTTTGTCTGCATTTTGCGTGTTTGCCTACCACATGTTTTTACCACCAAAACCCACCTTAAAATACGTCATTTCCGTCAAAAATCTCTCTCTGTTCTCCGCTAATGGGACATAGAGAATTGGAAAGTACATCCTCTATAGGCATTCGCTATCAAGGTTTTGCCTGTCAAATCCTGATTTTTCTGGAAAATGGTTTAAAGAAAATATACCGATCGCAAGTGACATTCGAACTTTCTGAGTTCTCCGTTGATTATAAGGATGTGTGAGGATTTGCGGTGTTTGAAGCGGATGTTGTGCTTTTTGCTGTTGTACGCTGCGTTTTTAGAGAAAAGTTGCGTTTGTATCGAAGTTTCGTTAAGTTCGCTCGACTGAGTTGACAAATTTTTTTGACCACAATTTTCTTAACGTTGTTTTAATATATTTTTTATATCATCACACAAACTACTTCTACCAAAAGGGCTGTATATGAAACATCTTATAAAGTATGCATTGTTATTATTAGTGATATCTAGTGCAAAAATATGCTCCATGGAAATGGCATCAGAATCTTATGAAAGCAAGAATCCTTTGAAGCACAAATTGAATAGAGTTTTGAATATCCACGGTGGAGAACCTATTTATTTAATAACAGTTACGAGAAGTATCGGTAACTGCGAACATGGATGCGCGCTAGGTGGTGTACATAACAATAGAGGAATTGACACTTTAACCCCAGCCGACTGGCTATACGTAAAAAATGTTTTATCAGATTTATGTAAAGGAGTTGGAGCGATTGCACATTTGAACCACGCAACGCCATCTGAAACTGCCTTACATAATTATATTACTGCCAATATAAATAGCTTAAGGAGCGCAGGTAAAATTGTTGTATTTAATGAGGCTTTTTTCAGAAAAACTCACTTAACTGCAGCAGAACGTGATCTTTTTCTGAACGGAGCAGGTGGAGGAGCAATACTGGCAGCTGATAGCATAATTGGATTATCTAACATCTGTGGAAAAACTATTTTTTATCCAAATTTTTTGTACGCGAGAAACTATAATAATCCTGCGGATATAGCGATACTTAATAGATATAACAACGTATCCTATGATCCTATAATTGGCCAAGATTTACATGTCAATTTTTCATTCGGGGCATTGCCTGCTCACGCTGGAATTCCAGGACATATCGTAGAGAATTCAACTTATGGAATCAATAGTGGAGAAATTTTAACTAAATATAAAAAAAGATCGTATTTTCAAGAAGCTGATAATGATATCCAACACAATGGGTATATATACGATTTTGGAACTGGGTTTGATGAAGCAGTTTATGCTGGTCATAATGTCAGACTTCAAAATTTAAGAGGTGCGTTATTAAGTCATGTAAGAGTAGAGATTTGCCTTGACCTTAACACTGGAGTAAGGCATAGCAATGGATGGAATAATCTAAATAAAGATGCAAATTTACTGATTTTGCAATCGAATTGTATAGATCCTTTAGGAACGATTGATCCAACGCATAATATAAATCATCTTCCGAAAAGTACCTATAAACACAATATAAATATACTATATGCTGATCCAATTTATTCTAACAGAATAGGATCAAACTTGTTCAGAATTGATGAATCAGGTGCTCCAATTTTATTTAGAAAAGAAATGAACAATACAGCAACATTGTTGTATAGAGGGCAAGATCATGCTATCATAGAAATGTCTGTATATAGATTAGATTAATATGAGGAGAAAACGTGATGTTTAGACTTCTATCTGTTGTGATGTTGTTTTTTATAAATTTTGTTCACGCTGATGAGTTTTCTATGGTTTTTAAAAGTTTGCTTGGAGAAAAGGCTACGCTGAAAGCGTGTCGTAACGTTCAAGAGAGCGAAACTACTCACTCCAAACGATTAGATTTCATATCTGGAATGGATGACTCATGGACTCTGCAATTAATGCCTGGAATGCAATTAGATCGGGTCATAAAATTCGATGAAACGCATGCAGGAAAAATAATTGCTTTAAAAAATTCAGATGGACATATTATATGTGAAATTGAAATTAATCCATCTAAGACACCTGTTGTAAAAAAACCTGTTGATGCTGTAGATGGGTTCTGTTTTGCTATTTATGGAAATCACAAGGGCATTTACCAATTAATTATTGGATACGACGAAAGTTCTATAACTAAGTACATTTTAGGGTTGCGTGTTTTAGGGATGCCGCAACAATGGTCAAAGTAAAAATAGGTATATTTTTGATATTCATATTTTGAAAAACATTGAGAATTGTTGAGTATTTTTATTAGATTTGTTGTTACACGTTTTAAGTACTAAGCATATAAAAAATCAGCCATAAAAACATTAGTCGTTTGTAATATTTCCAGAAGTTCTTCAAACAAAAGCGCAGAATGATTCATTATGAAAAAATACAAAACTACAGTTTTCTTCTACTCCACAGCCAACTCCACCATCACGCGATCAAACCCTTTTAAATTCATTCCGATCTTGATGCCCTCATCTCCGACAAGCACCTCATCTGTGAGCATTGACACGATCTTCTGTTGTTCGGTTGGGCAAAGGAAAGCCCACACGTCTGTGAAATTCTTTAAAGCCATGATGAGGTTTTGTTTTGAGATTGCAGCGTGTTCTTCCGCTAATCTGTTTATGTTTGTCAGGATTTCCGGAGACCTTATCGTCTGTATAATTTCCTGTATCACTTTTTCCTCAACATCCTCTGCAGGTATAGTCTTGAACGCTGATTCGCAGGTCTTGTGGCGGATGTGATTGCTGCAAGCATAATACCTGTATCGCAAGCCATGATTGTAAGCGTAGGTCAGTGTCATCGCTACTCCACACTTAGCGCATTTGATGAACCCCTTTAAAAATGAGGGGCTTGCGCTGCGGTAGCCCTTTCGGGCGTCTTGGTTGTATTTCTTGAACAGCGTTTGCGCGTAAGCCCAGACAGGTTCGTCAATTATGGCTTCATGCTTTCCGGGATAGAGGTTTTCCTTGTGTATAACGTATCCTTTATAGCACGGATTTGTGAGTATTCTGCGGACATCTTTTGGCGCGTACAGCTTGTTTCCGGCATTGCGTCCGTTTGTGTGAGCGCTCAGCTTTGTCCTGTAGCCATTGCGATTGAGAGCGTCAGAGACCGCCATACACGACTCCATTATCTGAAACTGCTCGTAGATGAATCTCACAACACTGGCTTCATCCTCATTTATGACCAGTTTACGATCTTTGCAATCGTATCCCAAAGGCGGATAGCCGCCCATCCAAACGCCTTTTTTCTTGGAAGCAGCAACTTTGTCTCGAATGCGTTGTCCCGTAAGCTCTCGTTCATATTGAGCAAAGCTAAGGAGCATGTTTAACATGAGCTTGCCTGATGACGTAGACGTATTAAACGCCTGTGTTACAGAGACAAAGCTGACATCATGCCTATCAAATAACTTAATTATCTTTGAGAAGTCGAACAGGGATCGTGATAATCTGTCGATTTTTAGACACGACCATGTCTATACTTCCGGCTTCTATGCCTTGGAATAGCGTTTGCAGAGCAGGTCTGTCCATGTTTCCGCCGGAATATCCACCATCATCGTAACGCTTCGATATCAATCGCCAATTTTCATGAATCTGACTTGCTATGTAATTTTCTGCAGATAAACGCTGAGCTTCAAGGCTGTTGAAGTCTTGCTCCAGACCGTCTTCACATGATTTACGGTGTAGACTGCACATCTTATAAACTTGGCGTTTTGTTCGTTATCCATAAAAATCACCTAAAATATCATATCCAGATTTAATCTGGCTGGCTTCCAGCTGTGAAATCCGAGCATCTTGCTCATGCCAGAGAATATCTATTGGCTTAAGAACGAGATCTTGCAGAAGTATGTTTTGCGGGAAATCGCCATCCATAATTACCTTCTTTATTCTCGGATTCAGGAAGTTCAGTTTGATGATCCGCTGTACGTATCTCTTGGAGATCTTGTTTTTGCGACAGTATAGATCGATACTGCCAAATTCGAGCATTTCCTTTTCCCATTTGTGCGCCTTTATAAGCGCTCTAGCTAAAGGATGATTCAATTTTGGACGTTTGTCGCCTGAAGCAATTATCTGAGTCTTCGCAGAGCCTCTTTTAACAATCTTGATCGGTATAAACACCTCTCGTTTCATGGTTGGCTCATTGTTTTCTACATTTGTCATTCCAGCTTGCATTAAACAATCTCCACAGATATCGAGAAACCGTAGCCCGTTCCACTTTGTAACGGTTATCTTCTGAGCGACTGCCGACAACGAGCCATAAACAGCTCCTGCGTAGGCGAATCTTTCTTCTACTACTTAACCTCATAAATCTTTTTTTGTATTCTTTGATGATTTTCGTGCCAACCATAGGTTTGTATTTCTTGGCTTTGGATTTGCTTAATTGCCTGACACCAGCATTCAGTTTCTGCTCTGTAGACGCGTCTATTCCCCATAGGCCAATTCCTGAATGCGATAAGCTATTTTCGGCATCATGTATTGCTTTGTCCGAAACGCAGGCGAATGATCGAACATTTTTAGCCATATCTTATCCAACTCGCTCAAACTCTTGCTAATTCCATGACTTGTTTTATTACGATTAAATCTTGTTTCATTTCACGCACTCTGGTTAATAAATTACATCGACGCAAGCTTACGTAGCATTTGCGGTAATATGTCTTCTCCACTTGGCTTTGACGTATCTTTTCCCTGACCAATAGCGATAAGGCGAACTTTGTGCTTATCAAAAAATTCCATTATTTTAACTAGGCTACTAAATCTCATTGACAGGATGTTGAGATCGTAAACAACAACTGTATCAACCAGTCCTCGTTTGATATCTTTAAAAAGCTTCTTTAAAGTCGGTCTGTCGAGATCTTCACTATTGCATCCAATATCATCATATTTTTTAGACGACAGGACAAATTCGTTTTTTATATTCATGAGGGCTTCACAAGCCATGCGTTGGTAATCGCTGCTGTTTAAATCGTTATCTCCTGTGAAATACGTTGTTTCATGAGTATATATGGCGCATTTGCTATTTTTGCTATTGTTGCGTATCGTCATGATTTTACCTCCCAACTGCGCTACATTTAGACATAGCGTATTTTCTTTCAAAAATTCTGCGGACCATTCTTTTAATGGCAGCGGTTTTGTCTTGAGCCATTGAAATATCTGGAAACACAGCGTTCCACAATGTCGTCAATTCGTTCATGCTTAACTCGCTCATAAAATCACGCATGGATACGGCATTGTTGATTATCTGGCGTGGCCTCATTGTTTATTCTTCTTGTTGTCAAATATCGCTATCCACAACATAACGACTCTTTCTCTCAACATCAAGTATAAAATTCGCATTTTTGTCTCTATTTTTAGCATTTTTAGCTTTTGTATAGCGAACGATGACTGCGTATATCATTCTTGCCAATTGAGCAGGTTTGGAGTCGATGATATGCGCATTCTTCGGTTTTGATTTAGAAGATTTCGTTATTGGCATCGTTATCACCCTTGCTTTCCCAATAATTTTTTAACTCACAAAATTCTTTCAGGATCATAAGCTCTATGAATATATACAGATATAATGCGGAGCGTTTCACGTGAAAATCCTTGATATACCAAGCATTGCAAAGGTTTTTAAAGTTTTTTTCGATGTAAATCCAGTATTACTTCTAATTTTTCTCTGTATTCTCTTTTATTTATGTTTGAACTCCTCTAATAACTGCTCAGCAGATCTGTTTGATAGCTCCGGAAATACTCTTTTAATTCATCGATGGCTTCTTTATGGGCGCACTTTTCAGCCTCTATGCGCTCAATTAAGCCGTCGAACTCCATAATTCTAGCGCGTTCATTGAAATACAGGAAGAAATATCTTCTGCTGATACCATCTCTGCGTATTTTCAGCATTTCTAGCGTATCTCGTAACGTGTCGCTCATGACTGCTTCATCTTTTGTAAAATACGGTGAACAGAACTCTTGTAAATGCCCACTTCTTCCGCTATTTCACCAATACTCAAATTCATAGCCGATAATTCGATAACAGTGCTAATCCTGATATCCTCAAGACTTTCGTTAATCCAAGCAAAACCGGTCTCTGTGTTATCAAATAGCGTTACCTCAAACGGTTTAGCTTCATCACCGGAAAATCCTCTGCATTTTTCCAACAGAACGCTGAATTTGGCGCCCTTTTCCGGCGTATAGTCAGATGATTTTTTCAGCGCGATCACGGTGTCGAGAATATCTTCTTTGCGTGAAGTTCCTTTTTGAGTGCCTTCTTTGCCTGCATGATGAACCAATAGCGTAGAAACATCTCTCTGACGTAATTTGATCAGCCATTGCTGAACATCTAGCCAGGAATCGGCTTCGTTCTCCTTAACACTGGTTAGAGTGGAAAGATTATCTATCACCAATAGATCAATACCCTTTAGATGATATTCCAATGCTTGCTGATCTTCTTTCGTTGATAAATCCAAGGAAAAATCTCTTTGGCTGGTAACGTTGAGAATCTATAGATTGTTGGGGGAGACACTATACGTAGGCTTGTCGAGAACCCCTCGCATTACTCCCGCAAGACGATCCTGCATAGTCTGGGCAGACATCTCTCCATCGATATAAAGCACTTTTCTTGGTTTTGGAGATTTCCACTTGAGAAGATCATATCCACCAGCTATCGCGCAAGCCATGGATAAAGGCAAGAAGGTCTTGCCAACTCCTCTGGAAGCGTACAGCATCACAATGCCCTGCGTTGGAATAATCGGATCTAAAATAAACTCTCGCTCAGGAAAATTCAGACGTAAAAACTCATCGATATTATATATTTGAGTGGCTTTTATGACATCTCCGCTGGGTATAATAATATTACTGTTAACGTGATTCATAACGGTTTTCCTTTGCAAATTTCAGATCCCGCCCTTATACACATAAAAACACGTGATAAAAGATGTGAAGCCTCTCGTTTATCAACGAAAAATGCGTACCAAAGGCATGAGATTTTTTCACCATGCTCGGACAGATAAAAAGTATGCATATTATCCTCTAAAAGCTTTGCTGATCTGCTGTTTTACTGTCGTTACGCCCTGTGAGTTAGCTAAATCATTAAAATCGGTTAGTTTGCTAAAGTCATGAGGAAAAACAGGAAATACCGTGACCGCGTCAATTGCTCTTCCTGCTTCAATGGCTTTGCTTAAGCAAACGCTATTGTTGTCGGCGCAGATGATGATTTCCATGCTTGGATAGAATTTTTCGAAACTTTTCTGACACCGGCTTTAAATTGCCGGCATCAAAGCAGCATATGGTTAATTCGTCAGTTGCCAAGAAAATAGAACATGCCGTAGCGTAACTTTCAGCCAAAAGAATGTGATTTTTTAAATTACCAATTGGAAAGTAGCAGCTGTTCTTACGACCGCCTTTCAAAAATCGTTTATTGCCATTTTGATAGATGTATTGAAGGCTAACCAGATTATCGTCAGAAAAATATAGGAGCACTATTAAGGGGTTTGATGGTACATATATATTAGTATTATTATTACTATTATTATTTATATATACTGACCTTTATTTGTACGAGCCTAAGCCCTATAGAAGGCACATTTTTCTTTTTCAAATAATCGTGTTCATAACAATGCTCTGCTGATAGCCAAATCTGATTGGCTTTTTTGTTTGGAAATTGATACCACTTCTTGCCGCGCGTTTGGTTATACAAAATGATCCAAAGCCAGACAAAGCATCTCTTCTCCGGATGATAATGTAACAGTTGTTACATCCACAAATGCGTCAAGAAATGCATGCGCGTCCTTATTTAATAAACTGGCTTTTATGGCTATTTTATTTAATTCATTCTCCATATTAATTTAGGATAAAAGATAGCAAAAATTACGGGAAAATGACACGTCTGGTAAGCATATTCGATGAAGAAATCTAAGTTAACCTAATGATTTTACTTTGATTTCGCTCTTTTATCTCAGAATCAAAGCTCTTATCCTGATATCCCAGTGTCGTAGATATATAAAACTGATATCCTTCCTTAATACCCATTTTATTCACATATTGCTGTCCTGTTGGTGAATTTAAAAAAGCTATGACAATCCCATTTATACATGATGCCAACCCAAGTGAGCAAGCGGATAACACAATGTTCTGCATTACCAAAGAACAATCAATGGGAGAATACGAATTGCTACTATCTCCAGCCACTAAAACTAATGTCGGAGCGTGGTAAAAAATACTGGCGTTTGGTTGCGACGTTATCTTTGTATATTGCTGCATAGTTTCCTTAACAAATTTTACGCAATCAGCATTTAATCTCGAAAGAAAATCCTTGTTTTGAATAGCGACCAATTCCCAAGCTTGCTGGTTTCTAGCACTTGGAGCTTGCAATCCACATTTCAAAATAGTAGAAAGATCTTCATCGTTAATTTGTTTTGTTTTATAAGATCTGACGCTCCTACGATCCATGATCGTTTGTATAACAAGATTATTCATTGCACCACCTCAGAACTTCAAATAAAACTTAATTTCTAGACTTATCTTGATTGCCCAAGAATCTCAATAAATACAGATATAAATTAACGAAATCCAAATAAAGTTGAAAAGCGCCTATAATTGCCTTCTTCTCACCTATATCGCTGGAATCCAGTTCGATATAGAAATTCTTTATTATCTGTACGTCGTATGCTGTCAATCCTGTAAATACAATAACTCCTATGGCTGATATTACCAAGGACATCACTGTGCTTTCCATAAATATATTAATCAAGCTTGCGATTATTAATCCAATCAAACCCATCATCAAAAAAGATCCAGAGCTTGTAAGATCCTTTTCTGTAACATATCCATAAATTACCATCGACAGAAACATCGAAGATGTCACAAAAAATGTTTGAGCTATACTAATTCCGGAGTATACAAGAAATATCGACGACAACGATAATCCTAGCAAAGCAGCGTATCCAAAGAATAGATACTTAGCTTTTTCTGGAGATATGCTTGATATTCTACTCATCAGAAAAAGACCTATTCCAAGCGGAGCTAACGCTATCAACCAGTATAATAAAGGAGAAGAAAACAAAAAAGACATAAACATAGTTGATGTACTTGCAAGATAAGCAGTTAAGGCTGTCACTGCCAATCCTCCGGACATATAGGAAAATACGTTCAACATATATTGACGCAATCCTGCGTTAATGGTGACTGAAACTTTTTGATAAGATTGCACATGTTCTTTTCTCATAATACACCTCTTCCTCTTTTATTCACTACTGTCAGTATAGCACATAGGCTTAATAAATATTCTTGTTTAATAAGAAAAAAGATGGGAACATTATTAAAAATATCGTTTAAAAATGATTTATACATCCTATTTTGCGTTCATTCCTAAATTACCTGAAGAAATACTAAAAGTCAGTGTTTCCCTGTTTACTCCAAAATGGGCAAATATTGATGAAAGTATACCATGCTTAAATCCAACAGAAGAACTATTGAGAGAAGCTAAATCTGGAACAATTTCACCTGAAAAAGCCATGAAAAAATATCAAGACGAGATTCTAGAAAAATTATCTCCGGTCGAAATATATAATGAGCTGATCAGGCTGTTAAACAAGCACTTTAAACGAGATTTGGCATTGTTGTGCTATGAAAAACCAGGAGAGATATGCCATCGCAGATTCATAGCTGAGTGGCTCGAAAAGAGGAATTCCATCACTGTTCCTGAATTCATAATTACAAACTATCAGCTTTCATTAATGTAAGCTGAAAACTACGTTGTGAATTTTATGAGTCCAATATCAATTCTTATTCCTTCGTGTTCATATGTTCTGTTATGATAGGTTAATAGTTTCACAGTACTGCCATTGACTATCGTTGTCCTCAAGGCATATCATGAAATTATGGATTAAATAAACGGAGGAGCAAAATGAAAGAAAATAAGTTTCTAATTCCGCTTGGCTTCGACGATATGTTCGACTGGCGGCCAAATGTAATGGGTTCAGTATCTGATCCGTTTGTGCGTATGCATAATCAGATGAGTCGTTTACTTGCTGCTATGGATAGAGAATTCGCAAATACAGGGCAGAAGCTTCCGGTGCGCTCTATGCGTATGGATGCATTTGTAAAAGACGGTAAGTTTAAAGTAATAACCGATATGCCAGGATTGTCTAAAGATGATATAGAGGTAAGTATTCAGGATGATTTGCTTTCTATTAAAGGTGAGAAAAAAACTGAAGAGAAAGATAAAAAATCTGCAAATGATTATTATCTAAATGAGCGCTCCAGTATGTCATTTGCTCGCACTATCTCGTTACCAGAGGGTGTCGATGCTGATAATGCAGATGTAGAGTTTAAAGATGGCGTATTGAGTATATCGATGCCAATCAATGCTATAGCACAGCAAGAAGTAAAAAAACTTACCATAAAATAACTATATGAACAGTGGCGAGCTTTTATCTGTCAAAAAATGACTAAACAATTGCAATCTAAAAGTAATCGCCACTTGTTATACCAGTCGGTTTTTAAAAAATCGATAACTCCTTGTAATTAAAGAAAAACATACCAAAAGAAAAGCGGAGAATAGTTTCGTTATAAGAGCCACTCCCTCCGCCAGATATTTTTGGCAAGATTAGAAAAACAGCGCGTTGTCTATATTGATACGTATCGTTAAATTTCGCTGTTACACTTCACCGAATCTGATGTTGTCAAAAATCGTTGCAAACATTGATCTCCAAAAACGCAAAAATCGCCCAAAAATATCAATTTTTCTCTCCAAATTCTCCGTTTATGCGTACTTGGAGAGAACGACGGTTCGCAACGTAACTTCTTGAAAAGGCTCAATATTTTTTAGTCAAGTGCATAACAGACAAAGCCGGTTCGGAGAAAAACATGCTTAGCAAGTGGAATGCGAACCTTTATACTGGAATACTCGTCAATCACCTGAAAAATGAGCAATTATTCGGCTAGTTGCGTTTCCATTTCTGCAAGCGTGCAGAATCATTACAAAACATGAGTAATCAACTGAATTATTAGCCATTTTTGACTATTTTAAGCTCTATTATACCTAAGGTTCGTTAGTAACACTCGATCAATTTATTTGACATGTTCTTATGGCACTTCAATAATATCTTTTAAAAGTGATTTTTTTCTTCTAATTCGAGTTTTTTTCATAATTTATATCTCGACTTCAGGTTAGAAAGATTATATATTTTGCCTATTATAAGAAAAAGGATTGAAAGTGAATAATATCGTTAAAGACGCTGACCAAAATACATGTGATGCATGCCAGATTGCCTCGGCTGCGAGCATTGCGATTCATGCTACCATTGTGTTTCTTGCTGTTATTGCTGGCATTCTAAGTCATTGCACAATTGTTTTGCGTGTGGGAGTGTTATAAATGTAAAAATAGTAAATTTTGTTTCGATTGTGTTTTTTGTAATAAATGCTCAAAATGCAGTGATTTCACGCATACTAAAAGTAGCTCAAGCTGCGAACGATGTAAAAAGTGTAGCCGTTGCCAAAACTGCCTGAATTGCAAAAAATGTCGTACTTGTACCGATTGCGCTCACTCAACTGATTGTATTGGATGTACAAATTGTTGGCATTGTTCCTCATGCAAAAATTGTAGAGTTTGTTCGAATTGCGTCGGTCTCATTGGCGCGGTAGGAATTGATGGAAGTTCATGAGCAATTACAGGTACAAATAATCATTTTGTTTATCGGATTTTCAGATTTTTCTATGAAAAAATCATGCCGTCGTCCTAAGTATTCATCTGAAACATTAACGATTTTTCTTTTTTGTTAAGCTGTACTTCGAATTCCTTTTTCCGAAATATTTTTAATAATATTTTTTCTTATCCTTGGGGTGCTGAACGTTGATTTCAGTAATATCAGCTTTGATACAATTTTTTTTGTAATAGTCGGCTTTAATACCTCGAAATGACGACATATATTCGACGCATCTAAGTTAAAAAGATATCCAAAACATGTGACTTATGTAAAATCTATAGTAAATTAGTAGACACAATGGTTTATCTTTTAGCGTTTATATGCGAGAATTCTTGCTATGACATTTCTTGTTGGGATGATGCTGCAGTAGCCTGTCAGAGAGAAACTTATCTGTGATTTTTATAACTTAGACTCATAAATACTGCTAACGCAAAGGATCGTATCCTTTCTCTATGGATTTATTTTCCATGGGCCGCTTATATACATACGCTTTAGCAGCATAGGAGTTATACGATAAGGTATGAATAATAGAGAAAGATACACAAAAGGAGCTCACAGAGTACTGGAATTACAGTATCACTTTGTATGAAAAACAAAATATTCATACAAAGTTTTGAGCGGAGATATAGCGTTGAGATTCAGAGAGCTTGTAAAAGAAATATGTACTTTTCAAGGAATGTCGATAATCAAAGGAAATATAAGACCTGCTCATATTCATGTACTTATAAGGGCTCCAAGTCATTTATCACCGTCAAGGATAGTTCAGTACCTGAAGGGTCGGACAGCGTATAAGCTGATGAGAGAGTTTTCTGATCTGAGAAAAAGATATTGGGGATGTCATTTGTATGGAAAAGGATACTTTTGCAGTACTGTCGGAGCAGTCACAGAAGAAATAGTAAAAGTATATCGAAACCCAAAATGATAACGATTCCGCGTTTCAAGTATAGGACGAAAAGAAGGATTTATCCGATAGTCATTGATTTTTTCAACTGTAGATTGCAATCAAGCTTTTAATATGTTTTTCTTGAATTAAGATAAAAACTATCATTAGGGGTTGTATTATGTTTCTGATTTCTGATGCTGTAGAGAGTTTCAAAAAAAATAAAGAAATATCCTCTGTAATAAAGAAAGCTCTAGAATCCGAGAATGCTGATTTAGAATCTTTTTTAAATCTCACTGATAACGAAAATATATTGTCAGAAACAGCTAAAAAGGTTTTTTTATCCGATATAGGCAATAGATATCATATAGGTCTTCCGGAGAATCATACTTCATATTTAGTACAAGATGGTGATTTCATTTTTAAAGGATTACCGAATGTTTTTCAATTAGAAAACTTAGCATTTCATATGTTCAACAAAAAAACAGGGGCATCTTTTAGTGATTTTCGCTTACTTTCTGGAGTCCATGCTAATATTTGCACTATTGTCACAACAACTGGGGTTAATGATACAGTTTTGTCTATTCATCCGGAAGATGGAGGACATTTTGCTACCTCCACTATGATTACTCGCATGGGTAGAAAAAGTCGTTTCGTTCGATTTTCTAGAGAAACTTTCTCTATATCACTTAGCGATTTAGAGAAGCAGGTAAGGAAATATAAACCGAAAATTTTTTTGATGGATCATAGTGCTACCCTTTTTAAATTTCCTGTTAAGGAAATACGAAAAATAATAGGAAAAGAATGCATACTTATTTATGATGCTTCACATGTTCTTGGTTTGATTTATGGAAGATGTTTTCAAGATCCTCTCAAAGAGGGATGTGATATTTTGCAAGGTAATACTCACAAAACCTTTCCTGGCCCACAAAAAGCAGTTATTAGCTTTGCTTCCGAACAATTTGGGAAAGAAATTTCAGGAATTATTAGTAGTGGATTTGTTTCAAGTCAGCACACCCATCATTCTGTAGCTCTATATATTAGTATTTTGGAAATGTATTTTTATGGAGAAACTTATGCAAAAAAAGTAATTGATAATGCTAAAATTTTCTCTAATGCATTAATAGGTAATGGATTCGATTTATTGTCTTATAATGGTATTACTACAGATTCTCATATGTTTTTTGTTAGAATTCCCAACAAAATTTCCAGTTTAGAAGCTTGTAAAATTCTATACGAAACAAAAATAAGTATTAATGCAAAAAAAGTATTTGGTGAAGAATTTCTGAGGTTTGGCGTTCAAGAAATTACTCGAATGAGATTAGGCAAAACAGAAATAGAAAGATTAGCGCAAATAGCAAGATTTGTTTTGTTAGAAGGTTGCTCTTCAGAAAAGTACGCAAAGGAAGTCGCTGAAATCAGAAAAAATTTCAAAGAAATAGGATATTCATTTGATTGTAAAAATAAGGATGGAAGCGCATTATGGAGTACATAATTTCTAAAAATGTTCCATTTCCAAGAGGATGTTATTCTCATGCTGTGAAGTCTGGAGATTTTATTTTTATTTCTGGTCAGCTTGGTATTCTTAAAAGCACTGATAAATTAATTTCAGAAAATTTTTGTGAACAAATTAGACAATGCTTTCAAAATATAAAATTAATATGTGAAGAAGTAGAAGTTTCTTTAGAATCTATCGCCAAACTTACTATCTATTATATAAGTGTTGATGATCGTCAAAAAATAGATGATGTAATAAAAGAATTTTTCCCAAAGAATTATCCAAGTCGAACGCGAGTAGTCGTTAATGCGTTAAGTTATGGTGCAAAAGTAGAAATAGATTGTATGGTTTATGCTCCAAAAAAATATATGGAAGGTATCACTCAATGAAAAACACCATTATTTCAAAATTTAAAGAGATAGTTTTAGCTTTTCCCAATAAATTTGCGATTATTAATGGATATAAGAGTATAACTTTCAAAGAGCTGGATATTATAAGTGATAATTTTGCACATGAGTTGAATTTACAAGGAGTAAAAAGAAACGATAATGTTATATCGTTGATGGAGAATTCAATAGAAGAAATCATAACATATATATCTATTTTGAAATTAGGAGCTTCATATGTTCCAATAAATATGAATGATCCATATGATAGACTTAAATATATTATGCAAGATACTAAAGCAAGAGTTATTGTTACTAACTCTTCAAATTTTAGTATTGATAAAGCAAATATAGTTTATATTCACGAAAGTTCCATGGACAATTTATTAAACAAAGAAAATGCTTTCTCATATATTGAAAATGAATCTGTATATGTTATTTATACCTCTGGAACTACAGGTGTACCAAAGGGAGTGTGCGTAAATTCAGATGCAATTTTAAGTCTTATGCTTGATCCGCAACTTTGCGAATTTGATCCTAGTGATCGTTTTATGCATGCTTCGAATCCAGCTTTTGATGCGTCTACATTAGAGGTTTGGTTTCCAATTTTAAATGGTATAACGTGTTGTCCTGCAAAAAATTCAGCCATATTAAATTACAACGAATTAAGTAGCACCATTTCGGAGTTAGGTATAACTCATGTTTTTTTTACAACATCTCTTTTTCACAAAATCGCTGAAGATGCAACAAATATTATTGAATGTTTGAAATGTATATTCGTTGGAGGAGAACAACTTTCTAATACGATTGTTAATAAGTTTATTAATTCAACAAGAAAAAACTGCGAATTGCAATTGATAAATGGATATGGCCCCACAGAGAGCACGGTTTTTGCTACTATACATAAACTAACAAAAAATATGAACTATGATGTTAAAATTCCTATCGGAAAAGAAATTGGAGGAAGAGAATGCTTTGTGTTGAATGATTCCTTAATGCCATTAAAAATTGGAGAAGAAGGGGAGTTGTATATTGCTGAAAAAGGTATAGCAGAAGGATACCTAAACAATTCAAGGTTAACAGATGAAAAGTTTGTTTTTATAAATTCACTTGGCAAGAGGGCTTATAAGACAGGTGATCTTGTAACAAGGGATTTGGATGGAAATTTATATTTTGAAGGAAGACGAGATAATCAAATAAAATTACGTGGTTTTAGGATAGAGTTGTCTGAAATAGAAAATAAAATTCTTTCCACTCTTAAAATAAAAAATGTAGCAACTATTTATGATAATACAAAAAAAATCATCTCTGCATATTTAGTAAGCGAAGGAAATTATCTTACACAAGATGAAATTATTGTAAAATTAAAGGAGCAACTTCCTGATTATATGGTGCCCTCTCGTTTTTGTTATGTAGATGAGGTTCCGCTAAATAAAAATGGAAAGACAGATTATGAAAAATTAAAAACTTTACAAATTTCTTGGCTTTCAGATTTTGGCAGTGGTCGTATATCAGGCAATGCTGTTGAAAAACAAGTTTTTAAATTAATAGCTAAAATAGTTAATTTTGATTTTATAGACTTTGATAGTGATTTATCTGTTTATGGTTGCTCATCGATCGATAGTATGTCTATTGCCAGAAAAATTTCGGAAATATTTTGTATTTCAATAACTGTTGGAGATATTTTAAACAACTTTTCAATTGCTAAACTAGCTAGTTATATTATCAGCCATAAAAAGGATACTGTTGAAAAAATAAAAAAAGATAAAGGGAAAAAAAGATTATCCGGATCGCAAAAACAAATTTGGCTACATCAAAAATTTGATCCATTATCTCCATTTTATAATGAAAGTATTGCTATAAAAATTGCAGAAAAGCTGGATAAAATAGCTTTCAGAAAAGCAATAAATCAAATAACAGATAAACATGAAATGCTCAGAGTTAGAATACATGAAGATGAAGATGGAAATTTTTATCAAGAAATATGCGTAGAAAGTAATTTAAATTTGATAGAGAAAGATTATACTTATTTATCAGAAAGTGAGGCTTTATTAAAATTAAAAGAATTTATAAAAAAAGAAGCTGTTCGTCCTTTTAAGGCAGATTCTGAAAATCTTGTAAGATTTTTTTTATGTCAGATAAAATCTGACTACCACATTTTATTTATCTTAGCACATCACGTTATTATCGATGGATTTTCATTTTATAATATATTCTTACCAGAATTAGAGAATTTTTATGAAATTTTTTTAAACAATAACGAATCAGTTATAAATATCGATACTAAAAATAAAACATACTTTGAATGCTATATGCATAAAAATAATCATTTAGAGCAAAATAAAATTGAGTTTTGGAAAAATGAATTGCACAATACGGAAATTACTACTTTTGAAAATACTGCACAATATTTTACCTCTCACCAAGGAGAAATGGTAGATTTTATCATTGATGGGGCATATGTAAAAAAAGTATATAATTTTGCAAAAGAAAATGAAATATCGGTTTTTAGTACGGCATTGTCTGTATTTTTCATACTATTGTTCAAATATACTAATAAAAGACAATTTGTTATAGGCACTGTTTATGCTGGAAGAGATTTACCATATTCTGATGAAATAATTGGAAATTTTTTAAACAATATTCTAATAAGAAGTGATATATCCAGTAATGAAACATTCATTGCGTTTGCTAGGAAAGTTAGTGACAAAGTCAAGGAATGCATCGTAAATCAATTGCCTTTTCAGGACATAGTAAGCCAAATACTTCCAACAATAAATTATACCAGAGATATTTTACCTTTTGATATAGCCTTTGTTTTCGAACCACAATCTTCAAAGACAAGATGGGATCTTAGTCAAACGGAAGTACATAACGGAACGACTAAATTTGGTCTTACATTCGAATTAGATGATAGAGGAGATAAAATTATTGGCAGAGCAGAGTATAGAACACTTACTTTTGATGCAACATTTATTAAAGCTTTTATAGAAAACTATAAGCGGGTATTAGAAAAAATATTATCAAATCCATATGAATTAATAGGTGAAGTTTCATTTGATTTTATTGATGGCATGCTTGATAAAACAGAAAATTTAAAAAATCTAAATCATAAGAGCATAATAGAATTGTGGAATAATTCTTGTAGGAAGCACTCAGATCTTGCTGCAGTTTCATGTAAAGAAAAATCCATAACTTATAGAGAATTAGATAGTATATCTAATAATTACGCCATTTGGTTATCTACTAACTTAGATTTACAATCACAAGATATAGTAGCGATTCATTTTGACAGATCTATAGATATGGTAATCATTATGCTTGGGATATTAAAAGCGGGGTGTGCATATCTTCCAATAGATCCTGATTATCCCGCGAATAGAAAAGAATATATAATTAATGATGCAAAACCTAAGGCTATTATAAACGATTCTAAAAAAGAATTAGGAATATACCATAAAACAAAAATAATAGATATGATCTCCATTGAGTTTAAAGATGTTCCAGGGATGGTTCTAAATTCTCCATCTCCTACCGATCTTGCATATATCATTTATACATCTGGGTCTACAGGCAATCCAAAAGGTGTTCTCATAGAACATAAAAATGTTGTGCATCTTATAGAATCCACAAGAGATAAATTTAATTTTGGAAAAAATGACATATGGAGTTGTTTTCATTCATATAATTTCGATTTTTCTGTTTGGGAAATTTGGGGTGCTCTTCTAACAGGAGGAAAGGTTGTTGTTGCGACAGAAAGAGACCGATATTCTGCAGAAAATTTTATTGATCTTTTAATAGGCAAAAGAGTAACTGTTCTAAATTTAACGCCATCTTATTTTAGGTTGTTGGATTCGTTTATAAATGAGCAGCAATTAGGTCTTAATATAAAAACTATAATATTTGGTGGAGAAGCACTAAGACCTTTTGAATTAAAAAATTGGTTTTTAAGATTTAAACACAAAAATATTAGATACATAAATATGTATGGTATTACCGAAGTAACAGTGCATTCTACTTATTATGAGGTAACAGAAAACGAGATATTGAACTCTACAAAAAAAAGTATTATTGGTTCTCCATTAGACCACTTAAATATTTATATTGTTGGAGATAATTTAGAAAAGCTTCCTATGGGAGCAGAAGGAGAAATGTACATAGAGGGGCCAGCTGTTGCTAGAGGGTATTTAAATAAACAAGATTTAACGAATGAGCGTTTTATATACAATCCATATAATGGACGTGAGTTAGCTCTTTTTAAAACAGGGGATCGGGCGAAATATATTGCATTTAATACTTTGGAATACAGTGGTCGTAGAGATCACCAGGTTAAAATTAGAGGTTATAGGATAGAGCTAAGTGAAATAGATCATGCTCTATCAAAACATAGTAATATAAAAAAATCATTTACGGCGTTAATAGAAAATAATGGTGAAAAAATATGTTCTTATGTGGTCTCTAAAATTATTCTTTCTGAAGATGAAATTAAAAAATATCTTTTATTGGAGCTTCCAAACTATATGATTCCAAATAATGTTGTTTTTGTAGAAAACATACCAGTTAACATTAATGGAAAAGTTGACGTTAAGAAATTGCCCTTACCTATACAGTGTTAATCAACTGACGTAATCGATCAAAATAATTCAGAGCTAGAGAACGACATACTATTAGTCTGGAAGAAACTCTTTAAAAGAGATTTTATTAATATGGATGATAATTTTTTTAGCATAGGAGGAGATTCTATAACTGCAATACATTTAGTCTCTGAATTAAGAAAAGCATCTTTAAATGTTAAAATACTTGATATTTTTCAACACCAGAGCATAAGAGAATTAGCAAAATTTATAGAAAGACAGCAAGATACTTCAGATTTTCTACCAATAACCGATACTAGCTTTGAAGAATATAATTTAACACCGATTCAAATATGGTTTTTTGAGCATTGTAATAATTTCAATTGCTTTAATCATAATTTATTACTTAAGGCTGATTCTTCTATTGATATAAAAAAGATAAAAAAAGCAATAGAAACAGTTTTTAATGTTCATAAAGTACTAAGTAGTGTTTTTTATAAAAAATCAGATAGTTGGAAAACAAAAGTTGAAACAAATGTTCAGAAGAATATTTTTTCAGAAGAATATTTATGGAGTGATTCAGATAATGCTTTAATAAAGGTAATACAAAAAAAATCTGAAAAGTATAACCTTAGCTTGGATATAGAAAAAGGCGAAATAACGAAAGTTGTAATTTTCTACGCAAATTATTGCATTTATATTCAAATTATAATTCATCATCTAGTAGTTGATGGTATTTCTTGGCGGACGATTTTAGAGGATTTGAATGCTTTATATTCAATGCCAATAGAGGAAATTTCAGAAGAAAGTTTATATAAACCAGCAGAGTTCAAGCAGTGGTCGGATTATCTTCATGAACATGTTAATGAATCTCGTCGTCATGAGGTTTTTTGGGAAAATGTTTTAAAAAAAGTGAAGGCATTTCCTGTTGAATTTTCAAAAAACTCTCATAAGAAGTTAAAAACATTAGATGGTTTTTTAGAAGGGAATTTAGTTGAAGATTTACAAAAGAATATTCCTAATTACACGATCTACAAAACGCATGAAATTTTAATTTCTTCTATATGTGCTGGATTATTGAAATGGTCTGAAGAAAATGTTTTTTCTATTTTGATAGAATCTCACGGAAGAAATGTTGATGTTCCATTTGATATTAGTAAAACAATTGGATGGTTTACTTGTTTTTATCCGATGCACTTTAGTATTTCAAATAGATACGATGTTCATAATCTATTGAACTCTGTTCAAAAAGAAATTAAATTATTGCCACTTAATTTGCATAGCTATTGTGACTTGAAGTATTTATCTGATTTTAACAAATTATTTGATTGTTATAAAGAACCAGATATTCGTTTTAATTTTTTAGGAAGTTTTAATGATAACGATACTACGCAAGTTATAAGATTTGAAGATATGCAGTTTTTTACTGACGAAGAATACGATAATAAATTAAAATTAGATATAAATGTAATGATTGTAAAAAAAAGGTTATCATATTCTTTTACTTATAATCAAAATTTTTACAGCGAAGAGACAATAAAGAAATTTATCGCAAATTGTATCAACAAATTAAATGAGCTTATTGAAGCATTGAAAAAAACTAACAACAAATTTTTAGAAGCAGCATTGTTTTCTCAGAAAAGTATAGAAAAAGATGAGATTTTAAGGAAGTTAAACAATGAATTCAAAGACTAATATAATAGATATATATCCTCTTTCTCCTGTGCAAAAAGGAATTTTGTTTAATTGTATTAATGAAAATACAGATAAAGATCTGTATAATATCAAAACTTTACTATCAATCGATGGTAATTTTAATTTAAAAGCATTTGAGGCTGCCTTAATTCAGCTTTTTAACAATAATGCTTGCTTGAGAATAGGTTTTTTTTGGGAAGATGGTGCATTCCCTGTTCAATTTATTGCAAATAAAATAGAAAATTTTTTTTTCCTTTTTTGATTGCTCTAGGGAACTATGTAAATTATCAGAAGACGAAATAAAAAAATATATTATCAATAAGCATTCAAAAAATTTTAATCTCAAAAAGCCAGGGTTATTTTTTGTTGACGTAATAAAGTTCAACGACAAAAAACATTATATAATGATAAATCATCATCACATAATTCTTGACGGGTGGAGTTTTGCTTTAATTTGTGATGAGCTTTGGTCATTATATGAAAAATTTATTTGTAATAGAAATTTGGAACCAATTATTCGTCCTAAATTTAAAGTTTTTATAGAATATATAACAAACAATAACAATTCTGTTTATATTAATAAGTTTAAGGAATATTTTTCCAATTATGAATCTCCATCGATTTTAGGAACAAAAACAGAATCTAATATTGATATAAAAGATAGTCATCAGACATTAGATTTTATCTTATCTGAATTAGATACATCATTTTTATATGATTTTGCTCAAAAAAATTCTGTTAGTGCAAATAATGTATTTCAAACCATTTGGGCACTTTTAGTGTCGTTTTACTCGAATAGTAATAATGCGACATTTGGAATAACGGTGTCTGGAAGAGTACCAGAAATTAAAGAAATAGATAAAATTACAGGGCTCCTAATAAATACGCTTCCTCTATGCTTTTATATCGATTACAAAAAAAAATTTAAAGAGTTTCTGCGAGAAGTCGCAGATCAATCAAATAATATAATGTCATGTGCTTCCATGTCTTTATCAGATATTAGCAAAGCTCTAGACGTTAAATTGCCGTTATTCGATACGCTTCTTGTTTATGAAAACTATCCAGAAAATGAAATAAAATTCAGTGAAATCGATATAGCTACAATCGCTGAACAAGAGAAAAACGAAATTCCTTTATCTGTTTTAGTAATTCCCAAGAAACGATTAAACATTAAATATGCATTTGATAAATCCAAATTTGAGCAGTCTACTATTGAACGTATGCATAGAAGTTTTTGTAGAATTATAGAGCAAATATCAGTTTTCGAAGATATTTCCTTAAAAGATATAGACTTTTTACATCCCTGTGATCAAAATGAAATAATTTATGAATTTAATAATACAGAAAAAGAATATAAAGATGCCAACCAAACTGTTAGCTCACTTTTTGAAAAAATAGCAAATAAATATCCACATCTAGAAGCATTAAAGTTCAATGAGAAGACATTCACTTATGCAGAATTAGATGAAATCACGAACAGAATAGCGAATTACCTTAGGATAAATCATCCTCAAAAAAAAATAATTGGTGTTTTTGGAACACGATCTGAATACATGAGTATCGCCTTAATAGCGATTTTAAAATCTGGAGCCGCTTATTTACCGTTAGATCCAGACAATCCTGATGAGCGGCTATTACAGTATTTATTAGATGCGAACTGCTCTTTTATTATTTTTGTAGATTCATATAACTCCAGATTAGCAAAGTTCGAAGGAATTACATTTAATTTATGTAAGAAAATAAATGAAATGGAAAGCTACCAACATAATAAAGTAGATGTAAACATCTCCCCAATAGACCCTGCTTATGTTTTGTTTACTTCTGGATCGACTGGAAAACCAAAAGGTGTTGTTATTCAGCATAGAGTTTTAACAAATAGAATTTTATGGATGCAAGATGTATATCGTTTAGATAGTTCTGATAGCGTGTTACAAAAAACACCTTTTGGATTTGATGTTTCTGTATGGGAGTTTTTTTGGCCTCTCATTACTGGAGCAACACTTATTATGTCTAATCCAAATGCTCACAAATTCCCAGAAGAGCTGAAAAAAATAATAGACTCCGATAAAATTACAACGTTACATTTCGTTCCGTCGATGCTTGAAGCTTTTTTAGATTATATTCAAATTGGAGATTGTAAGAGTCTAAGAAAAGTTTTTGTCAGTGGAGAAGCTCTTTCTTTTTCTCTGCAAAGTCGTTTTTTTGAAAAATTAGATTGTGAGTTGCATAATCTTTATGGTCCAACGGAATGTACTATAGATGTAACATACTGGAATTGCAAGAATTTAATAGGAGAAAGGGTTGTTCCTATCGGAAAACCAATTTCAAACATTAGATGTTATGTTTTAGATAGAAACAATAATTTATTACCTCCAAATGTAAAAGGAGAGTTATTTATTGGTGGCGTAGGGCTTGCAAAGGAATATATCAATAATGAGATTCAAACAATTGAGAGATTCCCAATAATAAATATTACCAACTATTTAGAAGAAAGAGTTTACAAAACTGGAGATGAGGCTTCTTTCATGTCTGATGGCAATATAAGGTATCATGGACGCCTAGATTTTCAGGTAAAAATACATGGATTTCGAATAGAGCTGGAAGAAATTGAAAATGCAGTTGAATCTTGTTCTGAAGTAAAAAAATGCATAGTTGATGTAAAAAATGCAGCCAATAGTAAGAAAATAGTAGCATATGTTATTTTTGAAGATAAAAAAAATCTCTCTACAGAGTATTTTACTACCATAAAAGAAAAAATTTCAAACAAAATTCCGAGCTATATGATTCCAAATCATTTTGTTTCAATCGATGACGTTCCTACAACAAAAAATGGGAAAATAGACAAAGACGCCTTGCCTATTTTCGCTCATGAAAACAATAATGAGCAAGCTGAATCGTGGAGCGAACAAGAAAATAAGGTTGCAAAAATCTGGAGTGATCTTTTAGGATGTCACTTTAGCTCTATAAGAAAAGATAGTAATTTCTTTTTTATCGGTGGAGATTCCATTCTTTCAATCCAATTGGCAAATCGCCTTTGTAGAGAAGGGTTAAAAGCATCAACTAAAGATATAAATAGGTACCCAGTATTTGCAACTCTCGTAGAACATATTATTCATGATAAACATGATAAAAGGGAGTCTACAGATGCATATATAAAAAAAGAATATTTCAGATTATCTCCAATTCAACAATGGTTTTTCAATAATTATTCCGATAATAATTTAAATATATTTTGCCAATATATATGCTTTGATTTAAATGGTGTTTTATCAATTGAAAAATTAAAAAAATCTGTAGAAAAGACCATAAAAACGCATGATACTTTTTCTTTGCGTTTTCTTGAAACAAAAAATGATTGGCAACAAAAATATGTAGAAGGGAATAAAAATAATTTCAAAATTATATTTGAAGAAACTTCTGATATAGATATTGAATCAAAAATTTTAGAGTTATCAAAATCAATTAATATTTTTTATGGTCCTTTGATAATAGTTTATATTGCGAAAGTAAAAAATTATGAATACAAATTTATTTTTCTAGCTCATCATCTTCTGATTGATAGCGTATCATGGAGTATTATTATCGAAGATATTTTCTTTTTGTATAAGAACGGTGAAAAAGCCATTTTGCCAAAATCTTCTGCAACTTTTTATGATTGGATTTCCGCCATTAAAACTTTTTCTAATTCAAAACTTCAAAATGAAATTCATTATTGGAATAGTTTATATGATGAAAAAAGATCATTGCCATATTTGGAAAACAGAAACAATCCAAAAAACATAGAAATAGAGATAAATATAAAGGATGTTAATTTTATTTCCAATGAAATGTGGAATCCAATATTTTTAACTGTTTTTTCAAAAAGCCTTTCAAAGATTTATAATCAAGAAGAGATATTAATAGATATAGAGGGACATGGACGTGAAGATGTTATAGGAATTGATTCCTCGAGAATTGTTGGTTGGTTTACTTCTAAATATCCATTTGTCTTGAAATTAAACAAGACAATAGAAGAAACTTTCTTGTATATATCTTCTTTGTTGAAGATATTGCCACACAACGGCATTGGCTTTGGAATTTTAAAATATTTTTGTAATGCATCTATCAAAGAAAACGTTACCCCAATAATATCATTCAATTTTTTAGGAAATATAGGCAATTCTAAAGTTGAAGGAATAAATATAAAAAACACAAAAATATCATCGGTTATTGGCGAAGATTTTCTGAGTAATTATGTTTTGGATGCAAATATTGCGTTATCCGGAAATAATATACTTTTAAGTTTGGCTTATGATGAATTAAATTTATCTCAGAATCAAATTAAATGTTTTATAGAAGGGTTTAAGCACTATTTAAAGGAAACCTTGGTTAGAGTTCGATCGCCTCTTTTTATAGCTGATAAAATAAAAGGAGGATATTGTACAACTCAAGGGGAATTAGAAGTTATAAAAGATTCTATAAGCAATTACGTATCGATTGATAACGTTATTTCCATATGGCCATTAACACCATTTCAGGAGGGAATTCTTTTCCACTCCTACGATAACGATTTCAGTAGATACAAAATATTTTGGGAAATTTCATTTGATAAAAGTATAACTTATAAATCTGTAAATGATAGACTGGCTCAAATGTTTGAGATATACGATATATTTCGCGTTGGGCTTGTTTTTAAAGATGTATCCAAGCCATTGCAATATATATCAAAAAGTGTAGAGTTCGATCTTGAAGAAATCGAACTAATGGATTCTGATAATTTTCTCGAAGAAATTGAAAATATAAAGCAAAACCTGCTTTTCGATCTTAATATTGCATCTTATCCATTAAGTAGATTTGTATTTGTAAAATCAAATGATAAGAATATTTTACTATGTGCAATTCATCATATCATTATAGACGGTTGGAGCGCAGCTCTTTTGCTTAATAAGCTTTTTCAATTAAATAAAGAATGCAGCAGACCGTTACTGCAATTTAGTGATTTTATGAAGTTGCATTTTATTGGTCTTAATGAATCGGTATCTAAAGAATATTGGACCGATCTTTTAGAGGGAACAGCTGTTCCGTTACGACTGATGCAGCCAAATTTCTTAAATACTAATGAAAAAGAATTTGCTCTTGAAGAAGGGTTTATATCATCAGATATCGTTAAAAACATAATAGAAAAATTGAAAGAATCTCAAGTAGATATTGCATCTTATAGTTATTCGATATTTTCCATAGTTTTAAATATTTTCTCAATGGAGAATGACTTAGTTTTTGGAACTGTTTTTTCTGGAAGATCTAATAATCAGATAGACTTAGATAGCATAGTAGGTCCATTAGCAAATTCGTTGCCTCTTCGCATAAAAATAAAAAATGAAAATCTATTAGATTTTACTAGAAAAACCGGAGAACAAATTAGAAATACTCAAAATTATGAACAAACGCCACTACGAAAAATTTGCGAATACGCAAAGATAAAATCAGTTACGGATCTTTTCGATATACTGTTTGTTTTTCAAAATTATCCACGTTCAGCGGAAACAAATTACGAAATGAAATCTACAATAACTTCTCATTACGGTTTGACTTTTATTTTTGAAAGAGAAAATGATGTGTTTTTGCTCAAGATTCGTTATAAAACCGATAGCTATTCTGAAGATCTCATTAGAAATTTCTTAAATACATTTATAAAGCTCTTTAAAACTGCCTTTAAAAATTTTTCACAAAAAATTTCCGACTTAGTTATTATTGATGGTGAGTATAATAATAAAAACAATTTTGTTTATGAAAAAAACGAATTTGATCGTTTAGAATACTATTTTGATGAAACCGCCAAACGATATCCAGATCTTATAGCTATAGAAGAAGAAAATAACCAAATAACATATAAGGATCTTCAAAGAAATGCAGATGATCTTTCAATTAAGTTAATGGGCGTTTTTCCTGAAAAAGAAAAAATTGTTGGAGTTGCTATAAAGACATCAATAGATTTAGTAACTACTACTATTGCTCTCTTAAAAGCAAAAAAAACTATTTGCTATTTAGATTCTTTATTACCCTCTGAGAGAGTCATGGATATAGTTTTGGATTCTGGGATCAAAACAATTATCACATCAAATAATAATGAAAAAATCATTAATCATATTGATGAAGAGAATATACAGATTATTACTATAGACGATATAAAAAATAGCGTATTGAAGCCTCAACGGCAAAGCCTTAACGAAACAGCTTTTATTTGTTATACATCCGGATCTTCTGGTAAGCCAAAAGGCGTTGTGTTGTCTCATGTTTCTGCGATTAATAGATTATTATGGCTAAAGGAAAGTTTTCCTTTAAGCAATCAAAATTATGCACTGAAATCTTCATTGATGTTTGCTCCTGGACACAGGGAAATTTTTGAACCTCTTATTCAAGGTAAGAAGCTCATTATATTTCCTGAAACTATCTTGAAAGATAGCTTGGCATTTATGGAATATATTAACCAGAAATCCATTGGAAAAATTTTTATTACACCTTCCTTTTTAGAGATTTTATTAGAATACCCGAATGAGGTGAGCACCTTCTTAGAGAACGTAAAATTAATTGAGTTAAGTGGAGAGCCATATATGGCTCATGGCGTAGAAAAGCTCAGAAACCTACTTCCAAATACAAAAATTTTTAATCGCTATGGATGTACGGAAGCTGCATCTGTTGTGTACGGAAATATAACTAATAGAGAATTGAATTCATCATTGAAAGTATTAGGCACTCCTATTAGAAATACTAGTATTTATATACTTGATCAATTTAACCGTAAACTTCCAAATGGAGTTTTAGGAGAAATTTGCATTAGTAGTGAATCTATATCAAATGGATACTTAAATAACGAAAAAGAAACGCAAGAAAAGTTTATTGATAATTTATTTGGTAATAACGATAGAAAGTTATATAAAACTGGAGATATAGGGTTATTAGGTGAAAATTGTGAGTTAATGTATTGGGGTAGAAAAGATTTTCAGATAAAGATAAGAGGATATAGAGTCGAATTAAAAGAAATAGAAAGAGTTCTGAGCGAAATGCCTTTAGTCAAGGGAGCCGCAGTGTTATTTAACTCTTTTTTAATAGCATTTGTTCACACAAAAACCAATATCGGCACAAAAAGCATTCTAAATCAACTTAGAAATAAACTTCCAGCTTATATGATTCCTGAAAAAATTGTTTTTGTTGATGGTATTCCCCTTTTGAAAAACGGAAAAATTAATTATCAACAATTAAAATATTCCTTAGAAAAAAATACCGAAAATAACAAACAAGATGTTACCTTGGAGCCGAAAATTAAATCAGAAATTGAGAAATCATTGTATCAGATATGGTCGGAACTTTTTCCAGGTAAAGAATTTGAAGAAAATACAGATTTTTTTGATATAGGAGGAAATTCTTTAATTCTTATGAAATGTTCTTTTTTGATAGAAAAGAAGCTTGCAATAACATGCCCTATCCACGAATTAATCAAATTGAGAACTATTCGTGATTTATCAGAGTTTCTAAAAAGAAAAATTGGGAAAACTGATAAATCAAAAGCTGCTTCTATTTTTTTCTTCCCTCCAGCTGGAGGTGGCACACATCATTACGAAGTACTAAAAAATTACTTAAATGAAAATATAAAATTAGAAGTTTTATATATTGAAGGAGATAATATTTTTTCCAAAAGAAACAATAAATTGTCTATCCCAGAGCAAGCAGATAAATATATATCTATATTAGAGAATCAATATCAAGTTTCTCAAATTATTCTAGGTGGATGGTCATTAGGTGGCACCATTGCATATGAAGTTGCAAGGAAATTAAAGGAAAAAGGGATAAACATTGAAAAATTAATATTGATAGATAGTGGAGTAACATTAGATGATCAATTAACTTTTTCCAATAATGGAAAGGATTTTAGAGATACATTTGAATATGAATACAAAAAATCTCTTTTAAACTCCGGGCTTTGCAATAATGAAATTGAAATGATTTTGGAGAATTTAAAGAGAGATACATTAATATTAGATGATTATCGTCCAAAAAATTATGATGGAAATGTTGTGTTAATTAAGCCAACGTATATTTCTGAAAAAGAAAGAAATTATAATTTGGAATTTAATGGATGGAACTTTTTTGTAACCGGAGACATTAAAAAGTATGAAGTTCAAGGAGATCATACTTCAATGATGACAATTTCTTCAAAAGAAATAGCGGTAATAATAAATAATGAGTTAGAAAATGCATAACTACAAAAAGATTCTTATTTTAGATACAATTTGGGCTCCTGGTTTGGAAATACTCAAAAAACGCTTCATAATAGATGTAATTCCTGGACTTTCTGAAGAAAAGCTAGTTGAAGTTATTAATCCATATAATATTATAGTTCTAAAAAGCGGCAATATTATAAGCAAAAAAGTACTTTCTAATGCTTCCAATTTAAAATTAATAATTAGAGCTGGAAGTAGTCTTGATAATATTGACTTGGTAGAGTGCAAAAGAAAGAATATTAACGTTATTTCTACTCATGAAAGTGTAACTATAGCTGTGGCTGAATTTACAGTCGCTGCCATCCTCTCTGTATGCCGAAGGCTGCCTCTTCTTTTCCAAGCTACAAAAAATAAAGATTTTAGAAGGTATTTATACATAGGAAAAGAATTACGTGATTTAAATGTTGGATTGCTTGGATTAGGAAGAATAGGAATAAAAACAGCTAGTATGTTAAGGCCTTTCGGCTGTAATTTAATTGGGTATAGTAAGAATTTTTCGAGGAAATCAGAGTTTGAGGAAATTGGTGGAAAAGTCACGAATGACTTAAATTATCTATTGAGTCAGTCAGATATAATTAGTTTACATTTGCCTCTTAATGGTGAAACAAAATATATAATTAATAAAGACACACTAAATTATTTTAAAAAAGGCGCGATACTTATTAACACAGCATGAGGACAACTAATAAATTCTTCAGATCTTATAGAAGCGCTTGATAATAATATAATCTCATATGCCGCTTTGGACGTCCTAGATCCCGATCCATCGTTTCATGTAAATCCTGAAAATTTTAATTATAAGAATCCATTATTATATCATCCCAGAGTTTATATTTCCCCTCATTCTGCTGCATCTACTGAGCAATCTTTAGAGTGTGTTTCTAATGAAATTATCAAGCATATTTCAAATTTTTTAATGGTGAATTAATGGCTACCTTATATGACAAAATCTGGAATTCACATGAAATTTGTAAACTAAATAATGGTTCATCTCTTATATATATCGATAGACATTTGATACAAGATGTTACAAGTCCACAAGCATTTGAATGGTTGAAAGAACGTAATATGGGAGTTTGTTGTCCAGAGCTTTCTTTGGCTATAGCAGATCATAATGCATCTACTAACAATACGGATTTGGATTTTGAGTCAAAAGTACAAGTAGATTTTATGAGAAATAATTGTCAAAAGTATGGAATAAAATACATTGAAATTGGAAGTAAAGATTTCGGAATAGTACATGTTGTTGCTCCAGAATTAGGGCTTATTATGCCAGGATCCATTATAGTTTGTGGAGATAGCCATACTTCAACGCATGGAGCGTTTGGTTCTCTTGCTTTTGGGATTGGAACTAAAGAGGTAGAACATGTTCTCGCTACACAAACTTTGGTATCAAGAAAGTTAAAAAATCTTTTAATCAAATTAATAGGAAAAAAGAAATCGTATATTACTGCAAAAGATATAGTAATGCATGTTATAGCTAAAATAGGAGTTTCTGGCGGAAATCAAAGCGTAATAGAATATTTTGGAAATGTTGTTGACGAAATGTCTATGGAAGCTAGAATGACTCTTTGCAATATGACCATAGAAGCTGGTGCAACAAGCGGTATTATTGCTCCTGATGATAAGACGATAGAGTATTTATTTTTAAAAAAATATTCTCCTAAAAAACAGAACTGGGAAATTGCTGTAAATTATTGGAAATCTTTGAAATCTGATGGTGCCGAAGATTTTGATAATGTTCTATCTATAGATGTTTCTTATATTAAACCACAAGTAACTTGGGGAACAACTCCTGCAACGTCAATTAATATTACGGATGCCGTTCCTTCTTATGAAAAATTGAGTATTAATATTAGTAAACAAGATTTTGATAGACATTTAGATTATATGGGAATCAAAGCTAATCAGAAAATTTGTGGTCTTGTAATAAATAAGGCCTTTATTGGATCTTGCACAAATTCCAGATTAGAAGACATCAGATCAATAGCTAACGTTATAAAAAATAAAAAAGTCCATCAAGATGTTCATGCCATTATCGTACCTGGTTCTTATAATGTAAAAGTACAAGCAGAGAAAGAGGGACTTGATCGAATATTTAAAGAAGCAGGTTTTGAGTGGCGAAATCCTGGGTGCTCAATGTGTATAGGAATTAATGCTGATAGAATTGCTCCTTATGAAAGGTGCGCATCTACTTCAAATAGAAATTTTGAAGGAAGACAAGGATATCTTGGACGAACTCATCTAATGAGTCCGATAATGGTGGCAGCTGCAGCTATTGAAGGTAAAATAACAGATGTGAGGGAGCATATCTAATGGAAAAGAATGTTTTTCATGGTTCATTTATTGGAAAAGCCGTTTACTATCCAGAAGCCAATATAAATACAGATGTTATTTTTCCAAAGGATTATTTGAAAACAATAAGCAGCAAAGGATTAGGTAAGTTTCTTTTTGCAGGAAAAAGGTACAACAATGATGGTAGTTTAAATAAAGATTTTATAATAAATAGGCCAGAACATAATTCTAAAAATATTCTTATTACCGGGGAAAATTTTGGATGTGGTTCTAGTAGAGAGCATGCAGTGTGGTCATTAGTAGACTATGGTTTTAAGGTTATAATCGCGCCCAGCTTTGCGGATATATTTTTCAATAATTGTTTCTATAATGGTCTTCTACCTATAAAATTAGAGCAATCCGTTATTTTTAATATCGTAAAGTATCCTAACGCAGAACTAGTCATAAACATAAGAAATTTGTTTTTAACTAATAATAATGAAAATTATGAGTTTTATTTGGAAAAATTTCAACAACAAGCTTTGATGGGTATTGGTGATACTGTCGTTGAAACAATGAAACATATGAAAGAAATTGAAAAATTTAGGCTTAACTATGTTGATCAGCAACCTTGGCTAAGTTTCTCTTAGATGTATCAGAAATGAATACTGATAAATCACAGTTTGTTAATTATTCCAAAAGTAGGTTTTTGGGATATCTTTGTGGGATCATTTCTTCCTTGTTTTCTTTTGGATTAGGATACAATTTTGGTTTTAGAAATTTTAGCTCCAAAACAATAGGAGTTATATTCGGGATAACAGGGGTGCTCATTATGGCAATTATGGGAGCCAAAATGACGGGAGATGTTTTTCAAAAAATCGCTGAAACAAATTGGAATTATAACAAAAAATCAATAAGATTAATGGCAAAATATGCTAAAATTACCTTGACTGTTTTTGTCTCAGTATGTGCATCTATAAATGTTACTTATCTTACACATAAGATGCTTTGGCCTTTTATTGATGTATTTTCACTACTATTTTCTATACCAACATTTTTAACAACAGTTTCTGTTGGAATATGGTCCATTATAGAAACTGTAAAATTAGTAGAAATTATGATTCAACTTCGTATGAAAAAATTCTTAAGCAATGAAAATATCGTATATTTTTTAGGATACATAATAGGTTTACTATCCGCTTGGTCAATATTCCCTTTAACTATGACGGCCTTAAAGGAATATATAGGTTGTAATAAAATTTATATTAATGGTATAGCATTAATAGCTACATTGACAGGTGCTTTGCTTTTATCATATGGTACAGCAAATGCATTAGAAAAATTTTGGATTACATTTTTTCATAAAAATAATAAAAAACATGTTTTCTTTTATAAAAACAAGGTACTAAAGATGGTGGCTTTATCGATAATGGCATCTTTTTCTGCTATCCCAAGAATACAAATGGCTATTGAATATATTTCGTATTCAAAATGGAAAATATTATTGGTGGCATGTTGCGCAACAGGAAGATTTTGTTTAGACTATTGGTTTCTTAACCAATTTTTAGGAAGAATACTTCTTAATATACCAAAATTAAGCAAATAAATCACCAATGCAACTAAAAAAGTTTGGTTACAGATTTTATATGTATAAATAATTAATTGCTAAAAATATAAAATTTATTTTTTGAATTATAAAAGAACAGTAACAATCTTGAAAAATCAATTAATTAAATAATCTTTTTAAGAATTTGGGATATATTATAGCTAAAATATAGTTATTTCTTACTTTACGTGCAATTCCTTTATATTGTGAAAAATTTAGAAAATCACATACAAAGCTATCTTTTTCTTTATGTAAATTAGTAGTTTCTAAAATATTTATAGGTAAGACAATCCTATTTTTATTACTTTTGATAATGCCTCCTTTAAACACCAACATACATGTAATGCTATATTTTCTGGATCATTCAGATATTGAATTTTTGTATCTTTTATTACAGATTACAGTGCTAAATTTCTTACCAAATCTATTTTTTCTACATCAATTCTCATCGGGAATCTTCTATCAAAAACCAAACTAGTAGCTATGTTATTAGTATGGCTGATTGTTAATCCACAATATGCATTATTTAATACAGGATGCTCTAATACACCATTTTTAACATCTATCAAGTGAAACGGAATATCTCTACCTATCATTTTTGTATAAGCATATTTTGCACTTATTCTTCCTAATAAAAACTGCTTTCTAGACGATTCACTTATAAATGCACTATATTTGTTCAATTCATATTGTGAGAGAATTTTAATCAAATCTAAATTAATGTCGTTTTTCTCACAAATGCATAAAATACTTTCTATTTTTTCTGTAGTATTTTGTAAGAGTAATGACTTTATTTCCATATCGATCAATACAATTTTTTAAAGCTTGGAAAACTTAATAAAAACATAGCTCTTAAAAGCTAGCTGTTAAAAAATGTTGTAAAAACATCGCAGACCAAATAATTATACACAATTGAAAGTTATACTCCTATGCATTTATGAAGTTATTATCTACAGTAATATAAAGTACTTTATATCTACTCTTTTTGATTCAATTAAGATTCTTAAAAACACATATAATACCTATGTAACAGGCTGTAAAAACAAACCTTATAACGTTAACTTTCTATATTAATTAGATAATCAGTAAAAGGAGCGCAACTTGACGTTGTTTTTAAAAATATTATCTGCGAAAATAGGACTTGTTGTGAGGACAAAAATGCTTAAGGTTCTATTTAAAAACATATATATTCTTGTATCTATTGTAACATTTTGTAATGTTAATAGTATGCGTGATCCCAGGAAAGTTGATGCTCAGGAATGGCTAAATACAACATATATTGGAAGAGGTGGGTTTACTCCTGTGAAAGTAGACGGTCTTGCGGGAACGAGCCTATCCGGAGCTTTTGTGAAAGCATTGCAGATAGAAATAGGCTTGGAAGCTCTGGGAATTACGGAGGCTACATCATCTTTTGGTCCAACCACAACTAGGCTTTGTCCAACTTTAACGGAAGGCAACGTAGATACAACAAATAATTTTGTGAGGTTGCTGCAGCATGCATTGTTTTGCAAAGGGTACCATCCCGGTGGAGTGACCGGAGAATTCAGGGAAGGAACCGCAAAGGCTGTACGGCAACTAAAAGCAGATGCTTTTGGTGAGGATATTTCTGATTCGTCGGTATCGGCCATGTGGTTGAAAGCTGCTCTTAACTCAGATGCTTATGTGTGCGTTTGCAGAGGAAACCCTAATATAGAGCCATGCAGCAGCATTTAAATAGGGTTTATAATGCATATACCGGCATTATGCCGTGTGACGGGCACTACTCAAGGGAGTCCAATAAAGCCTTGATATTTGCGCTTCAGGCGGAAGAAGGTATGGGCGTGGATACAGCTAACGGTTTTTTTGGTCCTGAAACAACAAGTCGATGTCCTACTCTTTCAGAAGGAATGCGCGGAAATCTCATTAGAATTTTACAAAGCGCTTTATATGTAAATAGATTTAGTTGTCCAATTACCGGTGTTTACGATGGTAATACAGCTTCTGCAGTAAAGCGTTTTCAAATCTTTACCTGTCTCCCGGAAACCGGTGTAGCTAATATGCCAACTATCAAGGCACTACTGTCTAGTTGTGGAGATACATCTAGACCCGCGAGGGCCTGTGATTGCGCAACGCAATTGACTCCTGCAAAAGCTTACGCGTTGCGGGAAGCCGGGTACGAATGCGTAGGAAGGTATTTGACGGGCTATGTTGATGCTGGAGCAAAGGCTAGACCAAAAAATTTAACGCCTGCGGAAATTGAAGCTATTTTGCGCGCTGGATTACGGTTCTTTCCCATTTATCAAGATGGAGGTTGGAGCCCAGAATATTTTACCCGAGGAAGCCCACAGGGAGAGCATGATGGTAGAATTGCAGTAGAAACGGCCAGATCACTTGGTATCCCCCTGGGAACGGTTATTTATTTCGCCGTAGATTGTGATTTGTATAATTTCCAGGTTACAGAGCTAATAAGACCATATTTCGATGGGGTATTTTCGTCTGTGTGCAGAAGCGGGTTCGGATATCTCGTGGGAATATACGGGGCGCGAAATATTTGTTCTAGAATATCAAGTATGGGTTATGCGGTTAGCAGCTTTGTAAGCGGGATGTCGACCGGTTTTAGTGGCAACCTTGGTTATCCACTTCCCGAAAATTGGGCTTTTGATCAATTCTGTGAGTTCGAATTTGGTGGTTCTTCTGACGGTAATTTTGCTTTAGATAAAGACGCCTATTCCGGAAGAGATGCAGGAGTATCCCAAGTTTTCGGTGCATCTGATAGAAGAATCCCAGGCATGAAACTGGAAACAATAGTAACTATGCCGGAGATAACCCAGGATATAATTCCAGATCATTTGAGAGTCACCATGTCAAAAGAGATATCATCTACTTTAGGTATTACTCCTGACGAAATTGGGACTTTTTATACGGTAGGTGCTTCCTGCGACGGGAAAAGCTGGTCTCCTTTGGGAGTTCAATTGGGAGCTTTTTGGAAAGATCTCGGTGTTTCATTCAGTTTGTTGCCACCGGAAGGGGGATCATCACCCCTAGATATCTTCAGGCACTTATCTATTGGTGGTGTAGGGATATCATCGTCTAAAGATTTCGGGAATGTTGTGATATCCATTAATGGTGAAATACGCTCAAAATGGTCTTCAATTGGCGTCGAAATTGAGCAAAAAATACAAAAAGCAACTGAACCTGTTGAAAAAGAAATTGTAAAGAGAGACAGATTCACAATAGAGGGAAATCCTCTCAGGGTAATATATGAAACGATTGCTGTGTGCAGCAGTGCTTTGGCTAAAACAAGGCAACAAGTCTGGGATGTCACCATTAGCGGCCTTCAAAGCTTTTCGAGCTCTGTTACAAGTAGTTTATCTGCAATTGGGAAAGAGTTAGCTCAATCACTGCAAACCATAATGCCACAAGCTATAGTTGGAAATGCGTTCCTCACGACGTGCACAGTTATTTTATTTATTGCTCTTCTGCCGGTGGGAGCGTAGTAAATTTTTTTTATTGCTGAGTGAAGTGTAGGATAATAAATAATTTCAGATTTTAGTTTGATATCTTTATGACACTGGACTGCTTCATAAGCATTGTCATGTGAATTATTCAAAGTAGTAATAAAACAAAAAATCACTCTTTTTCTTTTACGATGAGCTGAGTAATACCGAAAGCTACGAGGCAGGTTTCTATAATTGCATCGATATGGTCTGGAGTAAAATACATGACGATCGCAGCAGTAATGGCAATTATTCCCTTGATTTTGTCATTGGTAATGAGGTTCTTTAAACTTGTAGACATGTGATTTTCCTTTCTTTATTTTTACTTTTTTTGTTACGAGTATGCTCTATTCAGCCACCCTGTAATGACTTTCTGCTGAGATGGATTTGCTTGAGCGATGAGTCGATAATATCCTGCGGCTTCTGATTTTAGAGCAGCTAGCAGATCGGTCGCGTCAGATTCGTTTATGGATTTTAGAGCTATCGCTCCAATAATTCCGTCTTCTACAACTGATTTTCCTGTAGTCCGTAAAGCTCTCTGAATCAGTTTATTAGCCTGAACTGTTCCGGTATTAATACTGATTTCGAAGAGTTTTATTGCAACGTTTTCATCGTTAATTTGCTCATACTTTTCTTTGTTCCAGAAATCGCAGTAGTAAATTTGCCGCGCCTGATCCAGAGTAATGTTTTTGATATCAAGATGCGGATAACTACGCTTCGAGATGCCGTACTTCGTCTCTCCGCCAAATCTGATACATTATTAGAGTATCCGCCTTCGTGGTGGATGATTTTCTCGAAAGCCTTTAAAAATCTGGAGGTATACATGATCTTGTTCCTTTCTGCTTTGTGTGTTGAACTGTGATTCCAAGTAATCGATTCTCTCATGTAGCCGAAATATGTAGACACCGGCAGCTAAAGTTTCAATTACGATAAGTAGCCAAAGCCACGGGAATGAGAATTTTTTGCGCTTCGATCTCTTTTCAATTAACGGGCTTATCTTAAAATTACTCATAATATTTTTTCCTCATGTTGTTAAATTTGAACACTCGACTTTTGTTATAAACCCGTTAGAACTCAGCGAATGTTCGACTCTTGATATGATCCAATTGGTTGGTATTTTTGCGCTAAAACCTTGTAAAATTATTGGATGTTCTGCAAAGAAATCAGGTCTGAAAATTGTCGCAAACTCGAACTTTTTGTTGGCTTTAGCTACTCTTTTGAACTTAGCATTTGCAGCTGCAATGGCATCTTTTTCTGAAGGAAATATCTCGTCAAGTTCATATTCCGGATCTCCAGAACCTGACGAAACCATATGATATTCTCTGGCATTTTTGTCGTACTAGTTTGCGAAAATAGTTCCAACGCCTCCGCTTCCAGCCTCTGTTTCTTTGAATGAACACGAATAGCTCGATACTTCGCTTATATTCAAATATTTTGTTTCTAGAATTTTTCCAGAAGCAGATTTTCCTGTCATATTTTCTGCAAATATTAGATGACCGTCAGATGGTTTTGAAACTGCTCCGACTCTCTGCGATAACCTTGTAAGATAGTTCATATTGCTTTCTGCAAATTGAGGGAAATCTTCTAAATCCACATCGCTGAATTCGTCGGAAATCGCAGAATCCATTCCAAATTCTTCCGCCAATTCTGATAAGAAATCACCGGCGGTTTGATTATGGCTTTTGGTCATTTGAGATCGCATTTTCTTGCTTACCGCACTTGCTGAGATTTTTACAGTCTTTCTGTTTCCATCCATTGCGATTTCTTTTACGTAATATGATCCGATTTTTGTTAGTCCAGAATCTTTGTGACCGAGAGAAACTTCAATTTTCGCTTCTGTTTTTGGAAACTGCAGAGCATCGTCAAAATCATCCAACTCTATTTCGCAAGAATCGCTCATTATTCTAGCTTCGTCTGTGGTATGAATTGAGACGATCCGATCTTTAATAAGCTCTAAGCTGTTGATGATGATCGCAAAATCAGGCTCTCTGATATCTAATCCCATAACTTAATTTCCTTGCGCTTATCTTGAATTGAGTTGATATATGGCAGATTTACGATCATTCCGGCAGATAATTCATAGTCGGTTATACTTGGATTTTCCGATAAAACTTTCTCTATCACAGCTGTTGTTCCATAATGCTTCCAGCGTATCCAATCGAGAACGTCACCTGATTTTGTGATGTAAGTTATCATGTGCTTTTCCTCATAGCGGAGCGAGGTTCGAGCCGCACAGGCAATCTTGAGTCAAGGTCTCAGACCTTGTGGGAATGCAAAATCATGAACAACAAAAGCTGGAACGATACAGCCAAACGAGGCGTGCTTATAACGAAACCATTGTATTTTGCTCAGGTGTAGCTATATATGGCATACCTCAATCTTGAGGAGAATCCTTGCTTATTCACTGTTCTCAATAAGGATACATCGGAACTTTACCATGAACTAATAGCCTTTGATGCAGAGTGCGCTCAACGATATTCCGACCGTGCCGTACAAATCAGCAAAGCCAGCGAGAATAATGAATTGCTTCCTTGTATATCAAGCGATTCATCGTTCTTCAAATGCAAAATGTGCGGTTTTAGAAATCAATGCTTCGGACGCGTTAGATGATGGAATTGATTTGCAAAGTCTCAAGTTTCGAACAATGGATATATAGAGATATGATTTTTGATAAATTTAGGTATGCTCTTTTTATTGATAATTCAATGTATATTATTATATATATCTATTCTATCTTATCTATCTATATACTATTCTATACTAATAAATTACATAATTTCTTCCTATATATACTTTTATTTTTTTTCAAAATTTTGGTTTTTTCAGCTAGAAACCGCTGTATGGTTTCGTACTCAGGTGGTCGTTGATATCCACTTTCCAAAACCCGGATATATCAATATTTTGCTCATATTTGAGAGGAATAACATCATGATGAAATTATTACAAGCCTTGAGAGACCACGGCATAGAAGCTCAGAAAAACAACATTGCTAAATTGCTAATGTCAGAATGCGTCGCTGGGGACACAATAATCGCTTCTGGGCGAGACGTTTTAACGGTGGGTACGTATTCGGAGATTTTGTTGAGAATCTAAGCTTATATGTTTTCGATGAAGACGATTACACTAAGACTGAGCTTCGTGCATTGAGAGCATCTATGGAAAAATTTAGAAAAGAAGCGGAGGAAGAGCAACGAAAAATCAACGAAGAAGCGTCTGTTAAAGCGATTAAAATCTGGAATCAGGCTATGCCATTATCAGATTGCCTGTATCTGAGCAAAAAACAGATTCATTCTCATGACTTAAAAGAAAATAATGGTGAAATGCCCATTCCCGCATACGATAAAAACGGGAAAATGTGGTCATTACAGCGTATATTTGAGACGCTTGATAAAAACTGCAAGAAAAAATTTGCTAAGCAATTCTTACCTGGTAGCAGGGTGAAAGGCTGCTTCTTTATCATCGGAGAAATTGGAAAATCAGATTTAATTTACATTTGCGAAGGCTATGCCACAGGAGCTACGATTTACGAATGCTCGAATGTGCCGGTTATTGTCGCTTTTTCTTGCGGAAATTTGAAATCGGTTGCTGAAAAGATTCGCTGCAAATACAAAAATGCGAAAATCGTGATATGCGCTGATAACGATCAATTTCACGAAAGCGGAATTAATCCTGGCTTAAGAAACGCAGAAGAAGCCGCCAAAGCGATAGGAGCATCTGTTGTAAAACCTGAATTTAAGGATCTTTCCAAAAAGCCGAAGGATTTTAACGATCTTTTTGTTTACGAAGGTCTTGAAGTTGTAAAAGAAACTTTGCAAAATACTGTAGTTCCCGGGGTTCCGCTTGGCTTTCATATTACTTCCCATGGTCTGTTTTACAGTGAAAAAGGAAAGGAGTCGAAGCGTATTTCTAGTTACATCAAAGTCCTGACTTTCACGAAAAATGAGAAAAAAATAGCTCGCCTTGTAGAATTTAAGGATTACAAGGATCGATTGCTAAAAACTGTTCTTTATCCAAATATGTTCTATAAAGGAGGCGATCAGGTCAGGATACATTTGAATGAGCTAGGATTCGCCTATTCTTGGAATTCGATCGCAAAAAGCAAGCTTGTCGAGTTTTTATCAGACTGAATTCTTGACAAAGAAGTGATTGTGGCGAATCGCACAGGATTTTTTGGGAACACTTGTGTTGAAGATGCTTGCGTAGGTGTTGTTTACGTTCGTCCAGATCAAATAATAGGAGAAACATATGAGGAAATTATCCTTGATGAATCGATAGACGATAAAGCGTTTAAAACGAAAGATTCTGTAAGCAATTGGCGGAAATATCAAGGCGAATACTGTAAAAACAACTCTCGATTGACATTTGCGGTAAGTACCGCGTTCTCAAGTATTTTATTAAACGTGTGCGAAGCTCCAAATGTTGGATTTCATTTATGCGGCAAAAGTGCATCTGGAAAGACCACATATTTGAGCATAGCAGCATCTGTTTTCGGCAGTCCGCAATATGGAGTGTCATGGAAAACTACCGATAATGCCTTTGAAAACACAGATTTCAGAAGAAACGACGCATTGTTGATTTTAGATGAATTATCTGAGGCGTCCCCTCTCAAAATTGGTGAAATCGCTTATATGTTGGCTAATGGAAAAGGCAAGGGCCGAATGGATAAAAACTGCAGATCGAGAGAGGTATTGGAGTGGAGACTGATTTTTCTGTCTAGCGGAGAGAAAGACCTGTCGGAACATATGGCGGAAGCAAACAAAACATCCAAAGCCGGACAGAAAGTGCGATTACTGAACATTCCGATAAAAGACAATGAGGACAGTTACGGAATTTTTGAGGATTTACACGGTTTTAAAGACGGTGCGGAATTCTCTAAACATTTGACGAAGTGTTCTAAAAAAATACTACGGCGTTGCTTCTGTTGAGTTTACAAAAAATGTAATTGAGAACATTGAAACCATCAAGCATAAGTACGAAGAAGAATATCGCAAAATGAAGTCTGAGCATTTACCAGACAAGTCTGAGGGTCAAGACTTACGAGCTTTTGAAAGATTTATGTTCGTTGGATTTGCCGGTGAATTAGCAACAAAATACGGAATTACAGGGTGGAAAGAAGGTGCTTTATACCATGCCGCACTGAAATGTTTTCACGCGTGGCTGGAAGAAAAAGGCGGAGTTGGTGACGATGAAAACAAACAAATACTAGAACAAGCGAAGGGATTTTTCGAATTGCACGGATGCAGTCGTTTTTATGAGCTAAACGGACTTGAAGGTCAAAAGGTCATAAATAATATGGCTGGTTCCAAAGATTCGCATCAAGATGCCGTGATGTTTTACGTTTCTCCCTCTGCATTTCAAAATGAAATCTGCAAAGGATTCAACAGAAAAACTGTTATCGAGCTACTAATAAAAAACGGATTTCTTCTGCAAGATCACAATGGAGAATATCGCCAGCAAAAATGGGCTCCGCATGGCAACAAGAAAGTCTATGTGGTTTCAGGAAAAATATTGCTGTAATTCGCAGAGGAAAAATAATGACTAAAACACCTAACCCAAAACCGAAGAATACGTATACCGCCGACTCCAAGCCTACTCAGTTGGCAAAATTGATATATCGAGGCATAGTTCGTTATATAAAAGCCAAAAACACTCAAAACAGAGAAGAAAAACATAGAAAAAGGCTTGACTTCACTGGCGAACGGAGAGTTAATAGACGAACAAACATTGACTAAGTGGAGAAGATTGTGGCGAAGGATTTTAGGGTGCTAAAGCAGATTATAGATCTGGAAAGCAACTCTGTAGCAGAGATTACGAAACTATGGAGTACATTTTATGACTATGAGCCAATGTCTTACGGCAAATCGTATATGATTTCAAAAATCGCCTACAAGATACAGGAATTGGCTTACGGAGGGCTTTCGATAGAAACCAGAAAACGTATTGATCAGATGGCAGCTAACATCAATGGCAGCGTTGTGAAAAAGAAATACAAGCCGCTGATTGGCTCGAAAATCATCCAGGAATATCGCGATAAAACTCATGAAATTCAGGTGGTAGAAGGCGGATTCGCATTGAAGGCGAAGTATTTAGGTCACTATCTGCTGTGGCTCAGCGTATCACCGGCACGAAATGGAATGGCTTAGTTTTTTTTGGAATTAAGGGATAAGGAGCTGAAATATGAACACGAACATAAGCAACAATAACACAATCAGATGCGTCATATATATTCGCAAATCAAGTTAAGAAGGTCTGGAGCAAGATTTTAATAGCTTGGATGCTCAGCGTATCTCTGCTGAAAAGTACATCCAAAGCCAAGAAGGTAAAGGCTGGATAGTTATTACGAAGCATTATGATGATGGTGGATTTTCTGGAGGCAATATCAATAGACCAGCGCTTCAAGAGCTTCTAAACGACATCGAGCGCAATCAGATAGATTGTGTTGTTACCTACAAACTGGATCGATTATCGCGCTCACTTCTTGATTTCGCGAGTATTATGAACACATTCGATGGCAATGACGTAATATTTGACACGGTCACAGAGTCGTTTAGCTCAGCGAGTTTTTCGGGGCGACTTATGCTAAACATGCTGCTCAGTTTCGCGCAATATGAACGCGAATTCACAGGCGGACGCATACGGGACAAATTCGTTGAATCCAAGAAAAAAGGCATGTGGATGGGAGGTTATCCGATGCTTGGTTATGACATAACTGATCGCAAACTCGTGATAAATGAGGAAGAAGCCAAAGTTGTAAAGATGATTTACGATAGATTTATAGAAACTGAATCCTGCACTGTCATTGTGAATGAACTGAATCGCAACGGATATCGCTCGAAATCACGAACTCACACAGATAAAAGAAACAATGGAGAAAAACTATACAGCAAAACAACTGTACGTAGAATCCTCGAGAAGCCGTATTACAAAGGAGACGTGAGTCATAAAGGTAATCTTTACAAAGGGCTGCATGAAGCCATTATAGATGAAGATATTTGGTCGAAAGTGCAAAAAATATTCGCGAAAAACAAAAACACAAAGCATCAGAAGAAATTGAGTCCGTATCCGCTGAAAGGTTTGTTAAAGTGCGGGTGTTGTGGTCAACGATGACACCAACTTGCTGCAATAATCATGGCTTGAAGTATCGCTACTACACCTGCAACCAACATTTTCGAAGCAAAGGCTGCGAGTTTCCTCTAAAAAACATTCCGGCAGAAAGACTTGAATCCATAGTAGTTGATGAGGTTTTGCTGAAACTCAAATCGCCAGAAGTGATGCTGAAAATACAGGAGTTGGCAAGGAATCAGAATTGTCAAACGTGGCAGATATAAAGCTCAGATCCTGAACAATGGTGAATGTTCTACTGAAAAGCCGGAGATAAATGAAACGCTTGTTCATGCGCTTCTGGAGGCGTATCTGTGGGAAAAAATCATCTACGAGGAATCTGATGGCAACCTTGATCTGTTTTGTCAAAAAAACAAGTTCTCGAAGCGATATGCTCAAAAAATACTCAAACTGAACCTGCTAAGCGCAAAAATCAAAGAAGCCATCATGACAGGAACACAGCAGAAAAATCTGTTACTTGAGGATATAATGAGGAAATCGATTACGATGATGTAGAAAGAACAGGAAAAGATAATTATCTAATAAAGGCAATAATTAACTTAATCTTAAAAATCAGTAACTATAATAATTACAAAATAAACAAGAAATATGATATCATTTACATGCAGTAGTTGTAAAAACTCTTAAGAAAAATATTTTGGGATGGTCAACTTTTGACTAATTTGAATTGATTTAGTGTTTTTTGGCCAAATACAATTTAGTATTGATAATTTAGGTGAATTATGAAATTTATTAAAATAATTTGTATATCATTATGTTTCTTCTTTCTGAATCTGAGCGGGATGCAACAACCGATGCCATTTCGTATAGGTTTTGAGGGGCAAATGGAGGGACAACTGTGTATGCAAGTCTTGACCAGGCCTGCAGTTCAAAAAAAACCTATATTTGAATTGCATTATGAAGGTAAAAAATTATGGCACGTAGAATTTGATGGTCCAGATTTGGAGTTTGTAACTGTACCATTCGCACATACTGAAAGACAAAGAGTTCAAGTATGTATGTTAACTATACATCAAGCTATTAACGACCTAATGAAACTTTTACCCGGCAGTACTGCGTCAAATATTATAGGGTGGTTTAATGCATTAAGTATCGGAATTGATGGAAAAAGAACAAAACACAAATCTGATGAAATATTTTTTAGTGCACAAAATTTAGGTGCAGTGCAGATAAAGAAAATATCTGCTGATTGGAAACCTATATGGCGACCGCAAGTTACTATTCAACATCCATTACAATGTACCATTGACCTTTGCAAGGCGTTATTTGAGGGAACTAAAACATTAGAAGAAATACAAAAAGCCGTTCCAACAATCAATCATGATACGGCACTCGCTGGGCTAATATTTCTACAAGCACATGAAATGCTTGGTATGACAAATTCAGTTCCTTTAGCTATACAAGATATGAACTCAAATTTCGCTCTTGTTACAGCTTTAACGATGTTTTTTATGGATAAAGGTTTCCAAAAAGAGCAAATAACTTTACCAGAAATATTAAATGTTATTGGAAGGCCAGAGATAGTTGGAATTACGTCTGAGTGTTACAGATATATAGTACAGCTTTATACAACCTCTAAAAAAGTTCCTAAAGAAACATTGATACCGCAGCTAGACCAACAAAAACAAAAGATAGTTGAATCATTCTACGATAAAAGATGCGCTCATATAACAGGTATATTGTTTATTGCTAGAAATACAAACCCTATTTTGCAAAACATCCTTTTCATGATGCATACATGGCAGAGCTTAAATGATGTGAATCAATTTGATGCAAAGAGGTTTACTCTTTTTATGTCAAGACGACCGTTCTGTCATATGCTTACAGAAATAGCTGCAACCCCAACAGATTCATTTATTCTAACAGATCAATACTCTAAAATTGCATTACTAAAACAAAATTTTGCAGATATTTTTCAACAATCGCACACTGCGATCATGGAAACATTGGGAACAACTTGGATGGTATCAAATTACGGAGAGCAATTCTATGAAGCTGTAGGGCAAAACCCATTGGATTTAAGTGATCTTTCGGAATTCTTTCCAGATCCATATAAAATACATGCCACACTGTTATTGCAAAAAGGGTTAATAAGCACAACAATGCTTAGAATGATAAATATAGGCACTCTTGAGGCAGGCGAAAGGTTATCACCTGTTGCAAAAGAAATAATAACCTTAGTGCGTGATCCAAGATATTTTCGATTAGCATTAGAATCCACACAACTTCCCCAAAGGAAAACTTTTTTAAAGATATCTAAAACGGGTAAAACTATCATAGATGCTGAGCAGTTACCACAGGCGCTAGATTTAATATCTCCTCCATTTCCATTGGATACACGTGATGCAATGGGATTCCATAGAGATGGCGTATTTTCAGAAGATGCATCTATATTTGGCAGCGCTATTGTGGAATTAAGAAATATTTCAGATATACAAAAATTTCGAACAACAGATAGTGTTGGATTTTTGACATCTCCATCAAATGTTACTACTGAATTACTTAGATTATTTGATTTTCTGACTGGATTGAAAATAAAAACAGAATAGTATATCCTACGAGTAGTAAGGGAGTTTAGAAAAATGTTTAGAGAAGTGTTATTATTTTCTGTAGCGATTCCTTTTATGGTAAACGCGATGGATTCTACATATGATCAGAAAGCTTTTAATAGAAGAGCAAGAAGTTATGCTGAGAGCGTTTTAGTAGACAGAGAAATTAGCAGAGAGTCTTTGATTGACAGTTTGCAATTTCTTCCCGAAGATGCGTCAATAGATTCTATGAATACGTTGTTGGCTGATGAATCTGTGTTTTCAGAAATATGTAAAAGTGCATTGGCAATTGATAAGTTAAAGGTTTTTGCGGGCACTTGTAGAAGCGTGTTCTCAGATGTGGATTTATTGAAAAAAATTCAAATTTCCATGTTGCTGAATGCGGTGTTTGGTATGATGCCTAAAAGCACGCCTTCACCTAACGGACTTGAAAAACTTATGTCTTTATCTGTTTCTTTACCTATGCCGCTAGACTAAGGTTTGGGGATATATCAACAGCGCGATATTGGTTTTTCACATAAACTGGATTAAGATTGTAAGCACGAAATTAATTTGTTTTTGTGGATATGGATAGTTGCTGCGTTTTTTGTCGTGTCTTTGTCAGAGATGACTGCTGTAGTAGTTTAATTCAGTGATATTTGTGAGATTATCCATTATAACATTTCTCTGTTTGTTATGTCTCACTCGCAGCACCAAGTGTGCAAATTTCAGCTGTGCAAATAGTAACCTATTGTAATATCTCAATAAATATGTCAAATAAAAACGGAGAATAAGTTCGTTATGAGGTACACTTCCTCCGCCATATCATTTTGGATATGCAAACAGCTTAAAAAATAGCACCAAGACGTTCGCAAACGTTATAAAAGCGCAAGTCTAATGTTTTTAAAGGGTTTCATCAAATGCCATAAATGCGATGTCGCCATGACTCTAACCTATGTTTACAACCATATGATTATAATTTTAACATTTTTTTATACTTTATTTATCATACTGAAATTAATGTAAATACTTTGTTCGAATGAATATGAGAAATATTTTTTTAAAGAGAAAATGGTTTTTGATAGCTATAATTATTATTTTAGCGAATTGGTATTCTGAAAAAGTACATGGCAGGCTTAATCATGATGTGTTGTTGATGCTACAAGGGCTAGATGCTAACTTATTCGGTAATGACGTTATTGAAGATTTTGGAGATAGCGCAACGGTAGCAGCTCAGGGTAATTTCGGTGCCACACAAATAAGTTGGCAATCAATAATAACGCGTGCGCTAGCAAAAACATACCGTATGGCATTAGCAGACTGGCCCGGGAATGGAGGAGCACGTGTAATCGTGCGTGATAAAACAAGGCAAACATTGGTGAATGCTTTAATATATGCCAACGGAGCTTTACCAGTTGTTGGACAAGGTGCTCCTGCAGGAGCTGCAGCGGCGATTGCAGCACTACCGCAATCAGAAGTAGCCGCAGTGATAAATCCGTTCGGAGTCATGTATGATCATATAGTTGAGAGAAGGCATTTATGGACATTGCCAGCTGGAGGCGCAGCGGCGCAGCACAATCAACACTTCGTATCATGGTGCAGGGCCGCTAGAGTTAACGCAGGAGATTATGAAGGGACTCATAGCGCCTTCGCAATTCCAGTTGGAAATGGAGCTGCCGGTTTTTTGGCAATTATAAATTCATTGGAACTTGCCGCTAGGAATTTGGCAAATATTACGGTTACACCTGGAGGAAGTGGAAAAGTCATCGTAGATGTAAACATTTCTGGGTTAGTTGGAGGCGCAGCATTAACAATGTTAAAATGTAACTTGTTTTTGAGAGATGCTCCTGCTCTCCCTGATGTGGATAAAATATACAGCCAATGTACTCAAAATATGTTAAAAGGATGGGTATCTGTGCCACAACCTCCAGTACTAAACGCAACTCTTTTATTGGGAGCTGCTGCACCAGTTGCTCCAGCAGTTGTAGCTGCGCCGGCAATAGCCCCGGAATTAAATGGAATTCCCGATATAACAATACGTGAAACTATGCGCATAGCCGCACTACAAAAATATTCAAAACGAGATCCGGTATATGTCGCAGCAGAAGCCGCTGCAGTATTGGCATGTGCTAAGGCTAGCCATGAAGCGATAATCACATCACCTTTGGGAGCAGAGATGCTACGGCCACAAATACCGCAGACTGCAGCAGTAGCTGGACCAGCAGTTACGTCCGATATAGTGTTACAGACGGCAGTGGTAACTGGGGCAGGTGTTTATGCTGGCCCTGCTTTTGGTGGTGCAACAGTAGCAGACATCAACACAGCAATTGGGCAGGGAGCAGCTGGAGCTCCAGTGCCGATTCCAGCCATTGCCGGAGCTCCTGGTGTACCCGCTCATGTAATTAGAATAGTAATTTCAAGCAACGGAGAGCCAGTAACAATGTATCCTATGTAATAAAAATTAGAAGATATGTATGTTTGATACGATATGAGTAATATTTTGAGTACTTAAGGCATACTATTCTATAAAGTTTTTTAGTCTATTATGAGGAAATTGAGACAATGCTGATTAAAGTGATAAGAAATATATGTGCGCTTATAGTTTTTTCATGTGGCTTTGGAGCACTAATTGTCGTAGCCGATGATGCGGCGGATACTTATGCGGAAAGTGTGGTTTCTCCAGTTACAGGTAAGCCCTTTGCGGAAAAAATAGACCAAGATCCTGATGGAGAATTTGTAATTTCAGAGTTAACGGGATTACCATTTGAAATGGTAGATGAACGATACAACGATAACAGCATTGAAACAAAGGGAGATCCAGCAAATTAGTGAGATATTCTCTTCGTAATTATCTGAATAATATCAATCGTCTTGCGTAAATGGTACCCCCGTTAGTGCAGAAACTACATGTTCCCCGTAAGGATCATTGTCTTTTTGTGTGAACGCTGCATCCATTGACGTAAAAGTATCTCCACAAGTATCTACTTGTACATCAGCTATGTGTACATTTTGGATCTCTTGAGTCCGTTCAACATCCATCGCATCAACTTTACAGAACAGAACACATATACAATAAGCACCATAAAAGATATTTCTAAACATTTTTCAAGCCTCCTTAACTATAATTAATTAGAAAGTAACCTCAAGAAACTCACAATGCAACAATACAATCACATCAACACAAACAAACTAAAATCAACTTCTAATTATAGAATATGGTAAATAGTCTCTTAATGCAATTCTATTCTCGGCAATATTTTTGTTAAGCGTTTATTTTGCCAACAATTGAATATATATTATAAATCAACGATATAACCTCAACATTTGCCTCAAATAACATCGCATAATAGTAAAATCCACAAACATTGCTTCAAGCGCTGTAAATCACAGCACATCTTCTCTCTCAGAGGGAGCGCAGAAGGTTTGAATCCCACTCTTCATTCTCTAAACCAAAATTCAGAAAAAATCGTGATTTGACAGGCAAGATGCTGGATATGAAAGGTCGTAAAGAATATATTTTTCCAAATCTCTATGTATACTTCAATGAAGAATGGAGGCAAATTTTTGATAAAAATTGAAGAAAGCGTCGGTATTTTCATGACGGAAATAGTAATTGACAAGATCGGAGAAGTTTTGAAAAGCCTCTTTAATAGCGCGTCTCAAGCAAGCGTTAATTATGCGTCAATAACACGATTTATCTCACAGAAAAAATCAGGTCTGGCGGAGAGAGCGGGATTCGAACCCGCGATACGGTTCCCCGTATACACACTTTCCAGGCGTGCGCCTTCAACCACTCGGCCATCTCTCCTTTGGAAAACTCATACAATATAAGCCTTTAATTTGTTTTGAGTCAACTATTAATCTCGCGTCATAAGTAATTGCAAGTGCAAAATCGTTTAATAACCCAGCGACACTTTTATATTCTGGATGATGTTTATAATCGGCAACATATATATCATCGTATAAACTGATTTGTTTGATGGAAAAATCCTCAAATGGTATGCTGAATCCACATAATAATGTTTTACTAAGTGATTCTTTCATAGCCCAAGCAATAGTAAGATCTTTTTCATTTAACGTAGTTGGTTCATCGTCGTTTGTAATATACTTTAGTGCCAATAATCGATTTGTATCAATGTGTTCTATGTCTATCCCAAACGCAAATGCAGGATCTTTAAAAGCCAGTCCTACAGCATAGTTTTTAGAATGAGAAATAGAGACGAAATAGTCACAACATTCAACAAGAGGATTTCCGTTGTTTGAATTGATAATATTGATTTTTTGTGGATGATATTTTGGTTCCTGTGATATTATCGCATGCTTTGCGGCCGTTCTGCCCAACACGTAATTCAGTTTTCTTTTTTCAGATGAAATTTTGTGATAGCGATCTAATTCTTGATTGCTGAGCCAGGATAATTCGATTGCGTTGCTATTAACGATACTTAAAGAACAAATAATCTTTTTTTCAACCAAAAAGAAAGGGAGCGAAATATTGTTAATAATCATCCGCAGTTAAATCATGGCCATTCCACCGTTAACATGTAATATATGCCCGGTTATATAAGATGCTTCTTTACTTGCTAAAAATCCCACAGCAGCAGCGATTTCATCAGGGGATCCTACTCTTCCTACTGGAATATTTTTTTCTAAGTGCTCACGATGTGTTTCTGAAATTTTTTCGACCATTGGTGACTCTACAAGTCCGGGGGCGACGCAATTTACAGTGATGTTTCTGGAGGCGAGTTCTAGTGCTGCTGATTTGGATAATCCAAACAATCCAGATTTTGATGCCGCATAATTTGTCTGTCCAGGATTACCTACAGCTCCGACTGCTGATGAAATGTTTATTATTCTCCCCCATCTTTCACGCATCATGTTTTTAGAAACTGCTCGCATTAAACGAAACGGAGCTTCGAGATTTACAGTCATTACATCTTCCCAAGCTTCGTCCGGCATTCTCATTATTAAATTATCTCTGGTAATCCCGGCGTTATTTATTAAAATATCAACTCTATCGCAAACACGTTCTATATTTGGAATCAATTCTTCAATAGCATCTCTAGAGCTGAGATTGCAGGAAAACAAATGCACTCTTTCCGATAATTCATTTGCAAGATGTTCTAGGTTTTCAACTTTTGTTCCTGAAGCGGCAATCGTTGCTCCCATTTTATGTAAGCATTTTGCTATAGCGCTACCTATAGATCCAGTTGCTCCAGTAACAACCGCAATTTTCCCTGTTAAATCAAACATTTATTTCCTCCAAAAACCATTGTTTTTATTATATTAAATATATTGTATATTCAGAATTTCGTATTGTTTTTTTCCAGATGGCGTCACTAATTTTATTTCATCGCCTATATTTTTTCCTATTAAGGCTCTTGCGAGAGGTGATTCCATTGATATACGTCCTTTTTTGATATCCGCTTCGTCAACTCCGACGATTTTGTACGTCGTTTCTTCATCTGTTGTGTAATCATATATGGTGACTGTAACACCAAATTTTACTACTGTGCCATCTAATTTTGTGATATCGATGATTTCAGCCATTGATATTTTGTATTCCAGTTCTTTTATGCGACCTTCTAAAAAACCTTGTTTGTTTTTCGCATATTGGTATTCAGCATTTTCTGATAAATCTCCAAGTGCTCTTGCTTCAGATATTGCATTTACAATGGCAGGGCGTTCAATGAATTTTAAATTTTTTAATTCCTCTTCGAGTTCCCTAAACCCTTCGGGGGTCATATGAATTTTTTTCATAGACATTCTCCTAATTATTAAATTAAAACAATAATATTATGATTGCTTAATGACTTATCCAACAACTCTTGGAACTACAAACATATTACATTCTTTTTGGGGCGCGTTGTCCATTACTGCAGGATCGCAAGCTTCTGCGATATCTTCTCTTTCATGTAAGTTTGACACGTATTGCATACTTTTATCGATCTTAGAACAATCTACTTCATTTAATTGTTCTACGAATTTGAGTATCTTATTTAATTTGTTACAGATTTCATCAACCTTAGAATCATCGACTCTTATTCGTGCAAGATGAGAAACCTTTTTCAAATCATCTATAATTACGGACATAAATAATAACTCCTCAGCATAAACTGCAAACAATATACATAAAACATTGAAATAATAATACGTTAAGAAATTTAATGCACAACACTAATATTATTACAAAAGACTTTATATTAATGCAATCGTATATGTGTTTTTTCATTAAATATTGTTATTAATTTTTGATATATGAATTTTTTCGCATGCGTACCTCATCATTATCTTGGGCATGCGTGATTTTTGCTCTTTCAAAAAATTGAGTAATATGTTTTCGTCTCTCTTTCCTACTTCCCTTAACATCCATCCACAGGCTTTGTGAATTAAATGATGTTCGTGTTCGCAGAAATAAGTGGATAATTCTAGAGTTAAATCAAAAAAATTTTCTCTTATAAAAGCATACGTAGAAACTATTGCTATTCTGTTATCCCAGAGCAATGTTGATCTGGATAACCTCTGAAATATATCATCATTTTGTTTGAAGTATTTTCCGATAATTTTATAGCATGATAAATCAACTAAGTCCCAATTATTTATATACATAGTATTGGATAAGTATATATCTACTATTTCTTTTTGATGATTGTTATATTTTTCAAATTTAAGAACCATAATCAATAAGGTAACAAGCCGAATTTCGTGATATTGTGAATGAAGTAACTGCTCAACCATATCTATAGATATGATATCAAAGTATTTTTTCGCGATATTTCGCAGAGTAGGTGTTTTGCATCCTAATACAATATCTCCTTTTCCGTATCCATTTTCATTTATGTTTAAAGTTTTCTCGTAAAAAGGAATATATGCGCCAGATGCATTGTTTTTAATATCATTAATTACGTTGTTAATAATCATTAATTTTTAACTTGATAAAAATAAAAAAACAGCTTCAACAATAGTCAAAGCTGTTTTGATAATATAATTATCTAAAGACTAATTATATTTTTACGTTGTAAGCAACCAACGCGCGGATTGTGAATCCTTTGTTTCCTTTAACAGAACCTTTATAGATTGTTCCATCAATTGTTTCATTGAAATCTTTTTTAGATTCGAATCTATATTCACCCTCTAAACGTGCCGTGAACTTTTTACAAAAAGCTTTTTCTACACCAAGTGCTAAAGCTGGAGCAAATTTCTTTGCAGAACCCAATTTAACATTATTTGCAACTACTGTCGCTTCAGTTGAGGCATGAGAAGCTGAAACTTTTCCATAAATTAACCAGCAGTTATATGTATAACCAAACCTAATTCCAATAGATGGAATAACTCCAGTATTCTTAATTTTGAAGGTATTATTTGCGATCCTTTTATTTTCTGATTTTGTAAAGTCCATCATACCTTCAAGACCCAAATAAAATTTTTCGTTAAATACTTTACCACCGCCTAACGCTATTGTACCAATAAAACGGTTTACGTTATTATCCATTTTTTGATAGTTTGTGTCATTAGTTGTAACGGACCCATTGTTCTCTAGAAAGCTTCCACCGATACCGAGGCCAAGATAAAGTCCTCCGAATGGGCATTCGCAAACTTCAGGAGCTTGCTCTACGATAATCGCTGGCTCTTCATGAGCTGTAACTACTGTCTGATCTGCGTTTGCTGCTAAGAAAAGAGATCCCATAGCCGCAGACAATAATATCTTTTTCATTTTAAATATCCTTACTATATAAACTACTCTAACCTTAGGTTTATTTTTTCAATTGCGCAATATTAACAATTACCTTAGTCGCGTAATGTTGCAAAAAAGCCACATTTTTGTTCCCGGGTTTTTACTAAATATGATTGAAATTCAATGTGATATCTTTGATTTTTTGATAAAAAACGGAAGTTTTGTTTATTCTCTTTATTAAAAGATCAAATCCCAGAGTACTTAAAAAATTAACTGCTTTATCGTGATTGTAATCTATATTAATACTAAAAAAATTATCAGAAACTTTTACGTTTTTTTCTAAGATTGACAATTTTAGAGAAAGTTCGGCATCTGCTTTATAGTTCTTAAGCTTTTCTTTTACTTTGTTGGGGGTTATTTTTTCGATGTTTTCATAGATCCCATCAAGGGTTTTATATTCTTTGATTAGTTTTGAAGCTGTTACCGGCCCTATGCCACTGACTCCAGGAATGTTATCGGATGTGTCTCCTGCCAGTGCCTGAAAATAAATCATTTGAGATGGAAGAACTCCATATTTTTCAATAACATCTGCGGATTGAATAGATTTTGATTTTATAGGATCGAATATTGTTATATTTTCATTTATAAGCTGTACTAAATCTTTATCAATTCCAATGATTTTAATTTTATATCCATTATTTGATAATTGATGAGAGTATGTCGCGATTAGGTCGTCGGCTTCAAAACCTTTCTGTTCTATTATTGGTAATCCGAAAGCCAGACATGCTTCTTTTAGAAGAGGAAATTGTTCTTTTAAAGTATCTGGAGTTGCGCTGCGGTTAGCTTTGTATTCCGGATATATTGCAGAGCGGAATGTATTACGCCCCGAGTCAAGCGCAACAGCAAATAAATCAGCTCTATGGTTATTCATAAGAGAAATGAGCATTGAGCAGAAACCATACACTGCTCCGACGTTCTTACCGTCGCTTAATGTAAGAGGTGGGGATGCATAAAATGCTCTATAGATAAAACTGGAGCCGTCTACTAAAACTGCGGATTTTTCGTTTTCCATTGTTTTTTATTCTCTATTGTAATGTTTGATTCTTTGCTCCCTGCTGCTGTTGATATAACTCAGCAAAATTTACTGGAGCAAGATATAGTGGAGGGAATCCTCCTTCACTTACCGCGTTGGCTATGATACTTCTTGCAAATGGAAAAAGTAATCGAGGACATTCAATATATAAAATAGGATCCATCAAATCATCAGAGAATCCTTCTATAGCAAATTCTCCTTTGTAATTTAGGTCCAAAATAAACATTGGTTTTTCTATTTTTGCTTGAATGTTTGTTATTAGCGAAACAAAAAATATATTCGGTTGAGTTCCTTTTTCGATTTCAACTTTAATTTGCACGTCGATTTGTGGCTGTTCATTTGCCTCTGTTTGTAATTGTACGATAGAATTTATATTTTCAAATGAAAGATCTTTCGTGTATTGGGCTACTATTCCTAAAAATTGTTCAACTTTGTTTTCATTGGACATTGATGTTTTCCTAAATAAAATTGTCATTTGAATATATAAAATAACTATTAATAATACAATCCATATGGCTATTTATAAAGTTTATTGTATAATTGGACAATTGTTTTTACGAAAATGGTATTTTATGAATTATTTTGATAAAATTTTTTTAAAAATTGACGGATTTTTAAGGGTAGTAAAATGAATAATCTTCTAAAAAATGAGAAAGATGTTATTGTACACAATGAAGAAAAAGAAATTTTTGAGGCCGTGAAGTCATTAAAAATGTTTGGTTCTTCGGTTACTCATGAAATGAGAACACCCTTATCTACAATAAATATGATTTGCAGATTGATAAATATGGAGTTGTCTAAAGAAGTGATTGATAAAGCAAAAGTACTGATTCAGACTGAAAAAATCAATAATGAAGTAAGGTATTTATTTGCCGTTGCTGATATTATCAATGATAGATTGCGTGATACAGCAGAGATGTCGCCTTTTGTAAAATTCAGTATTAAAGATATTATAGACAATTTTTTGAATGAGTATAAATTTTCGAATTTAGAAAAAGATTCAGTACGGTTTGAGTGTAAAACTGATTTTTTTATTGAGGTGGATAGAGATTCTTTTACTCATGTTTTATGTAATTTTCTGAGAAGCGCTCTGTATAAAAAACATCCTAATATGCAAAAGGAAATTATAATCACCGCCTATGAAGAAAAGGACCACAACATATTATCATTTAAAAACACCGTTTCTGAACTTGATCCCAAAATATGTGATTCAATATTTGACCTTGTTATGCCAAAAAAACTCTGTGGAACTAATCTCGGATTATATTCATGCAAAAAAATCATGGATTCAATGGGGTGCGAAATTTGCTGTGAATTAAGAGATAATAAGTATATTGAATTTATTCTTAAGTTTCCGAAAATCAAAAAATGATTGCGCTGTGATACTATGCAACTCACTTTAAAATGTGTAGAATGGCATTGAAATATGAAATAATTATGTGGATATGAATATGGCGACACCGATTATGCCCAAGGGCACTGCAGTTTGGTTAATTGAAAATACTGCATTAACATTTAAACAAATAGCAGATTTCTGCGGATTACATGAGTTAGAAGTTAGAGCTTTGGCAGATGAGCAGGTTTCTGCGGGAATGATTGGGGTTGATCCTGTATCTATGGGACAATTAACTCGTGAAGAAATTGATCGTTGTTCGAAAGATGCAGATGCAACTTTAATTATGGCATTACCGAAAGTATTGGTTGCAAAAGCAAAAACAAAAAGGAAATATACTCCGCTTTTGAAAAGACGTGACCGACCTTATGCCATTGCATGGCTTATCAAGTTTTATCCTGAAATGTCGGATTCCAGCATTTGTTCTTTGCTATCAACGACGAAAACAACAGTGCAGTCGATTCGCAGCAAAACGCATTTAAGAATGAATGAGATTCGTCCAAGAGACCCTGTTTTACTGGGTTTTTGCTCTCAAATTGAGCTTGATAATGCAATATCAGAGTTAAAAAAAGAAAGCGAAGTAATTAAATAGTAGTAATGTAATGGTTTCTGCGACATCGAAGAAAGCGGCTGATTTTTTCAGCAATATCTGTGATTTGGAGCTTATTGAGAAAACTGCTCTTCTGGCGTTTTCTGGAGGAAATCTTGGCGAATTATTCATTGAATATAAAGAAGATGAAATTTTTAAAATTGAAGATGGAATTGTGCAGGCTCCTAATTTCAATTTTAAACGTGGTTTTGGATTGCGTACATTTAAAGAGGATGTTTCCAAGTATTCTTACTCGTCGTCATTAGATGAAACATCTGTGAATGAGGCTATTAAGATAACGAAATCTCAATCTTCAGATAATCTTTCGCATATTGAATGCGTGAAATCATCTGATAAGGAAAACAGCTTATACGATAATTCTCGTTTTATGGATGTATTTCCTCTTGATGCTAAAATTGAGTTTTTGAAAAGTATCGATGAATATGCCAGATCGAAATCTGAGTATATACAACAAGTTATAGCGGTTCTTGCTGGCTCGTGGCAAGTTGTTAGTATTCTCAATGAAACAGGACAAAAAACATACGATATACGTCCATTAGTAAGACTTTCTGTTTCTATAATAGTTGAAAAAAACGGAATTCTTGAAAGCGGTACATGTTCCGGCGGTGGGCGTTTCGGATATGAATCGCTTATTACTAAAATAACAAAAAAATCTTTTGTTGATGAGGCCTTGCGTCAAGCAAGTGTTAAACTTGAGGCGGTGAAAGCTCCAGTTGGCGAAATGACAGTTGTTTTGGGAAATGCGTGGACCGGAATTCTGCTTCATGAGGCGGTTGGACACGGTTTAGAGGGTGATGCGATTCGCAAAAAAACATCATCATTTCATAATTTATTGGGCGAGCAAATTGCTTCTTCAAATATTACTGTGATTGACGATGGAACAATTGAAAATCGAAGAGGATCAATAAATATCGATGATGAAGGTATTTCATCGCATCATAATGTGTTGATAGATAATGGCAAGTTAGTAGGGTTTATTCAAGATCGTATGAATGCTGGTCTCATGAATACACATGTTACGGGAAATGGTAGACGTGAGGGGTTTGAACATCTGCCTATTCCAAGAATGACAAATACATTCATGCTTGCGGGAGAATCTTCATTCGAGGAAATGATATCATGCGCGAAAAATGGAGTGTTCGCGAAATCGTTTTCAGACGGACAGGTAGATATTGCGTCAGGAAAATTTGTGTTTTCAGCTTCAGAAGCGTATTTGATAGAAAATGGAAAAGTGACTACGCCTATAAAAGGTGCGATGCTTATTGGTGATGGACCTAGTATATTGAGAAAGATTTCTATGGTTGGAAATGATTTTTCTTTGGACCCAGGTGTAGGAACTTGTGGAAAAGATGGGCAGTGGGTGCCGGTTGGAGTAGGGCAACCGAGTGTCCTGATAGATAAAATTACAGTAGGCGGATCGAACCTGTAAAACATTTTAGGAGAAAAATAAGTATGCTTTTATGTGATAGATTAATACGTGAGCTTGCTGCAAACAAAGATATGATTGATCCTTTTGTGGATAAACTAACTCAAAAATCAATAATTTCGTATGGAGTTTCTTCTTATGGATATGACGCTAGAGTTGCTGATGAATTCAAGATATTTACAAATGTCGATAATGCGATAATAGATCCTAAAAATTTCTCAGCGCAAAGTTTTGTGGATAGAAAAACTGATTGCTGTATAATTCCGCCAAATAGTTTTGCTCTTGCTCGTACAGTAGAATATTTTAAGATACCGCGGGATGTATTTGTTCTATGTGTTGGAAAGTCAACTTATGCTCGTTGCGGAATCATCGTAAATGTAACCCCTCTCGAGCCAGAATGGGAAGGTCACGTTACTTTAGAGTTTTCTAATACGACGCAACTTCCTGCGAAAATATATGCAAATGAAGGAGCTTGTCAGTTTCTATTTTTTAAAATTTCGGAAATTTGCGATGTGTCATACAAAGATCGCTCTGGAAAATATATGGGGCAAACCGGTGTGACATTGCCAAAAATTTGTACTGAACGCTAAAATAAATATGATTAGTTTTTTAATTTTTGTTTTTATAACTATGTTTTTATTATCAAAACTAAGAGATATTCTTGGTATGCATGTTGGTTTCAAAGTTGATAAGCAAAATGATTCAATGTTTACTGAGGAGAGTTCGATTGAAGAAATCATATCTCCAGAATTTGATTTAGAAAAAAAAATTGCAGCTATTTTAAATGATTATCAAAAATTTGATCAAAATGATTTTATAAATAAAGCAAAAAAAGCGTTTGAGATAATTTTTGTTGCCTATGCGAAAGGCGACAAAAAAACTCTTAAAAATTTAATGACGCCTAGAATTTATAATGCGTTTTCTTTAGCTGTAGATGATAGAAATTCAAGAAAAGAAATTTTAGATGGATCTTTGTTGCGGTTTATAAAATCAGAAATTACAGATGCTGATATTTCTGACGATGATATTTTAATTACGATGAAATTTGATACTGAACAAAGTAATGTATTAAAATCGGAGCAGGGAGAAATTTTAGAAGGAAATTCTGATTTTATAGAAACTCGCTCTGATATCTGGGTATTTTGTAGAAAAAAGACGTCTACAGATTCGAGATGGTTCCTATGTGAGATAAAAGATAATAAACAAGATTAGAATTTATGATCAACCTTGCGTTATATCATCCGCAAATTCCACAAAATACAGGGACATTAATGCGCTTGTCATCGTGCATTGGGATGCATTTAGATTTGATTCGTCCGTTCGGATTTCTTTTTGATGATCACAAACTAAAACGCTCAGGAATGGATTACATGAGTACTGCAAATTACAAAATTCATGATTCCTTCGATATCTTTTATGCAAAATACAATTCAAGACGCATTATTGCACTTGAAGCGAATGATGATCATATTCCCCATACAGAATTTAAATATCAGCAAGGAGATATTTTAATCGTCGGTTCAGAACATTATGGATTTTTGCCTGCTGATTTTAAAAAAATACAGCATTGTGTCAAGATTCAAATGCTTCCAAATAGGCGCTCGTTAAATATGGCAATTGCCGCAACGTTTGTGCTTTCAGAGGCCCTATCTCAGCTGCGAAAATGATTTTATAATATTACTTTCCACATGTCATATAATTTTTGTAGATTATATGAAGCATTTGCCGGACTTGTTGATGGAAGTTTGACGATATTTTTTTCAGTATTTTGATAGTAGAATTTCATATAAATCTGATACGCTTTTGGTCCATTGGCATATATTTGTTTAATGTCTGTATATTTTAAGATTTTCGATAAATCATTTGGGATGATATTAGTGATTAAAACGTCGCTGGATCCTTTAATATCACAACTTTGTATTGTATCCCAAACTGCAATTCTGTTTTTTAATAATATTTGTTTTTTTTCATAAATCGTTTGAGGAATATTGGATTTTGTAAGAAGAGCTATTATTTTCCAAAAGCGATTTTGTGGATGACCATAAAAAAATCCATATTCTCTAGATTTTTCAGATGGGAATGTTCCAAGTATTAATATCTCTGAATTTTTATCAAAAACAGGATCGAATGGATGCTTCATGTGTAGTTTTTTGTAATATTTGTATAATATAATATATTGTATCAATTAATTGCAAAAAAATCATTTGAGGTTTTATGAGACTATTTGTTAAAAATATTTTTTATCTGATTATTTTCACTTGTTTAATTTCTTGTTCCAATATAGGTTTATCCAGTTTCAATAAGGAGTCAATTTTTATAGAACCTGAATCTGGAAGAAGGCCTTGGGTCGATGCTATATTTTCTGCTAAAAAAACGATTTATATGTCTGCTTATAAACTTTCTGATCCCATTATTATAGGCTCTCTTAAAGAAGCTAATAAACGTGGGGTGAAAATCGCACTTCTTATTGAACCATTTTCTTTTGAGCATAGTAATAGTTCGAATATCAAATCACCAATAGAGGAGCTAACGAAAATTGCTTCCATTTATACTCTTTCAGAAAGATTTGACCAAGCGCATGGAAAATTTCTTATTGTAGATAAGGAGTTCGCTCTCATCTCTACGGGGAATCTTGATTCGGAATCGTTTGATGGTGTTGCTAAAGCTGGAATTCCAGCGGCTCGTGACTTTATTGTTTCGATATGTAATAAGAAGAATATTGATGAAATATATCGTATCTTTATATCAGATATCAACGATAAAAGATTTGTTCCTGCTAAAAGCGATATAGTTGTTGGACCGGATTATCAAAGAAGTACATTTTTGAAATTAATAAATGGTTCAATAAGAAAAATTGATTTTTATCAACAAAGTTGTCAAGATGATGGTATTGTAAGGGCCTTAGCAGGAGCAGCAAGAAATGGGGTAGAAGTAAGATGTGTAATGACTCCATATCCCTTTAGTAAAAAAGAAGATAAAAACATAACAAATCAAAATTTTCTGAGAAAATCAGGCGCAAAAGTGGGGCTTTTGGAATCACCATATATTCACGCAAAAGTACTAATTGCTGATGACAAAGAAATGTATGTTGGATCTGGTAATTTTTATGCGAATTCTATTGATCAAACAAGAGAATTAGGGATTCTAATAAAAAATCCAAAACAAATTAAAGTAGTAAAAGATCAATTTGAAAAAGATTGGAGGAAATCAACACTTATTACTAAGGATCGTTAATTAAATAGATTGCTATAACAGGATATTTTGAAGTTTATATAATATAATTATATATTATAACAACTAGTTAAATGAAAATCATATGAGAATTCAGGAAATAGAAACAAAAACAGCACTTCATTATCATGAACATGCGTTTGCCACAAATTATGATATTAATGTTTATAGAGGATGTGGACATAAGTGTATTTATTGTTTTGCGCAATATTCTCATAAATATTTAGATTCTGATCAGTTTTTCGATGATATTCTCGTGAAAACAAATATTGCAGAAACATTAGATCGTGATTTTTCAAAGCGAAATTGGGACGGATTTCCAGTGAATTTATGCGGTGTGACAGATCCTTATCAGCCGATAGAAGAAAAATATACTCTTATGCCGAAAATTATAGAAGTTTTTATAAAGCATAAAAATCCGCTGGTAATTACGACAAAGTCGGCATTAATTTTACGTGATATGGATTTGTTGCTAGAATTAAATAAGATTGCGCATGTTGATATAAGGATTTCTATTTCAACCATGGATGAAAACATAAGAGAAAAAATAGAAGCATTCGCGGCACCGACGGTCGATAGATTATATGCGATATCAGAATTTTCCAAACGAGGTATTGATACAGGAATTTTGATGATGCCGATAATTCCATATTTTACTGATAACATTGAAAATTTAGATGAGATTTTTAAGATCTCAAAGAATAATGGCGCTAAAAGTATTATTCCTCAAATATTGCATCTAAGAGGAAATACAAAAAAAGTATTTTTCAATCATATAACAGAATTTTTTCCAGAGTTATTTCAAAAAATAAACGCGATTTATAAGGGAAGTTATGTCGATAAAGATTACTTAGATACCTTTAGAAGAAAGGTTTCATCTTTACGGAATAAATATAATTTCCATAATAAGATACCTAGTTATCGCAATTACAAAAAACAGCCAACGCAATTAACTTTGATTTAATGATTTTTCGGATTCTGTTCATGCGCAGATGCTGACAGCGTTACCGCCGTTTTGCTTTGCGATATACATAAATTTATCTGCAACTGATATAGCGTCATTTATACTTAAATTACCGTAATTATCAAGACAGCATACCCCAATGCTGACAGTACAGCTCGCATCTTTGAATGGAGAATTTTCTACAGTTTTCTGTATTCTATGCGCGATTTCCGTCACTGTATTTTTCGTAACATTCTCCATATATATAATAAATTCATCTCCACCATATCTGGCAATTAGATCAGATGCTCTAATATATCTTTTTATAGTACTTGAGACATATTTCAACATAGAGTCCGCGAATGAATGACCATGTTTATCATTCACTAATTTAAATTTATCTACATCTATTATTAAAATTGCGGAATTTTTCAATTTTCTATCTTGATTTTTTATGTATTCTTCGAAGAAAGATCGGTTATAAACTCCTGTAGTAGAATCAATTGCCGATAAGTATATGCTTTTTTTTAGTTTATTTGAAAAACTTTCATACATTTTTTTGTATTTCATTAAGGAATTCAGCTTACAAGCCGTTATCATAGGATGAGATGATACATTGATTATATCCGTACATCCTATATTAAGATTCATTGAGTGTTTTACTTTCTTTTTATTTTCTTTGTTATAGGATAATACTATAGGTTTATATCGATTTGTTTTTCGAAGCCTTAAATTAGCGCAGCATTCACATGCTTGAGTGGCGTTAATATTAATTAGAAATAAATCTGCGTCACTTATATCATCAATTACAGGCCAAGATTTTAGTTGTATAATTTCAGTTTTTTTCTTGATGTGTTCATCGATAAAATCCAAATTATCATGAAAAATAGTGACCATTTTTTGGGACCGTTTTTCTGTAAAATACATACTGTTTAGCAAATTATCGTCGAACATTTGTTTCATTTGCACGAGAACATTGATTTTTCTGAGTACAGCATTTGCACTGATTGATGTGTCAATAAAATCATCTAATCCTATGTCCGAGAAATAATCAATAAACGCTGAATTTTCTTTTTCCGTAACTCCAACTATTGGTATGACTCCACATAATTGACGCAAAACTGAAAAAAAGTCGAGAAACAACTTAGATTGTGTGTGTGGAAGAGTCAGTAAAACTAAATCTATTGATTGGGTTCCGACTATTCGCAACGAATCTTCAACTGATTTAGAAAACAAGACTATATTGTATGATTCCTGTAATGTCGCAGATACTTCGGACAAATTGATTTTGTAATCATTGATCAATAGTACTCTTGCTACCATTATTTTTTTTCTCAACACATTTTAAAATACATTCTATAAATCTATCAATAGAAAAGGGTTTTGTTAAGAATGCATCTATATTTTTATGAATATTTTTTTTATTTTCTGGATTATATATTGAAATTCCGATTATGGGCATAAATTTTGTTGGTTCTTCTAGGTGAATTTTATTAATTAGTTTTTCTAAAAATGGTTCTCCCGCAATCTCTGTATTTATTATTGCGAGATCATAGGTTTGCTCTTTTATTTTTTCAAAGCCAGATATAGCAGATTTCGCTGTGTAAACATCAAAACCGTTAGCATTTAAAATATCTTCATAGAGTCTTTGCTGTACAGGGTTTTGTTCTATCAAAACAGCATTTTTTTTGAATAAAGCAGCTTGCATGTTGTCACCTTTTTCTGCAATCCGTATAAAATATAAAGTATTCTATATAATATTAAAAAAAAGTTACCGAAATAGTATATCGGAAAATTATCTTTCTTTAATCTGTAAATGAATCATTAACCATTATCAATTTATCTTAAATATAATATTGAAGAGTATGGTTTTGTGATGGTTAGTTTTGTTCAATGGCATGAAGGAATGTTGTTATCTCCGCAGCATTTTCAACAATCTGATAATAATATTCAAAATTTGTTTTCTTCGTTTGGAGCTTCGTGTTCTGCGTTTTTTTATGGTGTTCACGACTTGAAAATAGATACTTCTTCATTGTCAGCAGGGGTGGTCAGAATATTGAAGGCAAAAGGAATATTTCAAGATGGGTACTCCTTCGAATTTGATGCTATGCACGATCATCCTTTAGAAAAAAATCTTAGTGAATATTTTTTAAGTCATAGTTCGGCGGCGAAGATATTTCTGGCGATTCCAGTTAGAAAAGAAAGAAGTGACAATCTTACAGGAGATATGGCGCGTTATTATTCTGATGAAATTACAAATGTTTATGATGAAAACACTGGCGAAAACAATATTAATATACCAATTTTAAAACCACGATTGCGATTGCTGTTGGAAAACGAAATCGATGCACGTTATACATCTTTTCCAGTTTTTGAAGTAGAAAAATCTGTCGATGGAGGTGTTGTCGCTACACAATTTATTCCACCCTACGTTATCATAGACGAGCATTCTAAAATTTCTGAATTGTGTCGCGAAATAGTACAAATGATTCGCAGTAAGGTTTCATATTTTTCCGATAGAAAAGATAATTATGCTAGGAGCGCGACAGAGGAATCCATAGCTAATTTACGTTTATTAATTCAGGCTGCATTACCCATTGAGGCAGTTATTAGAATTAATGGAATTCAGCCTTTTGAAGTTTATAAACACCTTTTATCTGCTGTTTCAAAAATCATCGCTATAAATCCGACGCAATTAATACCAAGAATGCCTGTATATGATCACAATAATTTGTTTATGACATTTAATGGAATGCTGCAATATGCAAAAAGCATTTTAGGTGCTTTGAAGCAGCAATACGATATTGTTCATTTTGAGAAAGATGGCGCAGTATTTAAGCTGCAAATGAAAAAAGAATGGCTTGAAAAAGATGAGATTTCTATTGGTATTCAGAAGAAGTTTGCATCATCTGATGATGATGTTTTGAATTGGATAAATGGAGCTCAGATTGCTAGTGAATCAATGCTACAGATGTTGAAAGATCGTCGTATTCTTGGAGCAGAGCGAAGCATTATGGAGCGAGGGGCTTATATAACTCAACCAAATGGCATGCAGATTATTTCCGTTAAAACTAAATCTGCGTACATCAAGCCCATGGAAAAATTATGTGTGACCAATTTATCTAATAATATAGCACTTCCGGAGGAGATAATACTTTATGTCAATTGCTAACACTACGATTATAAATGCTGCAGGTACTTCGGATATTGAAAAAATATTTACAGCGTTCTGTGCAGAAGTTTTTTCATGGCAAGAAATTATCATTAAAAACAAAGAATCATCAACGCAAAATTCAGAATTGGACTTTAAAACCTATCATAAATCTTTGGAGATTTTTATAAAAACCTTGTTAGATAATGAAAAATTTTCGCTACTTTCTATGAGTATAAAAGATGTAGTTTATGCAATGGCAGCTATTGCCGACGAAGTTTTTTTGAATATCGAATGGGAAGGAAAACAATTTTGGGAAGAAAATATATTAGAAATGAAATTCTTTGGAACGCAATTTGCTGGCGAAGAAATTTTTAATAAATTCAATGAGTTACTGGATAAAAATGATTCTTTATTAATTGAAAAGGCAATGGTTTATCTCAAAATGCTGTCGCTTGGATTTAAGGGAAAATATCGAGGAGTTGAGAATGAACAAACAGCAATAAATACATATCGTCGCAGGTTGTTTGAATTTATTGCAAAATATGATAAGTCGATCTTTCTTGCAGAATATCGATTATTTCAAAAAGAATACACATACACCATTCCATCGGTACATAGAAAATTACTTCCCGATAGCTCAATAATTACGTATATATCAGCATTTTTTATATTTATTTTTTTAACGGTCAGTTCTTTTGTTTGGATATTTGAAACAAAAGACTTGCGTGGATTGCTTTTTGAAATTTCCTGCATTGCACTGAGAAAATAAAATGTTAGACATTATAAAAACTAACTTATCGTTGATTCCTAAGGAGCTAATTCAAACATTTTCTATTGGAATTATAGTAGTCGCTGTCTTTTTGGTGGTGATTTTTTTCGCGCTGTGTGTTGTTTATATCAATACTAGAGCGCCGACTATAATAAAAAAAGCAGATAAAAAAAATGACGATAAAAAAAACAATAATATAATCACAAAAATGCGCCATGAGGATCTTCCAATAATTTCTGGAAGGATAGGGGAGATTCTTACTCTTAATGGCATTCTAAAAGCTGGTCCGATTACAAAAATTTTCTTTCAAGTTTTAGAGGTTATTAAAAATAGTACCTACGATGTGCGCTGGCGTTATAATCTTCCGTGCTTTATGATGGTCGGTCCTAAAAATAGCGGAAAAACAACGATTCTAAACAGTCTGACATTTGAGCATTTAAAATCCGATGAAGCACCATTTGATTCCATGTGGAAGTTATTTAAAAGTGGCGCGATTTTCGAAATGCCTCATGCGGATTCAAGTGAAAAAGAAACGACTTTTTGGTCATTTATAAGTGAATTGTTTGTCTTTATTCGACCGAGGCGTCCGTTAGATGGGATTATTATTACTGTTCCTGTGGATATGCTGCTTTCCTCATCCATAGATATTGAAAAAATTTCGCAGGAAATATTTGACAAAATTTTTGCTTTTCAAAGTGAAATTAATTTTCGTATTCCGATATATTTGCTCATTACAAAATCAGATTTAATTCAAGGGTTTTCTGAATTTTCACATCTATTGAACGATAAATCACAGCAGCAAATTTTCGGATGGTCGAATCCTAATTCGTTAAGTAGCGCTTTTTCCACATCTTGGATTGGTGAAATTTTTGAAACGATAAATTCAGGTATAAAGAAAGCAGCCATATTGTTTTGTCGGGATAAAAATATTTCTGAGGATCTAGAAAAAGCAGTTCTATTTGAAACACATTTCAATAAAATCCAAGAATCGCTGTCGAAATATCTAATGACGATGTTTAAAGCTCATAATCCTGCGGACGGATTATTACTTCGTGGAGTATATTTTATCGGACGGCATAAAAAAGTTGAAATTTCAAAAGAGCTTTTGCAAGTTTCTGCATTAAATCCAGATTTTCTTACTAATAATAATGCGCTTGGTCGTTCTTCTTATAATGATGATTTATGTTTTTTGCAGGATTTGTTTGGAGACAAGATTTTCAAAGAATCTAATTTAGCATACCCGATAAGACATGATGCCATTGATATGGCAAAAAATATATATCGAAACAAAGCAATTTTCGCTATTGGTTCAGTTGCTGTTTCATTGGGGTGGTTTTATGGAAACCATAATCTCAAGAACAAAATAAATGATTATTGTCAAACATTTTCTTCATTAAAAACTATGATGATGAAATTAAAAAATATGGAAGATCATCTCAAAAATGATGAAGATCAGGTTGTGCTCAACAAGCAGACGGCAAATTTATTACAAAGCATGCCTGTTGTAAAAAAATTAGATATGGTTTCTATTTTTGTTCCTCAGTCCTGGTTTTCCAGTCTGCGTGAAGAAATTATGGATACGATAGGATTGGTTTTTGATTCGGTTGTTGTGCGGGCAATGTATATCGATCTAAACGTAAATACAAAAAACGTTCTTACTGGAATATATGAGAAAGACGACGATGACGGCTATGAAGATCAGAAAGATTTGTTTGATATTAACGCTTATGAAAGTTTTAAGAAATTAAAACATTTCACGAAACAGATATCTTCAATAAAAAAATTGAGCTCGGAATATAATTCCATTCGTAAATTGGAAGATAGAAAAAGTGTTATTGATCTAACTGATACAATTTTTAAGGATAAATTTGAAATTGTTGAGGAAATGAAAACACGTTTGCCAAATAAAAAATTGTTGCCTCCACAATTTGATCTCAAATTATTCCAAGAACGCATCGAATCGAATTTATCCAGGGTGTTTTCTGATTTTATGAACGAAGTGTTCAGCGGGATAATGGAAAAAATTCTGCAAAATATTGTAGACGATATAAACAAGCTCGATTCGGCTTCAAAAGAAGCAATTATAGAATATTCAGCAAAAGATTTGGCGCGGATATATCAAAAAACAGTTTTATTTACAGATATTTTGAAAAATAAAAATTTCGAGTGGGTTTCTGAAAAGAATTTTTCCCCAACAAATGACTATGCTGAAATAATAAATTCATTAAATGTTTCAGAGCTTGTAAGTCGCCGTTGTCTTAAAGATTTGTTGAGATCCGCGGAAGTGGAATTTCATAAGTTCAAAAATAAGCTGAGAGGATACAGAACGATATTAACTGATGAACTTTTTTCCAGTAATCTTCAAAAAACTTCAATTGGCTTTGAAGCCTTTTTGAAGGAATTGAAAATAATCTTGGATTTGCCCTTTGTTTGTACTCCACCAAGCAGCAATTTCACTACAGTAATTTTAGACGACAAAATGTTGCTATGGGACATAAAAAGGCTCAAAGAACTATCCGACTTGATAGATAAATATTATTTATTTTCTGCATCTATGCCGAAAGATATGCGTGCGCAGTATTTTGAAATGTATAAAGCGATCGCTCGTAAATGTTTCTATCCTACAGCTCAATCAATGCTTGGAAATGCTCAGATTTTTAATGATATACCGCTAGGGCATTCTCGTGATTTGCTTGAAGATGCATATAAACGTCAGTCTGATAACGTCAGAAATGTGGCTGTTTCAATTACAAAAGTTGTAAAATTTTTTGATGAGATTTTTGCGGAAGATAGTTTGAAAGACTGCGGCTTCGCGGCGATGATAGTATCTCATTACACAGGATTACTCGAAAAAATAGATGCAATATTTAGTTTGGAAACACCTTATTCATCTGGTGGGCAGGTGTTTGATGGATGGCGTGGAGATTCTGATCCAAAGTTTCTAAATATTGATGAACAAGATGCATTAAAAAAGTATCTTGCGCGGCAATTCAGTAGAATAAGGTTTTTGGCGAAGGATTTGGCGTCTCCAGTTGTCGATCTTTTATCAATGCCACATATTTTGGAAAAGGTAAAAAACAAAGCGTTGCTGGATAAGTGGAGCGAGATAATATCCAGTGTAAATGACTATGAAGCGAAGAAACCTGGTAACTCTATTGCTGCACTTGAAGATTTTCTGTCGGGAACATTGAAGAAAGTATCGATAGATTCTTTCGATCAGCATGGAGAAATTAAAACTATTTCTGAAGCTGGCGGAGATTATTTTGTGGCTAAACGATCAGATGTTGCAAAAGCGTTGATGTCACGTGCAGAGATTGTACAGTATGATAAAGCGGCGGCATCTTATAATAAGATCGAAACATTTTTTAATGAACAATTAAGCCATAAATTCCCGTTTGGTAATTCGGAAGATGATGCTTCAGTTGCGGATATAGAAGAATTCATTGAAATATATGATCAAAATTCTTCTAATTTATTGAGTATTCTTGAAAAAAATAAAGACAGAAAACAAGTAGATAAAAAGGTTTTCGATTTTTTGAATTCAATAAATAAAATAATGCCGCTTTTGAAAGCGTGGGTCGCGCATTCAAAAAATTCTGATCCAAAGGATGCCGTCGCATCGTTTAGTATATCGATGCGCCCTTCTCCTGATTCAGAAGCTTTAACTTCATCTGTTCTTGAACGTGTAGTGAAAGTAAAAGAAGTAGATATTCCAGATAATGGTACCGCTATTTTCTATAATGGAGATGCTGTAAATGTTGTATTTGGCTGGGTGGAACAGTCGGATGAAAAACCGTACGCTAAAGATCTGCCTAAGGATTTAACGGTAGAGGGGGCTAATGCAATATTTTCTTATGGCGGAAAGTGGGCGATGTTTAGGCTAATAGAAAGTCGTAAGACGAATAAAGAGATAGAGTATCCAAATGGAGTGCTGTTGCAATTCGATGTTCCGATTACCGATTCTTCAAAAGGAAATTCTTTAATGACATCAAAGATGATTCTTAAAATTACTCCTATGATAAAGATAGGTGATAAGCTTACCCCGATTGTGTGGCCGGTTTTTCCCGATTCATGCCCTGATTTGCACGGAGATAAACCTAATGTCGATCAAAATTCGCAAAAAGATATTCCTGAAATAAACTTGATTAAAGCAGGAGGAAATCAGTGATAGATATTTCTGATTTACTTGTTCCAATAGAAAAAAATAGCGAGAAGAAGATCAATAATGTTTGTGGAAGGTATTTAAAATACGACCATATTTACGATCAAATTAAGGAATTTCGCCGAGAAGATGATTCCAGATTGAGCCAAGGAATATGGCAAACAGAACCGAAAAAAGCGTCCTGGAAAGATGTTATAAAAACATGTTTGTATGCTTTAAAAACAGAAACAAAAGATTTACAAATTGCGGTTTGGTTAGCGGAGGCTTTAGCGGCAGCAGAGGGGTTTTGTGGATTAAATATGGGAGTTTTGCTATTAACGGAATTATGTGAAAAGTTCTGGGATGATGTGTATCCACTTATAGATTGGGAAAATAGAGGTGTTTCTGCCCGAATTGCTCCGTTTTTCTTTTTTTCAGAAAAGATCCAAGAAAGGATCTTACAAATTCCGCTTACATTGCCAACAGATGGAGTTTCTAATGCCTTTACACTTTCAGATTGGGTTATGACGCGCCATAATATGAAAGTGAAAAACAATACCGGCATATCCTTAAAGGAACTTAAAAAAAGCGTTATGTCAACTTCGATGGAGTTTCTAGAGCAGATCGAAACGGATGTAAATATTCTTGCTGCAAATATAAAAAAATTAGATGTTTTATTGGAGAAACTCTGTGCTGATGAAGGTCCAAGCTTCCGAAAGATATACGATCTTTTAAATGATATTTTACATATTAACTCAAAAAATATTTCTGACAGTAAAGGGCAGCTCAAGAAGGAAAAGAAAGATCCCGTAATTGATACACGACTAAAATCAAATGATTTGGATGATAGTAAAGAGCCGATTAATTCACAGCAACATGATGAAAAATCGAGCAACGCTACGATAGATCAGGCATATGAAGCATTAAATGAAATCGCTGGGTTTTTAGAGAAACAACAGCCGCAAAGTCCAGTGTCTATATTATTAAAAATAGCAAGCGCAATTGGAAAAAAAACCTTTCAAGAATTACTGGAAATTAATATGCAAAACGGAAATTCGGTTATGAGTACAATATCTGAATTATATAAGGTACTAAAATAAAATTGTGTTGATAGTTATGATGGTGGCGTTTCTGAAAAAAGGCCTGGTCGTGGTGAGAAAATTATAATTGTATTAAAATATCCTAAATCAGTAGTAGAATGTGCTGCCGATTCTTTTGATTGCAATAAATAAAAACCAAGGCGTTTTGATATTTCCGATTTAGCGTTTGCTGCAGTCCAGGAGGCTGTAGAAGAGTTGAATTTATACGTAGGTCTAAAACACATATATAATTCAATTATTATTTTTACTTCTCCGCTATTAATCTTTAGATCTTTATTGATTTTTGTCGAGTCATATTCTGTATTCAATGTTTTCCCATAAAAAAAACTAGCTCCCGCAGATGCGTTACTTCCTGAAGACGTATAAGCGGTGACAGATGGATTTGAGCTAGTTGTATAGCAGTATGTTGTCCACATAATTTTTGCTTTATTTGTGCCAGTTCCTTTTATGTATCCTGTATATGTTACACAACAAAAACCCAGAGGGTAATAAGAATTAGTAATACACCACTTTCTGCCAACTCCCCAAATTGACATTCCCCAAGTATATGAAATATTTCCAATATCAGTTTTTTTTATCCTCTTATCACCTCTATTTTGGCTTACGTTCTGAATCATGCTGGCAGCAATATATGCCGCATTTTTCATTTGAGATTTATAACGAGAGTATCTTGGAACATCAGATGCATAGTATAAGATGATCACAAGAAATGGAATAGCGAGCGCAAATTCTACAAGAATCCCTCCTTTAACTTTACTGTTTATATTTAAAATCTCTTTTGTTTTCATTTTATTTATTCCACTAAGAAAATATTATATTGGAATTATAAATAAATCGTTGAACTGAAGAATGTTTAATACCTATATTTATAGCTGAAATTTAATGTTTCACACTATTCAGTCATTTCATTGTGTTTATATTTTTGTTAACATTACTCTCTAATATAGTTTAATAAACAAAACAAAAAATTTTCTTTAAAAAGAGGGCGTAATGATTGAGCTTGATAGGTTGTTGGCAAGTTGTTTGTTTGAAATTGACAGTTGCGAAGATTTAAAAAAATTAGACATGGTAAAAAGCGTTATTCTTGGAAAGAACGGAAAAATCACTGAAATTCTAAAATCTTTACGTGATATGTCTGTTGATAAAAAAAAATCTCTGGGAGCTGAAATAAACATAATAAAAAATACTGTTTTGAGACGATTTGAAGAAAAAACTATTCAGCTCGAAATGTCTGATCTTGAGAAAAAATTATCATCTGAATTCATGGATGTTTCTATGCCTGCGCGTTCTGAGTATTTCGGTAATATTCATCCATTAACTAAGGTTGAGGAAGAAATTAGTAATATTTTATCATCATATGGATTTAGTTTTGCGGATGGTTCTGAAATTGACAGTGAGTACTATAATTTTACAGCGTTGAATATGCCTGATCATCATCCTGCGCGAGCAATGCACGATACATTTTATATGAATATTCTGGCAGATAATGAAGGACGTAAATTACTTCGTACACATACATCTACAGTACAAATCAGAGCGATGTTAGAAAAAGATCCACCATTTAGGCTTTTTTCTATAGGGAGAGTTTTTAGAAGCGATTATGATGCAACACATACTCCAATGTTCAATCAAATTGAAGGATTGCTTATTGAGAAAGGAATAGGATTTTCGCATTTGAAGTGGTTGTTATCTGATTTCTTAAAGAAATTTTTTTGCGTACCTAATCTTTCTATACGACTTCGTCCAAGCTTTTTTCCTTTTACAGAGCCTTCAGTTGAGGTTGATATAAATTATGAGATCAAAAATGGGAAGATGGTGATTGGCACGGGGGAAAAATGGCTTGAGATAGGTGGTGCTGGTGTTGTGCATCCTAATGTGTTAAAAAATGTGAACGTTGATACAGAAAAATATCAGGGGATAGCGTTTGGTTTTGGCTTGGAGCGAATGACATCACTAAAATATGGAATACCAGATTTGAGAGGGTATTTCGAATCAGATGATCGTTGGAGAGATTTATTCGGGTTTAGTCATGCTGCTAGATAGATTTTAATTTTATTATTCATTGGATTATGGTACCAGAATTATCTGGTTTAGGAGAATATCGTGCGTTTTACATTTAATTGGCTTAAGCGTTATTTATCTACGAATTGGGATGTTTATCAAATTTCTCAAAAGCTGACAGCAATAGGTCTGGAAGTAGAAAAATTAGAAAATCCATCAGATATTTTTAAAAATTTCAAACTTGTACAAATAGAGTCTGTTGAAGCGCATCACAATGCAGATAAGTTGAAAATATGTGTAGTAAAAGATGCGGCCGAACAAAGATTTAAAATAGTATGCGGTGCGAAAAATGCTATTCCTGGATTAAAAACAGTGTTGGCTATGTCTGGAGCTGTTATTCCATCTACAAATAAAACTCTTAAAAAGAGTAAAATACGCGGGGTGGAAAGCGAAGGGATGTTGTGTTCCTGTGATGAGCTTGGTATTCAATCTGATAACGATGGTATAATTAATATCGGAGCAGATATCGATTTAATAAATTCTGTTGGAGATGCCCTAGGATATGGCGGTGGTATTTTCGAGTTAGCGATAACTCCAAATCGCGGTGATTGTTTTTCTGTAAAGGGAATCGCGAGAGATCTTGCTGCGGCTGGGGCAGGGAAGTTTATTGATAGTCCGGAAATTGTTTGTAAAAGTTCTTTTGCTTTTCCAATAAAAATAAAATATGAAAAAAGCGATGCGTATTGTAAGTATGCTCCATTCATTGCATTTCGCGTGATTCGAGGTATTAAAAATAAAGAAAGTCCTGATTGGTTAAAGGCATTATTAAAATCCGCTGGAATAAATAGTATTTCTGCTGTCGTAGATTTATCAAACTTGTGGCTTATGGATAGCGGCAGACCTATTCATATATACGATTTAAATAAAATTGACGGTGATTTAAACTTAAGATTTGCAAAAGCAAAGGAAAAATTCATCGACTTAAAGGGGAATGAACATGTTTTACATCAAGATATGTTGGTTGCGGCGGATGAAAAAGAACCGTTATGCTTGTTTGGAATCATGGGAGGGCTAAAATCTGCTTGTGATTCAGATACTACGGATGTTTTAATTGAATCAGGTTTATTTGATCCGATTTTTATTTCAAGAACAGGAGCTTTTTTAAATATTACAAGCGATTCGAGAATGAGATTTGAGAGAGGTATTGATAAAAATTCTTGTATTTCTGGGTTAGAGAGTATTTCTAAAGCGATTATCAGCAATTGCGGCGGAATTGCAAGCGATATCTGCACCATAGGAACTTCTCCTGAAATAAATCGAAATGTTCTTCTTAGAAAGAATAGATTAAACAGCGTTGCTGGTATTGATATTGATTGGGAAGAAGCAAAGAAAATCCTTCAAAATCTTGGACTGGAAGAAGTGAATTCATTTGAAGATCAATCTACTTTTTTGATTCCAAGCTGGAGATCAGATTTAAATATTGAAGAAGATCTTGTAGAAGAAATATTAAGAATAGCCGGTTATGATAATATTAACGCAAAAAGAATTGATTGGTTTGTTGATAAAGAAGATCCTATTTTAAAAGCAAAGCGTAATGTTACAGCAATAAAAAGATTGTTGGCTTCATGCGGATTGTCGGAAATAATTTCATATTCGTTCATGAAATCAGAATATGCAGAAGTTTTTAAGGAAGAAAATAAATTATTGCATTTGCTGAATCCAATTAGTGAAGATTTTAGCGTTATGCGTCCATCATTGATCCCATCTTTGATTCTTGCTGCGGAAAGATCTATTAGATATGGTCAGCCTAATGTAGAACTTTTTGAATGCGGAAATGTTTTTTTAAATTCATGTCAGCAGGAGTTTCATATATCCGGTTTTCGTATGGGAAAGCATGTGCGTTCTTGGTTAGGGGATTCACGGGATTTCGATATATTTGATTCTAAAGGTGATATATTTAGTATTTTATCGTATTTTGGAATAACCGAAAAAGATACCAATATCAAAACTGAAGTGCCATCATATTATCATCCTTCAAGAAGTGGAAGTATATTTTACGGTAATAAAAAACTTGGATATTTTGGAGAACTACATCCTAAAATTAATAAGATATTTTCTATTGATGAAACGATGGTATGTTTTGAATTTATAAATACTGAATTGGATACCGCACCTAAAAACTATAACTACAATACAAAAGTATTCCCAAAAATTAATAGAGATTTTGCTTTTATTTTTGATTCAAAAATTACAGTAGGTAATTTAATAAATGGGATTTACAAAATAGATGATCGAATATTAAGGGCTTATATTTTTGATTGTTTTGATATGTCGAAAGAAAAAAAATCTATAGGATTTTCAATTATGTTGGGTGCTTTTGATAGAACTCTTACAGAAATCGAAGCTGTGGAAGTCTCAAATAAAGTTATAAAATATATAGAAAGCGCTGGCGGAGAATTACGAAAAAAATGAAATCGTTAATAAGAAATTTCGCTATCATCGCTCATATTGATCATGGAAAATCTACGCTTGCAGACAGATTGATTCAGTTTTGCGGAGCTGTCGATACACGAGAATTTCGTGGCCAAATACTCGACTCTATGGATATTGAACGCGAACGTGGAATTACCATAAAGGCGCAGACCGTAAGACTGAACTATAAAGCGCAGGATGGGCAGACGTATCAAATAAATCTTATGGATACTCCAGGACATGTTGATTTTGCTTATGAAGTCAGCAGATCTCTTGCCGCATGTGAGGGATCAATACTTGTTGTCGACGCGACGCAAGGCGTTGAAGCTCAAACTCTTGCAAATGTTTATCAAGCTTTAGAGCATGATCATGAGATTATCGTTGTTTTAAATAAAATTGATCTTCCTGCTGCAGATGTCGAAAAAGTCAAATTACAAATCGAAGATGTAATCGGATTGGATTGCTCAGATGCTGTTTATGTGTCTGCGAAAATGGGTACGGGTATAGAAGATGTTTTGGAAGCATTAGTAAAGCGTTTACCATCTCCAAAAGGGGATGAATCAGCTCCATTAAAAGCTCTTCTTGTTGATAGCTGGTATGATCCGTACATGGGAGTAGTAACGCTTGTTCGCGTCAAGGATGGTGTTATCAAGTCAGGCATGAAAGTAAAATTAATGGCTGCAAAAATGACATATGTTGTTGAAAAAGTGGGAATTTTTACTCCAAAACCTATAGAAATCCCAGAACTGAAAGCTGGAGAAATCGGATATATTATTGCGGGGATCAAAAGTGTTGGTGACGCGCGTGTCGGCGATACAATTACTCAAGAAAACAGGGCAGCTGCCGAGCCTCTTGCTGGGTTCAAACCATGTATTCCAGTAGTTTTTTGCAGTATGTTCCCTGTTGATACAGTTGATTACTCGAAATTAAAGGATAGTTTGGTAAAACTTCAGTTAAATGATGCGAGTTTTTCTTTTGAGCCGGAAACATCACAGGCGCTGGGCTTTGGATTTAGATGTGGTTTTCTCGGGTTGTTACACCTTGAAGTTATCGAAGAAAGGCTTGAACGTGAATATAATTTAGATCTCGTCACAACCGCTCCAAGTGTCGTATACAAGATACATTTAAGTAATGATCAGATTATGGATATGCATAATCCCGCCGATATGCCGGATCCTAGCAAAATAGATTTTATTGAAGAGCCGTGGATTATCGCCAAAATAATCGTTCCAGATGAATATCTTGGAAATATACTTGCTTTATGCGAAGAAAAGCGAGGTATTCAACAAGACCTTACATATGTTGGATCTCGCGTTTTAGTCGAATACAAATTGCCATTGAATGAAATCGTTTACGATTTTTATGATCGTTTAAAGTCTATCAGTAAAGGATATGCTAGTTTCGATTACAATTTGCATGGATATGAGCAGGAAGATCTTGTAAAAATGACGATTCTTATTAACGGAGAACAAGTCGACGCACTGGCAATGATTGTTCACAAGAAAAACGCTGAATATCGAGGAAGATTGTTGTGTGAACGCTTGAAGGATCTTATACCAAGACATATGTTTAAGATACCTATACAAGCGGCGATTGGTGGAAAAGTTATTGCAAGAGAAACGATTGCGGCGTTCAGAAAAGATGTTACTGCAAAATGTTATGGCGGAGATATTTCCAGAAAACGCAAGCTTCTTGATAAGCAAAAAGAAGGAAAGAAAAAAATGCGTGAAATCGGAAATGTCAAAATCCCGCATGGAACTTTTCTTTCCGCTCTAAAAATGAATAAAGAATGATCGGAATCAGGTTAGCTAAGAAGATAGCAGAAAGCGGAATAGCTTCACGTCGAGAAGCTGAAAGATTAATAGAATCAGGATATGTTACCGTTGATGGGGAAACTGTGACAACTCCTGTTTTTTTTGTGACAGATAAAAATGTCATTTGTGTAGATAAAAAACAAATATCAAAAAAAACCGATGAAATTATCATTTGGAAATTTTATAAACCCAAGGGTGTTATAACTTCTAAAAAAGATAATCGAAATCGTAAAACGGTTTTCGATTTTTTCGATGAAAAGAACGATAGATTACTGTATATTGGAAGGCTGGATTACAACTCAGAAGGGTTGCTGCTATTTACAAATAATGGGGATATCGCTAGAAAAATGGAGCTTCCCAGCACCGCTTTAAAAAGAATATACAAAGCACGAATTTTCGGTCATCTATCCAATGACGCAATACAACAAATAAAACATGGAATAATGATAGATGAAATAAAGTATGGGCCTGTGGATGTAAAAGTAGATAAACAGGACCTTTCTATAAAAAGCGCTAATAGTTGGATAACAGTCACTCTATCTGAAGGAAAAAATCGTGAAATCCGAAAAATTATGAAGCACTTTGGATGTATAGTGAATAAATTGATTCGTATTAACTACGGGCCCTTTAATTTGGAAAATCTTAAACCAGGAGAAATATTACAAGCAAACAAACGTGATGTAGAAAAGTTTGCGAAATCATTGCTTTAAGATTAATTATTGATTTTTTAAGCGGGGGCTTTCTGTTGCCCGGCACCCCCAACCGCGTTTACTCAAATTAAGCAGCCATAACAGCGTTCGCTGCGACTTCAAAATTATCGTTACATGCGTAAACATTATCGTTCGCATTTATATTGTTTTGGTTTTATAACGTAAACCATCACGAGTAAAAATCGAGTTTTTCAACGTGTGTCGAATCTATTCATCCCCATATTAATACTCTCATTTTCTGGTGGAGATGCCGGGCTCTGCCCCCGGGTCCACATCGCCTATTTATCACGATGTTTATTACCATAGCTATATCTCTATAGCGTATTTATTATAACACAATATTTGTTAATAGAATAACAATTTGAAAATATATAAAGTTTATAAGCGCCTTACTGAACGCACATTTGTGCATGTTCTAAGAGCGGCTTGAATTTCTCCTAAATGGATGATGTCATTTACCTTTATATCGACCAATAAATCGAAAAAATCAACAGATCGATGTTCAACTTTTATGTTGGTTATACTTGCGCCATTCGAGCTTATAATGTTGGTCATTATTGCGAAACTTTCGGTTTTATTGGAAATCACTATCCGCAATCTTGAAATAAAAGCGACTTCTATTTCATCATTTTTATTCCATTTTACTCTTATAAAGATATTTTTATCTTTCGAAATATGATCGCAACTAGTCTGATGAATGACTAACCCTTTTTGCGGTACAAAAATACCGATGATTTTATCACCAAGTATTGGATGGCAGCACTCTCCAAAATGAATGGCGATTCCCGGCGTGAAATCCATTAGGCAAACAGCTGTTTCGTTTGAAATTTTATAGTTTCCTTTTTCGGATATCATCATACGCACGCTATTTAATGATATAATTCCCTTACCTACGTTATAGTAGAATCTTTTTAGTGAATTGCAGGAAAAATTTTTATATTGTATCAAGTTCTCTGAAAATGTGATATCTAACATCGAAAAGATATTGTTTACTAGTTGTTCACCAAGGATGATAAATTCGGCTTTTTCTTGGGTTTTTATGAATTTTTTGATGCAGGATTTCGCTTTTCCTGTTATAACAAATCTTTCCCAAGATGCATCAGGATGCTGATAAGGCGATGTAGTAATGTCAACTTGATCGCCGTTTTTAAGCGTTGTTTTCAATGGAACCATTTTCCCATTTATTCTCGCTCCAATACAAGTATTTCCAATAGACGTATGAATTTCGTATGCAAAATCAATGGCAGTTGCTCCGCGTGGAAGCGTTATTAAATCACCTGCTGGAGTGAAGCAAAAAACTTCATTATCAAACATCTCCAACTTTGAATTATCCATTACTTCCTCTGGAGTAGTGGAATTTTGTAAAATAGTCAGTAGACTTTTAATCCAGTTATATTTTTTTGATTCTTCTCTATGAGGAATAACTTCTCCTTCTTTATATGACCAGTGAATGGCAACGCCTTCATCGGCAACGCGATGCATTTCTTCAGTTCTTATCTGTATTTCAATTCTCTGCTTAAACGGTCCGATAACTGTTGTGTGCAAAGATCTGTAATTATTCAGTTTCGGTATGCTAATATAATCTTTAAATCGTCCAGGCATTATTTGAAAATTAGTATGGATGACCCCAAGGGCCAAATAACATTGTTCTACAGTTTTTACTACTATTCTAAACGCGATAATATCGTTGATTTGTTCAAGTGTAACGTTGCGTTTTTGCATTTTTTTCCAGATGGAATACGCTTTTTTTTCTCTTCCATTAATGACTGCTTCAATTCCAGCGTCTTTGAAAACTATGTTTAGCTCTTTTACTATATTTTGGACAAAGTTTTCATCTTTACTTCTTATTTGCTCCAATCTCATGGAAATTGCGCTGTACTCGCTTGGATGCAGATTGTAAAAGGCGATATCTTCAATTTCGTCCTTTATCACATTCATGCCTATTCTTTCCGCAAGAGGAGCATATATTTCGAGTGTTTCAAGGGCGATTTTTTTCCGTTTTTCGATCGATGTTATATAATTTAAGGTCCGCATATTATGGAGTCTATCCACTAACTTTACTATCAAGACTCTAATATCTTGCGATGTGGCTAATAGAAATTTTCTAAAATTTTCGGCTTGATGAGCTTTAGATGATGAATAATTTAATTTGGATAATTTTGTAACTCCATCTACGAGAAATGCGATTTCTGAACCAAATATTTCTTCTAATTCTTCAAAACTAACGCTTGTATCTTCTAAAACATCATGTAAAAGTCCAGTTGCAATACTTGCAACATCCAAGCGCAACTCTGCTAATAACCGAGCTACTTCTGCTGGATGATAAAAATATGGAGATCCAGACGCGCGCTTTTGTGTCCCATGAGCTTCCATTGAAAACATATATGCTTTTTTCAGCAAATCAACATTTGCTTTAGGATCGTATTTTGTTACTAAATTTATAAGCTCAGAGGATGTAATCACTTTCTAATAAATACTCCAGCGAAGGAATAATTATTATAGCGAAACGAATAATCAAATGAAATTCATCCGCACAATTTTTTATTAAAAAACTATTGAGTACGAAAACACTTAGCCTAATATTTACATGACCTGTAGAATAGTGCTAGTGGAAGAATGAAAATGAAGCTATGAAGTAATATATCCAGAATAGTATACATTACAATCCCCTATAATATTTTTATCTATTTTTTATAATGTAGTTTAGCTTACTAAATTGCTATTATTTATTCAATACTGTATGAAAATCAATCTAAGCAGATTTGTTGGCCAGTAATTTTTTTAATCTTACAAATTTATTTGAAAGCAAGCAATCGCAAGTATTAATCAAGTAGCTATCAATGCCGCCCTTTTTTTCGATGGAACGAATTGCGTTGGTGGATAATCTAATTTTTACTAAAGTTCCTAGTTTATCACTTAAAAAAGACACCTTCTGTAGGTTTGGCATAAATCTACGCTTAGTTTTGTTATTCGCGTGGCTTACTTTATGACCATACTGAATTTTCTTCCCTGTTAACGGGCAAACTTTAGACATAATCCGATATCCTTTTAAAAACGAAAACAGTAGCATTTAAATAGCATGCAGAATTAAGAATGTCAAGGGATGCTACATTAGGATTTGCCCAATTAATATGTATGTTAATAGAGGCTGTTTGATAAAATCTTATAAAGCAAGATTGAGTCGAAAAACATCAACCGTCAGCGATAAGTAGCAAAAAAACAATTTGTTGAAAAAAGATAAAAAACACTGTTCGGCATATGTTTCTAGAAATATCAATAAGATAGATATTTCACATCTCCGATATTGTCTAATTTGCACAATATCGTTGTTTTTTAAAGATTTTTTAACAAATCTATTGACTTCCTGTAAGATAACCATATATAAATATTGTCGATAGTTATTGTTTTTCTTATCTTTCAAAATTTTTTGTTGTTTTGTTTATTTTCATTTTTTAATAAGGAAAAGGAGTATATAAGGATGAAAAAAGTTATGTTATGTGCGTGTACGGCTGTAGCCCTAATGTTAGGGTTCGGCTTTGAAACTGAAGGGATGGAGTGTCAAAGATTTCATGATATTGATACAACCATTCATAGCTCAGCAATAACCAATATTTTTTCTTTTAAACTTAATGAAACCGCTACAAAATTTGAAGTACAACAAACAGGAGAACATTTAGTTTTCAAAAATGAGGAACTTCTTTCAACACTATTTAGCAATTTCAGAAGTGGTGAAAGGCCAATTGTTCAAGGAGACATGAAAAGAGCACAGGTTGCTGATATACTTATCAATTTTTTTGGTACAGACAAAGTGACTTTCCTTGACGGTCGTGATTTACCTTCATATGATCCATTTGCGGGTCTTGGGAGAGTTGTGGCGACCAAGGTTTTTTTTAAATAAATTTATTGAAAAATATGCAACATGATAACTGATACAATAATGGTTATATATGTTAATCTCGGATGAGAATGCAGATTTTTTAAAAAATTCTTATTGATATCAAAGGGTTCTTCGATTATAGAAAAATTGCTTAAATGCTTAGAGAATTTCCATATAATTGAAGAACTCCTTTTTCTTAGACCATAAATTTTCGCATGAATTGAATTTAATGGTTTATTTAACTAGTAAAGCTTCTCCGGCAATAAGATTAAATTGCTCCTCTCCTATAATTAGAATGAAGGTATTCATACATTTTTCGAATTCCTTAATATCAATAAATTCATTCGGGTTAGATAGGGGACTTTTTGCCGCAGTGTTGACAGCGCTCTTGATGTTATCTATGAGTTCTAAAAATCCCAATCCGATGGCGGGGTCTCTTTTATTCAATTCAACTAGAAATTTACCGATAATTGGCTCAATTATTAGGTCATTTCTAATAATAGAATCCAAAAATTTTTCTTGAATTTGAATATCGGTAAGACAGATGTTTCCAGTTCGTAGTATGAATTTTTCTGCATATACTGCCTGTGGAATCTGCGACATTTGTGATATAGCTTGAGGAGCATTACTAAAAACAGAGGATGCTTTTGTTAGTGATTCTAGTATCACAGTTTCGGCTCTTGACATATTCACTATGTCAGATGTTGTGAATGGTTCTGTTTTATATCCTTTTATGTAAACTAATGTCGGGTAATTTAGGTGTATCAACTCTGCGCGAACGGGACATTTTTCAATAGATGTATCTCTGCTTACTGGCATAATCATAGCATGCATTTCGAAATCTGATAATATTGCTATCGCAAACAAAATCTTTTTCATAACAATCTCCTATAAAAATTAATTTCAGATTGTTATATATTTCATTGAAAAAATACTGTGAAAAAAAACCCAGTAATGTACCTAGGGAAGTATTATTTTGCGGACACCATTTTTATTGCTCCGCATGGACATTCTGAAGCGCAAATTCCACAACCCTTACAATAATCGTAATTGAATTCCAATGTTCCATCTGGATGCTTTATAACTGCATTGTCTGGACAATATCCATAGCAATTATCGCAATGGAAACAATTGCCGCACGAAAAACAACGCTGAGATTCCGAAATGATCTCTTTATCCGACAAAGAAATGTTTTTTTCTTCAAAAGATATATCTCCAAGTCTAGAGATTTCATTTCTTGCGTTTTTTTCAAAGTAAGCTGTATTTAATTTTTTGAAACTAGCGACTTCAGGCTTTTTGTTGGCAACGATTTCTGCGCCGCGTAAATATGCATCAATGCATTTTGCAGCTTTTTTCCCATGACCAATCGCGTTTGTAACAGTTCGTTTGCATGGAACTACATCACCTCCTGCGAAAATACCTGCTGCTCCGGTCATCATATTTTTATCTATTTCTATGACGCCTTTTTCTGAAACAACAATTCCATCGACTCCATCTAATATGCCTTCATCCACTGATTGACCAATAGCAAAGATTACAGAATCTGCTTGTAGTATTTCTGTTTCTCCTGAATTTGAAAGGATATCGCATTCCTCATCGTAATTCATTTTATTGATAAGAACCTTTTTTCCATCAATCAGGCCGATTGATCGCAGGCATAAAATTTCAATTCCCTCAGAAAGAGCATCTTGAATTTCTGTGTCGTGTGCCGGCATGTTATTTATGGTACGTCGATAGATGATTTTTACATTTTCTGCGCCGAGACGTAACGCTGTTCTAGCCGCGTCAATCGCGGTATTTCCTCCACCATAAACTAAAACAGTTTTACCCAGATTAGGCAGATTTTTTACATCATCCTCGAGTTTTCGAAACATATCAACAGCATCTAAAACACACGGCTTATTTTTAATTTCGACGTCGGTTTTTGCTGCTCGATAAGCTCCTATTGAGATGTAAATTGCATCGAAATTTGGAATTTCAGTTCGCAGGTGATTTACATTTTTATTGCAGACTAATTTTACTCCAATATTCGTAATTCTATTGATTTCAGCGTCCATAACACTACTTGGCAAACGGAATCTCGGAACGCCGTATCTCATCATGCCGCCGGGTTTCATGTGTGTTTCATATATCGTTACATCATGCCCGATTTTTCTTAAAAAGTATGCGGCTGTAAGTCCGGAAGGACCTGCGCCAATAACAAGAATTCTTTTTCTGGTTGATATTTCAGGTTTTTCGAAATGCCATTTATTTTCGATAGCAAGATCACCAATTGATCTTTCAATCAAATTGATATTTACAGAACCGTCGAATTGCCCTCTGTTACAGGTTTTCTCACATGTGTGATAGCATACACGCCCCATTATTGCTGGGAATGGATTGTCTTGCGTAATGATATTCCATGCTTCATGAACTTTCCCTTCTTGAACCAGAGATAACCATTTTTGGATGTTTTCTCCTGCAGGGCATGTAACATTACACGGAGGAAGTCTATCGACATATTCAGGACACATTGTTTTCCAGGAACCTGTTTTGTTGTTGAGACTTGTTGCCGGTTTAAGCACTGTTGCAAAAGGTTTAACCATTGGAAACGCCTCCGCTTAATCTGTATTTTTCTATATTTTTGTTCGCGATTTTCTGAAGTATTCCTACGGCATCCGGAGATGCGTTTTTGCTGAACAAATGTGCAAATCTTCTTTGTACTCGAAGATATTCTTCAACCGGCTTCGGATTATCGATGGGTGTTGATCCTACAACAATTCCATTTTCGGCCTCAAATAAAGGGAACATTCCGCATTCTATAGCTAATCTTGCAATTTTTATTGTTTCAGATGGCGGATATCCCCATCCGAGAGGGCAGGGAACATGTGCATGAATGTATTTTGCCCCTTTGATTTTTATAGCTTTTGTGACTTTTACTTCTAAATCTTTTATATTAGCAATGCTTGCCGTTGCGACATATGGAATATTATGAGCAATTGCGATTTCAGGTAGATTTTTTCCTGTTCCAACTTCATTCCCAAAATATGATCCATTTGGAAGCGTTGTAGCAGTTCTCGCATGTACTGGTGTAGCGCTGGATCTCTGAACTCCAGTGTTCATATACGCTTGGTTGTCATAGCAAATATACAATATATCGTCGTTACGGTCGAACATACCTGATAATGCGCCCATACCGATGTCTGTAGTCGAACCATCTCCCCCTTGCGCTATTACGCGCATTTCTGATTTGCCTTGAGAGCGAAACGCTGATGCAACCCCAGTTGCAACAGATGGTGCATTTCCAAATAAAGAGTGCAACCATGGTATATTCCATGAATTTTCTGGGAATACACATGAAAATACTTCGAGACATCCGGTTGCATTTACAACAGCGATATTGCCATTTGTTGCTTTGTAGGCCGCGTCAATCGCGCATCTTGCTGCAAGCGCTTCTCCGCATCCCTGACAAGCTCTGTGACCGCTGGTAAGACTGTTGGGTCTATTATAGACAGACTGAACAGTATTGTTTTTATTTGATAATCTATTTCCTATTGTTAGATTAAACATATATGTTTCTCCAAAATCTATTTACAACGGCAATTATTTATTGGCTGATATTCTTGTTCGACAATTTCAGTGTTAAGACCCAAGAACACATCGGATGCTTGATGACTATTAATTAGGTATTCTTTTAGCATGGAACTTGTGATGGCTTTTCCTCCTAATCCTGCGATAACGGAATAAATCTGTAAATCAGTATCTTTTGCTAACAGTTCTATTTCTTTCGATAAAATTCCTCCGATACCTACGGCAAGCGCCTTTTCTATAACAATTACTTTTTTTGCTTTTTTAAGAGATTCTTTTATCCTGTCTACAGGAAACGGACGGAAACTTATGATCGATAAAACTCCAAATTTATGTCCGGATGCATTTAAATCATCAATCGCATCTTTTATTGTTCCAGCGGCGGACCCCATTGTGATAATAACTGTTTCCGCGTTTTCTAGATTATATTTTCTGATAAGTCCACCTGAGTCTCTGCCGAATTTTTTATAAAAAGATTTTCCAACGCAATCTATTATATCTAAAGAATCGAGCTGTTTTTTATGAGCAAGATATCTTACTTCCATAAAATACTCTGGAGGAACCATTGTTCCAATGGCGATGGGATTTTTTGCATCCAAACTAATATGCGGTTCATAAGGAGGTAAAAACTCATCAACTTCTTTCTGTGAAGGCATATCTACACGATCGTATGCATGCGTCAAGATGAAGCCGTCCACACAAACCATCACGGGGCATTTCACTTTTTCTGCGATTTTAAATGCTTGAATGTGAAGATCAGCTGCTTCCTGGTTGGTTTCCGCGAATAACATGATCCATCCAGCATCTCTCGCAGACATAGCATCTGAGTGATCGTTCCATATATTGATCGGAGATCCGATTGCTCGATTTCCTAATGTCATTACAATAGGAAGATCCAACCCGGAAGCGTTATATACCGCTTCCATCATATATAATAATCCTTGGCTTGATGTAGCTGTGTAACTTCTGACACCTGCGGCCTGTGATCCTATCGATACACTTAACGCTGCCATTTCGGATTCAACATTGATATATTCGCATTCGGATAACTCACCGGATCTTACCAAATCTCCTAATTCTTCAACTATATGTGTCTGAGGAGTAATTGGATAAGCGCAAACCATTCTTGGGCGGCATAAAGCAACCGCTTTAGCAATCGCTTGAGATCCTTCCAGTTGATATAACATGTAAATTCCTCTTTATTTTTAATAATCTTTAAGATTTTGCTTCATATCATCGTTTTTTCGTACGCTTCCAGAGCGGCATTAACGTTTTTTTCAGCAATTGATCCCGAGAATTTAGTTTTAATAGCTTCCACAACTGATTCTATCTTAATAATTTTTGTGAGGGCTGCGAAACTGCCCAAAAGAATGGCGTTTGGTAATGGTTTACCGATATATTCAAGAGCAATTTCGGTTGCTCCAATGCATTTTAGTTTTATGTTTTTTGTATTGATCGAAGAATTTATATCGGATGGAGAATTCACTAATGCATATCCTCCATCAATGATGCCGTGAAATGCGTTTGCAGATTCTATAACAGTTTTATCTTGAATAATCACAGCGTTGGGCTCATTTATTGGTTCACGCAGTCTGATTTCTTTATCTGATATTCTGCAAAACGAAACGACGGGAGCGCCCATTCTTTCGGATCCAAAGCTGGGAAACGCCTGAGCATATTTTCCTTCCAAAAACGCGGCAATAGATAACATTTCTGCTGCAGTAACTACACCTTGTCCGCCTCTTCCATGAATTCTTACTTGAAACATTAATTCCTCAAAAATAACCGCAAATAAGACCACTGTTAACTAATCTTTTTATATCGTTAGATTCCCTTTTACATTGGCCAATACACATTACTCTGTAGACCACAAAGATTGCAATAGTCATAATACATAAGCTTACTAAAAAAATAAAGATCACATCATAAGGCCTCGGTTGTTTGTCATGATTTTTTATTTTTTTCAACAAGATTGTTGTAAATATTTTTTCCCATAAAGAAACAAAGGTCGGTTTTTAGATTAATTTGATAATGCGCAATACATTAATGTCCTGAAAAACACATTATGCATATTCATATTTTTTTGTTATACTCTGCGCGGTATTATTGCAGTCGGTATGTTAGGAAACAAAACATGGAATTTCAGCGTTTTATAGATAGTTTCACGTTTTTTATGCAGATGGATTCGGGATTGATGGATTCTTTTAATTCATCATCAGGGATACATGGATTGACAGTCTTTGTTTTAGCTTGTTTCGTAGGATATTACGTGGTTTGGAAAGTTACGCCAGCGTTACATGCCCCCCTCATGTCTGTAACAAACGCGATTTCCAGCGTCATAATTATCGGTGCGATTTTTGCTGCGGCTCAGCATTTTTGCTTGTTTTCTAGAGCGTTTGGCTTTGCTGCCATAGTCTTAGCATCCATAAACATATTCGGCGGATTTACAGTTACCCACAGAATGCTCAGTATGTTTCGTAAAAAATAGAGGAAATTCATGTTAGTAGATGTACTTTATTTAATCTCAGCAGTTTGTTTTATTTTAGCTTTGAAAGGACTTTCTTCAGCAGAAAGCGCGTCGCGCGGTAATTTGCTTGGTATTTCCGGCATGATATTAGCATGTACAGCTGCTTATCTTTCTATCGATGCGTCTAATATAATTTTTACGATTACTGCTATATGCATAGGCGGCGCGATAGGCATATTTATAGCAAGATCTGTTTCAATGACGGCCTTGCCACAGATGGTTGCTGGATTTCACAGTCTTGTCGGATTAGCTGCTGTTTTAGTTGCGTTTTCAGCATATTTTTCTCCGCAAGTGTTTAAGATAATAGGAATCGGCGGGAGTATTCATAAATCCAGTTTAATAGAAATGGGACTTGGGGCAGCGATAGGCGCCGTTACTTTTACCGGCTCGATTGTTGCTTTTCTAAAATTACAGGATCTTTACAAGGGGCATTATGTTCCTAAAGAAGTGAATGCGTTTATAATATCTTCAATTTTATGCCTACTTATTTATTTTGTTTCTACAGAAAACGAAACAGCGTTTGTTTTGATGACATTAGTTTCCTTTGTTTTAGGAGTCACTCTTATCGTGCCGATAGGCGGCGCCGATATGCCGGTAATTGTGTCGATGCTAAATTCTTATTCTGGATGGGCGGCTTCTGGTATTGGTTTTACCCTAAATAACGATTTGTTGATTATTACAGGAGCATTAGTTGGAGCCAGCGGCGCGATTCTAAGTTATATCATGTGCAAAGGAATGAATCGCTCGTTGTTTAGTGTGATCTTTGCGTCAGGGCAGAGCGCTTCTAGTATATCAAATTCCTCTTCTGAGAATCGCTCATATAAACAAGGGTCTGCTGAAGACGCGGCGTTTATTTTGAAAAATGCCGCTTCTGTAATTGTAGTGCCCGGATACGGTATGGCAACATCGCAGGCGCAGCATGCTCTTAAAGAAATGGGTGATATTCTTAAAAGTAACGGTGTCAATGTCAGATATGCGATACATCCGGTTGCGGGGCGCATGCCTGGACATATGAATGTTCTTCTGGCGGAGGCGAATGTGCCTTATGAAGATGTCTTCGAGTTGGATGAAATAAACAGAGATTTTGCGTCCTGCGATGTCGCGTATGTTATTGGAGCAAACGATGTTACAAATCCAGCGGCGAAAAATGATCCCGCAAGCTCTATTTATGGAATGCCTGTTTTTGAAGTAGAAAAAGCGAAAGCGGTGCTATTCCTGAAAAGATCCATGGGGGCAGGATACGCTGGCGTCGATAACGAATTATTTTATGCCCAGAATACAATGATGCTTCTGGGTGATGCGAAAAAAACCACCGAAGCCATAGTTAAAGCACTGTAAACAAAGAGTTATAAAATTTAATCTACAGGGCAATATGCTAATTCATATTGACTTATAGCTACTTGTATGTTACCATGCGCTTAATAGATGTGCTATAGGCGGGTTATTATGGAAATAAAAATTCAGGCGAGTGAATTTAAAAACAAATGCTTACAATTATTAAATGACGTGCATCATGGAGATACCTATTTAATTACCAAAAGAGGGGTGCCTTTTGCAAAACTAAGCGCCGTAGAAACTGAACCAAAGAAGCTTTTTGGAGCTATGAAGGGCTCATTTTTAGAAAATGAAGATATAGTTACGTCAATAAATGAGCACTGGAATGCTGAAAATGAGTGATATTCTTTTGGATACACATATTTTTCTTTGGTTAATGAATGGGGATTTAAAACTAAGCAAGAAAAGTATAGAAAGAATAGAGGTCAGTGTAAATTCTGAATCTAGGATTTGCGTCAGCGCTATTTCTGTTTGGGAAATTGCTATGCTAGAGAAAAAGGGAAGAATTACTCTTTCTCAACCAATCAATAAATGGATCGAACATGCAATCGAGCTGTCTTCAGTAAGAATAATAGAGCTTTCTACGAATATTTTACTTGATAGTTGTCATCTACCAGGAGAGTTTCAGAGCGATTCCGCTGACAGAATGATAGTGGCAACATCTAGAGTGCATAATATTCCTCTAATAACTCAAGACGAAAAAATTCTTAATTATATAAATAAAGGCTTCTGTCCAAAATAAAACATACATTTATATTAAAAAACTAATGCACAGCTTTGTTTATAGGCATTCAGATCAATAGAATTGATTTTATAAGCCGCTCCAGCAAACACATAAACCGTATCTTTTATGCAACATTATATAAAATGTTATTAAACTTTGTTTGCATTCAAAATAAATATTGCTTAAACTTCAATAAGATTTAATTAAGTGGAGATTAATATGAAAAAGATACTTTTATTAAGTGCGGCAGCGTGCATGCTATCTTCTGTACATGCTGAAGATGGTGAGAGCGCCGGTGGACATGGATTTTATGTCGGCGGTGGTTTGCTATTCTGTAACTCTGGTGAAAAAGTAGATTATACAGAACCAGATGGTTTTGTGGATCATGAAGCTAATGGATATTCGACGCGATTAGGTGGAACACTTCTATTCGGCTATCAGAAAGTTTTGAGCGATTATCCTGTCTGTCTTGGCTTAGAGTTAGGAGGTGATTTTTCTCCTAAAAAGGAGGAATTAAATGCAAGTAAAACATCTACTAGAGCTGGAAGAGTTTATGATTTAAAAACATCAAGAAATGGATTTACTCCTTTTGCTGCATTAAGAATTGGTTATATAAATCATGATCATAAGTTCATGACTTATTTAAAAGTTGGTATTTCATACGAAAAATCACAAGAACGTTATGACGAATATGATTTCAATACAGGTGATTATCTTAGAGATTACAGTGGTAGCATGAAATTAACCTCATGGATGCCAACAGTAGCTATTGGTTTAGAAAAATCAATTGGTAAAGATTTGACTGGACGCGTTGAAGGTGAATACCGTTTTGCTAAGTCTAAAACAAAACACTTTAGCATGGGTGGCAATTTGAAACTTACTCAAAAAGGTACGCTTAATATCCGTGCGTTGGTCTGCTACAACATAAAGATATAAGTCTAAAATATCGTTATGAATCTCAGAAACCGCCATGAAAATGGCGGTTTTTTTGTTGTTACTATAATAAATACGAATACAAATGACCTTCTTTATTTTCAGTTAACATAGCAGATATTCTGTATTTTTTATTTCCGTAGATTGCGTAACAAATCTTTGTGGTATACATAAAAAACAGAACCAACATATATATTTTTTTTATAATAGTTCCATAAAATATAAGCAAAAAAAGCAGACCTGCCGCAAAAGTTGTTTTTATGGTAATGCTAAATAGCATTTTTTGCGGCAGATCCATTTTAATGCTATTGGTTTTAAAAAACTAGAAATACTGAGAAAAAATACTAGGAGTATTACCTAGTAGAAAGTTGTTTAGGGACTGTTCACAAACTGCTTTTTCAGGTCTTTTTGTTGTCAATCCGATACTCACATCCTCACGTACACCAGAGTACGCTACGGTTCTGCGTTTCGTTTCTCCTAAAAAACCCTTAGAAAAACCTCGGTTGTTAACAGTTCCTATTTTTTCAGATAATAAGCAATGATACTTAATGCTAAGAAAAATGCAAATACACTACTGAAGAGGATTGGAATCTTTATAGGAAACAATATATTTTATGAGTTCAGCTGCGGATTGGAAAACCACTAGCCTGATTTTTATACATAAACATCATCTCGATTTCCAATTTTTATGATAAGAACAATAATTTTGAGTTCGTTAACTTCATATATGATTCGATAATCTCCGGCCCTTAGACGATAACAGCCCTTCCATTCGCCTTTTAGAGGCTTCCCGAATAGTATGGGATCAACAGTCAACCTTTCTTCGATAGCTCTTTTTATGCTTTTCTGTATATTAACAGGGATTTTACTAATATTTTTGATGATATTTCGGCTGTATTTTATTTTATACATTATCTAACTCATCAAGGTGTTGCCAAAATTCGTCGTGATCGATGGCTTCTATACCTTTTTTCTTTTCTTCGTTAATAATTTTCATCCAATAAGCGTCTTCGTCTTCTTCCAACTGTTTTGCTACAAATTTAGCGCAAATTTTTGATATGGAAGTTTTGCTCTTTTTTGCTAATTTCTTTATAGTTTCCAGAGTTTCACTGTCAAGAGACATAAAAACGCGTTGTTCTGTAGTTGCCATGATATATTTCCTTTCTGATACTAGGATGGTATCACTAGTGCTACTAAATGTCAAGAAAATCAAATTGCGTTACTGAAGAAGATTCGCTAACTTGTTGTTTTTTTTGATGATAATTCTCTTTACTCGCCTAGGGTCGGCATCTGCGATCTCAAACTCTATTCCTGAGGGATGTTTCAGCGTTTCTCCTCGTGCCGGCATTCTTTCCGCAATCAGCATCATCAATCCGCCGAGAGTTTCGATATCTGGTTCGTCATCGTCTTGGCTTAAGGGTTTTAACAAATCTACCTCAAGAATTTCTTCGCATTCTTCTACAAGTATTTTTGCATCTGCTAGATATGTGCCGTCCGGACGCGCGATTATTTGTGGAAAAATTCTTCTGTTTTGCTGGATTTCTCCAACGATCTCCGATACCACATCTTGCAATGTTACAAGTCCGTCAACTCCTCCAAATTCATCAACAACAATGACCAGATGATTTGCTGAGGCTTTGATTTCCACTAGTAATTCTAGGAGTTGAATGCTGGGAACGACGTAAATTACCTCTTTCAAAAGATGTTTTATATTGAAAGATTCTGGGTTTTTTATATAAGGCAGAAAATCTCGAACTCTTACTATTCCAACAACTTCGTCTAGCGTGTTTTTATATATCGGGATCTGCGAACAGTGGGTACGCGAAAAAATATCAATGAATTCATCCAGAGATGTATCAATTTTTGCCGCGATAATATCAGCACGCGGAACCATTATATCCGCAGCTGTAAGATCTTTTAATCCGAGAACATTCGAAACGAGAGCTAATTCATTGTTATCAACAGGATTTTCATTATTAACAGACGATTGGTCTGCTTCGATGAGATTTTCGAGTCTGTCTATAAGCGGAATATCCGGTTCTTTTTTTAATAACTTTTTTAAATAACTAAAAATTTTTAATTGCATGAATTTCCTAATATTTATTCATATGGATTTTTGATATTTAATTTTGAGAGAATTTTTATTTCAATGGATTCCATTTGTTCTGCCGCAGATTCGTTGGTATGCTCATAGCCAAGCAAATGTAATACGCTGTGTACAATTAAATGGCTTAAATGATCATTAAAGTTCTTTTCTTGTTCGATGGATTCTCGATCTACAGTTTCATAGGCGATAGCTATGCTTCCTAATATACAGATATTGCAGCAATATTGTTCACCTTCTTCGTTAGGAGGAATATCATGCCATGTGTCGCTGTACACGTTGTCTATCGAGTCTGATGGAAAAGATAATACGTTAGTCGGCTTATCAATTCCTCCATAAGTTTTGTTAAGCAATTGAACTTCTCTATCATTTGTAAAAAGAAAGCATATTTCTACATTGTAATGGTTGAGATTTAGTTCAGAGAAAAGCGCATAAACGCAGTCGGTTACTATGGATTTTATATTAGAGCGATTCCAAGATTCGTGCTCAATTGAAATTTCCAAATTCATTATTTGATCACACCTATCAAACTATGGGATTTTAATTCTGCAATTTTGACTCGCACAACATCACCTATTTTTATACCATTATCACATATTGATACTGCTTGTGAATACTCGCTTCGTCCAACAAGTTGATTTTTATACCTGCCTTTTTTGGTAATCAATACAGATAAATATTTTCCAATAGAATTTTCATTAAATTGATTTTGATGATTATTTAGTAAATTTTGTAATATTTTCAATCTTTCGGACTTTATTTTATCAGAGATTTGTTCTTCCATTTTTGCTGCGACAGTATTTGCACGTGGACTGTACTTAAATGAATATGCTTGCGCGAATTTTATTTTTTCCGCTAATTTTAGTGTGCTTTCGAAGTCTTCGTCAGTTTCTCCAGGAAAGCCAACGATAAAATCTGATGAAAGCGCGATATCCGATCTATTGTTTCGCAACATATCTATGCATCTTAAATAATCATCGATAGAATATTTTCTATTCATCTTTTTTAAAATTTTATCGGATCCAGATTGTACCGGAAGATGTAAAAATGGCATGAGAATGTCTATTTCTTTATGTGCCCTTGCTATATCAATATTAATATCTTTCGGATTGGATGTTACGTATCTGATGCGTGCTAATTTTTCTATTTCAGCAAGCTTAAAAAGTAATTTCGCGAGACTCCATTCTTTGCCGTTAGGACCTTCTCCGTTGTAGGAATTAACATTTTGTCCCAAGAGGGTTATTTCTTTGACTCCTGCTGCTATTAAACCCTTTGCTTCTTTTATAATATCGTTAACACTTCTTGAAAATTCTCGTCCTCTTGCATATGGAACAACGCAATATGTACAAAAATTATTACATCCTTCTTGAATTGTTAAAAAATCAGAACAGTTTCTGTTGAAAAATTGCTTTGTGAGGTGATGGAATTTTTCTCGGGAGCTTAGATTAGTCAGGACGAAGGATGATTTATCTTTATTTGTTGATATATCGTTTATTACAGATTTTATTTTATGTATTTCCTGAGGCCCTATTACGGCGTCAACGTATGGTGCTCGATTTATCAACTCGGAAGATTTAGATTGAGCAATGCATCCGCAGACGATGATTATGCAATCATTTCCTTTAGAATGCGCTTCCAGCTTTAGTAGATATGCTCTTCCAAGATCTGAAAATAATTTTTCGTCCGCTTTTTCTCTTATGCTGCATGTATTAAAAATTAATATGTCAGCTTTATCTATGAATTCCGAGCGCTTGTGTCCGGATTCATATAATACATCCGAGATTCGTGATGAATCGTATACATTCATCTGACATCCATAACTTTTAATAAAAAAGTACATATACTTTCTACTTTGTATGTATCTATAAACGCAGTGATTATACAATAATTCTTAAGATAATTTAATGATCTTTAGGATAACGATTATTTTATTTTTGCTTCTTTAAATAGAACATGCTTTCTTACAACAGGATCATATTTTCTCATTTCCATTTTTTCCGGTTGTTTCCTAGGATTTCTTTTTTTTACGTAAAAAAATCCTGTTTCAGCTGTGCTTAACATTTTTACAGTCATAGTAGCGGCTTTAGCCATAATAGAACTCCGTTTTCATAGAAATGCTGTTAACATTTTTGTAATATCAAATATCAGGCTACATTGTACTGTTATATCCTTGAAAGTCAATATCATCTCTCACATTCTCATGTAAATCAAGAGATGCTCCGGTGCTCACGCTAATCCTTCCTCATTTTTGAGTAAAACATTTTTCATGCAAATGGGGTTCTATATCATAAATTGTTCAGATAAGATTTTTTTATCAAATGGATTATCTTTATCGAAAAGAAGATTTAGCGTAGTGGTTTTATCTTCTACTATATTTACTTTATGTAAATTTCTAAATTCTGCATAGTCAGCAACCGCGCATACCGGTCTGCGAACACTGTCGATTACCTCAAAGTCAAGGACAGTATTGGAATTTAGAATTGCGCCACGCCATTTTCTCGGTCGAAATGAGCTAATCGGAGTAAGCGCAAGTAGTTTCGAATTAGGTGGGATTATCGGACCATTCGCAGAGTAGTTATATGCTGTACTTCCGATTTGCGTTGCCGCGATTATTCCATCACAAATCAGCTCTTTTATTTGCACAACATTGTCAACAATAACTCGGATTTTTGCAGATTGATGTGTCTGTCGCAGAAGATACAGTTCATTTATCGCCATTGTATCGAATGTTTCTCCATCACGGTTTTTTGCATGTATTTTCAGCGGGTGAAATTCAAATGCTGTGGAATTTTTAATTCTTTCTATAAGGTTATCTTTGAAATATGGATTTGTTAGAAAACCAATCTTGCCGCAGTTCATTCCATAGACCGGAAGATTGCAACTTATGGTCTCATGAAATGTTCTTAGCACCATTCCATCTCCTGATAAAACCACAATACAATCAGCGGACATTAGATCACATTGTCCGTAAGTTTTTATCATGTATTTGAATGCGCTTACTGATTTGGCATTCGATGAATAAACAAAGTGTATTTTCATCATTATCACAAAACTATAGCCGAAAATATATAAGCTGCAATATGTATTTTTGGCAAACTAATTTAAAAACTATAACAACAAACCCACATACTAAATGCTATCATATTAAACGATTATAAGTTGGAGTAGATATGAAGTAATGTTCCAGAGCTTATAATCTACTTGTTGTCGAAGAACCTACTTATGTAGGGTAAGTTACAACTTCCGGGTAAGTATGTCAACAACAGGCTTGTTAGTTTTGGAGAGTGATCATATCGGATTCCGTTTTTTAGTAGACGGAGACCAGCTTATGGCCTTGAAGCATCTAAGTTACAGGACAGAATCGTTATTAAACATAATTATCAACAAAATAATTAAAGAAGGTAAGTGGATTGAATGTACTCCATGGGTGAGTATTACACAGGTACATTTATCGAAGATATTGAAATGTACGAGGGAATGCATATCACATCATATATGCAAATTAGTTGAAGAAGGCATATTGTTTAGAAAGCAACTTAACTCAAAAGAACACGATCACAGTAATTATTATTCTGTCAATCCAGGAGTATTAGAAGACGTAAAATTCAGGGTATTTTTTTCACGGGCGATAGTGAAGAAAATATCCAACATATATAGTAATATTATTAAATCATTAATAAATCATAACAAGTCAATAGCGCGCGAGGTTGAATTGTTTTTTTTGAAAAAATGGTTAATAATTAGTTAATATTTTATCGTTTATTTGTTGGAGCCGTTTTTATGAAGCAAACCTTACGAAATAGAATTGAAGATTTATGGAATGAAAAATCAAATGATATTTTCTATATAGATGAAGCAATGAAAAAACTCGATAATGGTGAGTTGAGGATGGTTGAAAAAAATAACGGTGAATTTATTGTTAACGATTATTTGAAAAAAGCAATTTTATTGTTTTTTAAGCATACAAAAACAATTGTTATGCAGGGCGCCGGATGCGCATATTTTGATAAAGTTCCATTAAAAACTACAAATTGGACAGAAAAAGATTTTTTGCATGCGGGATTTCGTATGGTTCCAGGCAGCGTTGTACGCTATTCCGCACATATTTCGAAATTTGCAGTCATTATGCAGAGTTTTATAAATGTCGGCGCGTTTATTGGTGAAGGTACCATGATCGATACAAATGCGCTTGTTGGGAGTTGCGCTCAAATTGGAAAAAATTGCCACATCTCAGACGGAGTTACAATCGGCGGGGTGATAGAACCGCTTCAGGCTAATCCTGTGATTATAGAGGATACGTGTTTTATAGGGGTCAGAAGTTCTGTTACAGAAGGAGTGATAGTTGGCGAAGGATCTGTTTTAGGTGCCGGAACGACTTTGACGGCGTCAACAAAAATCCTAAATAAAATCACGGGAGAAATCACCTATGGAAGGATTCCTCCATATTCTGTTGTTGTGCCGGGAGTTTATCCATCGGGAAATGTCAATTTGTGCTGCGCTGTGATAATAAAATCTGTAGATGAACAAACTAGAAAAAAAACATCGATAAATGATTTACTAAGAGTTTTATAATGATATAGGTTTGGAATGGATGTAGTTTCCCTTTGTTCTGATCTTATAAAATGTAAAAGTGTGACACCAAACGATGATGGCGCGATAGATGTTGTTGCTGGGTATCTTTCGTCATTGGGGTTTCATACTGAAATTTTGATTTTTAAATCCGCAGATGGAAAAAACGAAATCAAAAATTTATTTGCGAAGTACGGAGTATCAAAAAATAAAATTCTAGGATTTTTAGGGCATTCGGATGTTGTTCCTGCTGGAGATGACTGGGAAGTTGATCCATTTGCTGCAATACAGAAAGGGGGTTATTTAATAGGTCGTGGTATCGCTGATATGAAAGGTGGAATTGCTGCTTTCTGTTGTGCTGTATCAGAATTTATTAAGCAAAAGTTTACTGGATCAATCATCGTTTTAATCACCGGAGATGAAGAGGTCGGGTCCTACGAAGGCACGCAATCGTTAATAAAATGGTGCGCGGAAAATGGTCATATACCGCACCATTGTTTAATAGGTGAGCCATCTTCTCATATAAATATTGGAGATAGAGTTTACGTTGGACATCGCGGCAGTATGAATGTAACTGTGAAATCTTCTGGAAAACAAGGGCATATTGCGTATCCAGATAATTATGTGAATTCACTGGGAAATATCTGTAGATACATTACTGTAATGATGAATTATAAATGGAGATATGACGACAGGAGATTTCCGCGAACAAATTTAGAGCCTACACTACTTTTTACAAATAATTATGCGACAAACGTAGCTCCTGATTTTTCATCTGCGAATTTGAATATACGCTACGGTGCAGATTATAAATCAGAGGATTTGAAAAAAATTTTATTAGATGACGCGAAAGATTATAATGTGTCATTGGATTTTGTTGTGAATGGAGATTCCTATTACTGCGATAATGAGAATCTGAAAGAAACACTTTCTTCGGCAATAAAGAATATCACAGGAATAGATACTGAATTCTCTTGCGGTGGCGGAATATCTGATGGTAGGTATATGATAAGATATTGCAATATAATCGAATTTGGATTGCAGGATTCGACAATGCATCAAAAAAATGAAAAAGTAAAAATAAATGACCTTTTAGTTTTGGAAAAAATCTATTTATCGTTTATCAAAAGGTATTTCAATATATAATAATTGTATTAAACATATGCATTCTTTTTGTGGAAAGCGTTTATTGTGACTTCGATAGATTTCATAAAAAAAAGCGGTATTGGATTTGCTTACGGGATTTCATTTCCTTTAACTATAGTAATTTTAGATTACTGGCTTAAGGATTGCGGAATATCGAACACCACAATTGGTTTCTTTTCACTCTTTCACCTACCTTTTGTTTTAAAGCTATTTTTTGCTCCGGTTATTGATAATTTTGAAATTCCATATTTTTCGAAAAAACTTGGCAGGCGACGCAGTTGGGTTGTTTTTAGTCAAATAATGCTGATTTGCAGTGTACTTGGGATGGCAAATGTCGATCCAAAAACTAACTTGATGAATCTTATGATATGCGCGTCGTTTGTTGCTTTATTTGATGGATTTCAAAATATAGCACTTTATTCGTACCAAATTAGTGAAGTTTCTAAGGATAATCTAGGGTATGTAGCAGGAATAGTGAGTTTTGGACACAGAATAGGCACAATTACAACGAAACTCGTTATTTTATATTTAGCCCATTTTTTCGGATGGAAAATCGCCTATGAATGCGCATCTTTTCTGATTTTTCTTTGTATGATTTTTATTTTATTTATAGATGAACCAGTAATAGTTAATAATACAAAACACGTATCTTTAAGAAATTATGCAAGTGTAGCCCATAACAGTAATTTGATATCTCAAATAAGTAGCTTATTTGATAAACAAAATGGAATTTATATTTTTGCTGTTTTGGTTTTATATAAAGCTTCTGATTTCATGATTCAAAAAATGTCGCGCTCATTTTGTTTGGAGATCGGATTTTCGAAACTTGAAATCGCGAATATTGTACAGCTTTTCGGATCCATCTCCGTGATTATCGGTGGATTTGTCTGCGGATTTTTTGTAAAAAGATATGGCATATTTCGCACGATGATGTATTTAAGCGCCGTCCATGTGTTGTCACTTCTTTCGTATCTTGCTTTGAATGCTTATGGTAATAATTCCTATCTATTATGCTCGGTAATCTTTTTTGAAGGAATAACGGGAGGGGCTGTTTCCGCAGCATTTCTCGCATTTTTGTACGATTTGTGTAAAAATGGATCGCAGTATGCATTACTATGGGCTATCTATGAAATAGGCGGAATGTTTTTTAGATTTTCATCAGGTTTCTGTGTAGATATATTTGGTTGGACAACCTTTTTCATTGTGGTCCCGCTATTTTCTATTCCAGGGATAATGGTTTTGAAGAAATTAGATAAAGTTAAGAAAGTTTCTTAATTTTTGCTTGCCTTCAAAAGTCGATCATTTATAGCTGCTCCGATTTTTGTATTTGGAACAGGCATGACGCAGATTTTCTCTGCATTTGTCTTATCTAGTTCATGCAGCATTCTGAAAAGATTAGCGGCAGCTTCCGTTAAATCGTGTTTTTCGCTTAAATTCAAAACATATTTGCATTGATTTTCAATCGGTGTTCCAAAAGCCAGCAAAGCATCTTTTTTATCTACTCTATCTGCATTGAGGATTATTTTTTTTTGGGTAGCATAGTGTTTAAATTTGTCAGGTAGATTATATGATTTATTAATTTTTAAGAGCTGCAGTTTGCACCTTTCCAAGATTTCATTTTCTGATACTGCTCCAGATCTTAAAATGCACAATTTATCGCTGGTGCAATCAATAATTGTCGATTCTATACCGATAAGGCACTGTCCTCCATCCAGGATGGTAAGATTTTCATTTTCTTTCAGATTTTCGGAAACAGCGTTTGCGTTTGTCGGGCTTATTTTTGTAGATTTGTTCGCACTTGGTGCAGCAAGTGGAAACGGAATCATTGATAATAATTTTAATGCTATTGGATTTGAAGGAACTCTAATTCCAATTGTATCAGTTCCCGCAGAGCATAATAACGATATTTTCGATTTTGGGTTCCGCTTTAATAAAAACGTTATAGGTCCTGGTAAAAATTGTTTTGATAATAAACGAGCGCTGTCAGTTATAGTTACATCTTCGAAAGCAGATTCTAAATCTGGATAACAAATACTGATGGGATTCATTTCAGAGCGATTTTTATATGCGAAAATCTTTGCTACAACATTGTCATCGTATGCATTTCCTCCGAGTCCGTAAACGGTTTCTGTTGGAAAGGCGACTAATTCACCATTTAGCAGTAATTTACTTGCTGTTTGAACATTTTCAGAAGTCGGCAGAATAATATTATGCATTATTTACCATGTTTCCCGCTGTTATTTAAAAATTGAGGCACTATTTTATATATGAGGGGTTGCTTTAAGTATAATTTATCAAATAAATCTTTAATTTTTTTGTTATCAATTTTAAGTCCTAATTTAGATATTACTATTGGTGACATGGCCCATATATATGATCCCAATCCTTCAATCATCTGCTGAATGTTTTCTTTATTTTGTACGCCGGATCCAATAACATCAAACTCTATGTTAATTTTATAATCTTTAAAAACAGAAGTAATGATTGCTTTTTGATATTTTGCGTAAGGCTGATTTGATACAAAAAGTATATTTTTTATATTTTTATGATTTTTCAACCAAGTGATTAATTCTGTAAGAGTACTTTGTGTTGTTGGTCTCTGTAAATCTCGTGCAGGTGTATCTATTGTATATTTTGCTAATTTTCTTTTTTGCAGTTCGGACATGCCATATAAATCTTCAAACAAATGTGTTTCTGTTAGCTTTTTCCAATTTTGAATATTAAATCTATGCGCGATATTTGATAATTCTTCTGCAGTACCATCTATGTTTTCTGTAACATATCGTTCACCCGTTAATAAAATAATCGTATTGGTTTTTAATCCATTCTTGATTAAAGATTCAGTATATTCCAGCCTATCTGCCATACGTTTTCTTGTCGCACCGAGAATGCAGATTGCATCAACAACATTAGTTTTTGGTTTTATAGGATCTGAAAAACCTAAGATTTTTAAATTGTTATAAATATTTTGTTGATTATGTTTCATCCATTCGGAAGCAGATATTTCCCAACGCTCTTGATGACCATTTCTTATTACAAATTTTTCTTGCGTGCTTTTTACAAAGTGCAATATATCTTCTATTATTTGCAATTCTGTCCGATTTTCAGGAAAAACATTCACAAACGAATTATTTGCAGGAATAATTGATGCTTGTTTGAGAAGATTTTTAATTGCATCTTTTTGCTGTTGCTGGGTAAATTCATAATAATCTAAAGCACTTTCTAACGAGTATTTTCTATTTGAACATTGATATCTTACGAATATTACAGTGGAAATGAGTACGACTAAAAGTATATGAAAATATTTTCGGTGGAATAGATTATTTTTTAGAGAATTACTCATGATTATGCATCTGCCTATGTGTTAATGAAAGTTATACTGTCTTTAAATATGACTTTTTTGCTATTTTTCTCATTTTTTGGAATATGACGACGAAAAAATTATTAGCGGCAACGTTTCCTGCTGTTGCTATTGGATCTATAACCCCATAAAACGCGATTATAAATGCTATCATCGAATCATCGAACCCAAAATATTCTCTGAGAACCGGAACTGTTACCATAATTGTTCCGCTTGGTATACCACCGCCGGCAAATTTATTTAAAACAAAAAATATTCCAAACATAATAAAATTATATACTGTGGGAAGAGGGTGATTAAACGCCAGCATAACTATCATTGCGAGTATAGGAACGATAATTGTGTCTCCTACCATATGAAAATTCATGGTTAAAGGCATAACAGCGTCCGATAAAACGCGATCCTTTGTATTTTTTTCTGCTGCATTTAAGGAAAGCGGGAGTGCTGCAGCGCTGGACATTGTACTGAACGCTGTAATGATCGCAGGAAATGTGTTTTTGAAAATTTCGAGCGCTCTTTCTTTATTAAAAGACGCGGCGAAAAACAGCCACAATACTAAATAGCAAAATAAAAAACAACACATCATCAAACAAACAGAGGAATTTTCACTGACAAACCCAGTCATTCTTCCTTCAGCAAACAATTTCAGGAGAAAACCGCTAACAAATAGCGGAAGCAGTGGCACGAAAAATTTTTTCATGAATTTCAATACGAGTTTATGAATAAAATGGATTACATTATTTAGATACTTATTTGGATATAAGGAATTTATAAAGCCAACCACAACACCTGCGATAAGCGCATGAACTGTGTTGGCTACTTGAGGTAATCCCATAGAAAATAGTGGAAGCAAAGTTACAGCTCCTTCGTTCATTTCTCTAGATGGTGTTCCAGATAAAAGGAAAAAGCCGACGGATCCTGATATTAATATGTTTATAAAATTAGATACAAATACCGTCGCCATTAATGCTAAAACAAAGAGCATGCCTTCTTTCGGAATAGCTGATAGAGCGACAGCGACAAAGCTGAAAAGCAAAAAGGGCAGAACAAAAACAAGCATTTCTCGTAAGCATGAGCTGATAGTGAGAAATACTCTAATTGCGTCATGAGAAATGAATGAGTAGCAGTATGAGCATAGAATAATCGCGAAAAGCAATTGAACTAGAGGATTGAAAATCATTTTTTTAAATATTTTTAATGTGCTTAAGCTCATAAAATTACTCCGAGATTTAAGGGATATAATCCTGATTTGAAAATTGATGTGCCGAGAATAACATTTCTTGTGATTATTTTTCAATGATAATGTTAATGGCGAGTAAGGGCATAATGATTAGTAAAAATTACATGCTTAAATTTTTATTAAATGTATTGCAGTTTTGATTTTATATGTATAAATTAAGTTTGTATGTTATAGAGGGATAGAATGGAAAAAAAAGTACTTAATTATTACAGCGTGTTATATGTTGGTGACAAGCTCTTGTGACGCTATGGATATTCCTGATATACAAAATCCTCTTTTGATAAGTTCTGGTGCTATGCAGGATATTTCCGAGATGCAAGGCCCTCCTTCAATAAGGTTCAGAAATGAATTATATCAACAATTATATTACATAAACATAATTTTAAAGAAATATACAAGATTGAAAATTGAAAAGAGAGGAATATTGAAAGCGCTATAAAAGTCGAGTCGAAAAGTACGACAATTAAGTACTAAAACTTAAGTTGTAAAAGAAAAAAAAATAAATTCATAAAAAAAATTTAATTATAAACGACAAATCATGACGAAGATTTAAAAATTAGAAATTATTAATAATAATCTGTAACCCATCATAAGCTGGTTTGATATTTTCCGGAAGTTCTTTCATTAGCGTGTCATAATCCATCTGTGCGCTCATATGGGTTAAATATGTCATTTTTGGTTTGAGTTCTTTCGTCCATTTCAATACTGTATCCAGATTGGCGTGCGTCGGCTTTTTCTCTTTAGAAAGACAGCCGACGATCCAAACATCTAATCCATATAATTTTTCAAATGATGATTCGCTGAATTCCACGACGTCTGTAGTATATGCAAAATTCCCAATTCTTATACCAGTAGTTACGGAATGTCCATGATCTTGTTCAAAACATATTCCAGAGATATCACCGATTGCAAATGTATCTGTGATAATATTTGTAGAAATATACGGTTTGTAGATTAAATAATCTGTTTCTTCAAATAAGTAATAAAACATCTTTTTAATATTTTTTATTACGTTTTCTGTTGCGTAAATTTCCAATAATTTTTCTTGGCCAAAAAAAACAGGACGCAATTCATTGATTCCAATAACATGATCGTAATGTTCATGAGTGAGAATAACTCCATCTATTTTATGGGATCTGAAATCAAGCAATTGCTGCCGCAGATCGGGCGACATGTCTATTAATAGCGAAGTATTTAGATGTTCAATAATTATGGATGATCGCGATCTGCGATTTTTTGGGTTACTGCTGTCGCATTCTCCCCATTCAAATTTTAATGATGGTACGCCGACGGATGCGCCACATCCTAGTATTGTGATTTTCACAATTTATTAATCCAAAATAATCAACAAATGTTTTTTCTTTCCGCAGGATAATTTTATAAAATTATCTTTTGAAAAATTGCTTTTGAGAAAATTATAATCTTCTTTAATCGCTTCATCGTTTATATAAACTCCGCCGCTGCGCAATAATCGTTTTGCATCTCCGCGACTTTCACATAAATTATTTTCTATTAATATATTTATCACCGATATGGATTCAATGTTTGATCTTGGAATATTATATTTCGGAATAGATGTTAATTTCGCTAGATCATCTGAATTTTTGTTAAACATTCCAGACGCGGAATTATGTATCGCTTCAAGAGATTCTCTTCCATGTATGATAGAAGTTATCTCATCCGCCAACAACTTTTTAATTTCATTAAATTCCTGTCCCTGTGTGCTTTCCATTTTTTTTATTTCTGAAAGTTCTAGATCTGTAAAAAGATACATTAGCTTTATTACATCTGCGTCGTTTACATTTCTCCAATATTGCCAGAAATCATAAGCCGAAAGCATATCTTTGGATAACCAGATGGCTCCATTTGCCGTTTTTCCCATTTTTTTTCCATCACTGGTTGTCAGCAGAGGATTGGTGAATCCAAAAACTTCTTTTCCGAGTTTTTTCTTGATCAATTCTACTCCGCAAACTATATTTCCCCATTGATCTTGACCACCGAATTGTATAGAACATCCGATATTTCTATATAATTCTAGGAAATCATATGCTTGCAATATCATATAGTTGAATTCCAAAAAACTAAGAGAACTATTGTCTTCCAGTTTTGATTTTACGGAGTCGAACCCTATCATACGATTTATCGAGAAGTATTTCCCTATATCTCTCAAAAATGGAATATATTCTATTTTATCCAGCCAATCTGCATTATTAACTATGATTGCGTCTGATTCACCGTTTCCAAATTTTAAAAATGGCATTAAGCATGATTTAATACCAATCATATTTTCTGCGATTTCTTCGTTGGACAATACTGGACGTGTCGTATTTCTAAAAGATGGATCTCCTATCTTTGTGGTACCGCCGCCGACTAATATTACAGGACGATGACCATGTTTCTGGAACAATCTCATCATAGTGATAGGGATAAAGTGGCCAACATGAAGACTTTTTGCGGTGATATCAAATCCTATGTAGCCATATCTTCCTTTTGTTGTTAGGTACTCATCCATCGCTTCAAGGTTTGTAGATTGATAAAAAAAACCTCTCGCGTTTGCTTCCGTCAAAAAAGAAGATTTAAATTTCATAGATCACCAAATAAATATCATGTATATGTTTCAGAGATTTACAACACCTTTTACGTATCTAGCCTCTATATACTCTGTAACACAATTTTTGATCGTATCCAAGTGGTTCGTAAAGGAATGATTACAGTTTGGAATTACGCGATAATCAATAGATATCCCTCTCTGTGAGTTCAGCTTCTCAACTAACTTATCTACGTTAGCAATTGGGCATACAATATCATCTTGACCACTTATAATCATACCAGAAACAGGGCAGGGCGCCAAAAACGAAAAATCATATATATTAGCGGGTGGACACACAGATACAAAACCAGCGATTTCTGGACGTCTCATTAATAATTGCATTCCTATGAGTGCGCCAAACGAGAATCCTGCGACCCACAACTGCCGTTGTCCTTGATTTATCGATTGAATCCAATCTAAAACAGCGGATGTATCGGTTAATTCTCCTTCGCCTTTGTCGTGTACTCCTTCTGACTTTCCCACTCCTCTGAAGTTAAAGCGTATAGCGGAAAATCCGTTTTCAATAAAAGCGTTATATAGTGTGAGTGTTACTCTATTATTCATCGTTCCGCCTTGCATAGGGTTCGGATGCAAGACTATGACTAACGGAGCTTTTGAATTTTTACTATGATGATATTTAGCTTCAATTCTTCCTGCGTTTCCTGTCAAAACTATTTCTGGCATTAGTATCTCCTGTCATTTTTGGCGATTTTCAATAGAATATAGAGAAATATCATCCCGGATATAATTGTCTATTTTAAAATAATAAGTCACAAAATATACTTTTTTATACTAAAAAACACAATATGCATTACCATTGAATAATTATCGATCTTTCTCATAATATCTAAATAATGCAGATAAAATTTAACACAAGCTTTTTTGTATTAGATTTAATGATTTTTGAAAATAGATCGTTATTTCCTTGATAAAAACATTGGCTTTTCAGCAAAATTGATCATTGCATAATTCCCATGTAAATAATATACTTCTTTCTATAGAAGGTAAATAGGAAATTAAATTATGAATATTAAACTTGGTTGCGCCTTAGCTGTATTATTGTTTTTGAGTTTCGAATATGTAAACGGCGGCGCATTAAAAAAGGATTTTTCGAAAGATAGCAAGCAAAAAGAAGAAAAGAATGAAAAGCATGTTGATGCTAGTGCTGAAGAAAAAGAAGATGAAGAGACTTCTTCAGAAACTCAAGCAACTTCAGATGAAAGATCAGATGAAGGTTCTTCTGTTGGAACTGTTTCATCCCAAACGTCATCTCAAAATGAAGTTTCTATTGCAGCTGCAGGCGAAAAGAGAAAAATTGTTGGTGATCCAGTTGTATTAAAAATTGGACGTAAGGAATTTAAGCGCAGCCAGATTCTTGATGATATGAAGCTGATTCCGCCACAGCTTATAAAAGGAATTGCGCCAGATAAACTTTTTACGATGTTAATCGATCAGAAAATGAGTACTTATTTGATGGTTGAGCAGGCAAAAAAAGCTGGAATGGATAAAACAAAAGAATTTATCGATAGAATAGAGCGCATGAAAGATGAATTGCTTGCAAGAACATTCCTTATGAAGGAAATAGCTCCAAAGGCAGAAAATGAATCAGTTCTTAAGGCGAGATATACGAAATACCTTGTGGAGTTTAAAAAAGGCAAAGAGCATCATCTATATCATATTATGTTAGCGAGTGAAACTGAGGCCAAAAATGTTCTTGAGTCCCTGGCTAAAGGAGAAGACTTTGCAAAATTAGCCAAGGAAAAAAGTGCAGCTCCATCTAAAGAAAAAAATGGAGACGAAGGATTTATTCCTCTTGACATTCTTCCTTCTCCAATCAAAGAAAAGCTTACAGCCCTGAAATCTGGGGAATATACTAAAGAATTCATTAAAACTGAAGGTGGTTTCCATATATTCAAAGTTGCCGAGAGCAGAGACACAGCGCCTCAAAAATATGAAGAAGTTAAAGACATGCTGAAGCAAATGATTGTTCAAGAAGAAATCATGAAAATGATCGGGAGGCTTGAAAAACAATATAATGTTGAAAAGTTTCATGAAGATGGCACACCTATGCCGCCAAGGTCTTCTGCTCCAGCTGGCGTTTCACAAGGTGCGACACCAGCTGCGTAATATTCATTTCTTATGACTATACCATAATATAGCGCGAAGGAAACTTTGCGCTATATTTGTAATTAGAATTTTAAATAATAGTTTTTTGTTAATTAAATAAATGTTATAAATACAACGTAATATAAGAATGCGGACGTGGTGGAACTGGTAGACACGCCAGATTTAGGTTCTGGTGGTTAACGCCGTGGGGGTTCGAGTCCCTCTGTCCGCACCAGTATTGTGATGTTATTTATATGTGAGATGTTTGAATGATTTTTGAAATCACTAATATTAATATTAGTCTCGTGTTGGCAGGAGTTCTTTATGAAAATTTTATCTAAAACAAGCGATGGCCTCAAAAGATGCTACACTGTGTCAGTGTCTGTGGAAGAAGTAGAATCTGCTATTACGGAAAAGCTGAAAGAATTATCTAAAAAAGTTCGTTTGGATGGATTTCGCCCTGGAAAAGTGCCTTTGGATGTTATTAAAAGAATACATGGGGACAGTGTTAGAGAAGAATCCATAAACAAATTACTCTCCGATACATCGAAAAAGATTTTTAAAGATGAAAATATAAGAATTTCCTTCAATTTTGCAACGGATATTTTAAAACAAGATGATTCTGGAGTTGAGTTTTCTTTAAAATTCGAAATAGTTCCTGAAATTGAATTAAAGGATTTTTCTTCAATAGAGTTAGTAAAGTATGTTACGAAAGTAACCGAAAAAGAAATCACAGATATTCTTGATGAAATAAGAAAAAATCATAAAAATTGGATAGAAGAATCTTCAGACATCAAAGCAGCAAATGGACATAAAGTAGTAGTTGATTTACTGGTAAAAACAAAACTGAAAAAACAGAAAAGCGATTCAATAAAAGGTCTAGAAATTACGGTTGGCGATGCGAATGTGATAGAAGATTTTTGGAAGCCACTGCTTGGCATAAAAGTCTCTGACGTAAAGGAATTTACTGTGAATTATCCTGCAAATATGCGAGATAAAGCGTTAGCGGGAAAATCTGTAGACTACATTGCGACTGTTAAAAAGATTCTGAAATCTGCGGAATATGAATTGGATGATGTCTTCGCCAAAAGCCTCGGCTATGAAGATTTTAAGAAATTGTACGACTGGGCAGAATCAAGAGCTATCGCTAAATATGAGCAAATGTCTAAAGATATCCTAAAGCGTGATTTACTGGAAAAATTATCAGACATGTACGATTTTGAGGTTCCTAACAATATGTTGGATGTGGAAATAAATGAGGTTAAGCGGCAGATTTCTGAAGAAGCGGCGAAACTTGGAAGAGAGATGACTGAAGAGATACAAAATGAATGCATAAAAATTGCAGAACGTCGTGTACGTCTTGGGTTTGTTGTTGCTGAAGTTTCTAAGAAAGAAAAAATTACTGTTACAAACAATGAGATTACAAAGGCCATTAAAAATATTGCGATGATGTATCCTGGCCGTGAAAAGATGATATGGGATATGTATTCTCGTGGGGAGGCAGTAAATGCGATTGCGGGACCTATTCTTGAATCTAAAGTTGTTGACTTTTTATTCGAAATTATAAGGATAAAAGAAAAGTCTTGTTCTATAAAAGAATTAACAGATTTAGACGAGGAACCATTTGATTTTTTTAAAGAAGATGGCGTATCAGGAAAAAAAATAATTGAGAAAAAAGCAATAAAAAAGAGCGGAGAATCAGGAAAAAAGGCGCGAAAGAAAAAAGATTTCGAATAGTTTTTTATTATTATAGTAGTATGGAAAAATCATGAGAGATATTAATGAAGTTTGTATGAACACTCTTGTTCCTATGGTTATAGAGCAAGGCGCACGTGGAGAGCGGTCTTTTGATATTTATTCTAGATTGCTTAAAGAGCGTATTATCTTTTTAACAGGAGAAGTGAACGATGTCTCCGCAAGTCTGATATGTGCTCAGTTGCTGTTTTTGGAATCCGAGGATCCAAAAAAAGATATTTTCTTCTATATAAACTCTCCAGGTGGCGTAGTAACAGCTGGTTTATCGATCTATGATACAATGCAGTATATTACTCCTAAGGTAAGTACTATATGTATGGGGATGGCTGCGTCCATGGGATCTTTTTTGCTGGCAGGTGGAGCAAAAGGCAAAAGATTTTCTCTTCCAAACTCTACAATTTTAGTTCATCAGCCGATAGGGGGATACCGCGGACAAGCTAGCGATATAGCGATTCATGCTAAAGAAATATTAGATTTGCGCAATCGCTTGAATAAGATTTATTATCATCACACAGGCATGCCGATTTCAGAAATTGAAAAAGTAGTTGAGCGTGATACTTATTTTACACCGGAAGAGGCAAAAAAGTTTGGATTAATCGATAGTATTATTACAAGCCGTAATATAAATATAAAATAGAAGAAAAGATTAAATAAAATCTGATTGCCTCTAGCAGTTATATTTCATTATATTTTGTGCCATCTTTAACAAGAATGCTCGATCTTCTTCTAGTTTGATTTTTTTATACGCGCTTATTAATTTGTTTACTTCTTTATGTAATTTTTTTTCATGTTTATTTATTAACAATGAATTAATGTCGTATTTTTTTTCTTGAAAGATATTGCTGCAATTAATGTTAATCTCATTGGATTCAATGTTTTCTGGATCGGGTAGCCCTCTAACAAATGTCTCATATGAAGTGCAAAGTGAACAAGAAGCAAGATAAAGTCTACTTGCACTGATTCTATTTATTCCTTTTTCATATTTTTGAATTTGTTGGAAGGCTATACCCAATTTTTTTCCCAGTGTTTCTTGAGACAATCCTCTAAGTTCTCGCATATATCGTAGTTTTTTTCCGATATATATGTCTATATCCGCCTTTGATGTTATTATCATTCTTCTTCCCTTTTACGGTATAATTTAATATCAACCTTGAGTTGCGTTTTCAACACAAAAATTACGTATTTTTAATATGTTAGATGGCGTTAAGTTTTTGTTTAAAAAATAATTAGTTGAATTTATAAGAAATGATACAAAAAAGCAGAAGAAATTAGCTGCAATTGTAGATATAAAAACAAAATTAATAAAATTATTTGTGAAGATAATATTCTGAATACTGCCTGGCTTGACTGTTTCTTTGATAATGGTTAGTATACGAGACTTGAAGATTTATATGCTCAGAAACGAGATATTGAGAGAGCACATAATTTATGATTATATGGTACTAAATTTGTAAGAATTTATTGTATTCTCGTATAAATACTGTTATATATTTTCAAGTCAGAAATAATTAGATCAAATAATTTGATCACGATGTATTCCAGTAGACACATTAGATGTGGTAGAATCCGAAAATTCGGTGAGATATTGGTACAAAATCGTTATAGATGTTGATCTTGAATATGTAAATTAATGAGGAAGGGGCGCATGCCGACAATTAATCAGCTGATCAAAAATCCGAGAAAAGATGTAGCGAAAAGAAATAAAGTTCCGGCGCTTTTATCTTGTCCGCAGAGGAGAGGTGTTTGTACGCGTGTTACAACTACGACGCCAAAAAAACCTAACTCAGCATTAAGAAAAATCGCTCGTGTTCGTCTAACTAGCGGGTTTGAAGTGACTTGTTATATTCCTGGGGAAGGACATAATTTGCAAGAGCACTCTGTTGTAATGATCAGAGGTGGGCGTGTGAAGGACCTTCCAGGTGTGAGATATCATATCGTTCGTGGTGCGTTGGATACACAGGGAGTGAAGGATAGGCGTCAAGGCCGTTCCAAGTACGGCGTCAAAAAGCCAAAGTAAGAGGATATTATGGGACGTAGAAGAGCTGCAGAAAAGAGAGAAGTGTTGCCGGATCCAAAATTTGGCAGTGTAGTTGTTACGAAATTTATTAACGTTGCAATGTATGATGGTAAAAAGTCTATTGTAGAAAGAATTTTGCATGATGTGTTCAATCATATTCATAAAAAATCCAGCAAGCCTGGATTGGAAGTCTTTGAAGAAGCTCTTGCTAATGTGAAGCCATCGGTTGAATTAAAATCTCGTCGAGTAGGTGGCGCTACTTATCAGGTTCCTGTGGAGGTTCGTTTCGAAAGGGCTCAGGCCTTGGCAATTAGGTGGATTATTATTAATGCACGTAAGCGTAGCGAGAAAACAATGACGCTTAAATTAGCTGGTGAGCTTTTAGACGCCTATAATGGTCGCGGTGGATCTATAAAAAAGCGGGATGATACCCATAAAATGGCAGAGGCAAACAAGGCATTTGCTCATTATAGGTGGTAATTATGGTAAGAAAGACTCCGATCGAGCAATATCGCAACATAGGCATCATGGCACACATTGATGCAGGGAAAACTACGACAACAGAAAGAATTCTTTTTTATACTGGGCGCTCACATAAGCTTGGAGAAGTTCACGAGGGTGCGGCAACCATGGACTGGATGGAGCAAGAGCAGGAAAGAGGTATTACGATTACTTCCGCTGCTACTACTTGTTATTGGAAAGATCATAGAATAAACATCATTGATACCCCTGGGCACGTGGATTTTACGATTGAAGTTGAGCGTTCTCTGAGAGTTTTAGATGGAGCTGTTGCGGTTTTCGACGGAGTTGCGGGTGTAGAGCCTCAATCAGAAACAGTATGGCGTCAAGCTGATAAATATCATGTTCCAAGAATTTGTTTCGTTAATAAAATGGATAGGACGGGGGCAAACTTCTTCCGCTGCGTCGATATGATTGTAGATCGCCTGGGTGCGCGTCCGATGGTTATGCAGTTTCCCGATGGTTTGGAAAGTGATTTTATTGGTGTTATCGATGTTTTGAGGATGAAAGCTTATCATTGGAAAAATGAAACCATGGGAGCAGAGTACGAAACGGTCGAAATTTCTGAAAAATATGCAAAACAAGCGGCGGAATATCATAAAAAATTAGTAGAAATGGCTGTGGAGCAGGATGATGATTTGATGGAATCTTATCTTGAGGGGGTGGAGCCTACTACGGAACAGTTGATTGCTTGTATAAGAAAAGGCGTGATCAGTGGTGCTTTTGTTCCAGTTTTTTGTGGTAGCGCGTTTAAAAACAAAGGTGTTCAGACGTTATTAGATGGCGTCATTAATTTCTTGCCGTCTCCCCTAGATATCGGCGCTATTTCGGGTCACAGCCTTGATGATGATTCGGTAATTACAAGAGAGCCTAAGGATGAAGAGGCGCTGTCTGCATTAGCATTCAAAGTTATGACAGATCCATTTGTGGGATCTCTTACATTTGTCAGAATTTACTCCGGAACTTTAGAGGCTGGAAGTTATGTTGCAAATTCCACAAAAGGCGATCGTGAAAGAATAGGGCGTCTTCTTTTGATGCATGCAAATAATAGAGAAGATATAAAAGAAGCGCATGCAGGTGATATTGTGGCAGTTTGTGGGTTGAAATGTTCAACAACTGGTGATACATTGTGCTCAACATCTAAGCAAGTCTTATTGGAAAAGATGGAGTTTCCTGATCCGGTTATTGAGGTGGCAGTTGAGCCGAAGTCAAAGGCAGATCAAGAAAAAATGGGAATCGCTCTGTCTCGTTTGGCTGCCGAGGATCCTTCTTTTAGAGTAAGCATGAATGCGGAAACTGGCCAAACAATTATCAAAGGGATGGGTGAGCTTCATCTTGAGATTATTGTTGATCGCATGAAGAGAGAATTTAAGGTCGACGCGAATGTTGGCGCTCCTCAAGTTGCGTACAGAGAAACAATTTCTAAGGCTGCAGAAATTGATTATGTGCACAAAAAACAATCTGGAGGTGCTGGTCAATTTGCTAAGGTTGTTTTACAATTCGAGCCAGGTAATTATTCTGCTGGGCTTGAATTTGAAAGCAAGATTTTCGGTGGCGCGGTTCCAAGAGAGTATATTCCCGGAGTTGAAAAGGGTTTAAAAAGCATTGCAGAATCTGGTTGCTTGATAGGGTTTCCGATTGTTGGAGTGAAGTGTACGCTTATTGATGGCGCATATCATGATGTTGACTCAAGCGTGTTAGCGTTCGAAATTGCCGGTCGCGGTGCATTTAGAGAGGCGATGGCTAAATGCGGAGCTAAGATATTAGAGCCTATAATGTCAGTTGAGGTTGTTACTCCTGAAGATTATATGGGTGATATTATTGGAGATCTCAACAGTCGTCGTGGGCAAGTTGTAGGTATGGATCAGAGAGCGAATGCTCGCGTAATTGCTGCTGAAGTTCCTTTGGCGGAAATGTTCGGATACGTGAATACATTGCGTTCCATGAGCCAAGGTCGTGCTCAATACACGATGCAGTTTGTTCGCTACGATGTGGTTCCATCACATGTAGCAGACAAAGTCATTGCTGAGCATAAAGGTATAGGAAAAAGTGAATAGGTTTGAAGGTTTAGGAGAAAGGTAATATGAGTAAAGCTAAATTTGAGAGGTCAAAACCGCATTGTAACATTGGAACCATCGGTCACGTTGATCATGGTAAAACAACATTAACCGCTGCTATCACAAAGATTTTAGCAGAAAAAGGTGGGGCGAGTTTTACCGCATATGATCAAATTGATAAGGCGCCAGAAGAAAAGGCGCGCGGTATAACGATTTCTACATCGCATGTTGAATATGAAACGGATAAAAGGCATTATGCGCACGTCGATTGCCCAGGTCACGCTGACTATGTTAAGAATATGATCACTGGCGCTGCGCAGATGGACGGAGCTATTTTGGTTGTATCTGGAACCGATAGCGTTATGCCTCAGACCAAAGAGCATATTCTTTTGGCTCGTCAGGTTGGTGTTCCAGCTTTGGTTGTTTTTATCAATAAAGTTGATATGGTTGATGATCCCGATATGCTTGAGCTCGTAGAAATGGAAATTAAAGATACGTTGGCGAAATATAACTTTCCAGCGGATGAAATTCCTATAATTAAGGGAAGTGCTTTATGCGCATTAGAAGGAAAAAATGACGAAGTTGGAAAAAATAAAATTCTTGAGTTGATGAATGCTATTGACAACTACATTCCTCAGCCAGAGCGTCCAAAGGATCGTCCTTTCTTGATGCCAATCGAAGATGTGTTCTCTATTTCTGGTCGTGGTACGGTTGTTACCGGTCGTGTCGAGCAGGGTATTGTTAAAACGGGTGATGAAGTTGAAATCGTTGGTATTAAAGCGACTACGAAAACAGTTGTTACCGGCGTTGAAATGTTCCGTAAATTGCTTGATCAAGGCGAAGCGGGTGATAATCTTGGCTGCTTGTTGCGTGGTACAAAGCGTGAAGATGTTGAGCGCGGACAAGTTTTGGCTGCATCAGGTTCAATCACTCCACATACGAATTTTGAATGCGAAGCATATATTTTAAATAAGGAAGAAGGTGGGCGTCATACTCCGTTCTTCAACGGATATCGTCCTCAATTCTATTTCAGAACTACAGATGTGACCGGTGATGTAACCTTGCAATCTGGTGTAGAAATGGTAATGCCTGGTGATAACGTCAGATTAACCGTGAAACTTATCGCTCCTATTGCTATGGATGAAGGATTGAGATTTGCTATTCGTGAAGGCGGTCGCACTGTTGGTGCTGGCGTTGTCACAAAGATCATAGCGTAATTTTTGGAAGGGATATAGACCATGAACGCGCAATGCATCCGTATATGTCTAAGAGCATATGATCATAGGATACTAGATTATTCTACGAATGAGATTGTTATGACTGCGAAAAGAACCGGTGCTAATGTTCGTGGTCCTGTTCCTCTACCAAATAGGATTGAACGCTTCACGGTGTTGCGTTCTCCACATATTGATAAGAAATCTCGTGAGCAATTCGAAATGAGAACTCATAAGAGATTGTTGGATATTATAGATTGTCCTCCGCAAACAGTAGACGCTCTAATGAAATTGGAGTTAGCTGCTGGTGTTGACGTCGAAATTAAACTTTTAGGTTAAAGCCATGCGTTCAGGATTGTTGGGTAAAAAAATAGGCATGACACGTATCTTGAGTGATAACGGTTCTCAATATGCGGTGACGGTGCTGAAAATTGAGCAGCATGATGTGTTGTCTCATAAAACATTAGATAAGCACGGATATGATGCTGTTGTTGTAGGGACGATCGAAACCGAAGAAAAAAAATTATCGAAGCCAGAATGTGGGTTCTTTAAAAAACTTGGTGGAAAATTTTATAAAAAAGTAAAAGAGTTCAGATTGCCTTCTGCAGAAATTCCAGAGGTTGGAAGTTCTTATGGTGCTGATATGTTTTCTTCGGGGCAGGTTGTTGATGTTACCGGAGTTTCCATCGGAAAGGGATTTGCTGGTGGTATGAAACGTCATAATTTTGGCGGATTAAGGGCGTCGCACGGTGTTTCCGTGTCTCATAGAAGTCATGGATCCACAGGTAATAGGACAGATCCAGGAAAGGTTTTTAAAGGTAAAAAAATGGCCGGCCATATGGGACATGAAAAAGTTACTATACAAAATTTAACTGTTCATGGTACTGATGGAAATCTTCTTTTGATTCGTGGTGGTGTTCCAGGTCCAGAAGGTGGTTATGTTTTGGTCAAAGATGCAGTAAAGAGGAAGCAGCAATAATGCAGTTGCAGGTTGTAAAATTAAACGGCGAAGTCAGCGGCGATATTGCGCTTGATGATGCGATATTTAATATCGAGCCAAAAAAAGAATGTCTTGCTGACGTCGTAAGGTGGCAACTTGCTCGTAGACAAGCCGGTACACACGCTGTGAAAACTCGCGGTTTTATCAATAGAACCAAGAAAAAGGCATTTCGTCAAAAAGGTACTGGTAACGCGCGTCATGGGGCTCGTACAGCGAATATTTTTGTTGGTGGTGGCGTTGTTTTTGGACCGACTCCTCGTTCTCATGATTTTAAAATCAACAAAAAAGTTAGGCTTCTTGCGATGAGGACTCTTTTAACGATCAAACTTAAAGAGAACAATCTTATAATATGCGAAGATCTGAATATTGAAATGGCAAAAACAAAGATCTTGTTAGATTCCATGAATAAAATGAAATTGACATCGGCATTGTTTGTAGATTCTTCAGAAAACTGTGGCGATTTCAGAAATGCTTGTTCAAATCTCCATAAAATTAATGTGTTGCCGACAATTGGATTTAACGTTTATGATGCGTTGAGGCATGAAAAGTTAGTGCTTACGAGAAGTGCTGTAGCCATTCTTCAAGAGCGTTTGTTAGGATAATGACCATGATGATGTCAGAGTATGATTGCTTAGTTGCTCCTGTAATGACAGAAAAAGCAATGAATAGCGGGAAAGATAGTACTTATGTTTTTAAAGTGCATAGTGATGCCACAAAGCTTGATATAAGCAAGGCTGTTGAAAAAGTATTTAAGGTGAAAGTATCGAAAGTAAACGTATTGAATAGAAATGGAAAGCAAAAAACGTTTCGAAATAGAAAAGGCTTAACTAAGTCTAGAAAAATCGCGGTCATTCGTTTATCTGAAGGTACTATTAATTTTGAGGGTGGAGTCTAATGGCTTTAAAGGCTTATAAACCAGTTACGCCTGGGACAAGAGGTTTAGTATTAATTGATAAATCTTCTTTGTGGAGTGGAAGACCTTATAAAGGTTTGGTTTGTGGTAAATCAAATACAGGTGGGCGAAATTTTCAGGGGCGTATTACTTCTTGGCATCGTGGCGGTGGTCATAAAAAATTATATCGCTTTATTGATTTTGTAAGAAATAAACTTGATGTAGAAGCCACAGTCGAACGTATTGAATATGACCCTAACAGAACAGCTTTTATTGCTTTGATAAAGTATATCGATGGTGAATTTGCATATATCATTGCTCCGCAGAGATTGTCTATTGGTGATAAGATTATTTCATCTGATAAAACCGACGTTAAAGTAGGCAACTGTATGAAAATGATCAACATTCCTGTTGGTACTGTTGTTCATAACATCGAAATAAAAATCGGGAAAGGTGGTCAGTATGCGAGATCTGCAGGTGCATATGGGCAAATTGTTGGTAGAGATTCTGGAAAAGTGATTGTTAAGCTATCTTCTGGAGAAGTACGATTGATAAGCGGTGAGTGTCGTGCTAGTATAGGCGCTGTTTCGAATCAGGATCAAAAAAACATTAATCTTGGTAAGGCGGGGCGCAGTCGATGGATGGGGTGGCGTCCTACAAACAGAGGGTCTGCCATGAACCCGATCGATCACCCTCATGGCGGTGGTGAAGGTAAGACAAAAAGCGGTAGGCAGCCAGTTACTCCTTGGGGTAAGCCTACGAAGGGGTATAAAACCAGGAAGAAGGCAAAGCCGTCTGATAAGTTTATTTTGACGAAAAGAAAGAAATAGGTGATATTGTGGCTCGTTCGGTATGGAAAGGTCCGTTTGTTGACGGATATTTGATAAAGAAAGTTAAGGCTCTACTGGAGACTGGTCGTCGTGATCCTATCAAGACGTGGTCCAGACGTTCGACTTTGATTCCAGATTTTGTTGGAGTCACATTTTCTGTGCACAATGGTCGTAAATTTATTCCGGTTGTTGTTACCGAAGAAATGGTTGGACATAAATTAGGGGAATTTGCTCCTACAAGAACATTTAACGGCCATGCTGGTGATAAAAAAGCGAAGAGGGGTTAATAAAGATGGCTAAGAGGTTACGAATTAAACCAACTTCCGTTGAAGTTATAGCCAAAGACAGGATGGTGTTGGCATCTCCTAGAAAAGTAAATTTAGTTGCTAAATTGATTCGAGGTATGCCTGTTGGTAAAGCATTAGATGCTTTAAAATTCTGCAAAAGAGCCGTGGCTGAAGATGTAAGAAAGACAGTTTTATCAGCAGTATCAAATGCTGAAATGAATCACAGTTTAGATATAGATCTTTTAAAAGTAAAAGAAGCTTATGTTGGTAAGGCAGTTACTCTTAGAAGGTTTATGGCTCGAGCAAAGGGCAGCGGGAGTCCTATTTTGAAAAAATTTAGTCGCTTAACTGTTATATTATGTGAGACTGAGGGTTAATATGGGACAAAAGATAAATCCGAATTCACTTCGTTTAGGGATTATTCGCAATTGGAGTTCTAATTGGTTTTCTAAAAACGGATATGCTGCTTTATTGCATCAGGATTACGAGATAAGAAAGTTTTTAAATGATAGGCTGAAAACAGCTGGAATTTCAAAGATTATCCTTGAAAGATTGGCAAAAAAGGTTGTGGTTACAATTCACACAGCTCGTCCTGGGGTTGTCATAGGTAAAAAGGGAAATGATATAGAGAAATTACGCACTGATTTGGCGACATTAGCTGGGTCTGATGTTGCGTTGAATATCGTTGAGGTTCGAAAGCCGGAAATCGATGCTAGATTGGTAGCTGAGTCTATAGCTACCCAGATTGAAAAAAGAGTTGGATTTCGTAGGGCTGTAAAAAGAGCGATGCAGTCAACTTTGAGGTCTGGAGGATTAGGTATAAGAGTGAATTGTTCCGGGCGTCTCGGTGGAGCAGAAATTGCAAGAATGGAATGGTATAGAGAAGGACAGGTTCCATTGCATACTCTTAGAGCGGATATAGATTATGGAATTTCCACTGCTCACACGACTTATGGAGCGGTTGGTATTAAAGTTTGGATTTATCGCGGTGAAATGTTTAATGCTAAGTCTGTATTTTTACCAAAACGAATTGGCGATAGATTGGAAAAACAAGATAGAAGCAAGGAATAAAAAATGTTATCTCCAGCTAAAATGAAATTTAGAAAACATTTTAAAGGTAGGGTCAGCGGTACTGCTTCTCGTGGATATCGTTTAAGCTTTGGATCGTTTGGTTTGAAGGCGCTGGAGCCGGCTCGTGTAACAGCTGCTCAAATAGAATCAGCAAGGCGTGCTATCACTAGATGCATGAAGCGTGTCGGAAAAGTTTGGATAAGAGTATATCCTGACCTTCCTGTTTCTCAAAAACCTGCAGAAGTCAGAATGGGAAGCGGTAAAGGCAGTGTGGAGTATTGGGCTTGTAGGGTATATCCAGGTACAATTTTGTTTGAAATGGATGGCGTCGATGCTGAAATCGCTACACAAGCATTGAAGTTGGCTTCTGCAAAACTGCCAATCCTTACCAAGATAGTTTCAAGAGGTGCTTGATAATGGCTAAAAAGAAAGTAGTTGAATCTGCGATTGCCGAATTAGAATCTGCGAAAATGGAAGCGATGAGGATTCGTTTTCGAAAGGTTTTAGGAGAGACGGTTCCGGCGCATACTATTAGAAATGTTCGTAAAAATATTGCGAGGTGTGTAAGATCGTTGAAAAATGATGAGATGAGAGGAAAAAATGCCTAAGCGTATTTTAGAGGGTGTTGTGACCAGCAATGCTTGTGATAAAACAGTGACGGTTTTGGTTACAAGACGCGTTATGCATCCTAAATATAAAAAATATGTAAATATTACCAAAAAGTATCATGCTCATGATGAAAAAAATGAGTGCAGTGTTGGTGAAAATGTTTCAATTTGCGAGACAAACCCAATATCTAAAACCAAATGCTGGATTGTGGTTAACGGCCAAGAAGTTGTTGGGAGTAACTAACAATGATACAAATGCAATCACGTTTATCTGTTGCGGATAATTCAGGCGCTAAAGAAATTATGTGCATCAAAGTTCTTGGTGGTGCTGGTCGCAGGTATGCAAGAGTTGGGGATATAATTATTGCTTCCGTAAAAGATGCTATTCCTAGAGGAAAAGTAAAAAAAGGTGACGTTATACAAGCTGTGGTCGTTAGAACAGCTTCTTCTATTTATCGTAAGGATGGAAGTGTTATTCGTTTTGATAAAAACGCAGCGGTAATTATTAATAAACAAGGTGAGCCGATTGGAACACGTGTTTTTGGTCCGGTAACGAGAGAATTGCGTGCGAAAAATATGATGAAGATTATTTCGTTAGCTCCGGAGGTGCTATAGGATGGAAAAATGGCGTATCAAAAAAGGTGATATGGTTCAGGTTATCACCGGAAAAGATAAGGGCGCAAAGGGAGAAATTCTTAGCGTGGAGAGGGAAGAGAAAAGAGTGATTGTTAAGGGCGTAAATGTTGTCACGAGACATCAAAAGCCTTCGATGAACAATCCTGGCGGACTCATTAAAAAAGAGAAATCAATACATGCATCGAATGTCATGTTGGTAGATTCTTCTGATGATAAGCCTACTCGTGTCGGGATGAAAATGGCCGATGGTAAGAAGGTGCGTGTTTCAAAGCGTACTGGTTCTGTAATTTAAAAAGACGTGAGATTAACATGGCTCGTTTAAAAGAACTTTATTTTAAAACAGTTGTTCCGCAGCTTAGAAAAGAATTGAAATTTTCTAATGATATGGAAGTTCCTAGATTTGAAAAAATTGTTATTAATATGGGAATGGGTGAGGCTGTAGCTGATAGCAAGTATATCAAACAAGCAATTGAGGAATTAACTGCGATTGCCGGTCAGAAAGCTGTTCCTACAACTGCTCGTAAATCGATTGCGGGATTTAAACTTCGTGAAGGTCAAAAAATCGGTGCGATGGTGACTCTTCGCAAAGACAGAATGTATGAATTTCTTGATCGTTTAATCAACATTGCCCTTCCGCGGGTTAGAGATTTTAGAGGACTTCCGAAAAAATCTTTTGATGGAAATGGAAATTATTCGTTTGGCATTAAAGAGCAGATAGTATTTCCGGAAATTGCAGTAAGCAACGTTGAAAATATACACGGTATGAACATTGTTATTGTTACTAATACTTCCAATAACGCGCATGCGGTGGCGTTGTTGAAAGCGTTTAATTTTCCGTTTGTTTTATAGTAGAGGATATTAAGGAATGGCTCGTAAAAGCAGTATGGAATCCGCAAAAAGAATTCGCAAAAGCGTAGAATCTAAAAAAGCGAAACGTACAGAATTAAAAACTTTGATTATGAATAGAATTTTGGCGCCGGAGGAACGTTTTGCGGCTCAGTTGAGATTAGCAGCTATGCCAAGAACTTCTTCTTCGACAAGAATTCGTAATCGTTGCATGATAACTGGTCGTGCGCGTGGTGTTTATAGGAAATTCAATATTTCCCGCATTATGCTAAGAGAAATGGCTGCCGAAGGATTAATTCCTGGCGTTCGTAAGGCGAGTTGGTAAGGAGAGAAAATATTATGATGACCGATCCTATTTCAGATATGCTTGCAAGAATTAAAAACGCTTGCCAACGATATTTTGAAACAGTTGATATCCCATCATCCAAAATTAAGGCAGGAATTTTACGTGTCTTAGAGAGAGAAGGCTATATCAATGGTTTCAGAGAGATTGTAAAAGACGATCGTGATTTTTTAAGGGTTACTCTGAGATATTATGAGGGGAAATCTGTTATAAAAAATCTTGATAGAGTTTCTAAACCAAGCCGCAGAGTTTATTCCAAGTTGAAGAAGATTTCAAATGTGTTCAACGGTTTTGGAATCTATATTTTGTCAACTTCGAAAGGCATTATGTCTGACGCGGAAGCGAAGGAAAACAATGTCGGCGGTGAAGTTTTGTGTAAGGTATTCTAAAATGTCTAGAATTGGAAAACATCCTATTAATATTCCCGCCGGTGTAAGCGTAACATTTAATGAGGGGCTTTTAGTCGGAAAAGGGAAAAACGGGCAATTTGAGTTTAAAGTAAATGATAGTGTTGAGACACAATTATCCGATGGTAAAATTATTTTTAAGCCGGCCAATGATGGAAAGGTTGCGAGATCCATGTGGGGAACATGTCGTGCGATCGTTGCAAAAGCAGTCGCTGGATTATCGGATCTTTTTATAAAAAAAGTGACATTGGTTGGGGTTGGATATAAGTCAAGCATTCAAGGAAAAAATCTCGTATTGCAGCTTGGATTTAGTCACGATGTGGTTTTTGAAATTCCTGATGATCTAAAAATTATCTGCGAGACTCCTACAGTAGTTGCTGTTTCTGGCGCTGATAGACAGCGGGTTGGCGAGATTATAAAAAGACTTCAAAAATATAGAGTTCCTGAGCCGTATAAAGGTAAAGGAGTAATTATTGAGGGGCAATATGTATATCGTAAAGAAGGAAAGAAGAAGTAGCTATGTCCAGATTTAGTAAAAATTTCAGACGTAGAGCAAGTAGAGTTCGTTACAAAGCTCGTTGTAAGTCTTTTGATAAACCAAGATTATCAGTTTTTAGATCAGAACGTCATATTTATGCTCAAATAATTGATGATTCGTGCGGAAAAACACTATGTACTGCTTCTACTCTAGATAAAAATTTTAGAGGATCCGAAAAATCCGCGAATTGCGAAGCGGCAGCTAAAGTTGGATCGATGATTGCGGGAAAAGCTGTCGAAGCTGGTATAAAAGAAGTAATTTTTGATCGTGGCGGCTGTAATTATCATGGAAGAGTGAAGGCTCTTGCTGATGGTGCGCGTAGTGCTGGATTGTTATTTTAAGGAATAATGTAATGAGTCGTGAAGAAACAGCTTACATTGAAAAACTTGTTGCGATAAATCGTGTTGCTAAAGTTGTTAAAGGCGGAAAAAGATTTGCGTTTTCGGCGTTGGTGATTGTTGGCGATGGCAAGGGAAAAGTTGGATATGCTACCGGAAAAGCGAGAGAAGTTGCAGATGCTGTAAAAAAGGCTACTGATAGAGCAAAAAAGGTCATGATCAGAATTCCTATGAGAGAGAGCCGCACATTGCATCATGATGTTGTTGGAAGATTTGGGGCTGGTAAAGTGATACTACGTTCTGCGGTTGCTGGTACTGGGATTATTGCTGGCGGAGCTATGAGATCTATCTTTGAAGCATTAGGAATACAAGATATCGTTAGTAAATCTCTGGGGTCTGCTAACCCTGGAAACATGGTAAGAGCTACATTTGATGCATTGGTATCAACTGTATCTCCAAGATATATTGCAAGCAAGCGCGGTAAAAAAGTCGGCGAAATTACATCTCGTCGTGCGGTAGTGAAATAGAAGGTGAGTGATGGCTAAAGCTGAGACAAATGCAAAATCATCAAAAAAGTTGTGTATAAAACAAATTGGAAGCAGTATAGGATGTGAGAAATCTCAGATTCAGAGTTTAAGAGGTCTCGGCCTCGGTAAAATAGGTAGAACAGTTACTTTGGATGATAATAATTGCATTAGAGGATTGGTCAGAAAAGTATCTCATATAATAAAAGTAGAGGAAGCATAATGAGTAGTTTAGGATTAAACAACCTAAAACGCCGGAATGGAATAGATACCAAGGCTCTTGGAAGAGGTATTGGTTCCGGATGCGGTAAGACTTGTTCCTATGGCCATAAGGGTGGAAAAGCTCGTTCAGGACGTGGAAAAGTCTCTTGGTTTGAAGGCGGGCAGATGCCTATTTATAGAAGACTTCCAAAAAGGGGCTTTGTGTCCATGAAGAATAAACCTTGCATCGCATGCGTTAATTTAACGACTTTGCAGAGGTTGTGTGACGAAAAAGTTCTTTCTGTGAATCAGGATGTAAATATAGAAACTCTAAAAGCCGCTAATGTGGTAAGAGATAATATCTGCACCGTACGTTTACTCGCGAAAGGCGATCTAAAAACAGCGTTAAATATTTCTATAGCTTATGCGTCAGAGGCTGCTATTCGTATTATAGAAGCGGCTGGAGGTAAGGTACAGATTCTTGCATAATAGAGAATTGTTGCTATCTGTTACTGTAATTAATAGTCGTGTGATAAAATGATTCATCATTGATCTGTTTTATTGAGAAGGTATTTGTAGAATGGCGTTAGATTCTTTTTTTAGTCAAGGATTTAGCTCAGAGGCGTTTTCAAAAGCTTCTGACCTAAAGAAAAGAATTTTTTTTACTTTAGTGGCTCTTTTTATTTATAGAATTGGTACTTACGTTCCACTTCCGGGTCTTGACCCTGCAATCATAGAAGAATTAGCAAAAAAACATCTTTCTGGATCTGGGCTTTTAGGAATGTTCAATATGTTTTCCGGTGGTGCATTAAGCCGCATGACTATTTTTGCACTTAATCTTATGCCTTATATTTCGGCTAGTATTATTATTCAATTGTTTACTATGATTTCTCCTACTTTAGAAGCTTTGAAAAAAGAAGGAGAAACCGGAAGAAAAAAAATTAATCAGTATACAAGATACTTAACTATTTTCGTTGCCGGCTTTCAAGCTTATGGGATCAGTTTGTTTTTGATGAATATTCCAAATGGTCCAGTTGTGATTGGCGGTTTGTTTCCTGTGATTGCTGTTCCATCGTTAATTTGCGGTACTCTGTTTTTAGTGTGGTTGGGAGAGCAGATAACTTCCCGTGGTGTTGGTAACGGATCTTCTTTGCTGATATTTTCTGGTATCGTTGCTAATATGCCTGCAAGTATCGCCAATATTTTTGAACTTGGGCGCGCGGGCGCATTATCAGTATTTTCTGTTATAGTAATTTTTGCAGTAGCGGTGGGGGTAATTTTCTTTGTCGTTTATATGGAAAGAGCGCAGAGACGAGTAAGTATTCATTATCCTCAGAGGCAGGCTATGATGCAGCAAGGCAAGTCTCTTGATTCGAACCATTTGCCGCTGAAAATCAATTCTGCTGGAGTTATTCCTCCAATTTTTGCATATTCATTAATGTCATTGCCGATGATGTTAGCAAGTTTTGCACATACAGATAATGAGCTTGTATCGTCTATAGTGTCATTTTTTGGCAGAGGAGGAGTGTTATTTTCATTGACCTTAGTTGGTATGATCATATTCTTTTCGTTTTTCTATACGGCCGTTGTATTCAATCCAACGGAAACTGCGGATAATTTAAAGAAAGCGGGTGGATTTATTCCTGGGGTAAGGCCTGGACAGGCAACTGCTGATTATTTGGATTATATTTTGACGAGATTGACTGTAGTTGGTGCTTTGTATATGTCATTTGTTTGTATTCTGCCTGACATAATGAATGCGAAATTTGGTGTGCATTTTATTTTTGGCGGCACAGGGATTTTGATTATAGTTGGAGTGACAATTGATACGATTTCTCAGGTTTACACACATATATTATCACATCAGTATCGAGGAGTTTTGAAAAAAGCAGGAAAAAAGAAATGACATGTTGTTGTAGGTGCACAAAAAATAATAATATAGATAAATGTAATGTAAAAACAGTAGTTCTTTTGGGAGCGCCAGGGTCTGGTAAAGGTACGATAGCACAACATTTGCTTGATAATTACAACGCAATTCATTTTTCTACTGGCAATTTGTTGCGAAATGAGGTAAAAAAGGATACCGCGATAGGTAAAGAAGTTAGTTCTATACTGAAAGCAGGCGGTTTGGTTAACGATGATATTGTTAATGCGGTTGTAGAATTTAATTTGTTACAAGCTTTCTCTGCTGATGGTATTATCTTATTGGATGGTTATCCACGCACTGTAGATCAAGCGGAATTTTTAGATTCCATTAAGTCTCGAGAATTAGCCGCTTCAATTCGAGTTATAGAGATTGACGTAGATTATGAAGTTATTGTTTCCAGAATTGCAGGGCGCTTAGTGTGTACGGATTGCGGAGCTACGTTTCATTCTGCTAATTTGATGAAAGATGGCAAGTTGAATACAATATGTTCGCGCTGCGGCGGAGATCTTACAAAAAGAGCAGATGATAAAGAAGAGATTGTTAGGAATAGATTGAAGGAATATATCGATATTACGCTTCCTGTTTCTAGATATTATGGAGATAGATTGTTAAAGGTTTCCGGTGATACTTCTCCGGAGATTGTAATGCAGAGTGTTGATAATATATTCTGTGATTTTGGAATAAAAAAGAGGAGATAATTTGTGGCTCGTATAGCTGGTGTCAACTTACCTGATAAAAAACGTGTTGAGTTTGCTTTAAGGTATATTTATGGGATAGGTCCTACTCGTTCCTCTCTTATTTGTCGGGAATTGGGTATTCCTGATTCAAAAAGAGTCTTTGAGCTTTCTGATGATGAAGTCTTAAAAATTCGTGAGTTCATTGATAGAGATTATCAAGTTGAAGGAGATTTAAGGCGCGTAGTAGCAATGGGGATCAAGAGATTAATGGATCTTGGCTGTTATAGGGGATTGAGGCATCGTAAGGGATTACCGGTTCATGGTCAAAGGACTCACACTAATGCTAGAACAAGAAAAGGGAAAGCAAGGGCAATTCCAGGTAAGAAAAAAGTAACAAAGTAAGAGGTTAGCGTTATGGCTTACAAAAACGCACAAAAATTAAAGAAAAAAGATAGAAAAAATATTGTAAATGGAGTTGCACACATTAATGCGACATTTAACAATACTACGATTACGATTACTGACGTTCATGGCAATACAATTGCTTGGGGTTCTGCAGGCAGCTTAGGTTTTAAGGGATCCCGTAAATCCACTCCATATGCAGCTCAGATGGCAGCCGATAAAGCGGCAGCAAAGGCGATTGAGCATGGTTTAAAAAATGTTGATGTCGAAATTCTTGGTCCTGGGTCCGGAAGGGAATCTGCTTTAAGAACATTTCAATCTTTAGGTTTAGTGGTTGGTTGTATAAGGGATGTAACTCCTATTCCACATAACGGATGTAGGCCGCCTAAGCGTAGAAGAGTTTAGTATAATAATAAAAAAAGAGGATTACGGTGATTCAAAAACAATGGCAGGATCTAATAAAGCCTTATAAGTTGCAGCATGAAGAATTAAAAGATTCAGTAATGGAAGTGACTCATAAGATTGGAGAATTTGTTGCTGAACCTCTTGAAAGAGGTTTTGGTGTAACATTGGGAAATGCGCTTCGACGTGTTTTGTTGTCATCCTTAAAAGGAGCGGCGGTTACATCCATCAGAATAGATGGTGTTCTACATGAATTTTCAGCTGTATCCGGAGTATCTGAAGATATAACAGATATTATTTTAAATGTGAAGGCAATGCCTTTAAAGATGACAGCTGATTCTCCACGTAAAATGCGTATTTCTGTGAAGGGGCCATGTGAAATAAAAGCAGGGATGTTCGAATTAGGATCAGAAATTACCGTGTTGGATCCTGAGCATCATATATGCACCGTTGGCGAAGGGGTTACCTTTAATATGGAAATGAATGTTTCTGTAGGCAGAGGTTACGTTCCAGGAACTCAAAATAGAATAGAGAGTGCTCCAGTTGGAACTTTATTTATTGATTCTATTTTTAATCCAGTTAAAAAAGTTTCTTACAAAGTTGAGAATACTCGAGTAGGGCAAGATACTGATTATGATAAGTTAATTGTTTTAGTAGAAACCAATGGGTCCATAAATCCGGAAGATGCTATAGCTATGTCTGCGAAAATATTGCAAGATCAGCTTCAAAAGTTCATTAATTTTGAAGATGAAATTGATGATTTGGATGAAGCTATGGAGCAGCCGCTGCCATTTAATCCTAACTTATTAAGAAAAGTGGATGATCTAGAATTGTCAGTTCGCTCTATGAATTGTTTGAAGAGTGATAACATTGTATATATCGGTGATCTTGTACAAAAAACTGAAGGTGAAATGTTGCGTACTCCAAATTTTGGAAGAAAGTCTTTGAACGAAATAAAAGAAGTTCTTTCTCAGATGGGGTTATATTTAGGAATGCATGTTACAGGATGTCCGCTTGAAAATATGGAAGATGCGGCTAAACGTGCACATGATAAGTTTTAAGGGGAATTATAATGCGTCATGGAATCAGCGGTAGAAAGTTCAATAGAGATACTGCTCAAAGAAAAGCAATGTTTAACAGTCTTGCAAAGGCTTTATTAAAGTATGAGCAGATTGTTACGACTTTACCAAAAGCAAAGGACTTAAGGCCTTATGTCGAAAAAATGCTGACATTAGGGAAATGTGGAACGGTTGCAGATAGACGTGCTTTATTTGCAAAACTTCGTGATAATGCTTTGGTGACGAAAGTGTTTAGTTCATTAGCATCGCGTTATGCCAGCCGCAATGGTGGATATACACGTATTGTAAAATGCGGATTGCGTAAGGGCGATGCAGCCCCTATTGCTGTTATCGAACTCATTGATCGTGATGAATCTGCTAAAAACCAATAAAAAAATGATGCAAAACCTATTGAAAATACGCAGGAAGTATAGTATTAATATAAACTGGTAAATATAATAAATTATATTATATTTGTTTTTCATTTTCTTCTTTTTATGCCCGTTTTTATAACGGGCTTTTTTTATTAAGCTTGTTTAAGTTAATTTATTATTATTGAACTATTCAAAAAGTGATGCATTAGGATATGATGAACCATTTGAAGACACCTGCTGGGCGTTGAGCAACTATCATGGTAAGTATTCCAAGGCTATATTTACGTTGGTATAGGATTACCCATAGATGTTCTGTAAAGACGACTGATCACATTATGGACGATAAACGTCCTAGATTCGCAATGAAGCTAGTTTCTGTATGAGAAAAACTGTACGATATGGTAGCTCAAGAATCCGATAAGAAATGCCAGAACATGGATATGATCAATATGGAAAAAGATATATTCATAGGGGATAAATTGGTTAAGAAAGAGGCGCTTGCTAAAGCTGAATCCCGTGGCGTAGAGGTCGAGATAAGCTGGTAGAATTAGAGATGGTAAAGCTTAAGCTAAACGATATATCAGTTGAGTATTATGAATTACCAGATGTGATTAGCCCTTATGAACGTCGCGTATAATTTAGACGAATTTAGATTTTGCTATTTTGGAAAAATATATGTATGATTTTTTATAATTAACAAATAGGAGGTATAAAATGTTTAACCTAATCGGAAAAAGTATCATTACTATTGCAGTATTGGTTTTTTCAATTGGCGGTGCACAAGCGATGGATAAATCGCAATTAAAACGAGTATCAGACTTGTTGAACATATTAAATAGTGGTTTGGTTACATCAAAATGCGTACGAATCTGACAATGCAATCCTGGAAAAGATTAGCGCAATTATAAATGAAACAAAAGACGTCGAAATACGTGCCCCTTGGAAGGGCTATGGAATCGATATTAAAAAAAAGAAAAGAAGAAGAAAAAGAAGCTTCGTCACAGATGGAAACAATAGAAGGTGACCTTAGCAAACTCTTAGAATGGCAGAGGCCAATATTAGAATGTTTGATCAACAGGTTTGATCACAGCAGACTCTGTTGCAAGTTCCAGCAGAAATCCAGAAAATCTACGGCGACTCCGTATTCTTGCTAAAATTGCTAATGAAACGATGTCTATTGTCGATGCAATTTCTAGCTTTTATACCGACTCTAGTTCAAATAGTAGCTCTGAAGATAGACATTCGTAATACTAGAAGTTTGTGTAATTGCTTTAAAATATCAGATCTACGAGATCGCTGTGATCAGCGGTCTCAATTATGTATTTTGCCTTAAACAGGTGAGTTTTTATATAAATTATAAAATAATGAATGGAATTGTATAAAACAGCGCAAACTGTCTTCGAATCCTTGTATGAAACATATTTCACAGAATTTTTAATTGATAAACAATATATTTTTGATGACCTATCTCTGGATACACCTCCTAACGCTATACGCTTCTGCTTATATGGCATAAATCTTATCCTTAGCCTTTTTAATTGCTTGTACTCTGTATCAGTTAACATCACCTTAGTTCATATCACAAATTACGGCATCAAATGTGGCATAAAAATCTCGAGAATACAATATGAAAGCTATAAATTGGCGGACAGAGTGAGATTCGAACTCACGAAGGAGTTACCCCCTTGCCGGTTTTCAAGACCGGTGCCTTAAACCGCTCGGCCATCTGTCCGTTTTAAAAAAGCCTCAAAACAATACTTTTCTTTTTATATTAAGATCAGTATTCTTTATTTTCTTTCCAAATCAACAATGCAATTGCTGTGATTGCTGAAGAAATAATAAATAATACTGCAGGAATTGCCGGATTACCAGTCCATTTTATTAAGTAAGTAGCTAAAGTTGGTGCATATGCTCCGAAAGCTGCCATCGCAAAATTATGTGCGATCGATACTCCGGCCAATCTTACTTTTGTAGGAAGCATCGAACATATTGTTGCTGGTATAGGTCCATAATACATCGAAAAAAGAAAGATAATTCCCAGTTGTCCTAAAAGTGCACTTACAAAAGTAGCTGATCCTATGGAAACAAAAAGCGGGTATACTAAAGCCATCATAGAAATACAAGCGATTAGCATTTGCATACGTTTTCCAATTCTATCAGCCATCCATCCTCCAAGAAGAATAAATAGTGCAAAGAATACCATATTTACTGTTTGAATGATGAATGCGTTTTGGCGACCAAGATTTATTACGGTTTCGAAGTAAGTTGTAAAAAATATTGCAATTAAGAAATATCCGCATGCGGTAAGGACATCGGTTAAAGTGACAAGGACTAATCCTTTCCAGTGATTTTTAAACAAATTTCTTAGCAACCCTTTACTTTTTAGTTGTTTTTCTTCCTTTTTCTGCTCTTCCAGAAATTCTTTAGGGTCTTCTAATTTGTTCTTGACGTATTCTGCAACGAATGTTCCAAGAAAACTTAATATGAAAGGAATTCTCCAACCGATAGATTCAAGCTGCTCTGCATCAAAAATTTCCGCCATTGTTGTAGCAACTATTGCTCCAAGAACAAAGCCAGCTACTAAACTAAACGGTGCCCATGCAGAATAGGTGGATTTTTTGGCTGGACTTGCATGTTCATATAAAAATACAATTGTACCAGTAAATCCGCCACCGAGCGCTAATCCCTGCAAAATTCTTATGATGGTAAGGGAAACTCCTGCCCAAATACCTATGGATTCGTATGTAGGTAGGAATCCCATTATTGCTGTCGGAATAGCCATAAGATAAATAGAAATAACTAACGCTTTTTTTCTTCCAAAAATATCTCCAATATATCCGAACATGACTGCTCCAATGGGACGTGCAATCAATCCAGATGCAAATGCTCCAAATGAAGCAATTATTTGTTGAAAAGCATCTCCAGATGGAAAAAACAGCTTACCAATAATTGTCGCAAAAAATCCATATATAGCGAAGTCATACCACTCAAGTGCGCTGCCGGCGACACAGGAGATAATAACTTTTTTCATTCTGCTGAATTCTGATTTATCAGTATTATTTTTTATATTAACCATAATGATGCCCATCTATTGAGATGATACATCTTATACTGAACCACAGAATTTCTCAAGAGATTCAATATGCCAAATAGATATTACAATGATAAAAAATTTAGCTTATCTTATTTTCTATCTTTGGAGTACTCATAGAATATATATTTAATATTTATATTAATTGAAATCTCTGATAAATTGCTCAATGGATTCACTATTTATACAGCTACTTTGTAATTATCCTTTATAGATATTTTGTTGAGATGCTAATTATTAAATAGCATATTAAATTAATGAAAAAAATTATATCAATTATATTGGCCTTTGTGATGTTCTATTTTATTATGAGCATAAATGCAGAGGAACTTACTCAAGACACTGAAACAGCTCTGCAAATTATAAAAAAAGCAATTAAAGATGATATATATAATATTCATAAAATAGATAAAGGTTCTTCTAATTCTACACTTTTTAAAGTTGATACATATTCCAAATCCTATGTTGTAAAGTTTTTTTCACAATGTAGCGATGAAGTTTTTTTAAATATAGAAGTTTATTCGGCTAAATTATTCTCTGATTATCTTATTGGTCCTAAAGTTTATTTAATTGATAAAAATCACAAAGCAATCTTTATGGAATTTATTGAACATGGGATTATTACAAAAAAAATGAGGTATAATAAGGAACTTTATAAAAAGTTAGGAAAATTTTTGCGCAATATTCATACTGTAAAATCGCATCTTCCAAAAAGATCTATAACAGAAGATATATCTATTAAATTTCATTTGCTTGCCGATAAGAAAAAAATCAGTAAAAGTACAGAAAATACCTTATTAGAAACAATGAATAATATATTAAATCTAGACACAAAAATGGAGCTAAAAAACAGCGTTACTTCACATTGCGATCTACATCCTGGTAATATGATTTTTACGAAAGGAAAGTTTATAGCGATTGATGGTTCAATGCTCGCTTTATCAGATCCTTATTATGATATTGCGACTATAGCTATTTGGTGGTGTTTTTCTAATGATGCAGAAAAATGTTTGTTAAAGACATATTTAGGAAGAGATGCTTTTAATGTAGAACTTGAAAAATTAGCGATTTTTAAAAAAATGGTTATGTTCAGGAGTATTTTAGATATACTGTATACTTGTTCCAATATAGATGAAGAGGTTATTTTCTTATCAGAGTATAAACAAATTTCGTTGTTAGATTTTTTAATATCATGTAAAGAGCAAATTGATTCTAAAAAGAAAATGTTAACTCTTGCTTCCATATTATTAAGAATAATAAAAGAAGATTAGTATTATGTTATAATACTAACTTAAATTTCGATAATTTTTCACGAAATACTTTTTCGTATTGAGTAACGTCTCCATTGAATTGCTCGATGGATCCATTATTTACGATAAAAATAGAATCTGCGACTCGATTTAGAAAATGCCGATCGTGCGTGATAAGAATCACGGCGCCTTTGTAGGATGTCAGAGTTTCTATCAGCGATTCCCGCATTTCGAGATCGAGGTGGTTTGTCGGTTCATCCAGGATTAGTAAATTGGGTGCGTCTACAGTCAAGCTTGCAAATACTAATCTTGCACGCTCTCCTCCAGATAATTCCCGTATCTTTTGATAAACTTTATCTCCTGAAAATCCAAATCTTCCAAGATGAGATCTAATCTGCCTGTCCGCAACGCTTGGCAGCAATGCCTGAAGATGTTCATATGCACTTTTTTGGACATCGAATTTTTCGAATAAATCTTGCTTGTAAAATCCGATTTTCAATTTACTGCATTCTGTTCGAATACCTTTTTTCTGCTTTAGCTCTCCAGCCAGAAATTTTGCGAATGTTGTTTTTCCATTTCCATTCGCGCCGACTATTGCGATTCTATCGTCATTCATAATTGTGCCAGAGATGTTTTTCAGAACAGTTTTGTCATCATATCCAAGGAAGATTTTTTCATAAGAAAGTATATTGGATGACAGCTCGTTCGGTTCAGGGAAGTTGAATGAGTACGTCGGGTCGTTATTTTCTACAGGAAGAAATTTCAACTTAGATATGGCTTTCAGGCGGCTTTGCGCTTGTTTTGCTTTTGTTGCCTTAAACTGGAATCTACTCACAAATTTCATCATATGAGCGCGCTTTTCTTCCATTTTCGCATTATATTCTTCGGCATTTTTCTGGTTGAGAGTATATATATCCAAAAATGTATCGAAATTTCCTGTGTATTTCGTTATTTTCTTGTTTTTCAGATGAAAAACGTAATTAACGGTATCGTTAAGAAAATCCCTATCATGAGATATGAGTATAAAACTTTTTGGATAACTTTTTAGAAAATCTTTAAGCCAGTCGGTTGTTTCTAGATCAAGATGATTCGTAGGTTCATCGAGCAAAAGCAGATCTGGTTCCTGATATAGAACGGATCCAAGCGCGATTCGCATGCGAAAACCTCCTGAAAAAGTTTCCAGAGGCATGTTTTGCGCTTCCTCATCAAATCCCAGACCATTTAATACGACTGCGGCTCTCGATTCCGCTTCAAACGCGTTAATTTGCAGCAATTGGTCGTATATTTCTCCCATTTGCTCAGGATTTTCATGACAGTTTTCAAGTTTTTCTAGCAGTGTTTTCCGAAGAATATCTTGGTTGAGTAAAAAATCTCTGGGAGTGAGGTTTCCGCTTGGCATTTCTTGCTTCACAGACATTATTCTGCACCCGGATTCCAATTGAATTTTTCCGCTGTCATATTCTAAAAAATCTTGGATTATGTTGAATAAAGTAGATTTTCCGGAACCATTTCTCCCGACAAGTCCGATATGTTGTTTATTGCTGACAAACATATCTACCTCGTCCAGAATCAAGTTTCCGGAAATACTGTAACTAAGATTTTGTAAACTTAACATAAAATAGTTTTTTACTTACTGCATTGCGAGCTTTTCAGCATCCATCCATTTTTTCTGTGTATTGTAAGACGATCTATTAGGAATCCGCTGATTACTTCATCCTCGACTTTTTGAGCCTCTTTTAAAGCTGTCTTTAAACTTTTTTCGATAACGGATTGATCATTACACAAATCTTTGATCATTTCATCGGACTCTGCTTTTTCATTTCCAGGTTTAATGTTGGTTTTCTTTGAAAATTCTTCGAGCGTTCCAACAACCTTATGATCAAGTCCGCGAATCAGCTCTGCACATTCATCGATTGCCTTGAATAAATCGTTGTATTGCTCTTCGAACATGACATGCAGTTCTTTAAAACAGCATCCTTCTATGTTCCAGTGATAATTTTGCGTTTTAAGATATAATGCATATGTATCCGCTAAAACTATTTCAAGAGATTTTACTAAAGATGTCATGGTATTATCCTCCTAATTAATTGCTTATATAGATTAACAAATTGCTGAATATACACAACTCCTTAGACCAATTTATTGTACCATTTCAGGCTTCTGTATCTTCTGTAAAGAAGAAAAAGACTGATCGATAACCATATCATGCAGAGTTTATTTACTAAGGTTGCATCGAGTATTTTTAAGTAATAAGCGATAATTGTAGGAACGATTACTAATATCCAAATGCATGTTTGGTTTACAATTACAGGATATCTTGTATCACCGCCTGAATTCAAAACTCCTGCGGTTGTTAACATCAGCGTTTCGAGTATGTTATTTAAAGATACCAATAAAAATACTGTTTTTATGTCATTATGTAATTTCATAATATCATTATTTATTAAATCGAATATCCTTAAAATAAAATTAGGGAAAATAATCATAGGAATTGCTACTAAAGTAGAAAAAAAGAGCCCCATATAAATAAAAAATTTATAGGTTTTGCGTATTGAAATGAGATCTTTTCTTCCTATCATGTTTGCAGAAATTGTCGCAATTGCTTTATTTAAACCATCTCCAAAGAATATGAAAAATACATATATGTTTATTCCGATGTTATATATAGTTGCATATTCTTTTGAAACATGACTTACAGCTGTCTGCGTTGTGTACCATGCCAACATGGATATGAAATTTCCAAGAGCCAAGGGGCCGCCGATTTTTATGCATCCGAAAAATAATTGCTTATTAAAATTTCGATTTTCCAATGTTTTATAAATTGCTCTGTTATTTCTGTTAAAGAATATAACCGCTAAAATCATTACCTGCACGATTTCTGCAATAACTGTTGCTATTGCGGCGCCGGAGCATCCCATTTTAAATGTGTATATAAAAAAGTAATCTAGAATAACGTTTAATATTGTTCCAGAAATAATAACATATGTTATAATTCGTGTTTTTCCTTGTCCAACAAAAAACGCGGATAATGACATAATCATGCCCTGAAGAAAAGCGAAATACATTAGAGGACGTTGATATGCCAACCCTTCTTTTAAGAAATAATCCGGCAGTGTGTTGAAATATTCAGAAAAGTATGCAATCGGAAAGAAGATTAAAATAGAAAAAAGTGACAAATATAACATCTGCCATGTTGGCGCTCCCAGCTGTTCGTATTGTTTGTCGCCATTGTATTGGCCAACATAAACTTCTGCAGAAGAAGCTATGCCGACCAGCATATAAGAAAATACGGAAACAAAACATCCTGACATCACAGCTGCATTCATGGAGTCTGTTGAATATCCAGCAAGCATAAATCTATCAACCATAAACATCATACATGTTGATAGCGATGTAAGTAAAATCGGGATAGTTACTTTTAGAATACTGCGAGCGGAACTGTCTATTGTTTTATGTTCATTATTATTGTTTTTATTATCGTGTTTCATGATTTTTCTCTATAAATTGTGTCGCGGATATACTACCTACAAACACACATCTACTTTGTAGATAATGCTGTAAGAATATAATTGGGCTTGGAATTTAACGCCCCGCAAGCAGGCAATTTAAGCAGTGATTTTCATGATTCTGATAATTTCATATTAGACATGGGAAACATACTCTCATATTTATATTATGAATGCAAATTATATTTTCATTTGATATGGGATTTCTACGATGATGCGGGTTTGTTCGCTGCTTTGCTTTCTGTATAGCAGTGCGGTTTTGAGAATTGTTGCCGTTTGATTATGCAGTACGTTCTGCCAAAATTTTCCAGGGACAAAACTTGGCATTACGACGATGGTTTTTCCTTTTTCCGGATTCCTTTCGTCTTGTTCAGCGAGAAAATCTAAAAAGGGAGTAACAACAGATCTGTAAGGAGAGCTTAATATTATAAGAGGAATACTGAAATTCATGGAACGCCACGTAAGTTTTAGCCTTTCGATTTCTTTTTGATCTACATTAACTACAACTGCAACAACATCGTCCGATAGAGATGCGGCAAAACGTAATGCGGCGAGAGTTCCTTTATGAATTCTAGAAACCGGAACTACTACTTTAGAGGTTGCTTCTTTTATAGGTCTCAAAAAGCCTCCTAATCCACCTTTTTTTAAATCAAGCTCTATGTTAGTTTCTTTATATCTGCGATTAATCTTTCGGAATGTGTAGAATAATATTGGTATTAGAATTGTTACTATCCATGCGCCTTGTAGAAATTTGCTTTCGATGATCACAATTAAAGTTATCATCGTTGCAATCGTTCCGCATGTGCTTATCAATGCTCTAATTTGCCAATTTTCTCCTTTTAGAATTAATAGTCGTTTTACCATTCCCGCTTGCGATAAAGTAAAAGATATGAAAACACCCATAGAGTATAAAGGAATAAGTGCGTGAGAATCTCCTCCAAATATCCATATTAATAATGTCGCCACTGCTGCCAGCATAATTATTCCATTAGAATACGCTAAGCGATCTCCTAGGTTTGCGAATCTTGTTGGGATATATTTTTCTTGCGCGAGAATGCTCGCCAATCTTGGGAATCCTGCAAACGAAGTGTTTGCCGCGAGCAATAAAATACAGGCGGTTATGAATTGTATACAATAATATAAAAACCCACTGCCAAAAACTTTTTTCGCAATCTGTGATATAACTGTTTCTGTAGGAGAAAAACAAATATGAAATTTATGAGATAAAAATGTTATTCCTACAAATAGAAAAGATAAAATACAGGCCATTACAGCAAGTGTAATTTGAGCGTTTTTGTATTGAGGAGTTTTGAAGGCGGTTACGCCACTTGCTATAGCTTCTATTCCCGTAAGAGCGGAGCATCCGGAAGCAAATGCTCGCAGAAAAATTAAGATGACAAGCATTTCTGACGTATCAGGAAGTTTCGCTGGCAACACATTGGGGCTTGCGGAAGAAAAAAAACCGCAAATTAACATAAGAGAAATTAAAGCTATAAAACTGTATGTAGGCGCAGAAAGCAAAGCTGCTGATTCTCTTGTTCCTCTTAGATTAGCTATTGTTAGAATTAATAAAGATGTTAAACAAAATGGGATGGAATATCCTGCAAAAGAGGGAAATGCAGATATTATGGCGTTTGCTCCTGCAGATAAGCTCACAGCAACAGTTAATGTGTAGTCGATTAGCAAGGCTGACGCGGCAATTAATCCAAAAAATTCTCCAAAGTTTTCATGCGCGACAGTGAATGCTCCACCACCGTTAGGATATGCCTCTATCGTCTGCCAGTAAGAAATTGAGACAACAAAGATCAATCCTACAATGATTCCAGCGATCGGCATGGCATAGGATAAGGCTAACGCTGCTCCCAAAGCTAATAAAATTTCTTCGGTGGCGTATGCAACTGACGATAGAACATCAGATGAAAAAATAGCCAGGGCCTTTACTTTTGTAAGACGCTCTGACTCTAGGTTTTCTGTCTTTAATGGATTACCGAAAATAAAACTAAATATGCTCATCAGAATTCTGCATTATTTTTTTCAATTCGTTGAGCTCCGTTTGTAAATCTAAACGTTTTTGAAGCTCAAGATTATTTGATTGTATTAATTCCAGGATTCTTTTTCTGAGAGTCTTTACTTCATTTATCAGTACATTCATGTAATTGCGGGAATATGCGACGAAATGAGCGTCCGCTTTATTTTGATCTCCGGTGCGATAGTCAAATAAAGCAATCGGGTTTCCTTCAATATCCGGTGATACCCAAGCTGTGTCAACGTTTTCATCTTCAATTACGCGCCATGGAGCAGGAGAGGCTTTTTGCAGTTTTTCCTCTAAGCAATTTATATCTTCAGGAGTAAGTATCTGCTTCATACAGTTCTCATTCATCTACTAAATTTGCTGAGTGATTTATTAAGCAATCGCCTCTGCTGCATCCATAGTAACATCAGAACTATTGTTTTCCGAGACTAATTGTTGAGCTTCTTCCTCTGATTTCGCAACGCTTAATTTTACAGGAACCGATACTTCCGGATGCAAATCTACGGACAACTCATATAGCCCGATTTCTTTTATTGGAGTATTTAAGTTTATCTGAGCAGCTGAGATGGTGATATCATTATCCTCTATAACGCTTATTGCAGAGGCGATGTCTCGCGCTGTCACAGATCCGTATAGATGTCCTTTTTCGCTGGCTTGCCTTATTAATGTGATAGAAAAGCTCTTTACTTTATCTAATATTTTTTGTGCTTCGGATCTTGTTTTTGCATTTTCAGTTTCAATATGAGCCCTCTTATCTTCGAAATATTTTTTATTTTCGTTTGTGGCTCTTAGTGCGATTTTTTTTCGTAATAAATAATTCCTAGCGAATCCAGGCTTTACATTAACTATGTCACCGATATTACCCAATTTTGCTACTTTTTGAAGTAAAATAACCTTTACGTGTTCCATGTAATTTATCCTTTTAAAATATTTAATATTTTTTACTATCTAAGTGAACATCATATAAGAAGCCCGTCAATAATGCAACTGACGCAGTGGTGTTCAGGTTATAATATAATGTATTTTTATAAAATGACAATATTTTCGATCTTTTTGTTTTTTATTGATTCTGATATTGTGTTCGTAGTATCTTACGCCCTTTATATTTTCTATTTTATGTCACTTTATGATCATATTAAGCTCATAAAAATCAATCAGTAATATAACATTTTTACTACTATTTTTATTTTTACTTTGGTTCAAATAATTGCATTTTTTAAACAAGAAAGCAGTCAAGGGTCCCTACTGGGTTTAATGAAATTTCTTATCCAAAAGAGGTAATCTTGGATTAATTGAGTTATACGTACAACAGCTGTGAACCTGCAGTAAGGAAGCAAGTATTGAGATTAGCGGTTGATTGTAATTGGCTTTGGTGAGCTATCGATAATAAAACGAGGGACATCGTTTACTTTTTGTTTTGGACTCGAAAACATTGCAAATTGGATAACCTTTTAGAGTTATTCAAGCTGTATAATATAAGCAAATTTTACTCATATAACTATTTCAATGAAAAAATTGCATAGCATGCTGTATACTCTGCAAATATTGTCTCAGCCAAGACATATTATTGGTGAAATTAAGTATAACTAAGTAGCATTCAATAGAGTGAAATAACGCTACTTATATTTGATGAAATTCCAAATCATGTATGCACAGAAAATCGCAACTTTGCTGAGTTAGTAATTTTTGATGAGGCTGAACGATTAAACCTCAAAAAAGTTCATTAGAAAATAAATAATTAATGGGACATGCAACCTTTTTAACGTTACTATGCCCCAAAAATGTATTATTAAAATTACATATAATATATATTAGATTTTATTTTATATACACTAGTAGATAAGGAGCTATCTGTGTTTTTTAATTCCTCTACTGCAGTCAAAAAACTTTTTCCTAAGAAAATTTATTGTTTTGCTAAGCATAATTTCAATCGTTTCTTAGGATAATTTATTCGCTCGGAAGTTACTGCGGGTTTTCGTTAGAGTTTCACTTTTTCTTACCTTCCTTGCCTTTCTTATTTTCCTTGGGTTTTTGTTTTTGCTTATCTTTCTTGGCTTGTGCTTTGGATTTTTTTCTTTCATTTAATTCGTCTATTACGCGTTTTTCCTGTGCTTTATTCCAGTCTTGCATTGCTTTTTCAACTTCCATAATTTCCTCGACTTTTCTGGCGTCTTTTCCTTTCATTCTTTTAAAGAATGTATTTCATAAGCATATATTTTTTGAGCAGAGGAAATGATCACATCGAAAGTTGGTGATGCACAGGTTTTTTCATTTTTTCTTTTATTTTATGCCACAATGCTTGGCATTTTGAGCATGGGAAAAAAAAGTGTAAATATGTACTGTCACTTTTTGTATTGTTGTTAATAAATTTTTATGAGAATCTTCCTTAAATAAACGAGAAGCTATTTGTGCTTCTGTATTCGTATAAAAATGTGGAATATGTTGTTTTCCGGCTAGATTTTCTGTTGCCCTAGCAGTTGTATGAAAACCAAAATTTTAAAAAAGTTCATACAAATCAATGTCTTCATACGTTAATGGGGTGAACTTACCTTTGACTTCTTTTTTTATCGTAGTAAAAAAGCAATTCTCATTTATTGTTTTAACACACACTTTTGTGTCTTTACTATCTTGCGTAAATGAATAAAAAATTCAATGTATTTGAAAAATAATTAATTGTGTTTTATTTTTCACACAAGCTGATGTTTTTTCAAAAAAGCAAAAAATCGGTTAAAAGAAACCACATAAATTAATAGCAAGCTCTCTAAAAACAACTAGTGAAATAAAAATTTCCTAACTAAGAGCAGCAAAAGATATATTGCTATAAATTTTTCATGATTATAAGAATAACTAACGGAAATTTCAGAATGATTAACAGACTATTGAAATAAGCCTACAGGATAATGCAGGTGAATTGTATGACTTCCTTAAATTCTTAATACTGCGCGGAAATGCTTCTTAATTGGTGAAAAATAAAACGACAACTTATCTTTGGCACAAAAGAGGTAATCTATTCTGGTGTGTTACAAGTCGTTTATAAATCTTATCCTCATAAAAAGTTCTGCTAAAATTTATTAAAATCGTTTTATGTGCAGAAATATGCTAATAGGATATGCGCAAGTATCGATCTTGGATCAAAATCCGGAATTCCAAATTCAAGAATTAAGAAAAGCTGGATGTGAAAAGGTATTTACGGAAAAAATATCCGGAGCGAAGGTGAATCGTCCAAAGTTGCAAGAAGCTCTTGAGTATATGAGGGCAGGGGACACTCTTGTGGTATGGAAGCTTTCAAGATTAGCCAGATCGTTATCTCAAATAATGAACACAGTAAAGATCTTGGAAGATCGAAAAATTAATCTCAAAGTATTGACTCAAAAAATAGACACAGGAACGCCAGAAGGAAGGTTGTTTTTTCATATCAATGCAGCATTTGATCAATTTCAGAGAGAGATAATAGTTGAAAACACGAAGGCAGGTCTAAAGGCTGCGCGAGAGAGTGGTCCAATCGGAGGCAGACCGCGAAAATTATGTCAGAAAACAAACTGCGCACCATAGAAGCTATGATTAAGGATGTTGCGAGCTATACGTTTATTTCCGATGTAATCAAGTCAAGTGGAGTGGGGAAGACGACATTTTATAAGTATTTTTCGCCCGAAGAAATAGGAAAACTTAGGACAGGAGAGTAGCAGTGGAATGGAGGAAGATCGCGGCTTTTATAAGACGAAAGATAAAATATAAAGGCCATACGTTTTTCAGAAATGAAGATGGATATTACAGGAATGGACAAACAACACTTCACAGATATAAATATGAGAGGAAGTATGGAACGATATTTTCGTGCTTCCATCTCCATCATATTGATGTAGATAATTTGAATAACACATTAAGTAATCTAATAATAGTAAGCTCAAAAGAACATATGTTAATTTATAAAAAACTAAGAAGATATGAGATATTTAGAAATCAACTATTACTTAATTTATAACTCTTTGAATTATTAAGTGCTATTTAAATCTTTAAAACAGACGTTTAGGCGATAATTTAAAAGCAAAATTAGAGCAATTTTTTGCTATGCTATAATTGAATGTTAGTGAGGATATTTTTCAATGGAAACATTAAAAGCAATTGCGTTAAGAAAATCAGTTCGTAATTTTAGGAAAGATCAAATATCAGAAGAATGCTTAAATTCTATATTATCAGCTGGTTGTTTAGCGCCTGTTGGTAGGAAAAGATATGATACAATTCATTTTACAGTAGTTCAAAATAAGGAAATTCTTAGAAAAATAACAGATATATCTAAGAAACATTTTAATACGGATATGGATGTAATATACGATGTTCCTACGCTTGTGATCATTACCTCTCAAGAAATTCCAGAAACCCCCAATATAAAATATGCTAATGTATCCTGTATTGCGGAAAACATGCTACTTGCTGCTACAGACCAAGATGTAGCTAGCGTTTATCTTTGGATGCCAGCAGTTGCGATACAAAAAAATGAAGATCTAAAACGAAAATTAGGAATACCAGAAGGATATGAGCCCATTATAGCTGTTGGTTTAGGCTATTCAACGGAAATTATAAGCAAGGAAAGAGATTTAAAGATAACTATATCTATAAATAGAATTTAATGTTTTTTCGTCTTATTTTCTTTGACAAAATTAAGTGTTTAAGTTTATACTGAATACGGGTAGGTGTGATATGAAGAAGGTTTTTAGTATATTAAGTAGTGTTTGTTTGTTAACTGTTGTTGTTGCGGACTTGCCTGAACTTAGTTGGGTGCATGATACTCATGATAGCTCTAGGTTAGTCGTTGTGGCACAGGAAACAGGGAAGGCAGTTGGTGAAGCCGAAATATTACAGCAAAGTGGATTAGATGAAAAGAGGACAGTTCCTTTTTCTTCTGAGGAATATAGAGCTTTTGTTGAAGAATATCTAGGTACTCCATCTGATACCTTGAACTACTCTTCTACATTTTGGGATGTAGTGAGAAGAAGTGTAATCGACTTGAAGTTTAGTGTTGTAACTAAAGAGAAAACTGAAGCATGGCTTAGAAACATGGAATTTTTTATGGACCGTGTTAGTGTCGATACACATCGTTTTTTTGTATCAAAAGCTGTATCAAAGTTCTTTAATGCTTGGAAAGTCGGAGTTACAGACCTTCAGGAGGCTTTGTCAACAAGTGCGTTGACCTCTGAGCAACTTCATATTGAGTTGTTGCGGACACGTTTAAATGGATTGATAGCGCGTGTGAATTCGAAAAAACAACTTATTAGATGGACGTTTTAATACCAGCCCAACTTAATTGGGAATGGTTTTATTTTTTGTATTAATTTACTTTATATTAGCATTTTTAGTCAAAAATGTTATCGTGTGGTTTTTCAAATTTAATTGATTATAGAGTGTCAGAATGCGTTATTTATTAATTAGAATAATTTGTCTTTTTTCATTGATCGTTAATTTGTCAAATGTATTTGCTATGCATCGAGATCCTATTCTTATATATAACCAATTTCCAAGAGTGTGGAATATGGATTTTAGAGCTATGACAGCATATTTACCACATATTGCTGATATGGGATTTAATGTAGTGTGGGTTAATCCGTTTTTTAAAATATCTGATACTACAGTAGTAAGAAGAGTTGATGAAGGTAAAGGGACTCCTATTAATGCCAGAAATTCACTGTATGCGATGTATGATCCATCATTGATTTATTCCGAGATGGTAGATTCAGATGGCAATCCATTATGCAATCCATCTGAGCATGAAGGCTTTATAAGAACATATACAGATACAGCAAAGGAAAGAAATCTTGTTCCGATATTTGATCTTGTTCTGAATCATGTGGCTAAAGACTCACCGCTTGTTGATGGCTCTTTCGTTCATTTTCAACGATTAGGCATTGATACAAGGCGATGGTTTAAAGCAAGCTCAGACAGATGGGATGATGTAAGAGTTTTTAATTATGATACAGAAGAAAATCGCAGTGAGATATTTGAACATCTATGGCGTCCATTAATTATACGATCCATTACTAGATTTGGTTTTGAAGGTGTACGTATAGATTATGGTACGGATGTGAATCAATTTGTTCTTAGAAGATGCATAGATTTAATAAGAAGACTGAAAGATGACGCTCCAATTATAACATTTGGAGAAGCTCTTATACCAGTGGAAAAACCAAAGGATGCAGTGTTAGAGGCATGTCGTGCTACAGGATTCACTAATTTAACAAATCTTTCGGTGTTTTTAACTGTGCCACAAATCAGCTTGGGAAAAAAAGGATATGAGTGGTTTTTGTCAGATTTAGGTAAGAAAAAACTTGTTTCAAGAGGATATCCTTCTAGGTTTTGGAATGGCACAATAGGTTTTTCTGGTTCACATGATCATGGAACAACTTTGCAGGCAGCAATAAGACTATTGGTAACTCAGAGAGAGATTGAAGGATGGTATGGTGATTTAGATGATATCCCTGCAATCTTTCAAGAAGACGATAAGCTCATGGAAAAAATTATAAGGGGAAAAATAATAGATGGGAGGTTAAGATCTGTTGATCTAGATGAAAAACTGCGCCTATCCAAAGAAAGAATGGCCATAGCAGCTTTTTCTTCAGATGCAGGTTGGTATTTTATGGTTGGTGATGAATTATTATCCATCATCACGAAGCGTCCTTTTGTAATAGCTGAAACTAGAGGACATTTTGGTGGCGCTATGGATGATATGAGTCAGTTTAATTTGATGCAGCCTATGCCGAGTTTTGTAAGAAATATCAACACAACATTCAGACAACTTCATGAGTCTGGTGATGTATTTTGGGTAGAGATGTTTTATTTAGATGAAGCACACAATGGAATATGTTTTGTGCGGCACATGTCTAGAGAACACTTACCTGTCGATATTGTTGTTGTGAATCTAAGAGATAGACATTATACAAGAGATAGAATAGTTGATGTTAAGGGAATTTTGCGGTCAAAAGGTGCTGAAATAGATTTAGATGAAGTGAATATTGCAAACTTTCATTTTGTGGATTAATTTTTTATATAAATGCAGGCTCAATATGAGTCCAATTTAATTCTTCTGTTTCAGTAACTTAATACCTATTGCTTTAAACAAAGATAATTCCTCGGCTGAAATATTTTCAGGTAACTGGTTAGCAGCATTCATCAGAATTTCGAGGAGAGTTGCGTATTTTCAGCATTTTTAACGTATCTCGTAATATATTCCGCATTTCTTGCACGATAGCAAAACCGTCTTGCCTTGATTTATCAGCATCTCTACCTTACTCAATAGCATCACTATTTCTTATGCCTGTCTTATTTTTTGCATAATTCATCTCCAATCATATTCTTAGTAATTGTAAAACAACCAGAAACCTAAAACTGGTTCAATTATACGGGGCAAGAACACCTCAGTCTTAAAGAAATATCAGATGAAGTTGGTATTTCCAAGAATTCTGTTCATCGTATTTTGCAAAAACATAGGCAGTCATGAGTGATATGTTACGAGATAAGTTAAAAATGCTGAAAATACGCATGGATGGCATTAGCAGAAGATACTTCTATCTGTATTTTAATGAACGCGCAGTAATCATGGAATTTGACGGTTTACTTGATTCACGCAGAGGCAGAAAAGCGCGCTCACAAATAAGGTATTATTGAATTTAAAAGAGTATTTTCAGAGTTATCAAATAGATCAACGGAACAATATTATTGAAGGAGTTCAAAATCATTCCAGACGAGTAAGTAAAAAAAGAGGGGTTGGAACGCTATTTTGCGTTTATGGATGAAGGGTTACAAGGCTTTTGTCTCACGTTTTGGTGTGTATCGGAGCGAGATTTGGGATTTAGGACGAAAAAACGAATAAAAATTAAAGAAGGAAAGCAATGCAATCGAAGATCAGAAATATCCAATCACTAAATAATTGAGAGTGCCTAGAAAACAGGAGGCGGTATGAATGAATAGTTCAGTTGGACTATTTGCTAGAATAT